>NZ_JBHSGN010000074.1:0-33468 GCF_042654545.1 Dysgonomonas termitidis
CATCAGCAACGAAAAAATGATGGCTATAGCTAATTCAATGAAAATTATATAGCTAGAATGAAATAAGTTTTGTGCTAAATTATAATAATTACTGCATTACTTTGTAGATGCTATTTTTGAAAAATTGTACTAAAAACAAAACGATGAAAGAGAATAAAAGATCACCATGGGCATGGATTCCTTCGCTCTATCTGGCCGAAGGACTACCTTACGTTGCCGTAATGACTATTTCCGTGATTATGTACAAACGCATGGGTATATCAAATACCGACATAGCCCTTTATACCAGCTGGTTATATTTGCCTTGGGTCATCAAACCGTTTTGGAGTCCCTTTGTCGACTTGCTGAAAACAAAACGCTGGTGGATCACAACCATGCAGATACTTATCGGTGCCGGGTTTGGCGGAATTGCATTCACGATTCCCCTACCCTTCTTTTTTCAGGCTACTTTAGCTTTTTTCTGGCTATTGGCCTTTAGTTCGGCCACACATGATATTGCCGCCGACGGTTTTTATATGCTGGGACTCAACACCAATCAGCAAGCAAAATATGTAGGTATCCGCAGTACATTCTATCGTGTAGCCACCATCATGGGGCAAGGTGTGCTTATAATCCTCGCCGGTTTTCTGGAAAGCACATCCGGTTGCGAACCTGTAAAAATAAGTATTGATGCTTCACCCCAATATACACAATCTACTTTATATATTCCAAAAGCCAGAAATATAACACCGCAAGAAGGGGATATCCGTTTTATCGTAGATACAGATGTAGTCCGGATAGGTACGCACGGGGTTAATAAAGATAGCCTCGATTCTTTCCTGCAGGAGGTGATCGCGCTAAATGAGCGAAACGGTTTTACAACTAAAGATAAAGTCACTGATGAAGAAGCGGCGAACAAGGAACAGAGTATGTGGACGACTCATATTTCAAAGCCGTTCGGAAACTGGATAAAAGATAACTTCGGAGAGAAACGTTATACCATTAAATCCGAACATACAGGTAATGTAGCTGTTGCGATTGTCAGCTTATCGCAGCAACCTGAAAAAGGAAAGGAGATGGTATTAAATACAACCTTGAACAAGGGTGACAACAGTATATCCTTACTTCATGGCGACCGCCTTACATTTAATGAAAAGAATTGGAACAGGCAGGCTTATCTTGTTTTTCAGATCGATCCCAAACTCACTACAGCCAGTACAGCCGAATACAAAGGATTGTCAGGAAATATCCCATTTGCATGGTCAATTACATTCTTTGTTCTGGCCGGGCTATTTATATTCTTCAGCTTCTACCACAGGGTATTTTTACCAAAACCTGAATCGGATAAGCCTCATACTCATCTGACAGCAAGCTCAATAGCAAGTGAATTCTTATCTACATTCAAATCATTTTTTAAAAAACCACAAGCTGCCGCCGCAATATTCTTTATGCTGACATTCCGTTTTTCAGAAGCCCAGCTTTTAAAGTTGATCAATCCGTTCCTGCTCGACTCTATCGATACAGGTGGACTTGGCTTAACCACAGGGGAAGTAGGACTTGTATATGGTACTATCGGTATCATCGGCCTCACTTTGGGAGGTATTATCGGCGGATTTGTTGCAGCAAAAGGAGGATTACGCAAATGGTTGTGGCCTATGACATTCAGCATGCTGCTTACTATTGCCACATTCTTGTATCTGAGTTTCACGCAATCAGACAGCCTGATAGTTATAAACATATGTGTGTTTATAGAACAATTCGGCTATGGATTCGGATTCACAGCCTATATGCTCTATCTGATGTACTACTCCGATGGGGAACAAAAAACCGCTCACTATGCCATCTGTACTGGCTTTATGGCGCTGGGGATGATGATACCGGGCATGTTTGCAGGATGGCTACAAGAACAATTGGGTTATAATCACTTCTTTATCTGGGTAATGATATGCAGCATAATCCCTATCATTGCGGTTGCCTTATTAAAAATTGATCCCAATTACGGTAAAGCCAAAGAAGAAACAAAAGAATAAAATTATCAGAACATGAGAAGACCATTAATAATACTATCAGTTATGTGTTTTTTATCCCTGACGGCAATTGCTCAAAAGGTAAAGATAAAGACCGGAATTGAAGTATTGAAAGAACAGAAGTTCAAAATACTGGAAGGAAAGCGTGTAGGACTTATAACCAATCCTACGGGAGTAGATAACAGAATGAAATCGACCATCGATATTCTGCACGAAGCAGCCAATGTAAGACTGGTAGCTCTGTTTGCTCCCGAACACGGCGTTCGTGGTGATGCCCACGCCGGAGATCCGGTAGACAATGTAACCGACCCTAAGACAGGACTACCTGTCTACTCTCTACATGGGAAAACCAGATTTCCTACACCGGATATGCTGAAAGGCATTGACGTATTGGTATACGACATACAGGACATAGGTTGCCGCTCTTTCACTTACATCAGCACCATGGGGCTGGCTATGCAATCTGCAGCAGAGAATAATATCGAATTTATTGTCCTCGACAGGCCAAATCCGTTAGGAGGATTAAAAGTCGAAGGAGGCCTGGTTGAGGACAATTTTATTTCTTTTGTAAGCCAATTCAAAATACCTTATGTATACGGACTGACTTGTGGCGAATTAGCCTTATTACTTAATGGCCGGAATATGCTTAGTAAGCAATGTAATCTACAGGTGGTGAGAATGAAAGGATGGAAACGTAAAATGACATACGAACAAACCGGCTTGCAATGGATTCCGTCATCTCCCCATATTCCTCATCCCATATCAGCAGTGTTTTATCCGGTATCCGGTATCCTTGGAGAACTTGGATATATGTCTATCGGAGTAGGCTATACAATCCCATTCCAGATATTTGCTTCGGAATGGATAAAGGCTGAGGAACTGGCAAACAACCTAAACCGGTTACAACTTCCGGGCTTACATTTCAGACCGATATACCTGAAACCGTTTTACTCGGTAGGACAAGGGAAACAATTAGAAGGAGTACAGGTTCATATAATGGAATATGAAAAAGCCCGGCTATCTGAAATACAATTTTATGTAATGCAGGAAATCGCAAAACTATATCCGGATAAGGCCATTTTCGAAAATGCGAACGATAAACGATACAGAATGTTTGATCAGGTTTCGGGTAGTGACTATGTAAGACTTACCTTTGCAAAAAACAATAAATTTGACGATATTAAGAATTTTTGGTATAAAGAAACCGAACCATTCAAAAAAATATCAAAAAAATACTATTTGTATAAGTAAAGAGAATCACGAGGCGTCATATGATAGATCAAAAACCAAGTAGCAGACTTTTATCTCTTGATATACTGAGAGGGATAACGATAGCCGGTATGATAATGGTAAACAATCCCGGATCATGGAATTTTGTGTACACTCCGCTAGGACATGCTGCCTGGAACGGGCTTACCCCCACCGATCTGGTTTTCCCTTTCTTTATGTTTATAATGGGAATTTCTACATTTATTTCATTACGTAAGTTTAACTTTGAGTTTAATAAACCGACATTGTAGAAAATACTCAAGCGCACAATTGTTATCTTCCTGATAGGACTCGGGCTAGGTTGGCTATCACTGTCGTTTCGTACATATCATCAGTTGTCGGGTGAAGAATCCGGTTTTCTGGATATCTTTTTCAAATCCATCACCAATTTTGAAAATATACGCATACTGGGCGTAATGCAGCGGTTGGCTATCACATATGGTGCCACAGCCCTGATAGCCATATTAGTAAAACATAAATATATACCATATATTATAATTGTCACGTTGATCGGTTATTTTCTTCTCCTGGTATTCGGTAATGGATTCGAATTTAGTGAGAATAATATTATAGCCCTTCTCGATAAGGCTCTAATAGGTGCAAAGCATATGTACGTAGACAATGGGGTCATTCTCGATCCTGAAGGATTGCTCAGTACCATTCCCGCTATTTGCCATGTACTTACAGGGTTTTGCTGTGGTGAACTATTATTGAGTACTAAAGACAATTACGAGCGTATAAACAGGCTCTTTATCATTGGAACGATCATGACATTCATCGGTTTTTTACTTAGTTACGGTTGTCCTATTAATAAAAAAATATGGTCTCCCACATTCGCCATTGCGACATGCGGCCTCGCAGCCATATTGTTAGCACTACTAATCTGGATTATTGATATTAAAGGACATAAAAAATGGAGTATATTTTTTGAATCGTTCGGAGTAAACCCACTCTTCATCTATGTAGCGGCAGGCGTATTTTCTATCTTACTTGGCAGTACGCTGTTTATGTACGACGGATCGTTGATAAGTATTAAAAATTTCATATATAAAATCTGCTTACAGCCTTATCTGGGCGATTATTTCGGCTCGCTTGTTTACGCCCTGCTGTTTGTCGGATTCAATTGGGTGATCGGTAACATTTTGTATAAAAAGAAAATTTATATAAAGATATGATAATATTAGCAGACGGAGGTTCTACAAAGGTTGATTGGCGTTTTGTAGAATACAATAAAGAAACAAAACAGGTTTTCACAAAAGGTGCAAATCCATTTTTCCGTACAAGGGAAGATATAAGCAAGGAAATTAGTGCAACTATAAAACCCATAATAAACGGTCATAATGTAAAAGCTGTCCATTTTTTCGGTGCCGGCTGTGCCTCGCCTGATAAAAATCAGATTATCAGAGATGCAATCGCAGACAATATAAATACGACAGACATTGAGGTCGACAGTGATTTACTTGCTGCAGCCAAAGGTTTATGCGGTACAAACAAAGGTATTGCCTGCATCCTTGGTACAGGCTCAAATTCCTGCTATTATAACGGAGAAGAAATAGAAAAAAGCGTATCTCCTTTAGGATATGTACTGGGAGACGAAGGCAGCGGAGCCGTGATAGGCCGCCTGTTTCTGGGAGCCTGTCTCAAAAATCAACTAACAGCAGGCCTCAAAGAAAAATTCCTGAAAGAATTCGACCTCACTCCTGCCCTTATACTCGACAGGGTATACAAGCAGCCGATGGCAAACCGATTCTTAGCAAGCCTGTCTCCGTTTTTAATAGAGAACATTGATGACAAAACCATCTATGATCTGGTATACAATGCTTTCAAAGATTTCTTTGTAAAAAATGTAATGCAATACGATTACCAGCACAATGAGGCACATTTTACAGGTTCGGTTGCGTATCATTATCAGGAAATATTGAGGAAAGCCGGTTCGAGCCTCAATATTACGATCGGATCTATAGAACAATCTCCCATGGCCGGACTTATCCGATATTATACGAACTTGATAACTGTCACTAAATAGTAAACATATAACTTCTTGAATAAAATGACTTTTGTAAAAATTTCGGAGCAACCTTCATTATATGATAATCTCGAAAACAAATCGGTTTTGGAGTTATTGACTGATATAAACAAAGAAGACCAAAAAGTAGCAATAGCCGTAAAAAAAGCGATACCTCAGATTGAAAAGCTTGTATCACAAATCATTCCGCGCATGCAACAAGGCGGGCGTATTTTCTATATCGGGGCAGGCACAAGCGGGCGTTTGGGGGTACTGGATGCTTCGGAAATACCGCCAACATTCGGTATGCCTAATACACTTGTCATAGGGTTAATAGCCGGAGGTGATACCGCCTTGCGAAACCCTGTGGAAAAAGCCGAAGACAATTTAGACGCTGGTTGGAACGACCTGCAGACATTCAATATCAACGATAAAGACACAGTCATAGGCATTGCCGCATCCGGTACAACTCCCTATGTCATAGGTGCTTTGCATGAATCCCGAAAACATGGTATCCTTACAGCATCTATCTCCAGTAATCCCGACTCACCTATTGCTCAGGAAGCTGATATTCCTATCGAGATGATCGTAGGGCCTGAATTTGTTACAGGCAGTTCGCGAATGAAATCAGGCACAGGTCAGAAAATGATACTCAATATGATCACGACTTCTGCCATGATCAAACTTGGCAGGGTAAAAGGGAACCGTATGGTAAATATGCAGCTATCGAACGCCAAACTGGTAGACAGGGGCACACGTATGGTACAGGAAGAGCTAGGTCTTGACTATGAGCAATCCAAACGCTTGTTATTACTACACGGTTCGGCAAAGAAAGCAATCGACACCTACCGGGAAGAAAATAAGTTGTAAAAAATATAAACAAGGGGAAGAATAATAAATCCTTCCCCTTGTATTATTATATCGGCATCTCACGGTTAAAATTCAGGAGGACTAATTGAAATACTCTACAAAAAATACTTTTATTGCCTTCCTATAGAATTCCAGTCGATTGATAGCCTCTATTTTACCAGAAATGAATCCGGATATTTCACGTTATATAGAATATTGTTGTCACTAGAGTGTATCCAGGTATTAAATATTCGTTCATTGTCTGTAAGTTCAATAACTCTTGCCCCGTAGCCCAAGCTGGTATAAGTTGTCTTACTTCCTGAAAAACGACCGTATGCAAGGCAAATCCCATTCAGGTATCCAATGTAATCGTTGTCATGATCGTGTCCTGTAAATGTACCCATTACATCTCCACCTTCAACCATTGCAGCAAACATTCCGGTATTTATAATTCCGGGGCATTCTTTTTCAGTTTTATTGCCAAATACAGGAGTATTTTTTACATAGTTCTTAGTTGTATCAGACAATAGTGTGTATTCCTGTAAAGGAATATGGAAAAATGCCAGGGCCGGATATGGTTTACCTTTGTTTTCTCTCGTAAAAAAAGCACTGTTCGTTCTATACCAGTCTACCTGGTCAAAGCCGAACCAGTTATATCCTTTTTGCTCCCCTACTTTATTATATGCGTTAGAATCCATAAAATAAAGTATTGCACCTGTTTTCTCTTGGGTATTCCTTATCTCAAGAACATAGTTTCCAACACCGGTCAAGTATACAGGCCCTGTCTGCGCATAGCAATATGGCTTACTAATCACATAATCCATTATTTGCCGGCGGGTCCAGTCATGCTCGTCATCATGATTTCCCAATACGATCGCATATGGGATTTTTTGGCTGATAACGGGAGCCAGAACCTCATCCCAACCGTTCTTTGCAGGAGTATCTGTAACAATATCACCTGTAAATGCTACAAGATCAGGTTTCTCATTATCAAGCACCTCTTTCATCATTCTGATAGACTTTGCAGATTCTTCAGATCCGCATTTATAATGTATATCAGTGAACTGTACAATCTTGAATTTACCATTTTTATCGAAATATAACTTCTCCTGAGCATAAGTACTCGTAATGCATATAAGCATTAGCAATATTGATACTATTCTTTTCATCGACTGAATATTTATTTTAACCACCAGGTTTTTTGATTTATTTTATCATTGCCGTTTCCGAATTGTCTTGTTATAGCTGCTGATACATTGTCCGCATTGTAGTTATATTCCGATTGCGGATATATCCAGCGATAAGGAATTTCCACACCTTTTGTGCGGTGAAATTCAGGGTAACCAGTCCGTAAGTTTTCATAGAAAGGAGTCCATCCTCCCTGAAAGAAACTTTGAAAGTACTTTTGCAATACAATAGCTTCTATTTTCTCATCATTTGTCAATTTTGTAGAAAAATTATTCGTCGGATTAGTCAGGTAGCTATTTGCTATATCTTCGCTGACATAGGCACTTAGTCCTTTCGCATACGATTCATAAAATTTAGGTAATGATATACAAGTTTACACCAAACTCGATAACTAAAAAGGGATGCTGAAAACATCCCTTCTATTTTTCTTTATCTTTTGGATTATAATTTAAAGCTTTTTGTATCAATCTATCAAAATCACCCATTGGTCTTTTCTTTGGTGAGTTTTTCAAATCTTCATCAATTAAACCATTTAAACCAAATCTTGCAAACATCTGTAATGTTTTTAAATTAAGATGTTCTATTGTATCTCTAAAAGAATAAGCCTTAGTTTCATTGTTGTTTTCATCAATAAGGGTGTGTAATGTAACATCAGGATTATCTTTAAAATACATCCTTATACCTTCTCCAATATATCTGCTATTATCATATAGTATATATGAATATATATGCATTTGTTCAATTTGTATATGAACTGTATTTTTTATCCTCTTATTCATTAGTTTTTAGAGTATTGAACATATTTATAATAAAACATAAAGGTTATGGAAACTGAAAAAATTATTCAAGAAATTAAAGAATACCAAGATAAACTCAATCTATTAATAACAGAATTAATAATAAACGATAACGATTTAGATATTTCTGTACATTCCAATACTAAAAGGGGTAAATGTTATTATAACAATAAATATTCAAAAGAAAATACTAAACATTTTGGTATTGAAATTAAAAAGAATCTCCTTTATTATTAAAACTTGAATCAATTTCTGTTGTGTGTATAACTCTTTCACAACAAGCATAAGAAATTGTAACAAACTCTATCCATTCAGATTTATCAGAAACTGTCACAACTCTTTTGATAGATTCTAATACTGTCTTTTCTTCACAATAAGGACAGTGGATTTCTGTGTTTTTTTCGTCCATAACATTTTAATTAATCAGCAATTAAAACATGATACTTTAATCTCTTATTTCCTACATTACATAAGAAATGATTAAACCTACTGCTTTCACTTTCAAAGGTACGAGTATTGTATCTAAATACAAACTCATCTATATAATATTGAAGATGTTTCCTTGATACAAAATGATAAATTCCTACAATACCCCTCTTTAACAAACTCCAAAATCCCTCTATTGTATTGGTGTATATCTTACCATCTACAAACTGATTATCATTATGCTTCACATACAAACGATTGTATATTTTCCCTATTTGGTTATATCCATACCATTCATCTGTATATAGTGTTGCTGTATCTTTTATTACTTTTACAAGTTCAGGTGTTAGATGTTCTGATGAAGTCGATTTAACAACCTTTGCTACAAGTTTTCCTTTTCTTTCTACCATCCCCAAAACAGGTGTTTTATCTTTAAAACTTCTACCTTGTGAGTTTTCAACTTTTTTGCTTGCATGTCTGTTTTTATTCTTACCACCAATAAAGGTTTCGTCTGCTTCAACTTCATTTTCAAGTTCAGAATTATTTTCAATATCAAAACAATTCCTTATTCTTTGGAGCATAAACCAAGCTGTTTTTTGAGTTACATCAATATCTTTAGCAAGCTGATGAGAAGAAATACCTTTCTTATGAGAACATACTAACCATATACCCATAAACCACTTTTGTAATTCTATCTTAGTATTATCAAATAAGGTGTTAGTCTTAGCATTAAAGTATAGACCTGTATTCTTACACTTATATTTATTACCTGCACACTTATATACCTTTGACGCAGGGTCAAAGGGTGATATAGGGTTTCCATTCCATCTCATTTCCTCTAAGTACAATATACAAGTTTGTTCATCAGAGAAAGTTCTGACGAGTTCAATTAATGAGTTAAAATGCAATCCAAACATGATAATAATACTTTAATGTTTTTAATGCTACAAATATAAGTATTTAATTACACTAAAACAAATATTTGGTGTAGAATATTTCTCGCTTTTTTATGTAAGGTCAATTTTTTTATAAAAAATAGTGATAAAATATAAAATGTAAGTATTTATAATAAAATACAATATATAAAACATTGTTAGAACAATTGCAAGATAAGTCATGTAAACCTAAAATGAGAACAAAAGATAATTTTGTGACATTTGAGAAGCAAATAGATTACATGATTACTTGTGATGGGGATAGTGGAGATTGGGAAGACGCCTTAATTGAAAGTATTGAGTTTGATGAAAACACGAATACATTAACAATCACTCAAAAAGGTGGTAATGTACAAAGTGCAGTGTTAAATATGGCTTCCATATTGGAATGGTTGTATTTTTAAAAATAATAAAAGAATAAATAAGAATTATAAACAATGGCAACATTAAATTTTTTAAAAGGGTTAAAAGCTGATTTACCTTTACTTCGTCAACCTGATAACTTTTATATTACAACTGATGAGGGGGCTATATACTTGGATAATCATAAATGGACATCTGACAGTAGTGGTGCATCCTCTCCTAATATTTGGATTTTATTCTATAAAAATGGTGATTTACACCCAACTCCTGAGGTGGGTGATGTTTCCACACTTGATAAAAACGATTGGGATTTATATGACTATGGGGATTACCAAACTATATTAAGTGATTGGTCTGTGGTTAAAGTTGGAGACATTATTTCTTTAATCGACACAAAACTATACAAAAGGGAGTGGGTAGCAAATGTAGGTGTACAGGCAAACAACACAACATCCTTAGATGTTAAATTCGTAGAAAGTACGCAAGCCTTTGCTCACAAAGCAATTGGAGATTCCATTGAGACAAGTACATTAATACAATCAATACCCAGTTCATATCCTTATGGCATATATACAACACCTATTAAATATGGAGATGATATATTACTTCCTATATATGGTGGTGTTTATAGTGGTAATGCTGTGTTTTATGGTATAGCACCTGATGGAACATTAAAAACATATCCAACCAATTTAAATGAAGCTAATGACATCATTTTTATGGACTTTGATGGTTCTAATATTACATTGCTTCAACAAGGTTATATTTGGTATGGGCAGGACTTAAACAACTTGGTTAAGACACCTACATCAGATGTTCAATATTCTACATCAATATATAAGGATGGTACACAGTATGTATATGCCAACGTAGTAAGTAATAAATTAGTTATCAGCACATCAGATACATTATTAACTAATTTACAACAGGTAGCAGTATATGACAGTGAAACCATTAGTGAAAGTAATACCACTATAGAAAAAATTGGTAATTACTTCTATGTAGGTACTTCAAGTGGCTTATTCAGGATTGATTTGACAACAGGTACTATTGAAAAAACAATTCAGGATAATAGTAATGTTTCTTTTTACACTTATAAACCATTCAAAGCTAATGTTGGAAATACAGAATATATGTTTGTAAGTAATAATACAAGTGGCGGGACATCAGTATCAACAGATGGGTTGAATTTTACTGTAGCATCAGGTTTTGGTAATTTCCAAGCATTGGGCTATATCCCAAATGGTGAGTTCTTTTATGGATATAAGAATGGCTATTTGTGTTTTGCTCATGTTGACAGCAACTTGAATGTAAATATAAAATCAACCAATATTTATATTTCCAATTCTTCATATTCTAATATTGCATTAGGGAATACAATATTGAGTTATTACTATGGTACTTTATACAAAAATGTATTGGATGTACAAAGGGAATTGGATTTCTCTGATTTACCTAATACTGATAAAATAATAGCATTCAAGAACAATGCTTTTTATGAATTACCTGTTGCTTATGATACTGATTTTAAAGATACAAATATTGCATCAGTGGGTGTCATTGATAAGAAAATTTTAAATAAATCTGATTTGATTTATGTAAAACCACAAGAACCATCCTTAATAAAACAGTTTAATCCATCCTCAGCAATATATCCTCGTACATCGTCACAAGGTGGGGTGTATTGGGTAAATAATGCAGGAAGTGGAACATCTGCTTATTCTTCTGATGGTTTAACATTCCAAAACTTAAATACTACAATTAATTCGGCTAATTATAGTACTTATGGTGGTATTTGTATGACAGTATCTTTGACAGGGACTGACGATTGGCAGATAACAACCAATGCAGTTTACAGGGTTCAGGGGTTAAATGTTACTACCTTTTCAGCAGCCACAGTAGGTTTAAACAATGTTGGAACTAAGTTTGCCCCATCAGATGGTTATGTGTATATAACCAATAATACAGGTGCTGCTGTAAGGACTAATGATGGTAGTACATTCTCAGCATTACCTGCTGCCATAACAATTACTAATATTGATTATAATTCATTAGCAAATAAATATGTTTATACAAAAGCTAATGGAAAAGATATTTATCTAACTGATGATATAAACGTTAGTGAAGGAAATTTACTCTATTCTAATGCGAATAATATACGCTTTATCAAATATGTGAGTGTATTAGAAAATGACCATATCATATTTATTGATAATATGGGTGTGTGGAAACTTCCATTAACAAATGAATTACCAACTCTTATCTTTTCAATAGTAAATAATTTTACTACTTGGGGTCAATGGAATGGTTATATAGTTCTTTGGAATGGCGTTGATATACTTCTAACAAAAAACTTTGTGAATTTAAAAACCTTTAAGCTTTCACCACTTGAAAGTGGTGGTTATGGTAGTGGTGTAACTAAAATTGGGAATCAGCTTGTTTGGTATTCATCGTATGGTACAAGTGGTGGTGGACTAAAAATATACAGCTTAGGTAAGTTCCCTGTATTGACAAATTTTAGTGATGCTGTCAATGACCCATCCAAAGGCATTGTAGGTATAGATTCTGCAACAGGAGAATGGGAATCTATTGGATTACCAACAATACCAAGTGCTGATGGTTCATATAAACTTGTAATATCAGGTGGGGTAGCAACATGGGAAACTATATAAATCAGTATTAATAATCAATAATAGATACATTTATGGCAAATAGTAATTGGGAAGACGCATTAATTGAAAGTGTTGAGTTTGATGAAAACTCAAACATATTAACCATTACACAACAAGATGGCAACGCTCAAAGTGTGGTTATTGATGAAACTTCAAATGTTGAATGGGCGTATTTTTAAATTAAAAAAGTAAGAAGATGCAATAATAAAATTCCCAAATCATTCTTTAACATGATTTGGGAATTTTGATTTATTTGAAGTTGCTTTATTTTTTTTGTCAGATATTGTCATTTTATGAAAGAAATAAGTATTTATAATTATAATACTTATGTTAATGGCAAATTTAATACAAATTAAAAATGGTACGAATACTGTAAATAGTGAAGCAGATGCAACAACTACTTTAAATGGATTAGCCTTAAAAAAAGGTGAAATGGCTGCTATATCTTATATAGATACTGATAGCATAGAAAAAAGTTATTGGCTATTGGTAATGGTGAAATAAAAAGCCCTTCAATTTTTTATGACAAAAGTAAAGTTTTAGGTATAGAAGCTGATAAACAAAATAAGTTAGTTGCAGGTAGTAATATCACTTTAACTGATAATCCAAATGGTACTACTACAATAACATCTGCTGACCCTGAGTTATTTATTGTTTTACCTACGCTTCCACCATCAGGACAAGAAAACAAATTCTATTTTATTCCTAAAACAGGTACAACAACGAATGGATATGATGAATATATTTGGCATAATACCACAGGGTGGGAGTTAATTGGTAATGAGGTTTTTCAGGTCGATTTAACCAATTATTACACAAAAGGTGAAACCAATACTTTATTAGGAACAAAAGTTAATACAACAGCAACTGTTAATGGAAAATCTTTCTTAATAGGAAATATTGTATTGGATGCTACTGATATTGGTTTAGAAAATGTGGATAACACAAGTGACCTTGATAAACCAATTTCAACAGCTACTCAAACAGCTTTAAATGCTAAACAAACTACATTGGTAAGTGGAACTAATATTAAAACATTTAATTCTAATTCATTACTTGGAAGTGGAAATATAAATTTTACTGCTTCTGATGTTAATGCGTTACCAAACACAACAACTTATGCAGGTTCAAGTTCTATTGGTGGTTCTGCTAATTCAGCAGTTAAATTGGCAACAGCAAGAACAATAGCATTAACAGGTAATGTTACAGGTAGTGGTACATTTGATGGTAGTGGAGATATTTCTATCGCAACAACTGTTAATGGTGGTTCTGCTTCATCTGTTGCTAATAATATGATTGTAAAACTAAACAGTGGTACAACAGAAGGTACTAACCAATTTACATTTAATGGTTCAGCAGCTAAAACAGTAAATATTACACCAACAGCAATTGGTGCATATACCTCAGCACAAGTTGATACTGCACTTGCAGCAAAGGTTAATACTTCTACAACAGTTAATGGCAAAGCCTTATCAGGTAATATTACATTATCAGCAGGTGATGTTAGTGCATACACCAAAACAGAAACTGATACAGCATTAAGTGGTAAACAAGCTACGTTAGTAAGTGGAACTAACATTAAAACAATTAATAGTACAACGTTGTTAGGTTCAGGAAATATAGCTGTTCAACCTACATTAGTTTCAGGCACAAATATTAAAACTATTAATGGTGTTACATTATTAGGTACAGGTGATATTACTGTTAGTGGTGGTGGTACTACAACAGGTACTTTAACTGTACAAGGTAATGGTACTACTATTGATACATTTAATGGTTCAGTAAATAAAACTATTAACATTACTCCAACAAATATTGGTGCAGCTACAACAGCACAATTAGCTAACTACTTACCATTAAGTGGTGGGACATTAACAGGTAATTTAAGTATGCCATCATATACATTAACAACAGGTTATTTATCAGTAAATAATACTTCCAATTTTACAGGTGCTATAACTTGTGCTGCTAATATTACAGGTCTTGGTTTTTATCAAAGTTCAGATAAAAGATTGAAAGAAAATATTAAAGATATTGATGATAATTTAATTAAGAAAGTTAATGATATAGATTTCAAATCGTTTACTTGGGTGAATGATAGTAAAGAAGATATTGGTGTAATAGCGCAAGATGTTCAAGAAACATTACCTGAGTTAGTAAATGAAAATGAAGATGGCTTTCTTTCAGTTAATTATATTAAGTTATTAATTTTAAAAAACATTTCATTAGAAAATGAAATAAAAGAACTTAAAAATGTTGTTAAATCATTAAATAGAAGTTTCTCTACAAGAAACAATCTTTTTAACAACTCCTTTTAAATATGAAAACAATGTTTATCTTTGTCTTTGAATAGGTAAACATCAAAGAGTTGATATACCAATTCAGTTTTAGTTTGTTAAAATTAAGATGCATTTATATTATTATCCTTTGTATCAAAATCTCCTAAAATTTTAATTGCAATAAGGATAATAGGCAAGTGTGTTCCATGTCAAATATAAAAAAGGCATGGAACTGTTTGCTTATTCTGTTGCATGGGTTTTTAGGAGAACCTTGATACAGGAATAGGCGTATAACAGTTCCCATGCCTCTTTTCTTTTTTAGAACCTGTTCATTTTGGGGAATTGATGGATATTAATCTTTGTTTTAAAATTATGGAAAAAGTTAAGTCTCCTACGTTTACAGAAGAACAAAAATTAGGGATGCTTTATTGTCCTAAATGTGGTACAAAATGGGATGGTATAAAATGTTTAAATCCAAATTGTCCTTCAAATAAACCATTACATGGTAAACTAAAATGTGATAAAATAATTCCACCACAGAAACCAAAACCTGATAGAGGGATAATTCCACCTAAACAGCCTAATAAGCCACCACAAACAGAAAAGAAGGAAAAGAGAAAAATATTATTAGATTAAGTATTATAACAAAATGGACGAATCAAAAAAGTTCGTCCACTCATTTCAATGTCATTAATATTTGGTAATAAAAGTAATCTTGGAAAATATTCAATCCTAATTACCCCACCAATAACTATATGGTAGAAAAAATGTAAAATAATACTGATTTTTTTTATTTCAGGGCTGTTTTTTGAATAAATCAGATATTTATATATAAATAAAAGACATGGCGAATAAAATTGCAAGTAAAACATATTGTAACACCCTTAAAGCAAATTCATTCACATCTGATATGAATAAAATGCCTACAAAGAATGAAATTGAAGCAGTTGGTTTAACTGTTACAGGTACTTATGCAACTAATCAATTAGTGGTAGAAACAGATGTTTCATATACAACTCCTATAATTATGCCTAATTTAATTGTTGTTGGTTTGGGTGGTAATATTCTTGCTAAAACATCGCTACCTTAAATTTTAAAATTTTACAAATATGACTAAAAAGTTTTGTGTTTTTTTGATATTAAGTGTAATTACATTATTGTCATGTGATAATCAGGAAGATTCAATTATTGAACCACCTGTTATTGCAGAACAAGAACCTAATAACCCTGAAAAAACTGATAATCCAAATGAATGGATTACAGCAGAGGGGGGGGTATTTAAATATAAGATTAATGATATAAATATGATAGTAGGAACAAATGATTGGAATGGGGTTTGTCGAGGCACTAATGTTAGTACCCCATTAAAAGCGAAATATATAGCTTGTGGCAATCAAGGCTATATAGCTGTGTCTGATAATGGCACAAATTGGACAGCGACAAAATTAAGTGTCGTTAATGCAAATTTGAATGGGATTGCATATGGAAATTCTGTATTTGTAGCAGTAGGTCAAACAGGTAGAGTTGCAACATCTACTAATGGCGGTACTACTTGGACAAGTCAACAATTATCTCCATATTGTGATTGGTATCAAGTCAGGTATATCAATAATCTGTTTATAGCAGTGGGGGGACAAAATGGTTATGTAACAACGTCAAGTGATGGTATTAATTGGTCAAACCCAATACAAATTTCAAATATATCTACTTTAAATTTATACGATATTACCTATAATGATATTGGCAAATATGTAGCAGTAGGTGGTAATTATATAACACAGTCAGCAAATTTGGTTGATTGGACAACTCCTGTGGTAGTAGGTACAAGTAGAAGTTGGAATAGTGTTGCAGCTAACACTCAAAAATATATAGCAGGAGATACTAATGATGGCTATATAACAACATCCACTGATGGTATTAATTGGTCAAACCCAATAACAGTAGGTTATCCATATCCCAAATGGTATGATATTCTATATTATGGTGGGCAATTTATAATGATTGGTAATAGACCTGCATTAGCAACATCAACAGATGGTGTTAATTGGACGACTTATGACAGATTAACAGATGAATCAGGAAATGATGTGACAGAACAATTCAATGCTACATGTATATTGATTGACTTGTAAACTCAATCAGCTATTTAATAACAACAATAAAAATATGACCACCACAAATTAAACATGTGGTGGTTTTTTATTTACATTTGTTGAAATACGATTAATTTATAATAAAATAGTTTTGGTGTAAAATGGTATATCGTTACCAAAATTTAAATGATGATTTTATACCATTGTTGTAATATGTAGCCGCATCACCGGATATCCAGCCTCTGACACAAGCCTCTGATAAGATAAACTGTAATTCTGCATACCCTAACAAGATCGAAGGCTCATTGGTCGGGTCCTGATAGAAGCGTTCCAACACTTTCGAAACTTTTCCTTTTGTCGCTTTCTCATTCACCGTGCCATATGGAGCTGCCGGATCTCCACCTTCGTAAGCAGTAAAATCATCAATGGCTTTTCCGGCCTCTTTTGCCTCTTTCGTTTGAGTACAAAATAAGAATAAGCGAGGATCTTTATGCTCTTGAAGCCGTTTGATAAAAGTAGAGTCAATATACATCCCGGAACCGAAAGAACTTGAATTGAATTCAGGATAACGGTTGTCTGCCTGATCCAAATACACCAATTGTCCGTTATCCTGATTGCCTCTCATAAGTGGTTCACTTTGAACGATTGAAGCAAATTTGCTTTTGACATTCAAGTCTGTATCGCTTTCCTTATGAGATAAGGATAATAACACTTTCAGGCGGAACGAATTTATAAGGCGCTGCCATTTGTCTGTATCTCCGTTATAAATTATATCTCCTTTAATTGCAGCTTTCTCATTTTCAATAATAGTATTGGCCTCCTCCAGTTCATTGAGGATACCTGTTATCACGTCCTTCTGGTTATCATATACAGGCGCAAATATATTATCTGATTCACCTTTTAGCGCTTCCGAATAAGGTATATCTCCAAACCGGAGAGCCATATTGTAAAAATAATAAGCTCTAAAGAATTTTCCTAAAGCAATATAGCTGTTCTCGTTTATCTTTTGGGCTTCCTCCGTCATTTTACTGATATCTTTCATCTTTGTATATGAATAATCGCCCCTGTTCCATTTATAGTACTGATAACTATTCTCACCATCTGTCTGTACCAGCATTTTATTTGCATAAAGAGGCGATGTTCCAAGGAATTCCCTGAAAGCAGTCCATTGTATCTGCGTAAGCAAAAGTTGAGGATGGGTTTCTGTCGGATTATTCGGGTCCTTGTTTAGTTCTTCCAGGTCATTGCATGATGTGGCACAAACCAGAATAGTAAAAATAAAAAATATAATCTTTTTCATAAAATACGTTCTTATTTACAGGATAAATACTTCGATTAAAATTTCATTGTTGCAGAAAATCCGATATATCTTGACGAAGGATCCTGCAGATTATCATCATTACCATAATCAGGATCTACATAAGGGATCTTTTTCCACATCAACAGATTGTAACCATACAATGAGACATCTAATGATTTGATTTGTCCCAGATCAACAATTTTCTTCAGATCGTAACCAATAGATAGCCTTCTCAATTTGAAATAAGAGCGATCAAATACATTCGCAAATGTTTTATCATCCGAATCCAGTACCTGAGCCTGATAAGGATAAATCTGACTCCATGTCTGCCAACTCACAACTGTAGTATTAGGCGCATAGGTACGGGTATCAGACACAACTGCACCATTTACATCCCGTGTAAGCTCGCCTCCCGTAACATTTACTCCCTTAGGTACATATATAGCATGTCCGGCTTCATATTCTGCATCTCTGTATGTGATTGATTCCGGATGCTTTCCTCCCCACCACATCTTTTCGATAGTAACTGATCTTAGCAGGCCTCCCCAGGCTCCATCTATATCTATCTCAACCTTAAAATCTTTTATGTTAAACTTATTCTGGAACCCTAAACGCCATGAGGGATCGAGGTGTCCAAGTTTTTTCTGATATGCATCTTTTATCGGCAGTCCGCTATTGGGATCAATGATTAATTGTCCGTCGGCAGAAGTTTGCCATACAGTAGCATAATATGCATCTGCCCTGTCACCTTTACTTAATGCATTATACTTACTTTGTCCTCCATAAATATCGGTGAGGCGTCTGACATACCGGCTCCAGTTTACGGCTACATCCCAAGAGAAATCTTTCGTAACAACAGGTTTTGCGCCCAGGATTATCTCCACTCCATTTGTACTATATACATTTCCGTTTACCTTTCTGGAGGTAAATCCGGATGCCTCCGATACATTCAGATTGATGATCTGATTCTCATCTTTGATATGATAATAAGTAGCATCAAATGTTATCCTGTTTTTTATAAAAGCAGTTGACAGTCCGAACTCATAGGATGTCGATTTTTCCGGTTTGATATTTGGATTAACCAGACTGCTGGGATAAGTTACAGATGGTGTCGAACCATAAGTCACACCTTTTTGATAAGTCGCATATATACTGTACGGATCGAGGTCGCTGGATACCTGTGCCCATGATCCGTAAAGCTTTAAGTAATCTATTGCTTTAGGCATTTTCACATATTGCGATACAAGGGTACTTAGCGAAACTGAAGGATAAAAATATGAATTCCCCGAAGATGGTAAGGTAGAAGACCAGTCGTTACGGGCTGTGAAGTTTAAGAATACAGCATCATAAAAGTCTATGTTGGCAGAGCCGTATATACTATGTACCTCTCTTTTGCGGACAATATTTGTCGCATTTGTCGGCCCTTGCGAATTACCCATGTTATATAATCCGGGAACAATAAGTCCGTCTGTGGATTGATATTCTTCCTGATAATTGGTATTTAATATTGAAGCTCCGACATTTGCGGTCAAATTAATTTTACTTGTTACAGGTTGAAAATAAGAAGCTAAAACATCAGCATCGATATTCCGTTGATTTCGATTCCATATCTTTAAATCACCAACCCGTGAATCCCCATAGTTCATATAAGACTTTGGAGTCTGAAGGTCTTCATATGTCCCTATTTGATGCATCGCGGCACGTCCCTGTATTCCTAAGTTAGGAAGTATCTGCCAGTTGAGCCTCAACTTACCATCCAGTATGTTCTGGTCTCTCTTTTGCTGCAATTCTTCTGTCGCAAAGTATGGATTATTATACCAGGCATAGTTATAATTAGCTTGTCTATAACCTTCCAGTCCGGGAACCCATTGGTGTTTTTGAAGTTCTTTTCCATTCACATCGTTACCCATCCAGAGCAATATTGTGTACATGTGGTTTTTGGGCCCATATCCATATCTCGGATAATTAGGGGAATATACCTTATTATAGGCTAATGAAGCATCAAGTTGGATATTGTTGGTAATATCAAATGATGAGTTAAAATTCAATCCGGTTGTTTGAAGCGAAGTGTTAGGCACCTGTCCTTTTTGATAAGCGTATTTCCCCGAAGCATAATAGCGGGCTTTAGCTCCTTTGTATGATACAGAGAAGTTATTATTTGTAACCACGCCTGTACCTAAAAAATCTTCAAGATTATCGTGTGATACCCAATCAATAGGGACTCGTTCATACAACGATTTGTTATCGTAAATTGTACCGGAAACATTCCCGTACCATTCAATGACCTCGCCTGTTTGTTTATTCCGGATCGGGCTGTTCCATTGGGCAATCTTCTGTCCTGTATCCAATTTTGGCCCCCAGGTCATATCTCCGTCCGAAATACCTCCGTCGGCTCCGTCCCAAAATTCGTATTTACCATTAGACCCGCTACCATATGTTTTCTGAGATTCGGGGTACACTGTAAAACCGGCAGTAATCATATTGCTTGTGCTGACAGTAATTTCCAGTCCATCCTTTTTCGCAGATTTACTCGTGATAAGTATAGCTCCGTTTTTACCCCGGGAACCGTACAGGGCGGAAGCCGTCGGCCCTTTCAATACGTTTACACTTTCTATGTTCTCGCTTCCAATATCAAAAAAATCCGTTTCGATAGGAATACCGTCTAATACGATTAACGGATTTTTCCCTCTAAGAGAGAATGACGGAGCCTGAAACAGTCCGGTCGGGTTAGTCACAGTAAGTCCGGCAATTTGTCCCGACAAGGCACTACCCACATTCATAGTCTGAGACTCGCTGAGTGCCTCATTGTCTATCTGCTGAGTCGTATATCCCAGCTTTTTCTTCTGCTGTTTAATCCCGATAGCTGTTACAACAACTTCATCCAGATTTTGCGACTCTTCGGACATTATAATGTCTATAATAGTCCTGTTATCTACTTTCACTTCCTGAGAAACAAACCCCATATAAGAAAAAATAAGGGTTTCGTCGCCGGCAACTTTTATTTCATAGTTACCATCAAAGTCTGTAATGACACCTCTTGTTGTATTTTTAATACTGATATTAACTCCAATCAGTGTTTCTCCTTTCTTATCTTTTACAGATCCTTTAACCGTTTGGGCATGCACCATTCCCGGGAGCAGTAAGAATACTACTCCTAATAGCATTAGTAATGTTTTCATTTATTGGTTTTTAAGTCAAATTTATTTGATACTTAGTAGATATTGTTTATTTTCACCTGATTAAATATGCTGATTTGGTCTTCTATGCTTTTCTTGTTTCGGTCGAGGGCTTCCTCAAAAGCTTCGGTATCAGCTTCATTTATGATGGTAAGGCTAACTTCGAGAATGTGAGTAAAATCGTTAATCGCTTTTTCCAAAGGGATATTTCCTCTCTTCACTTCTTTTTTCAGGTGTTTTTCTATTTTGCGGGTCGTATTATAAATATTGGGTTTCTTTATTATCGTTCGTCTCATCGGGTCCCCGGGTACAACCTCTTCCTGAGTTACATAATATTCTTCCATCAGAACCTTGAAACATGCGACTTTAGATCCGAATTCATGCTCTTCTGCTTTTTGGATAGTGTTGTTATCAAATGTAGATGGTACTGAAGAATCGAACTCCCAGACATATCTTTTATTTTTTACATCGTCATCGCTTGTTGTGTTTGTGGTGATTATATCTGTTTTATTTTCAATGCCGCGATGATTGTTCGCATAATAGTTCTGAGCCGAAATATTGAGTATTATTCCGAGCAATAGAATAAATAGGGATAACCGATTAATTGCTTTCATACATTTTGTGCTATTTTAAGTTTATTGCACAAAAATAGAATGCCAATATTTCACTCTAATTAAAACAATGTGACATTGCGGTTAATTAACTATTATATAAAATTCGGAATAAAATCACAAAACTTTAACAATCAACTAAATACGATATAAATAGAGAAGACTTTCAGAGTATAACAGATAAAATTATTGAAGTGAGTGCCTCGAAAAAGAAGAAGAAAAGAATACCGTTTTGTAGCAGATCTGTCTTTGAAGTGATAAAAGAGATATGATTGCAGAATAATTAAGCAGATAGATATGGGAATGTGGGAAAAGTTGTTCAGAAAGGAAAGGACATATATAAATTTAGAGCAGAAGCTTGTGTAAATAGGGGTTGCAGGGTAAATTTCTGTAAAATGCGACAGATAGGATTATGAAAATCCGGCTCTCATAATCATCCAAATAGGAAACCTTTTAAAGATATCCCTTTAATTTATTAAATAACATCCATAAAACTTTTTCTATATATCGTAGACTTTCTAATATTTGATTTGAATACACATCATTCTTTTTGTACGCCAGCATATGATCCCGGAATATCTGCCTGTGACTTGATATACCTAATGTGGAGGCCCCTCCGGTACGCATTGTCACACAATCTACCGGCACATATTTTATTCGTATTCTATTTACAAAAATCAGCCGCAGGAGATTTTCAAAGTCTGCACCGATTTTAAAAGCACAGTCAAAAGCACCATATTTATCATACACCGACTTTCGGCAATAGAATGACGGATGAGCAGGCATCCACCCCATCCGCATTTTCCATCTCCGGAAGTTTGCTGATGAGTAGTAGCGGACGCACTTACCCAGATTATTATGCTTCACATAATGAATGTCTCCATACACTGCGTCAGCACCCGATAACCAGAGTTCTTTAACCAGAGTTTCTAGGATTGTATCAGATGTGTAGAAATCATCACTATTAAGAATACCTATTACATCACCCGTAGCCATCGCTATCCCTTTGTTCATGGCATCATATATGCCGTTATCGCATTCGCTTATCCAGCGCATTCTGCCTGCAAACTGAGGTTCATATTCTTTAATGATACTCATTGTACTGTCCGTTGATGCCCCGTCAACAACAATATATTCAATTTTCTTGTAGGTTTGGCACAAGACGCTTTCAATTGTGCACCGCACTGTTGTTGCACTATTGTAAGTAGCTGTTATGATTGAGATTTTCACCTTATAGGTAATTAAGTAATGATATTGCAAATGATTCAATTATATATTATTCTATTATTCTGTCCCTGATTTTTACGGCGGGTATCCCCAAATAGATACCATAGCCTTCTAAGTCGTGGTTGGCTACAGAATTTATACCTAAAACTGAGTGTGAATGCATTGTAACTCTAGGGCAAACTACCGATTGCGCACAAATCCAAACACCGTCTTCTATCTTTATTTTGCCTGTCATCAAATCAAATGCAGCAGATTTGTAATTATGGTTTCCGCACAACAACATAGCCCCCTGGCTTATACAAACATTCGACCCAATAGTAACTTGAGTGAGATTATCTATCCATACATTTTCGCCAATCCAGGAATAATCGCCTATTGATAAATTCCACGGATATTTGATATTGACTCTGGGTTTTATTACAACTTTTTTCCCTATTTTAGCACCGAAAAGACGTAGCAGGCGTACTTTAATTCCTGAAGATGGATTAAATGGATTGAGAATAAACAGTACATTGATAAAGTACCATATGATTCTCTTCATGCTACTGCCTCTTGTTTCGTACCATGAATTATCATAGCGGGATAAATCTGTTTTTATCATTTGGTAAACAAATTAATGTAATTTTGCTCGACAAGAGGATTCTCTCTGACCTCTTTTGCATATTGATAGGCTCTACCTGCCATGCTTTCGTATTGCTTCGATGACAGTTTCGCACATTCATCGATAGTTGAATAAAACAATTGTTTATTGTCCAGCGGCAAATCCCAACCTATATTTTTCTCCCTTAAATATCTCCAAGGTGTCTTATCACTAATTATCACAGGAGAGCTATTCATTAAACTTTCCAATATGGCATGACCGAAATTTTCCCCTGTTGAAGGTAAAAATAAGAAGTGATAACCCTTATATATATTCGGCATTTCTTGTGGGGATACCGTCCCTTTGTACTCCACTGTTACATTATCAGGTAAGTCTTTTATAACTTGTTCGCATTCGTCCCAATAAGACGGAGAATTTATTTGTCCGTAAATATGATACACCACTCGTTCTTTGCAGTACCTCAAACATTCAATAGCATACAAAGTATTCTTTTCTGAAGAAATACGAGCAAAACTGACCAATTTCACTTCTGCATTATCTTTCTTTGTAGCAAAGAAATTAAGATTCACTTTTCGAGGCAGATTTTCAACTGACTGAATTTTTCTTTTTGCGCCTAAAACCTGTTTGATATAATTTGCTTCTTCATCGTTTGTGGCATGAAATTTAACTTTATTAAATAACCCCAAACTTTTAGCAACAATCAGATAGCCCTTTTTTGCTGTTGATTTGATAGCCAATGCATGAGGAGAAAGCATTCCTCTTGCTGATACTATTACACATTTGGGATGCGTTATTTTTGCTAAAATTAAGGGAAAGACAGAGAAATATTTAGAATAGATTCCATTAATATACCAAGTACCGCAACCCGATTCTTCCACTGCTCTTTTTAGTGTCTTAAATGATAAATTTCTGTGGCTGAAATAATAGACGGAAAATCCATTTTGTTTCGTCCACCTGTCAGATAAAATATTTTGATAAGGTTTGGATTCGTGATAGTCTGTATCGGTCGTAACCACATAGAAATCAAACTTATCCTTTAAATGCTCTATAATGTTCATATTGGATGTGGTAGGGCCTCCTGCTTTGAATCCGGGAGCAAACCAATCAATAAAAATGAGAATTTTTTGCTTATTCATTATCTTACAAATCACTTTTTCCCTAATATGCTATTATATAAATCATTATACTTTGCAGCAATAATTTCGGGAGCAAATCGTTTCACATTTTGTAACCCTTTTGAAATTAGTTCTAATCTCAGTTCCGAGTTACCCAGCAACTCTACAAGTCCTTGCTTAATGGCATTGGTATCAGTTGGATCAACGAAATAAACTGCGTCTCCGGCTACTTCGTGAAGAACTTCAATATCTCCAGCCAATATAGGTCTACCTACGGCATTCGCTTCCAATATGGGCAAGCCGAATCCTTCATATGTGGACGGAAAACTTACTACATCACAATTACGATAGAGTTCAAGAACTCTACTGTATGGTAAATCGTAATAGTTCTCATAACAAATTTTAGAAGCCTTCATCAACCCATGTTGATTATAAGTCATTTTACCAAGGACTACTAATTTACACGTCAACCCTTCAACTGCTTTTATTACACGTTCAAGATTTTTATTCACCTTTGTCCCCAAGTGCAGTATGGTTGGTTGCAGACCTATCGCTTTACTTGCTGAATATTGAATATCTGAACAAAAAGGATCATGAATCACCACAATCTTATGTTTGGCAAAAGGGATAGTCTGTTCCAGTTCTTTACGAGTAAAATCGGATATAACTGTAATTTTCTTCACAATCAATGCAGGAAGATAAAACCACAATAACTTGATATAAAATCGCTTCAGTGGGTTAGTTATCCGTAAAGCAGACTGTACATCATGTATTGTCAAAATTGTATTTCGTCCTAATCCTATTGCTATATAATGAGTATCTCCTGTGATATGATTCACCTCCGTACGATGCTTATAAGCATATATAATGTTTTTAAAGAGACAGACAGGAGATGCTCCCTCATATGGAAGACTTACATTACGATGCGATAGTAATCGCCTGTCTATTATTTCAAATACGGTCTCAATACTATTAATACCAATCCGTTTCCAACGAAAAAAAATTGAAATCATTTATCCAAAAATAAACTTTGATTTTGGTAATAAGTTCACCAATCTTACAATAAAGTAAGAAATAACAATATTAAGGGAAACAACTAATAAATTTATCAGTAACACAACTATACCATTCAACTCCAGGCCACACACATCCCTAAAAAACAATGGGAAAATATAATATATCACAGCTTCATGAATCAGATATATTCCAAAAGAATATTTAGAGAGAGAATTAATTACTTTCATTATATAATCATTTGTCACTCTAATCTTCCATAATATCGAAAATGCCAAAATTGAAAATAGTACCGGTACTATAGTCACATAAGAACTAATTTCCACAGTAGTCATATTAAGATGGAAGTATCCGGCATATATAAAAATAATGCCTATCAAGAATATACTTCCTAATATCAGGCAATTTTTTAAATTCCAATTTCCAAATATCCATATTGGATTAAATCGTTTAATGTAGTAACCAAGAATATAGTAACCAAGATACCCGCCTATATAATATGTGATATAAGTGATGTTATGATCAAAAAAGGTATGGCCTGTTAAATGATAGTAATAAGTAAAAGTTGTACTTGCTAACCATACAATCAGATAAAATTGAAACATTTTCTGAGAGCATTTATGAAAATACTCCGAAATAATGGGAGTTATCATATACAAGGCTAATATTGCATAAATATACCACAAATGAGCACTTGTAGCGATTAAAAATAGATCTTCCGAATTAGGCCTTATTAATGCTCCATTTTCAAAAATAGCCGATAAAACACGATATATAATACACCAAAATAAGAAAGGTATAAAAACTCGTTTAAATCTTTTTGAGATAAACTCCATATCTCCATATTTCATAGGTAAATTCAAATATCCTGATATGATGAAAAATAAGGGAACACCGCACTTTCCTACAAACCATTTAAGCTTGACAATACCAGGCGATACATTTTCAAGTCCTATTTGAGTATGACATAAGATGATAAGGAATAGAGCGATACATCGAATAATGTCTAATTGAATGTTCCTATTTGCCATTATAAATATTTTTTGTATTTATTGAACGGTGAGATATATTTAATTAAAAATACATACACAAGACTCCATATAAAGAAAACGAAGCCGCCATCGGTGAAATTTTCAAAGTCTTTAAAAATCGTTTTTATGATTGTATAGAAAGCCCATATCGCTATTGGATCGAAAGGAACTCGTGGTCGCAAGAAATGCCAAAACCAGCAAACAAAAAGTCCTGCAATAAATGGAAAAATCAAAGTCCCAATTATGCCGAATGAAAAATAGCATCCCCCAATAAACCCTATGGTAACCGCAACATGAGATTTTGCTCCGGATATTTCCCAGTCATTGTGGCCTGTAGCCAGTTTATACATCATACCACCTATTGCTACAGGTGGCTTATTAGGCCATAATACTCTTGGAACTATAGCTGTAGCACAGTAATAAAAATATTGGGGCTGTAATCCATTTTCTTGAGCATAGTGAATAGACCATGCATTACATACAATAGAACCTGCTCTACTCAACGCATATTCCAGACCTTTATCTGTAGTTTGGTTTTCATTACTATATAGACCTTTACCGGTCACATAATCTATATATTCGAAAATAGTCTCCTCTACAGTGACTTCATTCCAGGAAATATGTTTTCTGTCTGCAATTTCTCTAAAAATATTTATGTATGGAAAAACGATAAAAACAATAAAGACGAATAATAATCCAAGTTTTGTGAGTAATTTAGTATCAAGAGGTATTTTCCCACTTTTATATCCTGCAATCAAATATATAATGTAAGGTAAAATATTGTGCAATATACTTTCTTTCATTCCATAGCCAAGTACGCATACTATTTCGATGACAGTTATCAGCCAAAACAATCTTTTAACATTACGATTTGTATCATTCTTCAACATTAAGAATACCAATAATGTAAGTGGAACTAATTGCCCTTGTGTGTAAACTAATGAGAATATAGACGAAATTGAAGATAACGGCAAAATGCCATATAATATTCGAGTTAACCAAACAATAATATAAATGATAACAGCCCATTTCATGTAAGGCACCTCTTGAGAAGAGATATTCGTGTAATCAGTTTCATAATCTTCTGAATATTTCATTTTTATTCTATCGTAATAAAAATACCCCAGAAAGATAAGAAAATGTTCAAGCGATAAAAATAATGCACCTTGTGTTATATAAGGACTTATCTCATAGATACCAAAGAATATGGGTATTTTTTCTACCATATTGAAATACAAATTAATACCATTAAACCCTATGTATTGTATGACAACTAAAGGGAAAATTATGAATGGATGAAAATAAGGAGCTAATTTTATCTCTTTATAAAATAAATATGCATATGATACACAATTCCAACATGATAGGAAAAGCAAAAAAATTGCTGATCCATTTAAATTAAATGCATAGAAAAATGTAAAAGCAAGAACTATAAAAAAGAACTGATAATATAAGAACCTACGTCTTACTATATCTAACGAATGTATCTTAGCCATATCCGCTATATTGTGTTAGCGTCCAATTTTTACGTATAGTGTTTCAGAAAGCTATTTTCAGCCTCTTCCATACAAAAAACATTAAAATAGACTTGATTTTTAAATTTTATCAGGTTTAATTCCGATGGTCATCGGGAGGAGATTTCCATAATCTCGACGTTCCATCACTATTTTTCGGAAGAACTTCTTGAAGAACTCCAGAGATGAGTACCATACATCCGGCAAATAGATTTCTCAAACAGATTATAAGGGACGTTGTTTTTTGAACAGAATGACTATATCGACTCTCCCCGGAGAACTGCTTCCGCTCTTTAACGAACGAACAGATGTCCAAATTCTCTAGAACTATACATATATTTCAATAGCAAAGATCCTTCTTTTACATTAGTAGCACAAGACGCCAGAATTGGATACTTACTAAACATAATTAATGTATATATTTAAGAAATTCAGAATAAACATTTTCACTAAATCTATTGTAATTGAAATTGTCTATTGTTCGTGGAGACAAATCAATTTTAGGAAACCGACTATTTTGAATATCTAACTCAACAATATCTGGCGCAAACACGCTTTTGTCCATCTCATGCAACAGGGTCATCTCCTTAGGATACCACACCTCTAAACCGTTTATCAGGTATTCATAGAATTTATTGGTTTCACAATATCTAACGTTTAAAGTTGTAGCCCGATATAACAGAAGTCCTACATCGTATTTGCATAAAACTTTTGGAACATCTGAGTAGGTGATTCCTTTTTCATGAAATGAAATATATGGCGAATCAATCTCTCTTATTGTAGTCTTGACATCTGCATGAAAGTTAAACGAATATATATCAAAAGTTACTTGCCCATGCTGCCTCGACACCCATTCGCAAAAATCCTTTATAAATGTGTCTTTCAATGAAAGAGATCCGACATATACACACTTGATGACCCTGTCCTCTACATATTTTTTCTTTTGTACATGCCAAGCTTTCGGTGGATAGTTAGGCATGATATGACAAACCGTTTGAGGTACAAACGGATAATCTTTCAGGAAAAAATCTTTCCTGTTCTGGTTCGTTTGTGAAATCCAATAGGCATTCTTATACAAATAAGAGATTTCAGATTTATGATTAAATTTCGATAATCTCATTCCCGGCCTATCATACTCCTCCGGTGTCATGTATTCATGATAATGGATACATAGTTTTACTTTTCTATTAATAAAACGTTTATATAAATAAGGTGCAAATGCCGAAATAGATTCATAATAGAGTATTACAGCAGGCTTTTCACAAAACAGTCGCCACAATGTATAAAAGGTAAAATAGCAATATTTTATCAGTACTTTTATGGAACTATCTTTTTTGTTTTCCTTGATAGGTCGGTAAATGCGAATTCTGTCAAAAGTATAGTCTGCTAATGAATTTGACTTTCGAATTGATACCACTGACAATTTAACTTTATCCTGCAATGCCTCTATCAGATTCATTACAGGAGGAAAATAATCAAGCGGATAATAATGTATTACAAATAATTTATTCATTAAATAGCTCCTCTATCTTTTGTGTATAAGTTGCCGGACTGCATAATGCTTTCATTTTTTTCTTCGCATTATAAAAACATTCAATTGTCTTTTCTTTATTGGTGATCAAGTTTATGATTTGGTTTTGAAAAGCATTTTCCCAATTGCTATGATCTGTTATCATATACTCCGCTACACTAAAATTCCGGGCCAGTTCGCCAATCCCGCCAGATTGAAATCCGATGAAGGGGATTCCGAAATCGAGGGCTTCCATTAAAATACGCCCAAGGGGTTCTACCTTATTGAAATGCAATAAAATATCTATTGATTGATAGATCTGGATTTTATCTTTGACAAAACCATGAAATACGCACTTTATCTGTTTATATGAGTTGGTTCTTTCAATAAAAGAACGAACCCCGGATATTTGACCGTCAATGTCACCATAAAAATGAAATTCCAATTGAAAGGGTGTTACATGCTTTTCGCAATATTCACAAAATCGTGATATATCATGCAAGCCTTTTGTTGTCGTAACCCGGCCAATAATTCCCAAACGGCATATTGTCTCCGGCTTCATATCCCTGATTTCATCAAACCCGGATATGGGTTGATAGATGTCATACAAAATTCTGCACTGTATATGTGTATTCTGCATTACTTCATGTGTTATATATTCCGATACAGATATGTACGAGATATTATTCCGTCTTTTTCCTAAGCGATGCACATGGCAATCTTCCAAAAGCCGTATATGCACAAAAAAACGCTTGCGGGGGAACAAGTCGGCCAAAAGATTCAAATACTTGATATGTCCTCCTTCGTTAATATATATACCATCATACTTATTGAAAAGGAGCATGAACATTAAACGTATATATAAAAACTTCACAGAGGAATACGAATGAGGGCAATGTTTATTTTGTCCCCTTATCTTATCATAAAACAATCCGTGGGAAAGATAGACTATATATTGATGCCTGGTTGCGGAAAGAAAATCAAACAAGACCTGCTCACTTCCATAGAATTTTCCGGACGGACTGACAATTGCAATTTTTTTCATACTATAACCGCCATATTTATCAGTAGATTTCTCATTATCGATTCATAGTCAAATCCGCCTGTTTGTACCTTTTTAAAGCTTTTTTCCATGAGTGTTTTCAGTTCATCCATGTGAGCGTTGTAATACTTCACCTTTTCTACGAGTTCTGTAATTCCTTCATAATAAATCACCTCGTCGTCTGCATAGAATTCTTCAATCTCCGAGTTTTTCTCTGTAAGCAAAGCCGTCTTGCACGCTGGAATTTCAAACGTTCGGGTAGTATGCTTTTCCGGAATCCACTTAGATATTGATCCCCAAGCATAGAGGCTGCTACTGATAACACATACATAGTCATCACCGAATACTCCCGAACCCAGATAATTCAGATGTTCTGATGGATGTGATTTCACGAACTTCTCCCAACCGATGCCGGCTAATGTCACATCAATACCATTTTGCAGCATAACCTCGATGGCTTCCAAACGTTCATCTTCATAATGCCCGATAAATGCAACCCCTTTTTTATGTTCCCATTCCATTATAGGACGATGCAGGTTCTTGTCGAATCCTTGAGTAACATACAGCACCTTATCTTTACTTCCCATCACACGAATGAAATCCTTCACCTCAAAACTTTTTGTTGTTACCATATAATCATATAATGGCATACTATCGTAGAAGAGTCTGGAACGATGGAAAGTAAAAGCAGGATCGGGAGTATAATGCACCAACTTATCAGCATGCTCGCGAAGCACTTGCGTAGTCTTTCGAGTCAGGTAGATAGCTTTGTCTACCCATATCAAGTCATAGTGTTTTCCTCCAAGATTCTCCAATACATATTGATTAACTTTGCCAATCAAGGGGCCCTTTTTATATCGGAACCCGATAGATTGCCACAGACGACACATTTTCTGTTTAGGAATATCCGTATTTATCACATCTATCTCCCAATCCAAAAGAATTCCTCGAATTTTCTCAGCTCTCATTTTCGAGGTAGATCCATCATTATAGATACCGATATATAATACCTTCATTTCTTACAACTTAATAAATGTTTTATGAATAAAACATTCCAAAACCCAATTAAGTAACAAAGAATTCTAAAAATAGATCCTCCAATATTAGGTTTATCCTTTATATTACCAAGAGCTTTTACTTGTTTTCTCGCTCTATCTACAATGTGATTATATATGACATATTGATATGCTACCGCCTGAAACAATTTTTTCAAGCCAACCTTAGCCATTGGTGTAAGCAAATTTCTGCTCTTTAGATATTCTAAAATTAATTCATAACTAAAAAGTAACGATGCGCCTTTGGCTTCTATCGGTTTGCGACGCGATATAGAATTGGGATTGTTGCTTCTATAGAATAGACAACCATGTTTGGAAAACTTAATTTTATCAGCATTAGCTATTACTCGAATAAAAAATTCACCGTCTGTATTAATTGTTAAAGTTTCATTCCATGTACCTGCTTTATCTATAATTGAACGAGGTGTCAAATAACATGTTAATCCAAACATTCCGTCATTAAGTAAGTCTTCAATTAAACCGATTGAAGATTCATAATCCTTATATACAGATTTCTTTTCAATGTTAAAATCATCAATGGAAGTATAAAAACGGCCCCATGAGCATGTCGCAATCACATTATCATTTGCCCCCTCTAATAATTCCATTTGAGACGATATTAAGTCCGAGGATATAAGATCATCAGAATCTAAATAAACAATGTAATCACCGGTAGATCTTTCAAAAGCAAGATTGCGAGCACAGCACACACCTGAATTTGGTTGTGAATACAGTTGAATATTATCGAATTTATGAACCCAATCTTTAGCTATTTCAACAGATTTGTCAGTTGATCCATCGTCAACAATAATTATCTCAATATTAGGATATTGTTGTGTAATACAACTCTGAAGTGTTTCCTGTAAATAAGTTTCAGAGTTATAACAAGGTATAAGAATTGAGACTTTGGGCTTATCCATAATTACTTCCGGGCATAAATATTTCACATATAGTGTTTGAAATAGATCAATTATTATAACTGCCTAATTGATAGATTCAAATCTTGAACAACCGAGTTCTTGGACGGTATACACTTGTTTGAAAGCGTCGTATTAAAACCAACTATTACATCTTCACCCAATATACACCCTTTTAATATTGATACTTTTTCTCCTAACCAACATCCATCACCAATTTTCACCGGCCGGGTTACCGGCTTTTCAGTTTCTTTTCCAAATGCGGGGAAAAAATCAACTGTCATTTTTCTTCTCACATCAGAGGGGTAAATGCAATGTGTATTGGTATCCCAAATTCTATTATTATAAGACACTTGGCAAAAAGATCCAATACTTACGCATTCATCAACTCTAATTTCTGTACCATCATTTATATTAATTCAAGTTGCTATTTATAGAATTATCCAATAAAAAAGGTCAATCCCTTAACTTTG
>NZ_JBHSGN010000075.1:0-1626 GCF_042654545.1 Dysgonomonas termitidis
CTACTGCTGTTTCTAAAGTCAGACAACCCATAGAATCATTCTTCAATTGGTTGAATGAATGTACAAAAATTCAAAGAGCGCAGAAAGTCAGATCGACATCCGGACTTTTAGTACATACGATGGGTAAAATTGCCATCGCTTTTATTTATCTAATTTTTTAAATACTGATTCGCATTAATAATTAGTATGTTGTTCTTGTTGTTAATCTTTAAAAGGTAAGCATGCTTTGTTCTATTGCGTTCTATAATTGGTTACATATATAGTAGAATAATTATTATAAAAGACCGGCAGATTATTTTCTATCGGTTTTTTAATTTATAAAATCCGGTGTTTTCATATTCAGGACTAAATACTACAAATAGGACCTTCTGTTATTATAAATTTGAGTTGATAGTTTGATTGACAGATCCAAATTCTTCTAATTTAACAAACAGTTTCTGAGGTATAAATGTCAATTTGAATTTAATTAAAATTTATCACGGAGAAAATCCATCCGATGGAATATCCTATAAAACAATTGACATTGAACGGTCAAAAGAAAGGTTTTCTTTCAGATTTACATATCCGAGCTGATTTGAATAAAGCCGTGTTTGCCCTATCCGGATATCCCTTATATTCCTGTGTGAATGCCCAAATATCCAGTATTCAGGAATATTCATTTTAATAAGGCTGTCAAGATCCGTATAAAATGCATTACTAAGGGCACTGCCCTTAAATTCTTCCGCCATACATTTAACGGAAGGTAAATGATGGGACACAACTACCCGTATCCCTTTCTTATCTTCGTGCAGGGCGTACTTTAAAAACGAAATGCATTGCTCATGCATTTTGTTATAAATATCAGCCGTCAGCCCTTTCCCATTATAATTAATAAATTTAAAATCGGGCATATGGCTCGTAACATTATCTTCTGCGGATACCGGTATAAAAGACCATAGTGGGGTCAACAGAAATTCTACACCGTTAATTACTTCACATTTGTTATAATACCAGTGGATATTATCCCGTATCTCTTCTTTCATCCCGTTCTTGAGCCTAATGGTATCATAACCGCCATAAAATTCATGATTTCCGGGTACAACCAATACCTGGTTAAAATTTTCTGAAGCCCAATCCCAGAAAGGATGTTCTTTATATGTACCATGTCCAATATATCCGATATCCCCGGCAAGCAAAAGTATATCCCCACACGGAATCAGTGGAAAATCCTTTATAAATAAGGAGTTCTCCTCAAACTCAAGATGCAGGTCGGAAGCAAATTGGACTTTCATAAATCAAAACATTCTGGAATTTTTCATATAAAAATATATACAAAAATACGAAAATTATCTACCAGTTTACTGTCTAACTCTTATAAAAACAGCCCAAGACCAGCGAAAACTCTTTATAATAAATTCTTTCAACTTTCAATATATCTAACATTAGTATATAATCTAAAAACAACTTCCCTTTATATTTCATAATCCCTATCGGGTCAAAAGGCTAATTCCTTTTTTTATCAAAAACAGCTTGTTTTCTTATAATTATTATGATAGCATATAATAATAAAAAAGGACTCCTGTAAATCCAGGAGTGGTCGGAAGAAATTCCGATCACTTTTTGTTTTCTACGTTTTGAAGAAAATAG
>NZ_JBHSGN010000076.1:0-172796 GCF_042654545.1 Dysgonomonas termitidis
CAGATGGTTGAGCGACAGGCGGCTGTTCCATAGCTTGCCCTTGCTCATTTTTCACTTTTCGTTCTTCATTTTTCGTTTTTCGCCCTTCCTCTTCCATTTCCTTGTCCACGGCCGCCACTACTTCCGGATTGAGCGAGCCGCCCGAACGGAAGCCGTTCCCTTTCAATATCATCAGCTGACGCCTGGTTTCTTCGTCCTGTACTTCAATGACCAGCGGATGGCGTTCCGATGCAAGCAAGCGGTCTCTGTCCTTCCTCCTTTCCTCCCGGTCGAGTACGTACTTTATCGCGCGGATGCTCGGCGGGCAGAATTTCTTTTCCACTACGCGGCATTTCTCCACCTCGTTCAGCGGATCGTTCTTATCGGGGATGTAGGTGACCTTCTCTTTTTTCTGCATGTATCCCTCGAGCAGTTGTTTCAGTCCGATACGTGCCGAAGCTATCATCACTTCTTCACGGTGGTCGATGGCTTCTTCCACCGCTTCACCGAAATCAGGTTTTGCCTTTTTCCATTCATAAAATGTCTTACGACTGATTTTAAACGATTTGCATATTTCGGAGATGCTGCACAAGTCCTGTTCTATCATCCGGATAATCTCCGAAGCCGTTTTCTCTTTATACTTCATAAGATACTTAAATATTAATGTTAATAATCAGTTTCTTATATAGATAAAGATATTTGGTTCTGATAAATTTTTAGTTATGCAGATATAGCCTCTGCCCGCGCAGACGTCCCGTCCGTGTGCTTTGCATTTTATTCTTCATAGATCATCTTTTTGGTCATACCTCCGTCTATAATAATATTTTGCCCGTTGATAAAATTATTTTCGGGCTGGCAGAGGTAGATGCACATACGTGCGATATCTTCCGGTGTACCCACCCTGTTGGATGGATGTTGTCCGTGGTCTATCGGGCGCAATTCTCCATAGTGTCCCGTGTCTATCCATCCCGGACTGATGCAGTTCACCGTGATATTGTATTTACTCAGGGAGATGGCCAACGCATGGGTGAGGGATACGATTCCCCCTTTCGAAGCCGCATATGCTTCCGAATCGGGTTCACTCATCAGGTAGCGGGTAGACGCCATATTGATAATGCGTCCGTAATTATTCTCCGGTCTGCTTTTTGACCGGTGTTTGGCTAATAATTTAGCGGTAATGAATACAGGCCGGAGGTTTGTCTTCAAAACCTTGTCGAACCCATTGACCGACATATCCAGAATGGAACCGAACTGGCTTACGCCCGCATTGTTAATGATAATATCTATGTCGCCCTTTTGACTGAGGATCGAGGTTATGGCATTTGCTAAAGCCCCTTTATCCGATATGTCGGCTTTAGCAAATGTACATTTATAATCATTCAGTTCGTCGCAGAGTTGTTTCCCCTCTTTTTCGTTTATATCGCAAAAGAATACATCTGCGCCAGCCTTACAGAAAGCGGTTACTATAGCCTTGCCGATCCCAAGCGCGCCTCCGGTGACGAACGTGACTTTGTTTTCCAGAGTATTCTTCATAATGGTAATTGTTCTAGATTAATTTCTTAATATCCTGATGTAATCGGCTCCATTTATTTTCTTCTATTTTAGCTCCGATAGCTTCTATTACATTTGCAGCCAGCAATGTACCTATCCTTCCGCAAGCAGAAAGCGGGCAGTTATGTATCAGGCCATAGATAAAACCTGCCGCATACAGGTCGCCTGCTCCTGTTGTGTCCACGCAATTTACTTTAAGTGCGGGAACGAATACTTTTTCATCTCCCTGTTGAATCCACGAGCCTTTTTCCCCTGTTTTTACAATCGCTGTATCTACCTGCTTCGCTATTTCAGAAACAGCTTCTTCAGGTTCGAGGCTGAACAGGGCTTTTGCCTCTTCTTCATTTGCAAAAACGATATCCACATATCGAGGTATAATTTCGAGCAGGAAATCACGATTGGCTTCCACAACATTATAACTGGCCATATCCAGAATGATTTTTGCTCCGGCTTCTTTTGCCAGTACGATGGCTTTCTTTATCAGGTCGTGGCTTTGTACCAGATATCCTTCGATATAGAAATAATCATATTCTTTGAAATCATTTGCTTCCAGCTCATCAGCATGGAGTAATGCCGCCGCGCCCAGATAAGTGCCGAAAGTACGTTCTCCGTCTTTGGAAATAAATGTAGATGCCACGCCCGAAGCTTCATTCACTTCGGTCAGATGTGACTTTACATGATGCTTCTTCAGGTCTTCTTTATAATATGTACCATAGAAGTCGGAGCCTATGCGACCGAGAAACCCGGTTTCGACATTGAGACTGGCAAGTCCGATGATTGTATTGGAAGCAGAGCCGCCGGAAACAATACTTTTGTCGAGCTTATTAATTTCTTTAGATATTATTTCCAGCTTCGTTTCATCGATAAGTTGCATGCTCCCTTTCGGTAATCCGAGGAGTTCCAGTATCTTATCGTTTTCTATTACTGCTAAAACATCCACAAGGGCGTTGCCCATTCCAAGCACTTTTGTCATTCTTCTTTAATTTTTTGCGTAAAGATATTGCATAATTCAGAAATAAGGCCTATTTTTGCGTCACTTTTGAGAGAAAAATACTCTTCCTTAGCTCAGTCGGTTAGAGCATCTGACTGTTAATCAGAGGGTCCTTGGTTCAAGTCCAAGAGGAAGAGCAAATCTGAAAGGATTCTTTCCCTCAAAAGTATATTCTTCCTTAGCTCAGTCGGTTAGAGCATCTGACTGTTAATCAGAGGGTCCTTGGTTCAAGTCCAAGAGGAAGAGCAAGAAAAGAGTCGTGTAAACTATTTGTAAACGAGTCCGGAAATATTCCGGACTCGTTTATTTTTTGTATCCTTCATGAAAGGATAATGTTTTCGAGCCTGATGATTATTTTGTAAATTTATTACTGAATATGAGCGTTAAGAAGCCTGTCAGCAGGTTGAGGAGACCCAGTAAACATTCTTTTGGACTGTGGATAAACGCAAATATTATCATCCAGAGAGAAACGATGATAAACAGAATCTGGAATAAAGGGAAAAACGGGCTTCGAAAACCATCCGGGTTACTTGTTTTTTTATATCTCAATATCACAACGCCGGTCACGACCAGTAATGTGGATACATTAAGCAATACTCCGCAATAAATCATTATCTGCTCAAAGGTTCCGGTCAGCAAGAGTATCCCGGTTAGTAAAAACTGGAACCATAAGGCTTTGCGGGGTATATGATCCGGTGCAACATTGAAATACTTCCATAAGTTATGTTCCCGCGCGATACTTGATGTAACCCTGGGGCCAACCCATACCATCGCGCTTATTCCCGAAATCAGGATAATGGAGATACCTGCGCTGAATACTTTCGAAGCTGTATCACCCAGCATATATTCTACGGCAATAGTACCTATATTCAGTTTTCCTGCAAGTTCGGTAAAAGGGACATGCTTTAAGAAAACAAACTGAAGTAAAGTATATAGGACGGTCACAAGTAAAGTTCCGCCAATCAGCGCGACGGGCAGAGCCTTTCGGGGATTACGGAATTCTTCGGTTATATAAGCGGCGGCGTTCCATCCTGAATATGAATAGCTGACATAGATAAGGCTCACAGCGAAAGCGAGTGACCCTGTTTCTGTCCAATAAGATTGTTCAAAATTAAAGGCATTCGCTCCTTTTTCCGGTAAAAAGAGACCTGTACAAATAATAATTACGATGAAGAATACTTTCAGAAACGTACTTATATTCTGAAATTTTGAGCTGGAGTTCAGATTGTAACAATGAATAAGTGTAATGAAGAAAATCAGGACGATACCAATCAGCTTCGGATACTTTAATTCTACGGGGAGATATGTGGTAAAAGCAATAACCGATAAGGCGATGGGGGCAGCGAATCCGACAGTCAATGAAATCCATCCTGAAAGGTAGCCGACCACAGGGTGGTATATTTGTGAAAGGAAAGTATATTCGCCTCCCGACCGTTTAATCATTGTACCTATTTCGGCGTAGCTGAACGCTCCCGAAAGGGCTACTATTCCTCCTAATATCCACAGGGAAAGCACGACTCCCGTATTGCTTAACGATTCAAGTTGAAAGCCCAGGCTGGTAAATGCTCCTGCACCTATCATATTGGCTACAACAATAGATACTCCGGTAAGAGCACTTATCTTAGCTTTACTTTTATCCTTCAAAATAGTTTTGTGGTTTATACTGGTTTATATCATTGCCTATTATACTCTATAAGTAACTGGTAAGCGCTGATGGTGCTGTCAGTATTCATATAGCTGTCCCTTATCTTCTTATAATCTTCCAGTATTTTTCCGGCTCTGTTGTATATAGCCGAGTCTACTGCCGGCGCAGGCTTGTGATCTTTGGGGTATGTATAGACGAAATAACCTTTGTCACCGGCATATACAGGTATCTGGAAAAACTCTCTTGGCAGGGATTCTTTCTTCTGGCTCCTTCTTACAGCGTCATCCACAAAGAAATCAACCGCGTAATCAGGATAACCGAACAAATATCCGTATCCCCGGTTGCGTTCGTAACGGTCGGCATTCTCTATTGCACTGACGGCGATGCCGGGATCTGTACCCGGAACTAACCCGAATTGTCCGAAGAAACTTTCTTTTACCCTTAAAAGACTGTCTAATGCGCTTACACGCACAACATTAAGCTGCATTATACGTCTGTTGCCCTGAGCTGCCTTATAGGGAATCATTATAAAACGTAAATCGGGAATATTCAACTTATTTACAGCTTGTTGAACAGCATGCAGTTTGTCCAGATATATTCCCTGGTTTTTACGGTCTACTACATCGGCGCTTGTTTTCTTCAAACTGTCTTTATTGGCTAAAGGATACCAAAAAGAAACGAGGGAACTCATCGGTTTCACTCTGCCTAACATTGTGTAAAGCGCTTCATGGTCGAGCCCGTATTGCAATATGGAGTCTATGAGGTGTTGCTCATATTCTGTAAAGATTGGCTTTATTTCAGTCAGGGGCTTATTGCTCTTACATGATAAGACAAGTAAAAGAAAGAGGGCCGGAATTATATAAATATATTTTTTCATACACTGATCTATTCCTTATTTAGCAGACAACCGGTTGATAGTCTTTTTCATTTCAGATAATACTGAGGTGTCTTTTTCCTTTGTTATCAGCTCGTTTAACCTATCTATTATGTGGAGTTTACGGTAAGAATAGATATACCAGCCCAGAGCTTCGGCCGTTGTCAACCGTATTTCCGCCTCATCGTCCGGATCTGACAATATTGTGAATAATATATCGACTTCATCTGATGCCGGCTGGTTGCGAAAGCGGTTAATTTCAGATAATCGTTTTTTTACTCCTTCCGATTTATTCACCATCAGGTCAAAATCCTTTTTCTTACTTTCTTTGGTCGACCTGATATTCTTCAGGCTGCTGTCAAGCATGTCTCGCGAGTATAAAGGTAGATTTCCGGCTTGTTTCAGTAACTCTGTTTCGAGTTTATCGAGGTTCATCATCCTGAAACCTGAGGATAGTTTAAATACCAGGCGTTTCGATGTATTGTCATTTAGTATCATTCCGGCTACGGATGGCAGCAACTCTTCGGAACCATTTCTGGCAATGAGGTCTATCGCATACCGTTTTGTCAATTCATAGCTGTCAGACGAAGCAGCGGCAAGTACTTCTATAAAATCATCATTATCTATTTGAGATAACAGCATCAGCGCCTCAAGCCTTACGATCATACTGGGCGATTCGAAATAGGATCTTTTCAATAATGCCGAAATGTCCGTATAATCATTCTCGTAGAGCATCCGTAAAGCGATTGCCTGTATATCTACAGACGGGTTTAACAGAGCTTTTTTCCAGAATTTAATATCATTTTTATGAATTGTCAGGGCATCGTTGATATCGAAACCGGTCGTCACATTCCTTGCAAATCTGAAGGTAGGATCTCCAAATATATGCGTTTCCAGAAAGTGGGTGTATTTACCCCATTGACCTATCCGGAGGCCATGGCTGAGAAGTCCAAGGAATTCGTCCGGCCATTTGTCTTGTATGGTGTTAACTGTATTTGCCTGGGTTACAATGGTCTTTCCATTGTTGAATAAATAAGCGCCTGCTATATATTCCTCTTCGAAGAACGAGCCGTTGAAACATGCGTCAAACATAACAAAACGCGCATTAGGGGATATTTCAAGTATATCTTTCGGAGTAATTCCCATCGATGCATTTGTTATTGAGTCACTTGCTATCAGTTCCGGATCGAAAGCTTCTTCACACCATTCGCGCGGTACACCTAACAATTTCATATAAGAGTCTATCGCCTCTTCCTTGCTTTTACCTCTTTCCACAGCTGAAGATATCTTGCTGCGAAGATAAAATTTGATGTTTTCTATCGATGTATTGACGTCATTTCCTTTTTTATTGCCGGTCACATACTGATTGTCATTAGCCCCGTGATGATGGAATAGCATAATATCCAGATCGGGACGGAGAATTTCATTTAACCAATATGGTTTCATCGGCCAATAGGAGTCAAAGTCCATAAACTTAACAAAACTCCCGGGGTTGAATAGTGTCGGGAATTGCTCTTTAAGCGCCAGTTGCTCACCGGACCATGCTACCTGTGATTCGGAATTGTATCCGTATCCCCGGGCCATACTGAGATTATCTATAATATTGTTTTTCTCCTGAGATTTTATGGCAACGGCTTTTACGAGATAATCCCGCAACTGTTCGTATTTTCCTTTACTTCCTTTATCCAACGGCCTGATACGGCCTGTGTAAATATCGGAATGAAGCGACTGCCTGGAATCTGCCCGTAATGAATAATAAAACAAAAGAGGTTTTACAGAGTCTTGTTTCAGAAACTCGAAAGAAAGGTCGAAGTCATCGTAGAAACGGTCAGATGCAATGCTGGAGCGTTGCCAGTCCCGTTTTTGATTCATTTTGAAGGCCGATGTCAAATGTTGTGCATCCCGTATCATAGCCACAGGAATATCCCCGATAAATACGGCTCCTTCTATGGGATTATCGGCTGACAGATATAATTGTTTCAATTTATGCTTTATGGAGTCGGGATTGTTCCAACGGTCGACAACTATAAACGTTTTAAGTCCATCGGCTTCTACCGATCCGGCATAACTTTCGACTTCGCTTTTTGCTTGTACATAGCTTATACTATCTATCACAATGGCAAAGCCTCTCCTTGTGTCTTTAGCTCCTACAGTCGCGCAATAGGCAAACAATAGAATAATAAGTATCTTGTATTTCATTTTCTTCTTAAAATGTAAAACCAAATGATGTTGCAATCCCTATACGATCGGGTTTATTGAAATTATCGGTATCCAGAGCCGATTTTGTATAACTGGCACCGGCTGTCAGATATATGGTTGACGGAAGGTTTCCCATCCGTGTTTGTTTACTTAATTTGAATGAAGCATCGCCTCTATAATGATCGGATGTAAGATATTCAAAGACAGGATACGACCACAGATTAGCTAAAGCCAGACCTGTAAAATCCGCTTTTGAAGAAAGATTACGTTGGTATGAAGCCTTTAAATCGAAGCCTAATTGGAAATTCTTTGGCAACCGGAAGGTCTTGCCTCCTTTTATAGCGACATTGACGTTTGAATATTTTTGCAGATGCATATCAGGCAGGAGTGTGGTCTTATGTTGCTCAAATTCTGCCGCGACTCCCAGCATATAATCTTTCCAGCCGGATCTTTCTTTCAGCCATATGTAATCCAGTCCGATTTTTGTCGTTTTATTTTTATATTTTACCGATTTATTATATATCTCCCAGATTTGCTGATTATTACTGTTTGTTATTTTTTTCTGGTCGTACCATATACCTTTGGAATTGTTGTTGTCGATATTGACCTTTAGAATATGTGATGTTTGACCCTGTTTTACAGAAAATATATTCATCAGCGAGTAAATTGTTTCCTTATAATCTCCTGATCTGAACATATTACTATTCCCGGAGCCACTTACAGAACTATTGTCACTCTCCGAGACAGCACCGTCTTCAGACTTTTCTTCATTGCTTTTATAGCCTAACTGGAGAATATTTTCATATATATTCTTTCTCCATTTAATCTGGGCATTACTACCAAACGCAGTTCCTTTGTATTGGCGGCCATGTGATATTCCCGATTCGATGGTATAATTGCCTAATCCTTGAAACAGGAAGTAATTATGGTCTTTCTTAGTAGTTGTGGTAACGGAGATAACTTCCTTATAGCCTTCATATCCAAAATCAAGCCCGATACTCCAATCCGGCAATAAGTTATACATGATACCCGGGTAAATAGAATAACGTGTGGCATCAATCCTGGGCCGGGGGTCGCTCTGGTCGGCAGAGCTGCCTCCATTGTAATCTACGGCAACGGCCCATTTCAGTTTTTTGTTGAGGGTGGAAGCCATTACTCCTTTTATGGCGAAACGTTCATTGTCATAATCACCTCCTATACTGTCACCCAATATGAAGGGATTGCCTTGGGAAGGCATCAGTACGTCTTTCCACTTCTGGCCTTTCAACCCTGATATATTGTAGGAAAAACTTCCGTAGAAATGAAGTTTATTTACCCGTTTAAATCCTTCCAATGCGACTTGTCCGCTATTCATAGACCTCGGGTCAGAAATATATTTATAATCTCCCGAAGTATGATTATAGGTAATCTGTCCGTTCATCCGGTCCCTGTCTACTTCGATATATGCAACAGGATTTGACGTTTGCAGTCCGGTATATTGTATTGGCAATAGCGAATAGTCGGCAGGGCTTGTAATGCTGTCGCCAGACTGGGCATTACAAGTTGCCGCTGTGTACAGACAGATGAATCCGGTCAGGATTATATTTTTGTAAATAAACTTCATCTAGGTTTATGATTTAATTATCTAGTCTACTGTGACAGGATGAACAAATGGGGTAGGAGTCTGATCTTTCAGGAAGTCCTCTGTCGAGTTGTTTGTATCTTTGTAGATAACTTTGCCGTCTATTATCTGCTTCACTTTACGGCGGACACTTTTTCCGTTATATGTACCTCCTGTTATAAACGTATAACCCGCGTCCAGATCTGAATGAATTCTCTTATTACGTTTCCCGGGGTCATTATAGACACATTCTATCGCATCCACCACATATTCTTTTGGAATCATCAGATATTGTGTAGCTGCAGATGTACCCGGTTTTGTGGACAGATTGCTTGCATTTGCCGCGAATGCAGCGGGATCTACTCCTTCCGGGAAGCGGAACATTATCAGTGCAGGGCCGAATACCGAATATAAAGCGTCATTCTGTGTCGTTGTAGTTGTCGATAATAAGGTCAGATTAGGTACACCGGCGGCATCCGCATCTTTTCCATTATTGATGTCCCCTACATAAGTTTCCCATGTCGCATTACCCAGGTTTACAGGAGAAGCCGGATTGCCCAGAGGGTCTGTTTGATGATCTATGCCATCCTGGGCAATCACAATACTGGTGCGAGGCTCGAGCGGATGATCTTTACCTGATCCCTCTATATAAAAACTATAGCCCCACAAAGGCAATACATTTAAGAGTTCCCCATTGTTATCGACCCAGACGGATGCACTACTGGAGGTAGCCGGATCTAAACAGCCAATACCTATATTATCCAGATATATAACTTCGTCTGAGTTGTTATATATTTCCATAAACTGATCGGAACTATAACCTACGGCTTTTCCTTCTACCGGAGAACCTGCATAATAATATTCTTTAAATACAAGTCCACCTGTAAGAGATGTTGCATGGAGGTCTACAGAAACAGCCATATCCAGAGACACAGTCTGATTTTCTTTCAGCCCGTTGAAGGCAAATTCTTCAGTTTCGTGAACTACGGTGAAGTTATATAAACCTGATACCAGATTGAATTGAGCTATACCACTGGCATCGGTGGTAGCTGCAGTACTGGAGCCGGTCTGGGAATTTACTGCTTTTACTTCAACTCCCGAAGCCAGCCCGTTGTATCCTTCCGGGTAATTTACTGTTACTTTTACGACATATCTTTTTGCTTCTTCATCATTGTCGCTACATGACGGAAGTAATAATATTGAAAGTAAAAAGATAAGCAAACAAAGTGACCGGGCGGTTTTAACCGAGAACTCTTTAGCATTGTTATGCTTAAAAAGTAATGTTTTCATAATTGTTTCGATGTTTTAAAATTTATAATTGATTTCTGCTCCAAAGTAGAACCTCGTGTTCCTTTTTACATCAAGTGAGGTCCTGTTGCTTTTTTGCAGCGGATTCATTTTCAGAAAGTTATTTGCCATAAAAGACAATGTGAGATTGCGCGAAAATTCTTTTGTCAACCGCAGGTTGAACTGAACGGCCGGAGGCAGGCTTTCTTCTACAAAGTAGTACGATTCACTGTACGTCCTTACCATTGCCTGATAGTCATTATGGGTGGAATATTCAGGTTTCCAATCATGGATAGTGCCTGTATTGTCCATAAACCCGACAGGGTCTACATAGCGGGTAGCACTCATATCTTTCAAGGCAGCATCGCCATACACCCTGTTGCCATTATCATCGTAATAGTAAATCAGGGAGTTGCCATTTTCATCATCCCATTTGTATTTGAACTTAGAGTTCCACACTATCTGGCTTGTAAGTGAAACTATCATTTTTAGTTGGGGTACATGGGTTATCATCCGGATATTTGTATTTATCCGCTGCCGGATTGTTTTATCGTTGGCCGGCATTACTGCTATATACGGATATGGTTCTCCATATAAAAGTTGCGAGATAGTTATGTATGTAGGGAGAGTATTGTAGCTTTCCTGCCACAACCAGGCTCCGTCTATGACAAACGATGTATTTATGGCTTTTATCTTACCTAAATCGACAATGTATTCAAACCCTTTTTTTATAAGCGTCTGGTTGTTTGCCGGCGTATTGTAAGTATATATCGCTACACTGGTCGATGATGGAGCCTCCAGGCGGTTTCCGTTCTCGTAATAGTAGACTTTGCCGTTTTCAAATTCCGGCATTTTGCCTGCTCCGTTTACTGTAAACTTCTCATAAAAAGAGAAGTGAGGAGTGGAGTAAAACGATAGCCCGTCTTTTAATTTTTCGTGATATGCTGTTAATGAGACGGAGACTTTATTTATCCTGAAAGACAAGCCTAACTCTTTTTTAGTGCTGCGTGCCGGTTTCAGGTTAGGGTTGGATGTGTTTAATACTTCGGTCGATATCACAGCTAAAGAGTTTTCCCCATCCAGATAATTGAGACTCATATTGTCGAAATAGGCATTATCCGGCGATATATATGACAAGGTTGGCATTTTGGATGAAAGTCCATAGCCTATGTCGATACTAAAATGATCGAATAACTGGTTGTTCTTTTTATTGAGAAATTCAAAACTTGTATTTATTCTGGGTTCTACCGAATGAAAATTTCCCGGTTGTACTTTTACAAAACGTGTCCCTGCCTGTACTGTAAGCTCGGTTGTGCCTATAGGCTGTACAACTTTATCTTCTATAAAGAAGGCATAACTTTTTAGCGTAGGGATGTCTTTAGGAGCCCTTGGCCTGATACTGGTTGTAAGATTTAGCATTGGCGGCCTGGATATGTCATATTCAAGCCCGCGGCCGTTATTCCCTGTAAGAGAGAAGTCTAATCCCATCTTAACGGAATTGAGGGTTTGCTCGAAAAATTGGCGGCTCCAGTTCCCTTTTAGTTTGGCAAAAACGTTATATGGTTTACCATCTGTAGAGTAATCCGTATAAAATACCCCCGGCAGATATTGTTCCTCAAACATTCCGCCTTCGTAGGAAGTGGGATAGGGTACAGCTCCGGTAGACAGTACCTGTAATGACTTGGTACGGCTTGTGTTCGATGCATAGTCACCCGATATACTATATTCCAGATTGGTGATCCATGATTTACGCAGCATCCATTTACCATCGATTCCCCAGCGGACTCCTTTTTGTGATGTCTTTTTTAATTCTTCGCTATTCATCTCAGGGTCGGACTTATTCTCGTCGATCGTGCTGTAGCCTGACAAGCGGATATTCACATCTAAAGGATTCGCTTTGTTGAGGAAAGTATTTGAGTATGCCACTGTTGCTGTCAGGCGCTTATAACCGTCAGATTTTTCACGAATATCATCGTAAGCTTCAGCATAATCAGCTCCTACGTTCAGTATGCCGGAGCGCTCTGGTAAGCGTAAGCCTTTATATATACTTCCTATCTTAGTATTCGGGTCTGTTTTCAATTTGGCTGTCCAGGGTTGCTCCCCGATCTTTGTTTTTACCAACACAACTCCTGAGGTAAGATTTCCGTATTCAGCAGAAGGCACCCCTTTGATGACTTCTACCGACTCCAGGTTGTCTGCGGAAATGTCACGTAAATCGATCCCTCTCCCGGAATAGCTGGTTTCATTGAATGATTTACCAGACCGGGATGTGTTGATCGTCTGCATGTTCGCGTCATTTGATATTGGGGCTCCATCCACAATAACCAACGTTCCCAATGCGCTGTTGTCGTTTTCTGTTATTTCCCTGATCTTTACTTGTCCCGGTGATGACAAAGCCGGATTGTCCGTTATTTGTCCCGGTAGCAATTGGAATATATCAGTTAAGCTTTTGGGCTGAATATGCTCGATTGCTTCTCTTCCGATTGTTGAGATTGACCCCAGCTTGTTTTCTGTTGCAGTAACCGTTACTTCATTCAAAGACAGGCTTGTCGGTTGTATTTTCTGTGTCCATCCTTCGATATTTGAATGAATGGCTTTGGTTACGGTTATTTCTTTATAACCCAGGAGGTAAAATCTGATACGGTGTGTCCCTGCAGGAACATTGTCCAATACAAATACTCCCTTTTCATCGCTTCTGGACCAGAGGCCGAGATCGACAATAGAGATAATTGCCATCTCTACCGGAGCCATCTCCAAAGAATCTAATACAACACCTTTGATTTGATAAGTATTATTCTGAGCCAGGGATGGATTTGTGTTACCTAAAATTAAGAAAAGGATTACTACTGCAGCAAGTTTACTGTGAAAGAAATTCTCTTTCATTCGGCAAAATTTATTAAATTTTATCAACAGATAAATGATGGATGAATTACAATCTATTAAATGATCATCAAAATTAGACTGTTTTGAAGATATCCTCAATACCTATTTCTGGGTATTTTTACCGTGCATCATACTCATTTTTATGTTAAATTGGGAGGAGATAATACAAAAAACAAGCAGCTTTCGTTGTAAGGCTGTTTTGGTATCTCCGACCCGGGAAGAATATAGACAGGCAATAATGCAATTTCACTTTTTGTCCCGGATACAGAATGTATGCATAATTATCTGACAGTAATACTGCGGCAGACAGGCTGAAGCCTAAAAATATTTCAAAGAACTCATAACTTAAAAACCGGCTAAATATAAGAATAAGGAACGTGAATCACTGTTCGATACATTTACGTATAAAAGGAAGCTATCCAACCGGGCAACTTCCTTTTTTCAGAAATATGACTACTCATTAAATTACTTTTACCTGTTAATGATGCACGAAGAATGCTAATCATTTAGATTTTTCAGGATACGTTCGGCATCCAGCTTTCCTTTTTCCAGGATACTTTCCATCAATACCGGAGCCCCGTTCTGACGTTTGCTTTCGTTCGATGCTTCCATAAATGTGAATATCTCGATTGTCTCATCAGGGTCGACAGGCACTTCTTTCGTCTTGAAGAATTGCAGAATCTGATCCAGCAGTACCGCATATCCCTTATAACCATCGGCCTGCACTACCTTTGTGCTACAAAAAACTGTTCCCCCGAAGTAATTATGGCCTGTGCGGATACTGCGGAATGTTCCGATCCTGCCGTCTGCCCATACACCTGTGACTACGCTGAAATCCTTTGTCGATAAGCGGCTTACTTCTGTGCATCCGGTTCCCATAACGGTATATAACGTTTCCACACCATGTATGCCGTACCACGTGAAATCTGCATGACTGGGTTCGTATGCATCAGGTGAATAGCAATCCGCTCCAAGCACTTTACCATGATCTCCCTTACGTATTTCCTGATTTACAGGGGAATATCGGAGGGCTGAAGACGAAAATACAGGAACATTATACTTTTTTGCGAGTTTAAATATCGCGATTGCTTCAGCCAGATTGGCGGCAACCGGTTTGTCTATAAACATGGGTTTTCCGGCTTTAAAAACTTCGAGAGCCTGTTCCAAATGCAGATTGCCATCATTGGTTTCGAGGAGTACACAATCTACCTGTTTGAGCATTTCGGCAATTGAAGATGTTATCTTTACTCCGTGATTCCCGGCTTCTTCAATATATCCGGGTATGCGTTTTGCGCTACTCTCGATTGTTTTTGATCCGTAGGGATAAGCAGCGACAATCTTGAATCCTTTGTACTGTTCAGCTGCATTTTTATCATTCAACAGTTTGATAAATGCCGGGGAGTGTGATGTATCCAGTCCTATGATTCCCAGTTTTATTACATCCTGGGAATACAAACCTCCTGATATAAACAGGGAGATGATTGATATTACTATAATTTTTAGCTTCATATGGCAGTAATTATTATAAGGTTAGGGTCTCTCAGACCTATTCATTGTTTTGGCTATCCTCACTGAACCAGTAAAGAGGCACTATCTTTATCGAGATATAGGATGACATCATCCTCAGTCCTTAGTACAGATGCCGGACAGGCTTCCGAAATATCTCCGTTTATCATATTATATATGGCCTGGGATTTAGATTTGAATGGTACTATACAGTACAAATACCGGGCTGATAGTAAGGTCGGTATCGTCAATGTCAACGCCTGTTCCGGCACATCTTCTATTCTGGCAAAGCACTTGTCGTTTACCTGCTGTTGCCTGCACATTTCGTCGAGTGTAACAACCTTAACAGTCTCCGCATCATTAAAGTCGGCAACATGGGGATCATTGAACGCAATGTGTCCGTTTTCACCTATGCCCAGACATACAATGTCAGGCGGATTCCTCTCCAGCAAAGCGGTATAGCGTTTGCATTCCTCGTCAGTCGGTTTATTTCCGTCAAGATAGTAAATATTCCGGAAGGGCAGCAGTCCGAATATCTCTTTTTTGAGGAAATTGCCAAACCTTTGCGGTGCATCTTCACTCAGATCGATATACTCGTCCAGATGGAAAGCATTGATTCTTCCCCAATCTATATCTTGATAACTAACCAGTTCCTTTAGAAATTCAGACTGAGAAGGAGCCGCCGCAAAAATCATATTGATATGTTCATTCCGGCTGAGAAGTTCTTTTATTTGTGTAGATACATCCAACGCAGCATTGACTGACATTTCTTTAGTTGAAGTATATATTTTTACCGTCAACTTGTCCTTTTTAAAGATCATGATTTAAGATTATTGTTTTGTGTATAAATAACTTTACCTTTTACGATTGTCGTTTGTACCGCAATATCAGAGTCGAAAATAACAATGTCGGCATCCTTGCCTGACTCAAGAGATCCTTTGGTTTTATCAACACCAAGAATACGGGCAGGATTCCGGGTTATCATCTTTATCGCATCGGATAAAGAAATCCCGGCAACTTCGACCATCGTGCGCACGAGCCGGTCGGCCGTGGCCACACTGCCGGCGAACGCGCTACGGTCGGGAAGTTTGGCTACGCCATCTTCTACAACAACCACCTGCCCCTTGTCTCTACTGCCCAATATATATTCTCCGTCCGGCATGCCCGCAGCCCTCATGGAGTCGGTGCACAAGGCAATATTATCGATGGATTTGAATTTACAAACATACTGGAGCAACGATTTAGGAAGATGTATTCCGTCGGCGATGATCTCCACGCTCATATCATCTATCATATAAGTGGCTTCAACGGCTCCTGCATAGCGGTAAGCGTTGCGCCGGGTGATTGTGGACATGCAGGAATAGAGATGGGTAACGTGAGTGAAGCCGTTTTTATAAGCTTCGGTAACCTCTTCATAAAGCGCGTCTGTATGCCCGAGTGAAGCCAGAATACCTTTCGACCGCAACAATCGTCCCAATTCTAAAGCGCCATCCAGTTCGGGAGCCATACTCCAGCGGATAATGTGTTTCTCTCCGTGAGCTAATATCAGGTTATACTCTTCCGGTTCCGGGTTCCTCAGGTATTCCGGGTCTTGGGCGCCCCGCTGATTGTAGGCAAAATAAGGCCCTTCGAGATGTAATCCCAGAAAATCCGCACCATCTGTATTTTGCTCTTTTGCCTGTTCATATATAGTAAATGTGTTTAGCAGTTCTTCTGTCGTGCTGGTCAGGGTGGTGGGGACAAGGCTTGTTGTTCCGTACCGCGCATGTGTACGGGCCGCCCCGAGGTATGCTTCCACTGTATTGTCCATGAAATCATGTCCTCCGGCACCATGTGTATGCATATCAATAAATCCCGGGGATACATAGTTTCCTTTGGCATCGATTACCATATCAGAATCGTTGTATTTGCCAAAAGGACCTTCCCCTATCTGCGATATAATGCTGTCGGTGCATACGGCAAAGCCGTTTTTTAGTATCCCTTCAGGTAGGATTAAAGTAGCATTTTCTATTATAGTTCTCATTTCGGGTTCTGTTTTTAGTAATCGGTTAGGACTGATTTAACGATAGCTCAAAATTAAGCTTTTATATTTTCAGAATATGGTTTGTAATGCGAATGACTGTTCTCATAAGACGTCAATGTTTCATTTAGAACATGAAATGGCGTCCTGTTACAATTGACAATAATCAGATAAAGTAAGAGCTTATCAATGCTTGTCATCAGCCACTATCAACTCAAAAGGTAACACTATTTACAGTAAACAGTAAACAGTGAACAACTCGTATCTCGTATCTCGTATCTTGTCTACTCGTAACTCGTAACTGCCTCTAGGGCGAAGAAATAATATTCGCCGAAGCGAAGGCGAGGCAAACTTGTAACTGTTAAAAAGTAACAAAGGTAACAGATATATCAGTTAACAGTTAGCAGTAAACAGTGAACTAACTTGTAACTTGTAACTGCCCGCAGGGCGAAGTAACTTGTAACTGCTTTAATCAATCTATCAAAGAACTATCAGCTAACAGCTAAAGGCTATCGGCTCTTATTTTATAGATAAATGTTTAAGAAAAAAATAACAACCGTTTTTACCTGAAAATTCCATACGGAAATAATTGAAAAGTATTTCTGCGCCTTAGCGTCTTTGCCGGAGATGATCAGTTCTTATTGCTTCTTATATAATTTTCTGTATTCCGCAGGCGATATGGATTTATATTTCCGGAATATCCGAGATACATTTTTAAAATCATCGAATCCGGACTGTATGGCAGCATCCGGCAGATGTTCGTCAGTGGTTAACAGTAGTTTTATAAAATGATTGATACGGTGATCCAATACGCATTGGTATATGGATGTGCCGACCAAGGCTTTGAATTTTTTTTCAAGGACCCTCCTCGATAAAGGGACGATATCGACTATATCGTTGACTGATACCTTGTTATTGTAGTTTTTGTTGATATAATCCAGTATTATCTTTATGTGTTCGTCCGAAACGGCATATTTGTCTGTCGACGATCTGTTTTCTATATACAGGGGCTTGACTACTATATTGAAAGCCTCTTTTATCTCCCCTTTGATATATTTGTCGAGTAGCCTGGCTGCCTGATATCCTCCGTTTTCCACATCGAGTACGATGGAGGATAGCGTAGGAGTGGACAGGTTACATAACAGTGTATCGTTGTCCACGCCCAGTATAGCTACTTCATCAGGTATATTGATATTAAATATGTTGCAGGTTTCCGATATTTGCAGTGCATAATAATCGTCACAGGCGAAAAGGGCAGTCGGCTTAGGAAGGGATTGCAGCCATTTCCCCATATATTCTGTATTGTAAAGCCATTCTTTGTTGTCGGGATTTTTGTTTTCCAGTATCTTGCATTTATACCCGGCTTTTTCAATTCTTTCCTTATAGCCTAATCCTCTCTCCCGGGACCAGATTGCATTCGAGTACCCGTAATATGCAAAGTTTCGGTAACCTTTCGCCAGAAAGAAGTCTGCGGCCATGGCACCTGTTTCGTAGTAGTCACCTGTCAGATTCGAAATGGATTTATTCCTGTCGCGATAGTTCTGTACAATGATCGGGATATCCAGAGTTTCGAATAATTCCAGATTTACATCCCGGAGTTGTGCTATGATGGCGTTTGCTTTCCATTTTTTTGCAAAGTCGGCGACACCCGCTTCGCCATACATCATTTGGTAATACAGAGGCATCCGCAGAAACGACCACGGCCCCACTTCTCTGGAGTACCGGATAATACCTTCCAGCAACCGGCGGCTATAACCACTCGAAAAATCTGTCAATACAAGTATCTTTAGCATAGTTATACAAGATTAGTTTAAAGTATTTTGGTTTATGATAGATAAGGTGATTGTACTATGAAATAAGCGAATTTTAAACTGGCTCCAAATCTTAAAAATAATCTAAACATTGTTTAATCGCCGGAATATTCAAATTTAATTTTTATATTTCCAAACAGAAAGCTAAGTAAAGTTATTTATATGCCTCAACCTGATATTTAGACTATAGTAGCAAATACGAAACTATATTATAAGTATAATATGGAGTTTTAGACTTGAAGAAGTATAACGGCTCCACATATTTTTTTATATCAGGCCGGAAATATTCAGTGGCTAAAGATAAAAATAATTTATAAATGAAATTGATACCTTGATATGGATACCATATTATTAAGAGATTATTAACATAAAATTCAAAATACGAAGAAATACCAATCTTTACTATTTGTGTATACCGGCCTGTGTGGATTTAAATACTCTGTATTACAGTGTATTGGTGAGCTATGGCGGGAATCTCCATATTTGCTGTTAGATTTAACATTATCTGTCTTTAAGACGAAACACAGTCTCCGTGATATTCAGAATGTCTGATAATATATGTATAATAAAGGCTTTAGGTCATTGCAGGGAGATGTTGACGTTTTTTGAGAATAGTAAGGCGTCATTTGAGTTCGGTTTTGTATCAAATAAGATTTTCTTTGTATTTAGTAACTGAGAATCAAATTTAACCTCTATAAAACACATTATCATGAGTACACGACGTGATTTTATAAAAAAAGCAATTGTGAGCACATCGGCTCTTTCGTTCGGGGGAGTTTTAAACGGTTTAAGTGCAAAAAGTTATTCCAATATCAACGGGGCAAACGACAAAATACGTATTGCCGCAATTGGAGTTAATTCGCGGGGAGGGGCCTTGGCTGCGAACTTTGCGAAACAAAAAGGTTGCGAGATAACCTATATATGCGATGTCGACAGCCGTGCTATCGCCAAATGTTCCGATGCCGTAGCTAAGATTCAGGGATTCAGTCCAAAGGGCGAAAAGGATTTACGGAAAGTTTTCGAATCGAAGGATGTGGATGCGGTTATCATTGCCACACCCGACCACTGGCATGCCCCCGCGGCTTTGATGGCGATGCAGGCAGGCAAAGACATATATCTGGAAAAGCCATGCAGCTATTGTCCCGAAGAAGGCGAAATACTTATCAACGGCGTAGCAAAGTATAACAGGGTTCTGCAAATGGGTAACCAGAGACGTTCCTGGCCAAATGTACAGGAAGGGATACAGGCGATAAAAGAAGGCATTATCGGTAATGTACACTTCGGGAAAGCATGGTACACCAACAATCGCACCTCGATAGGTACAGGAAAAGAGGTTGCCGTACCCGAATGGCTCGACTGGGATCTATGGCAGGGGCCTGCGCCACGCATTGCTTATAAAGATAATATAGTACATTACAACTGGCACTGGTTCTGGCGCTGGGGAACAGCCGAATCCATGAATAACGGCACACATATGGTCGATATACTGCGCTGGGGTATGGAACTGGAATATCCTACGATGGTGAACTCGGCCGGGGGGCGTTATTTCTTCAAAGACGATTGGGAAACACCGGATACACAAGTGATAAATATGGAATTCGGGAAGAATAAATCCATGACTTGGGAAGGCCGTAGCTGTAACGGAAGAACTATCGAAGGCAGCAGCGTAGGCGCTATGTTCTACGGGGACAAGGGTAGTATGCTGATTACCGGAAGTGACGGTTACAGGATTTTCGACCTGGATAATAAAGTCGTGAAACAGCAGTACAGCAAAATTGAGATAGATCCGCGCAACCTGATGAATCCTGCCGAAAGTCTGGACGCTCTGCATATAAATAACTTCTTCGATGGTATCAGGAAAGGAGAAAAATTGAATTCGGATATAGTTTCAGGGCATAAGAGTACATTGCTGATGCAGGTCGGTAACATTGCTCAACGCGTAGGGCGGCAGTTGAACATAGACCCGGCAAACGGACGTATCATGCAGGATACGGACGCGATGAAATACTGGAGCCGCGATTATCAGCCTGGTTGGGAAATGAAACTGTAAATGAGTATTTTTTAATCTTTAAATTTTAAAATCTTGAAATATAAAAATACCCATGAGCCAAATAAACAATCAACAATTAAACAAACGTAATACAACCATTGCAATAGTTATTGTAGGTGCGATGTTCTTTATCTTCGGTTTGGTCTCATGGGTTAATGCGATCCTTATTCCATATTTCAAGATTGCGTGTGAATTGACGCACTTCGAATCCTACTTCGTGGCCTTTGCCTTTTATATAGCCTATTTCTGCCTGTCTATTCCATCGGCCCATATATTAAATAAAGTGGGCTATAAACGGGGGATAATGTATGGCTTCTTCTGTATGGCCGTGGGGGCGGCCTTGTTTATCCCTGCTGCTCTTACCCGGACATACGGAATATTCCTCGCCGGATTGTTTGTAATAGGCGCGGGGCTGACGATACTCCAGTCGGCGGCCAATCCTTATATAACGATCGTAGGGCCTATCGAGAGTGCGGCTAAGAGAATAAGTATGATGGGGATATTCAACAAATTCGCGGGTATAGTCTCCCCTCTTATCTTCGCTGCCGTGGTACTGAAGGTTACGGACAGTAGCCTGTTCACCCTCCTGGAATCCGGCACATTGGACGACGCCTCCAAAAATATGATGCTCGATGATCTTATCCGCAGGGTAATAAAGCCTTACGCGATATTATCCGTAGCATTATTTTTGTTCGGAGTATTTGTCCGCTATTCCGTACTGCCCGAAATAGATCCTGAAAAAAATAATAAGGAAGAGGAGAATTGTACTCACAAAAGGACTTCCATCTTTCAGTTTCCATATCTGATACTGGGTGCTTTTGCTTTGTTCGTTCATGTAGGGACACAGATTATAGCCATCGACACCATTATCAGTTATGCAGGCTCAATGGGCATGAATCTCTTGGAGGCCAAAGCTTTCCCTTCTTATACTTTGACGGCGACCATAATCGGTTATATGATAGGAATTGTATTGATACCAAGATATGTATCTCAGACAAGGGCATTGCAGGTTTGCTGTACACTCGGTCTGTTACTGTCTTTCGCCATTATCCTTGTAAGTAAGGAAGTTGTTATTCTTGGTCACGAAAGTACCCTTTCCATCTGGTTCCTGTGTGCGCTGGGACTTCCCAATGCCCTTATCTATGCAGGCATATGGCCGCTGTCGATAAAAGGATTAGGACGGTTTACAAAGATAGGGTCATCACTGATGATTATGGGGTTGAGTGGAAATGCGATAATGCCGATAGTTTACGGGAGTTTTGCCGACCTCTGGGATTTGCAACATGCTTACTGGGTATTGATTCCATGCTATATGTATCTGATATTCTTTGCTGCACACGGACATAAGATTCAATCATGGTCATTCAGGCCAAAGAAATAATACATTTGATATATGAAATACTTAAAATATATATTCTGCTTTCTTCCGGTTCTGATTCTAATCACAGCTTGTAATATGCAATCGGGAAGTAAGAAATTTAATGGTTCGGAAGGAGAAGTGCGCCTGATCACAGTAGCACCCGCACACTTCCATGCTGCTTTGTTGCAGAAGTCCATGTTGCAGCAACTGAATTACAACGTGCAGGTATATGCCCCGAGCGGGCCCGAACTGAATAATTATATGGACCTGATTGATTCATATAATACCCGGGAGAATAATCCCACATATTGGAACCTTAAAGTATATACAGGGGATGATTTCTTCGGGAAAATGCTCTCCGATAAGAGCGGGAATGTCGTGGTGCTGGCCGGAAACAACCAGTTGAAGACTGATTACATACTACGTTCTGTGGGTGCCGGGCTGAATGTCCTTGCCGATAAACCGATGGCAATAGATAAAGCTTCTTTCGAACAATTGAAAGAAGCATTTACACTTTCTGCAAAAAATGATGTACTTTTGTATGATATCATGACCGAACGCTATAATTTCATCAATATACTGAACCGTGTCCTTATGCAGGACAAAGAACTCTTTGGCACGATAACCAAAGGCACGCCGGAAAATCCTGCCGTAGAAATGGAAAGTGTACACCACTTCTATAAAATTGTATCCGGGACACCTCTTACACGTCCTGCATGGTATTACGATGTGGAACAGCAGGGTGAAGGAATTGTGGATGTTACCACACATCTGATCGATATCGTCAACTGGGAATGTTTCCCCGAAGTCGCACTGGATTATAAAAAAGACATAAAAGTGACCGGCGCCAGCCACTGGGCAACACCTGTCACTTTAGAACAATTCCGCCGTTCTACAAAGGCTAAGAAATTTCCCGGTTATTTAAGCAAATATGTAAAAGACTCCATTTTATACGTCAATGCCAATGGTACGATCAATTATCAGGTAAAAGGCGTGAATGTCGGCATAAAAGTTGTGTGGGACTATCAGGCGCCCGAAGGAACAGGCGATACGCACCGGACGATAATTAACGGGACCAAAGCGGTACTGTTGGTACTACAGGGGAAAGAGCAAGACTATAAATCCAGGCTTTATATCAAAAAAGGAGCAGAGGCTACCGAAAGCGATTTCAGGAAGAATATTGCAAGAGCGATCAGCGACCTGAAAAATATTTACCCCGTATCACTCAAAAATGCATATGACGGCATGTTGGAAATAGAAATATCTCCGAGTATGGATGACGGGCATGAAGCACATTTCTCGAAAGTAGCGGAGAAATACTTCAACTTTCTGATTACACGTGAAATGCCCGATTGGGAAGTGCCGAATATGCTGGTTAAATATTATATAACAACCACCGCCCTGGAACTTGCTAAAGAAAAAAGATCCGGTGCATTGAAACAATAAAAGAGATGATATTTAAAAAAAAACAATATAGACGATGAAAACACAAAATTTATCTCGCAGAGATTTCCTGAAGAATATGGGTGTAGTAGGAGGGGGTGGACTTCTGTTATCTTCTTTACCGTTACTGCATGCATATGCCCTTAAAAAAGAGAAGGATGTAGCCGGATCTAAAGCCCGGCTTGCAATTATCGGAACGGGTTCGAGGGGAATGTATCACATTAATCATCTGTTGCAGATTCCACATGCTGAAATAGTGGCTATATGTGACATTTACCAGCCTCACTTGGATAATGCGGCAAAGCTATGTCCAAAGGCAAAGCAATATAAAGATTACAACGAAGCAATTAATGCCGCGGACGTCGACGGTATCCTGATCTCTACACCGCTTCATCAGCATGCGCCTATTTCTATTGCCGGACTTAAAGCCGGAAAGCATGTATTTTGCGAAAAATCGATGGCAAGAACTATCGAACAGTGTAAAGAGATGTATGAGGTTTATAAAGAAAGCGGCAAAGTCTTGTACATTGGGCTACAACGCTTGTTTGACCCTAAATACCTGAAAGCTCTGGAGCTCATACAGAACGGTACAATTGGTGAGATAGTAGGTCTTCGTAACTTCTGGTACCGGAATAACGACTGGCGCAGGCCTGTACCTGAACCATCGTTGGAGAAACAGATAAACTGGCGTTTATACAGGGAGTCTTCGGGCGGTTTGATGACTGAACTTGCTTCGCATCAGCTACAGATGGGCACTTGGGTAAATAAGTCCCTGCCTGACTATATTACAGGTTTCGGAGATATCCTTTTCTGGAAAGACGGACGAGAAGTTTACGACAGCGTAAGCGTTATTTACCATTATTCCAACGGGTTGCGTATGACATTCGAATCCATTATCTCGAATAAGCATTACGGAATGGATGAGCAGGTACTCGGTCATAAGGGTACACTCGAACTGGCACAGGGACTGCTATATATGGAAAATCCAAAACCGGCGCCGGGAATACAACAACTGATAAATCAGATAGAACATAAGGTATTCGACAGTATACCGTTTGCCGGTCCCAGCTGGGTGCCTGAAACTGCATCTAAGGCGTTGGGAGAGCCTATTTTAGATAATATCCAGACACACGACGGGTCTAACACTACAGGCGCTGCAGTAGATGATGGTTCATTGGCTCTTGTATCTGCTTATTGTACTTCTGTTATCACCGGAGAATCTATGCCGATGCTGGTAGAGGAAGCATATTATGCATCCGTTCTGGCCCTGTTGGGAAATAAAGCTATGGAAGAGCGTTCTGTAATCGAGTTCCCTAAAGAATACGAAATACCTTACCTGTAATATAACTACTGACATGAAAGATATAAAATTTAAAATAACAGCAAAGAGGCAACGGACAGAGTTAATCATATGGGGAGCCTCTTTTGTATTCGCGTTCTTATTGAATGTATATTCCATTATTGCCTTTGATACGGAATGGAAAGAACTCTATACACAATTGTTATGGGTGCTGAGTCTAAGTATAGGTTTCTATTTCTTCATCCTGTTTTTCCGGTTGTTATACTGGCTGGTCCGTAGTATAATCCGTAAGAAATCAATTAATAAAACGATTGAATAATGAGACTGATATTGCTTGCATTTCTGATTTTTTCCTTTCACCCGGGTATTGTATTTGCGCGGGAATCAAAGAATCTTGAAAATGGCGACAAATCCATTGTAGTCAAACCGGAAGATTTCGAAGGAAAGAATATATCCGAGAAGATTTCCAATGCGCTTGGTTTTCTGGAAGAGTGTAACGGTGGCACCATCTTGTTCAAGGATACTGCTGTTTACCTTATCACGGAAGCTATCGCCCTGCCATCCAATACAACGATGGTAGTCGACGGATGCAAAATAAAACTGGCCGACCAGACTTTTGATAATATCATCCGTTCCGGAAATCTCGATATAGATGAACAGAATCCGAATAGCTACGTAAAACAGTTATTACCTGCCAAGAATATCAGGATTACAGGTAAGAACGGTGCTGTAATCGAAGGTGCCGAAAATTTTTACGAAGGAGTTAATCCCAAAACAGGAGTCAGAGAAAAATGGCTGGGAGACTATTGGGGATGGAGAAATTTTACCATATTATTTTCTTATGTAGATGGTTTTGAAATATCCGGGCTGAAAGTTCAGAAAACACATAGCTGGGGTATTGTACTGACCAATGGATGCAAGAACGGCCATGTCAACAATCTCGAGTTGCACACGACTGTAAAAAACGGGGACGGGATCAGCGTAATACAAGGCGGATCTGATATCCTGATTGAGAATATTACAGGCGAAACATCCGACGACTCCATTATCCTGGCTGCCTTCGACGAATCGAGATGGAGCAACAATAAATATGTATTTCCTTTGTTACCGGTCAGCTATTCAGATTATTCCTACGGTGGGGATATTCATGATATTACCTGCCGCAATATTGAAACATCGGGTATACACCATGTGATGATTCTTCTCCCTTCGCAGCCGAAGATATACAATATCTATTGTTCCAATATCAGTGACGGCCCTAAAGGTGGAAAACGAAAAGTCATACGTATTTACGGGAACGGACAATACGGACAGGGCTTCAAGCCAGGGAACATGTATAATATTTATATGAACGGCATTCTTTCTTATAAAGCGGATATAGCACTGGAGTTTCTGGCACCTGTTCATAATTCGCATTTTAATAAGATAATACAACTTAATCCGGTCGGAAAAGATATTCAGACTGACCCGGAGAATGTCAATGTAAGAGTAACGAATACGGTAAAGAAGTAGACTGAATTTTATCCGTTCAAATATTTTGTTCATTCCGGTATTATCCAAAGCGAGCCGGAATATGGCGTCCTGTTCCCCAAAGTCTATTCACAGTAGATATTCAGTCCCCCTTTCCGAAGGGCATTTGGGGGATGCCAGCGAGCCTGTAATACCTATCGACCGAATCTTCATATAAGAAAAAACAGAACATGAATAACGATAAAAAATACAGACTATATTTTGTTACTTTCCTGATATTCCTGATGTCAGGTGCAGGCACATCGGCCCAGAATATTTCCAAAAGCTACACTATAATCTTACCTGTAAATATAGCAAAAGTCAATAACAAGACTACAATAACAAGCTATAAAGCAACTTCTACGGATATGAAATATGTGTCATTAAAAAAAGGAATAGGCGAGAGAGTCAGTAATGATAGCGAATCAGAACCGGATATTACATACGCTATAAATGTTCCCGAACCAGGGAAGTACAGGATATTTGCCGATGTGGTGAGAGAGGAGGAGATTAAGCCGGGAATGACGGTTGAGACCAGGTTGGTTAAACTTCAGATAGATAATCAGCGTATAACAAGGCGAATAGTGTCCAATCTTCATGAATATTCGGGGCATGATCTCGGTACATTCAATCTCGAAGCGGGGCAGGAATTGAAAATATGGCTTCCGGAAAAAATCTTTTTCGAAGCGATCAGAATAAAAACATATATTCCGGAAGAGGTTCCTGCCGGGGCAGTAACTTACACGCCCGCTATCACTCCTCCTGCGAGCCATCCACGGCTATGGGTTAACAAAGATAACTTGCCTGAAGTCAGAGAACGATTGACCAAAGGCGAGAACCTTGCTATATGGCAGGAAGTGGAGGAAGCAGCTAAAAAACCGTTCCCTTTTGAGTTCGATATGCGGAAAGAAGTATTCCATAATAATGAACTGGGAGATGTCGCAATTATCAAAGCTTTTTATTATCTCATGACCGGCGATCGCTCTGTAGGCAATGAAGTCGTTCGCCTGATGACCGGTTACTTATCAGTCCTTGAATACGGGAATGTCAGGCATGGAGATATCACAAGGGAGATAGGTAAATCTATCTATACGGCAGCGCTTATATATGATTGGTGTTATGACCTGCTGGACGAAGGTGATAAGCAGGTTCTCTATGAGAATATGATGCGCCTTGCGCCCGATATGGAAATCGGATGGCCTCCCTTTAAAGAAAATATTGTAAACGGGCATGCCAGCGAAGCACAGGTTAACAGGGATTTATTGGCAATGAGCATAGCTATATATGATAAGAACCGGGAACCTTACCGGTATATATCTTACCTGATGCTGGAAAAATTACTTCCGATGCGGGCGTTCGAATATCAGTCGCCCCGCCATAACCAGGGATTTGACTACGGTGCATACAGGCATGGATGGGAAATGCATGCGGCATGGATGTTTTACCGGATGACAGGAATCCGCATATTCAACGATAATATTTCCGACCTTAGAAAATACTGGGTGTATATGCAGCTACCAAACGGAGACAGGCTTTCGGACGGGGATAAATTCTCAAAAACTCATGTGTCTTATCCGGAGACGTTATTACTGGATTACGCATATGCAGGCGATCCGGTAACGAAAGGAGAATTTGAGCGCCGTGGCGGACTCTCCCGGGCTAAAGATAATCCTGTACTTTTCCTTCTGGTAAACGATCCTGACCTTAAAGCAAATCCAAGTCCGGATTCACTACCGCTGACGATAGATTTCGGTACTGTTCTGGGAGGTATGATTGCCCGTACAGGATGGGGTATGCGTAAAGAAAGTAATGATGTAATTGTCGAAATAAAAGGTGGCGGTTATCATTTCGGGAATCATCAGCATGCCAATGCAGGATCTTTCCAGATTTATTATCGCGGACAACAAATAGCCGACCTTGGTATATACCGGGCTTATGGTACACCCTATGACTTTAATTTCTACAAAAGGTCGGTAGCTCACAGTATGATGTTGGTAAAAGACCCTGACGAAAAGTTAGAGCACAGGACAACAATTAATGATGGAGGAAGCCGTTTCAACCAAAGGACTCCAAGAACTCCCCATGAAACGAAAACAGACCCGTGGTTCGATTATGGAACTGTACTTTCCTCAGATTTTGAAGCTAATACTCAAAAACCGTCATACAGTTATTTCAAAGCGGATCTCACTGCTGCTTATTATAGCAAAGTGAGTAATTATACCCGTAGCTTCTGCTTTCTGAATCTGAACAGAGAGGATATTCCGGCAGCTGTCATAGTTGCTGACGACCTGATTACATCTAAGGACAGTTTCGAAAAATATTGGAAAATCAATACACTCAATAAACCTTACTATTTGCAAACCGGAGTCGTATTACATAACAGTGAAAACGGTCTTACTGGCAAGACCCATCTGAATGTGTTACTTCCGTTGCCGGAAGAACGGGAAATAGAAATATCCAGTCTGAAAGACTCTTCCAGCGTATTAGGTGTACAGTATCAGATAAAATCGGCTTTGCCGGAAACAGATGGCTATCAGGTTGTTGTGTATCCCAGGGAAAACAAACGGAATAACCGCTTCCTTACTGTTCTTCAGATGGCGGCAGGTGATACCGGCCCCTTGCCTGTATATTTTAAGGAAGAAGACAATAAATATATTATCTTATTGCAAGATCGTATGGTATGTATGAGCGCCGGTTATGAGCAGATACAAGAGCCATTTGCTTTGATTGTAAATCAGGATATGGAGTTTCAGATTCTACTTACAGATTTAAAGTCCGGCTTCTGGAATGTTTGTGGTGAGGATAAGAATATCTGTCTCAACTTTAGGGTGGAGCCAGGTAAAAACACAATCTTCTTCAAAGCTGGAAAAGGTAAATATTTTATCACTCCGGGGAGACAATACGAACTTAATAAATAATCATAACTTCTTTATATACAGCAAGCCAATTTCAACGGATATCCTTTTAAACCACTGCATGCCGGGCGTGGCATGAATACAGCGTTCCTATATTCCCGTACAGTTTTACGACAATTGAACAGCTTGTCCTGATATCCCCAATGCAGATACAAGTATAAATTCAGAATGACGTAATATGAGGATTCTTTAACTCGAATATGACATCATGAAAATGAAAGAATAGATATTTTTGTTTATAGTGCAAGGGGATGTGTAGGTCTGGCTGTAGTTCTTGAGGAAGTCATGATTTTCAGGAATTTGACTCGTTGAAATATTAATGTCAGTACAAAAAAGATATAATAATCTTCTTTTCAATTTCCATCATTGAGCTCTCATTAATATCGAATAGTAAATGTTACTGTAAACTCTAATAATTATGAAATAAGAAAGATGTTTGAGAATGATGGCATCCTTAGATAATACAGAATTACTGACTGTAAAAGATGTCATTCTAGTTTGAAAAACCAACGTATAATTGAAAAATCTAACAAAATGAGAAACTGTAAGAAACTTATTTTATGGGCATTTATTTGCTCTGTAATGTTGGGGTTATCCAATATTACTGCATATGCATATACTCATGATGGAGTGGAAAACGGTAGTAAAATTCAAGGATTACCACCAGCTCCGGCGCAACAGAAAAAAATACAGGGTATTGTTACCGACGGATCAGGAGAACCGCTTATAGGGGCGAGCGTTACTGTAAAAGGTACAACGAACGCTACTATGACCGACATTGACGGGAAGTTCTCTTTGACTGTAAATCCCGGTTCGGTAATAGTTGTCACGTATCTGGGCTATCATCCGAAGGAAGTTACTATTGGCGCAAGTAATGACTATGATATTGAACTGATCGAAAACTCCCATATGATTGATGATGTCATTGTGGTTGGTTACGGTACGATGAAAAAACAGAATCTGACGGGAGCCGTGTCATCCGTAAAGTTTGACGAAGCACTATCGAGCAGGCCTACAATGAATTTGTCTTCTGCACTTACAGGATTGAGTGCCGGATTGAATATCTCGCAATTGTCGGGAACACCCGGCGCAGAGGATGTCAATATCCTGGTGAGAGGTAGAGGAACAATGAATGATGCTTCGCCATTGGTTATTATCGATGGAGTTCCGGGGGCATTGAATGATGTGAACCCGAATGATGTAGAAAGTGTATCCGTGCTAAAAGATGCGGCATCATCCGCCATTTATGGTTCCAGGGCAGCTAATGGAGTAATATTAGTTACTACAAAAAGAGGGAGCGAAGGCAAAGTTAATGTTACCTACAGCGGTTATGTAGGTTGGCAAAAAGCGGCTAAAACAATAGACTTTATAAACGATATGGCTACCCACATGGAATTAGTCAACGAATCGGAAGGCCGTGAAAAATATCCGGTCAGCCTAATCGAACAATGGAGGACGGAATCCGCCGCAGGCAACCCTCTTTATCCGAATACCAATTGGTATGAAGAGATGTTGAATACATCTGTAGTGACAGAACATAATCTGACAGTACGGGGAGGAGGGAAAAATACGAATTTTTCGATGTCTCTCGGATATCTTGATAATAAAGGTATTATCGATAATTCAGGCTATAAGAAATACTCTTTCCGTATAAATGTCGACTCGAAAGTAACAAACTGGCTCGATATGGGAGGGAATGTTTATGGTTCCTGGTCTGACAGGGACCCGATCAATGTAACCAGCCTTTATGATAATATCAGAAATACCACGCCCGGAGTTATTCCTCAATATGAAGATGGACGCTATGGAGGAACAATGTTTGAAAACTTCCCGCGTGTAGGAAATCCCCGCGCATACATCGATAATATAAGGGGTAATTATGAAAGACAAAAATTAGGTTTAAAAGTTTATGCAAAAATAAAATTCCTGAAATATCTGGAGTGGGAAAACAGCTTTGGTTTCAATTATGACAACAGATATAATTGGGAGTATACAAGGCCATACTCGCTATGGAATTTCCAGACAGGCTATGAATATCAGGCAAGTTCTAACGTTGATAAGCTATTCAATGGAACACGCAGAGATTATACAACTGTATTGAATTCGCTCTTACGCTTTAATTATTCTTTGAATAAAGAACACAATTTTGCAGCAATGCTCGGTTTCGACCAGCAATACAACCGTATGGACAGGTTCGATGCAAGAAAAGGTGATATATTGGGGGATGATGCTATTTACATCATGGATGCCGGTGTTGATAATGAATCAATTACAGGAAACGGGACCGATGATGCCCTCAGATCGTATTTCGGACGTATCAATTACGATTATAAAGGTAAATATCTATTGGAGGTCAATGCCCGTTATGATGGTTCTTCAAGATTCCATAAGGATAACAGGTGGGGGTTCTTTCCTTCATTCTCAGGAGGCTGGAGACTGACTGAAGAATCATTCGCCCAACCATTAAAGAATATTTTCGATGACGTGAAGATAAGAGGTTCATGGGGTAAACTCGGTAACAACAGAATTGGAGATTATGGCTATCAGGTGGTATATGGCTCCCTTCTTTATCCGTTCGGTGGACAGCTTCAACAAGGTGTAGCTCCTAAAGAACTGGCTAATAGTAAGATCAAATGGGAAACCACTACTATGACTAATGTCGGATTGGATTTGGTACTGTTGAAGAACAGATTATCTTTAAGTGCAGAATATTATAACAAAAAAACAACGGATTTATTAACTACAATTCAGATTCCTCTGGTTTTTGGGAATTTCACTCCGCCTTGGCAAAACATTGCCGAGATGTCAAATAAAGGCATGGAATTCCAGCTGACTTATCATGGAAATGTAGGAAAAGATTTTACCTATAGTGTCAGCGGAAACTTATCAACAATCAGCAATGAAGTAACCAAATATAACGGGGATAAATTGATCAGCGGAGCCACTATAACCCAAGAGGGCAATCCTTACCAGAGTTTTTATGTGCTGGAGTTTGATAGAATCTTACAGGATCAGGCGGAAATAGACCAGTTGATAGCCGATGGTTATAAGTTTGGCAGCGATATAGGAGGTACGCCAAAGCCCGGTGATATGTTATATAAGGATTCGAACGGAGATAAAACGTTCAATCTGCAAGACCGTGTAGTTAAAGACTATTCTTCCCTGCCTAAAATGACTTATGGAATTAATCTCAGCGCGGCATACAAAGGTATCGATATTAATATAGCAGGACAAGGCGTCAGCGGAGCCAGGGGATATTGGGGGAATGACGGATTTAATACGTTCAATATAAATGAAGGCTTCCTTCAGAGGGCTGAAATTTTAAATCGCTGGACACCGGAGAATCCATCCACTGAATATCCGCGCCTGCTTACGTCGGGATCAGCACTGAATACGGCATACAGTGATTACTGGTTATATAATACATCTTATTTTAGGATAAAATCGATACAGATGGGATACACTTTGCCTAAAAAATTAACTTCCAGGTTTATGGTTGAAAGATTGAGGGTATATACAAATCTCGAAAACTACTTCACATTTACAAGTTTCGATGGCTATAATCCTGAGAATCCCAGTATGGCATATCCTCTGATGAAACAATGGGTTATTGGTTTAAATGTAACATTTTAAATAAAAGAGACATGAAAAACAAAATAATATTAATCTTACTATCTGTTTGTTTTCTGGCTTCTTGCAGCGATTTCCTTGACAGGAATTCATTGGTCGGTCTGTCGGAAGGAGATTACTGGAAATCACAGGAAGATGCGATACAGGGCATAAATCCGTTGTACCATGCTAACCGTGAGTTTGTCAATAGTATAGTTATATATGGCATGATGGACGATTTTACTGATATTTCTTACCAGTCGTGGTCCACAGGTCTGACTACTGGTGTCAATCCTACTAATGCTGCGATATATTCAACTTCCTGGGGAATATTCTACAAAGGTATTTACAGGGCCAATACCGCTTTAAAATACATTCCCGATATTTCTTCGATGGATGCGACAATAAAAAATCGCTGCCTGGGTGAAGCTAAGTTTTTCAGGGGATACTTCTATTTCAAGTTGTGGGATTACTTTGGAGGTGTTCCGATCTATGACTATCCAATGAATATTGACGAAGGATATAAAGCCCGTAGTACAGATGAGGAAGTTTATAATTTCATTGTACAGGATATGACAGATGCTATTTCCCTTTTACCGGAAAGTTATGGTCAGTCAGACAAAGGGCGTGTCACTAAGTGGGCTGCTTTAGCAATGCGGGGCAAAGCCCATCTCTGGGCAAAGCAATATGACAAAGCTGCCGCAGACTTTAACGAAATAATGGAGCAAAGCGACAGGACGTTACTCGGCGACTATCATACACTGTTCAGGGTAGCCGGTAATAATAATAGCGAAGTCATTTTTGATGTTCAATATGTAGCCGAATCAGGCCATGGAATAGCGACAGACCGGAATTATGGCGCCGGAAGGGGTGCAACGTCAAATTCGCAACGTACGCGCCCGACTCCTGAATTGGTAAATGCATATGAGATGATAGATGGTACTCCATTCGATTTTAATAATTATACAAATGCGAATGGGCAGACATTTAACCCAAATAGAGTAACAGACTGGAATGATGAAGCTTCTGTCAGAAAATTATATGCGAACCGGGACCCTCGCCTCCATGCGGGAATAATAGTACCCTGGTCAGAGTTCGTAGGTGCGGGAGGGATATCATATGTCTATAAATTTCCGGTTGTGTCAACTGATCTTACCGCCTTTGTTCCTGTTTGGACAAACGGCAGTTACGCATGGCGGAAGTTTGTGGAAACAGGCTCTGTATATACATTACAGGATAATATGCCTCTGAATTTCCCTCTTATTCGTTTGGCTGATGTGATGTTGATGTATGCGGAAGCCCGGAATGAAGCTCTTGCTGCTCCGGATCAGTCTGTTTACGATGCTGTAAATGATGTCAGGGACAGAGCCGGTATGCCGGATCTCCCTTCAGGCCTGAACAAAGAGCAGATGCGTGAAAAAATACGGCATGAAAGGATGGTAGAACTTTGTGGAGAAGGACAACGGTATTCTGATATCCGCAGGTGGAGAATAGGGCAAGATGTAGTGGACGGAGTCTGGATGACTGAATTTACAGGCGTAAATATTCGCCAGAGAGGATTTCCCGATCATTATTATTTATGGCCGATACCGCAAGCCGAAATGGATTTGAATCCGAATCTTACGCAAAATCCGGGATGGAATTGATCCCGCTATATAAGTGAAGCGTTCAATTATCATGATTGATGAAGCCTGAATAAGGCTCTGGAGAGTGATGAGAGAGGAATGAATAGATTGTAAAACTTCATATCCTCTTTCATTGTTTCTTTTTTATTCATAGAGTTTAATCAAATCGGGTACTGTAAAAACTAAAAGTTATCAGTATTTTTGTCATATAAGCTAAGAGTTTGTTTTTAACTTACAAAATGAATTAATATGTCAGATTCCTATTCAGATTTCTATGAATCCTCCAACCTGTTTCACGGGGCTATGATGCATGTGATGGGGACCAGGCTGGATGCTTTGATTCTGCATCCCGGCAAAAATGTATCGATGGAATGCTGGATAGAAATTGAAAATGAGATTTTCCGGCTAAATAAGTTGTTTAATAAATTCGATAAAGAAAGTGAATTGTACGCAGTTAATCAGCACGCGGCTCATTCACCTGTACCGGTGAATGATGAATTATGGTCGGTACTCGTCGATTGCAGGCAATATCATGCAATGACTCTAGGCTATTTTGACATCAGCCTGAAAGATTTCAAACAGGTACTTTTAGATAGCAGAAGGCATACGGTCTTTTTTCAGGACCAGGACATTCAGCTGGACCTGGGAGCTTATGCCAAAGGGTATGCGTTGGAAAAAATAAGGGATATTCTACAGACTAAAGGAATTAGTTGCGCATTGATAAATTTCGGTAATAGTTCGGTACTGGCATTGGGTTCTCATCCTTTTGGAGATAATTGGTCTATTGGAATAGAAGACCCCTACAATCCTCAGAATACCCTCGGAATAGTGGAATTGAAAGATAGTACGCTATCTACTTCCGGGAATATGCCAAGTCATACGAAGCATATTTTAGACCCTCATACAGGAACCTATAGTGAGGTGCGGAAGATTGTATCAGTGAAGGCTGTAAATGCTATTGATGCAGAAGTGCTTTCCACCTCTTTGATGATAGCGCCGGACGAAGCGGTTCGGGAAATAACCTCTAATTTTGTGATAGACGAATATTTATTGTTTAACCTTTGATATATTTATCTGTTAACGGTTCTACCATACATTCACAGAAGCCACACCCACTACAATGGCCCAGTCGGAAATTTCGGAAAGGGACAGATCATATGGCGTATATCCTTTTTTTCCATTAAAAGAAATGCATGTTATTTTCCCTTTTACATCCGATGGCACTACTTTTTTTATGATATATCCTTGTTTTGTAGCCATAGCATACACCTCACCCCAGCGTATATGCGAAAGATTTTCCCAAAACCGGCATGCCACAATATCCTGATCGTTTATACTTTTCTTCAGGTCGGACAGGTTAACCATGCTGTCCCCATGATTTCGTAACAAAAAATCGCAGCCATCTATAAAGGGGATTATAATAGTTTTGCAATTATTGGAACTAATGGCTCGGCTGAAATTATCTTTGACAAGAGAGGCTGATTCGATAAAAGGTCTGGCGCTATAATCCGATATTAGTCCATAAGAAGATTCATTTTCCGAAACGGTATTTAGTATATCGTTACCTTGCAATATTCCGGTTTTAAACATCGAGCCTTTCCCTGTCAGCAACCATTCCGTATTGATGTTCTCAATTGCGGATGCTATTTTGCAGGTTACTTCAAACGAAGGATTAGTGCCTCTTGTTCCTACAATATTCTCAGTAACAGTCGCAGCAATCCCTACAGCGACGGAGAAAGCTCTTTTGTTGCCGGAAAACAGTTTATCTATTATTTCCTGAACTCTTTGATTAATAGACATGAGATAATTTTATTCTCAAAAGTGAATATTTAGTAAATACTTATTTGTTTTTGTGTACTCATTTGAGTATATTTGCATTTGTGAATATTCACAAAGCCATAAAGATATGAATTTTTTAAAATAAAACATATGGCGAAAACGACTATAATACATAAAACAGAACTACCGGATTTTTTACCTCACGGATGGAAGAAGGAGGTTTCGATTGCCTTGGGTATCCATGTTAACACAGTTACAAATGCCTTAAAATCGAGAAAAGGTGATACATATGAACGGATTAAACAGGTTGCTATTGTAAAATGGGGCGAAATGAAGTAAGAGGTTATGAAAGTAATATTTTACACAATGCTGTTGCCGTTGTTCATCGGGGGAGTATATTCATGTTCAACCGGTAAGAAAACTTCAATCCCTGTTAAATACAAAGTATTTATAGACTCACAGGAGCCATACAGCGTATTCATATCTTATAAAGATTCCGCTGGTTATGTTACATTGTATATAGATGAAAACTGGTCGATGGAAGTTTCTTTACCACGCGGGGACGTGGCTTCTTTACTGATGATATGTCAGTATGATATGGAGGATAGTCTGCAAACAGGTGTAGCCTTCCATTTACTGACCGGACAAATAGATAACGGAAGAGAAGTCATTACAGACTCAGGGAGAGATATAGTATCCATATCAGCAATTGCAAGAGATATCTAAAACACGATTGATTTATTTGAGTAAAGGGGCTGCCCCAAAAGAAATTTCCGGTATCATTCTGTTACCCTGTCCTCTGTGAAGGAATACTTTTGATATAGGATATCCTTCACAATCAGTTGAATCGCTGATTTCTTGAAACAATGCTCGGCGTCAGCTTATTCAGCATGGCAAAAGAGCGTCACACACATCATGCCGGCTTGCCTTTTAGTCCCTTGCTTATTAAAAAAGGGTGTATTCTAACCGGCTTTATTTATGTTTTTCCCCATAGAGATGGTGTATTATACCATCTACCAATCCTACTTTAGGAACATAGATTTCACCGATCTTACATGCCTTGCTCACTATGAGGAATATTTTGAGAGCCGGAATAATAACATCGGCGCGGTAAGTATTCAATTTGAAATTCTGAATTCTCTCTTCATAACTCATATCTTTCAAGGTATCGTATAGAACTTTCATCTCGGGATAGGTAAGGTATTCTTTTTCTCTTTTACCCAGCATTTTGTGTACCTTGTTGATATTTCCTCCGGAAGCAATTATGCTAAGAGGTGCATATTTCTTATATATTTCTTTCAACCATGATTTGAAGCGTTGTTCCTCGTCCTCTTTTACAGCATCCACGAGCATGCGTACAGTTCCCATCTGGAATGAGTTGGAGGTGATTTTTTGCTGGTTACCGAATACTACGACCTCGGTGCTTCCTCCACCTACATCAACATACAGATAATTACGGTTTTTGTCCATCAGGTTGTTCAGGCCTCCGGCTTCATATATTATATCAGCTTCTTCCTGTCCGCTTATGATTTCTATGTTGATACCGCTTTTTTCGAGGATCGTATTTGTTATATCTTTCCCGTTCCTGGCATCACGCATGGCACTGGTCGCGCATGCCCTGTAGTCGGTTACACCATAGGCTTTCATTATATGCGAAAAGCCTTGCATGGCATCGATCAGACGTTGTTTCTTATCTTCGCTTATCTCATTTTTAGTGAATACATCTTCCCCTAGCCGGATGGGTACACGCAGGAAAGCGACTTTCTTAAAGTCGGCGCCTGTTCGGGAAGTTTCTATATTGTTTATCAATAGGCGGATAGCGTTGGAGCCTATATCTATGCCTGCAAATATATCGGTGTTCATTTTGTTTATTTATTCAGGTTTTTATAAAAATCATATAGGGCCATTTGTGACCGGCACGGGGTATTGCCTTCTTTTTCTACATATTCGTTGCTTCCAAATATGGTAAGGTCCCGGGCTTTTTCGTTATCGGACCATTGTATGTTAAAGAATTCTTTTAGAGTTTCTTTTATCTTTTTATCAAGGATGGGGGTACCGACTTCGACCCGGCGGTCGAGATTACGGGTCATCCAGTCGGCACTCATGATATATATATTTTCATCGCCATCGTTGTGAAAAATAGCAAGCCGCGCATGCTCCAGATATTTATCCACAATACTGATAACCCTGATATTTTCGCTCTGGTCTTTTATCTGGGGTTGCAGGCAGCAGGCGCCTCTTACTATCAGGCGTATTTCCACTCCGGCCTGACTGGCTTTATATAGCAGGCTTATCATGTCCTCATCGGTAAGACTGTTAAATTTGGCGTGTATATATGCCTTCTTACCGTTCTGGGCATTCTTTATTTCCTGTTTTATCAGTGCTTCAAATTGCTCTCTCATATAATAGGGGGAAATCATCAGCTGCTTGAACGAAAAGTGTTTATGCGTGTTAAGTAAAAAATCAAAAACAGCCGCCGCATCGGCTACTATTTGCGAATTGGATGTAAACAAACCGAAATCGCCATAGATCTGTGCTGTCGATTCATTAAAATTACCGGTCCCGATATAGGCGTATCCTCTATCTTTACGCTGCACCAATACCAGCTTGCTATGCACTTTCAGCCCATTTGCGCCATGTATGACTTTTATTCCTTCCTTTTGCAGCAGCTCGGAGTATTCAACATTCTGCTCTTCATCGAAGCGCGCAAGTAGTTCGAGCAGAACGACGACTCTCTTTCCGTTTTTCGCCGCATTTATCAGCGCATTTATCACTTTCGAACGTTCTGCCACACGGTAAAGCGTTATATATATGCTTTCCACTTTGGGGTCTATAGCCGCTTCACGGAGAAAGTCGATAAAATGGTTGAATGTATGATAAGGATAATTAAGCAGAATGTCTTTTCTGCTTATAACTTTTAATATACTCGAGAATGCTTTTATGTCAGGATGCTGTAAGGGCTCAGGGCTTTTACTTTCCAGATCGGGACGGACTTTCGGAAATTTCATCAGGTCACGCATCAAATGGTATCTGCCGCCGGCATCCAGTCCTTCATTTCCTTTCAGTCTCAACTTAGTGGCGATTATATCTAGCAAGTCATCCGGCATTTCCTTGTCGTAAATCAGGCGCACAGGTTGTCCGTGCAGACGGTTTTGTAATCCGTCCTCCATCTTTTCTATCAGGCTTTTCGATATATCGTCATCCAGGGTCAGCTGCGCGTCACGCATCAGTTTGAATGTGTAGGCCGATATATATTTGTAATTGAACATGAAAAATATTTCGTCGAGGCACAGCCGGATAATATCGTCCAGGAAAATGATATCATTCCTGTCTTTGACCGAAGGCAGCACGATGAACCGGGGACATGAACTGCTTACCGGTATCTGGATAATAGCATACCTCGGATTTTTGCAATTCTTGCCGGAAGTCATCTTTACGGCATGATAGATATTGTTATCCTGCAAAAACGGTATTTGTGTTGTTTTCTTTAAAATGAGGGGAACCAGCCGTTGGCTGACAACAGAAGAAAAATAGTCGCGGCAGAATTGCTTCTGTCTCCTGTTCAGTTGTTTTTCATTGATAACATATATCCCCTGTTGTTCCATTTCGTCCAGAACTTCTGTGTAGGTATGTGCAAACTTTTTTTGTCCCGAGTACACTCCCGCATTTACAAGCGGTAGTAGTTCCCTGCCGGTATAGCCTCCGGAAAACCGGGGTGTTTTCTTCCCTTTTATCTGGCTCAGCCGTACAATATTGGCTACCCGGACTTTGATAAATTCATCCTGGTTGTTAGAGTATATCCCCAAAAAGCGGAGACGTTGCATCAGAGGCACACTCTTATCCTGAGCTTCCTGTAATACACGTTCATTAAAAGTAAGCCAGCTTAAATCTCTGTTGTTTATCATTACACAAGCGTTGTAAGGTGTCTGAGAAAGGTTTCCTCAGCCGAATCCACCCATTTCCGGAATGATCCGTCTGAATTTTCTTTCGTTTCCATATAATTCAATAACACACTTATATTAAAATTGTTCCCGATAACCCCTCCTCCGAAAGATGCGGTATCAGCGGCATTTACTTCCTGTTCTATATGAGCCGGAATCATCATTACTGGTTTGTCGAGGTAAAGGGCTTCACATACCGACTCAAATCCGGCAGTGGTAACATATCCCCGGCATCCGCTCATAAAGTTAAGGAATTTTTCATCATCAATCGTGTGAAGTGTTAAATTTTTGTCGATATGCTGTTCTCTGCCTGCATCTTTCTTATCCCAAAAGAAATGTAAATTAATGTCGGGATACTTAGCATGCCATGTCCTGACTTCGGTCTCGTAACCGTGATTCAGCATATACCCCAGTATGTAGTCTCCTTTTGTGGGTGTAAGGTCTAAAACTTCTTTCCTTAGTAGTGGAGGGACTACGGCGATGCGTTCCGGTATATAATCCTTCATGGGATAGAATGACAAGGCAAGGGTTTTAGTTGCTCCTACTCCGCATAGCAGGGTGTGGAGGCGAAGAAACATCATGCCCTGTCCGTCTCCTTTGCCATGTGTATATCCCGGATGTTTAAGCAGGTATTGATGACCTATGTTAATAACGGGAACATCCATACTGAAACGTAAGTGGGCAAAACCAGTCAGTATTTCATAGAAATTAATTACTACATCCGGCTCGTTTTTCTTTATGCGCCTGTGTATTTTCTCAATGCTTTTCTTATACTTTCTGAGCCTTTTAGGTGTAATGTTGTATAGTATCGTTTTTAGCAGGTGTATATGTTTTTTATCTTTTTTGAAACTGAAAGACAGTGTGTCGAAAACCCGGACTTTTGCTCCGATCTTTTCATAGAAGAAATCCGGGATCTCCCTTACTTTACTTTTCCCGATCAGCACTTCAACGACTTCGTGTCCGTTGCGGCGCAGTATTTCGGATAAGGCTATGGCTTGTGTCATATGCCCGCGGCCGTCACCCTGAACGATGAATAGGTATCTCATATGGCTAATTTTACTTTTTCGGGAACTTTATCCTCTTTCATAACTTCCACCACTTTATCTTCCTGATTATACATCACTACTTCCCAATTGCCTTCATAATCCTCAGTCAGCGCGGATAAAGATTCTACCCAGTCACCCGAATTGAGATATAATATTTCATCGTAATAAGCCTTTTCCGGATGGTGGATATGTCCGCAGATAACGCCATCGCATTTTTTCTTCCGAGCTATTTCCACAATGTGCTTCTCGTAGTCGCTGATGTAGGAAACGGATGCTTTTACCCTTTTCTTTACTTCACGCGAAAGGGAATAATAAGGCAGTCCTTTCTTCAAACGCCTGTTGTTATAGTATTTGTTTACCCACATGAGGAGGGTATAACCTACATCGCCGATTTTCGACAACCAGCTGTAACGGCTGGTTACCATGTCGAATACGTCGCCGTGTATTACATAGAAACGCTTGCCGTTGCTCGTATGTATGTAATCTTTTACAATCTTTATATTCTGGAACTGGAGAGGCAGGATACGGTCCAGGAAGTCATCGTGATTCCCTCTCAGATAAATAATTTTTGTATCGTGTTGAATATCCAGCAATAGTTTTATAAAGTTACTGTGGCGTTTTTTCCATTTTGCTTTTTTACCGCGCATGAGTTGCCATCCGTCGATGATGTCACCGCACAGGATGAGCGTGTCACATGTATTTTCTTTCAAATACTTTGTAGCTTCTTTTGCTTTCGACCATTTCGAACCTAAATGTATGTCCGATAAAACGATGGTCTTGTGATGTTTTTTTTGATTCATATCTATTCTTTTTTATCGTTAACAAAAGAATAAATATATTGTGACAGCGCTGTTAAGGTCCTATGAATAAACAGTTAAGCGGGCTGTTTTCCTCTTGCCTGAGGCTGAGAAACTTCCTGGATATCGGGTGTTGATGCGGGCATATAATTTCTCAGGTATAAATCTTTGATTATACCGTCGGCTACACCGATTATGGGTGTTTCGATAACCAGAGCCCGTGCCAGCTTCATTATGCGCAGGTATATATCGATGGCCGGAAGGAGAACATCAGCCCGGTTCAGGTTTATATTATATTTGAGGAGACGTTCCTCATAACTCATCTTTCTCAGTTTACACGAAAAACTAACGAGTTCTTCCCGTCTTATGCGTCCACAGCGGCGAAGCAGGGAGTCCAGCTTATTAATATTGCCTCCTGAGCCTATCAGGGATATTTTTACAAAATCTTTGCAGTATTCGGACAACCAGTCTTTCATCCTCTCCCATTCAGCCCTTTCCTCATCCTGAGACAAATTGCGTAAAGTTCCCAGCTTGAATCCTTCCGTGGCGATCTCTTTATTTTGATGGAATATAACCATTTCGGTGCTTCCGCCTCCTACATCGGTGTATATGTATGCCCGGTTCTCTTCCAGAAGTTCGTCTATGCTGTTGGTCAGTATAAAGCGGGCTTCTTCTTTACTGTCCACTATCTCAATTTCGATGCCTGATCTGGCATATACATAATCCAGTACTTCATTGGCGTTTGTAGCTTCCCTGATGGCTGATGTAGCACAGATACGCCATTTTTCCACATCATTTACCTGAATAAGTCCATAGAAAGACTGCATCAGTATAGCGAGTTTCTCTTTTTTCTGCTCACTGATCGATCCGTTGGAGAATGTGTCTTCTCCTAATTTTAGTGGTATGCGTATTAAGGAATCTTTCTTGAAGATTGCTTTGCCATGATAGTCGAGTACATCTGTAATCAGCAGACGTACCGAATTGGAGCCTATGTCGATGGCTCCCAATCGTTTTATATCCATCCCTTTACATTTTTTGTTTCGTCAAAAGTATGAGAAGTGTATTACGAAACGATTAAGCCACGGTTAAGTTTGGAATTGAGAAACTAAAATTAGTTAAACGTTTATTAAACAATCTGTTCGATAAAGAGTGCTTCAAATAAATTTTTCCCTTTTTCTTTTACTTCCTCCATATCTACTTTATACCCCAACTCCTTCTCCATCGAAGTTACTCCTTTGTCTATGAAGCCACAAGGATTAATAAGTGAGAAAAAAGATAAATCGGTATTTACATTCAGCGCAAATCCGTGCATGGTGACAAAGCGGCTGCTACGTACTCCAATGGCAGCTATCTTCCGTGTTTTTGAAGGGATATTTGTATCTAACCATACACCAGCTGCACCATTGAGGCGTTCCGACCGGATATTATAAGTTTGAAGAAGCCGGATAATAATTTCTTCTACGTTAAAGATATATTGACGTAGGCCTATACCATAAGCTTCCAGATCGAATATCGGATAACCCACGAGTTGTCCAGGACCATGGTAGGTAATATCACCTCCCCTGTCTATTTGGAAAAGTGATACTCCTTTTTCTTTCAGATAAGTTTCCTGAAAGAGTAGATTCTCCTGTTTGCCATGTTTACCGATTGTGATGGTATGGGGATGTTCGCAGAAAAGCAGATGACTTTCGGGTCTGGTGCCTTTATCCTTGCAGGATAAAGCCTCTGCGAATAGCTGCTGCTGATAGTCCCACGCTCTGCCGTATTCTATTGTTTTCAGATCTTCGTATATCATATGAGTTGTCTATTTTTTCACTTTTCCCGGATTTTTATTTATGTAATCTTTCCAACTTGTAAATTTTACTTCCTGAGAAGGGTTGTTTGTTTGGAAAAAATGGCAAACTGCAGCCGCTAATCCGTCGGTGGCATCCATCTGTGGCAGCATATTTTCATCAGGTATTTTCAGAAAATTTTGTAACATATAGGCAACCTGTTCTTTAGCCGCCCTTCCGTTTCCGGTAATCGACATCTTTATTTTCAATGGTGCATATTCAAAAATGGGAATATCCCTCGATAAAGCAGCAGCCATAGCTACGCCCTGAGCGCGGCCTAGCTTGAGCATACTTTGCACGTTCTTTCCAAAAAAGGGAGCCTCAATGGCCAGTTCGTCAGGTAAGAATTCGTCAATCAGGCCGATTATCCGCTCAAAAATACGGCGAAGCTTGAGATAATGGTCATCATACTTACTTAACTGGAGTATACCCATAGCCAGCATCTCAGGTTTGTTATTCACCACCCGGAGAACGCCATACCCCATTACCTGGGTTCCCGGGTCGATACCCAGAATGATCCTTTCCTTTTCTATCATTATAATTCGATTTCTTCCAGTAATGTAACAAATCCCAGAGCTTTATTCCCGAAGCGTACCGTAATTTCTTTTTGTAAATCCAGACCTTCTGTCTCAAACCAGTGGTTGAGTGTATCTACATTTTTTACCTTGAATTGCAGGGAATAACTGCTGCCGCTTTCTTCATGTTGCGCATGGATACGGGCGAATCGCGGTTCATGCAGGAATCCGCTGGTAGCCGCTTTCGGGATATATGTTTCTTTCATGTAGCTAATATAATCGCCGCAAACATCGTCTTCTACATGAAAAGTCGTATTGAATATTATCATTTGTAAGTTTATTATAAGGTAACAAAAGTACGAAAAGTTTATCTATATATAACTTTTGGCTGTCAGCTGATAGTTGATAGTTCTTTGAAAAAATTAATTAGCAAATTTGAAACATCGTTCAACGGAACGAAGTGTAGTTAAAATTAGCATATTAGCAAATGTTTTAAACTAAAAGTGATAAGTGAAAAACATTCTTCGTTTAAAAGTATTTTTTGTTATCCATTCTTCACTTTTCGTTTAAGAATATTTTTCGTTCTTCATTTTTCGTTAAAAACATTGGCACATCGGCAAATTGATTAATCGGTACATTGATTTCTGTTACCTTTGTTACTTTCTAACAATATACAGTTGATAAAATAAAAAGCGGATTAAATTATTAATCGTCAAACTTATCCGGGAGGGGAACGGGCAATGTTTAAGTTTTTAAGAGATAAAAGAAAAGCCTGATAATTAATTATGCAGGCTTTCATAAGAATTATTATTTTGTTTACTCGAAAACAATCTGTCGGTCTTTGATATATTTTTCTATTGCATTTTGTAATTCTGTTTTCTTCAGTTCATCTGTTACAAGCTCATATATAGGAATAAGTTTGTCTAAATTCAAGTCTACAAGGGCAGTATTATCTTCGGTTAAAGATTGAAACCATTTGTTGATGTTTAATTGTGGATATTGTTTCTGTAGATTGTAGACTCCGGATGGTATCAGGCTATTGTCACCTCCATGGTTTTCAATATAGAGGATAGGAATACCATTTAGTTTTACATTGTTTTCATCTGGCGGATTACCCGGCCCATTAGGCCAATAGCCAATACTCCTGACAGTGTGCCTTATTCCATCTTCGACATACTGTTCTGTGTAGTATGTACCATCATACTCTGGGCTCACATAACCCGATTTATCTACCTTAGACCTATATATTAAATCCAGACGCATCCCTGTAACATACTCAATAATAATATGAGTACCATATTTTTCAATGATTTTGTTTGAAGGCAAAGAAGTGAGGTCATTCGTGAAATCCGTTGTCAGATAATCATATAGATATTTAGGCCCGGTGTTTAGCGAGTGCCTGTACCAATAGTAATAATAGTGGATGCTTGCAAATGAGTAATCTTCTTTATTTTCATCCTTTTTGTTATACAGCATTTCATTATCAAGGATTACACCCGAGAAAGCGGCAATATTATCGGGTATCAGATTCCAATAGCTGTCATTGGATATATTTGTAAGATGTTTCGTATAACGCCATGCAGTGGAACCGGAAACCGTAAAGTTAGAACTTTCAAAGCATCCCATTTTATAGTAACGGCCCGACTCCTCAGCCAGGTATTTCTCCATGTCGATGATGGACTCTTTTACTGATAGATCGCTTGCATATGAGCCTGTATAATCATAACCCTTTCCTAACAAATCTTTTTTATTTGTAGCTGATTTTGATTTAAGGGGGGTAAATGCGTCCATCGGGTTGACTTCTTCCTGTTTTTCTTCAGGTTCATCTACTATAAGATCATCGTCATTGGAACATCCTGTGAAGAATAAGAATAGGCAACATAGAAGCAGGGCATTAATTTTTTTCTTCATGTTTTTGTTGTTTAGGTTGTTCCAAAGTTAAAAAAAATAAATTGAAAATGAAATAAAAAAGTCCGTACAGGAATGTACGGACCTTCATATATAAGCGTTGGATATTAATATCCTCTGATAGCTTTAATTCCCGGAAGAACTTTTCCTTCGATGAACTCAAGCAATGCACCACCGCCAGTAGATACATAAGATACCTGATCGGCAAGGTTGAACTTGTTAACAGCAGCAACAGAGTCCCCGCCACCTACAAGAGAGAAAGCTCCGGCTTTGGTTGCAGTAGCAATCGCTTTGGCAACAGTTTCGGTACCATGAGCGAAATTGTCGAATTCGAATACACCCACAGGACCATTCCAAAGGATAGTTTTGGAAGCCATGATTACATCTGTGAATTCTTTTTCACCTTTAGGCCCTATGTCGAAACCAGACCATCCGTCGGGGATATTGCCGGCATCGGCAAACTGTGTATTGGCATCGTTAGCAAATTTGTCACCAAGCTTGGCGTCACTTGCTATAACAAGGTTTACACCGTTGGTTTTAGCTTTCGCCATAATGTCTTTGGCTAATTCCAGCTTGTCATCTTCGCAAAGAGAATTACCGATCTTGCCACCATTCGCTTTTTCGAATGTGAAAGCCATACCACCGCCGATGATAAGGTTATTCACCTTGTCAAGCAGGTTTTCGATAATATCTATTTTAGAAGACACTTTTGATCCTCCGATAATTGCTGTGAACGGACGTGCAGTGTCTTTCATTACTTTTTCTACAGCGTCGATCTCTTTTTGCATCAGATAGCCGAACATTTTGTGTTCTGCATCGAAATAATCAGCAATAAGTGCAGTGGAAGCATGTGCACGGTGAGCAGTTCCGAAAGCGTCATTTACATAAACATCCGCATAGGAAGCAAGTGTCTTTGTAAATTCTTTCTGGCTTTCTTTGATTGCTTTCTTAGCAGCAACTTTTACTTCATCGCTTGCATCATCAGCCAAACCGCGTGGCTTGCCTTCCTCTTCGGCATAGAAACGAAGATTTTCAAGCAAAAGAGCTTCGCCCGGTTGAAGGGCGGCCGCTTTTATACCGGCTTCTTCGCCTACACAGTCGTTAGCGAATTGTACATCGACTCCAAGAAGTTTGGATACATGGGCAAGAATATGTTTCAGTGAATATTTTTCTTCTACACCTTTAGGGCGTCCAAGGTGAGATGCGATGATCGGGCTACCGCCGTCGGCTATGATTTTCTTTAGGGTCGGCATAGCTGCACGGATACGGGTGTCGTCTGTGATGTTGAAATCTGCATCCAGAGGTACATTGAAGTCAACTCTGACGAACGCTTTCTTTCCTGAAAAATTGAATTTGTCAATTGTAATCATGATTGTCTGTAATTAAATATAATTAATATAATTGATTATCAATATGTTGTTTGCTTGGATTTCCTATCCTTAAAAGCGGTACAAATATACTAAATTCTATGGAAGATTTTTTGCTTCAAAATGAAATTATAGTGAATTTTGACTTATTAGCATACATTCTTCTGCTATTTGTTAGTCAGACCTAACAAAGGTAAGGTGTTTCTGAAATTAATCGGTACAAAACAGTATAAATGCGGAAAACATTTATCATTATAGTGCCGGCAGAAAGAACGGATGTACAATTTTTATACAAAATCCGGGAAATGTACCGGATATGTTGAGGCTTGATATATCTTTGTTGAAAAATAAGAATATGAATGAATTGTTAACCTACGGACTATTGGTCTTTACATCTTTCTTTACCCTTATAAACCCTATTAGCGCGATGCCTGTTTTTCTCGGGCTTACTTCCGACATGGAGCCGAAAGACAGGGTTGCCGTGGCAAAACGGGCTGTATTGGTTTCACTCATTATTGTATTGGTCTTTGCTTTCTCCGGACAGTTCCTGTTCAGGGTATTTGGTATATCCGTCAACAGTTTCCGGATAGTAGGAGGCGCGATTTTCTTCGTTGTCGGTTTCGATATGCTTAATGCCCGCCTGTCTCCGATTAAAGCTAAAGGCTCGGAAATAAAACAGACAATCAAAGATATTGCTATCACGCCGCTTGCCATACCTATGCTGTGCGGGCCCGGAGCGATAACGAATGCTATTGTTTTGATGGAAGATGCCGACAGTATATTGCTGAAAGTTGTATTTGTGGTGGCGTTATGCCTTATGTTACTGGTTACTTATCTCATTCTTATCAGTTCATCGAAACTGATAAAACGGTTTGGCGAAACCGGTATCAATGTAATGATGCGTCTGATGGGACTTATAGTGATGGTAATAGCGGTTGAGTTTTTCTTAGCCGGGATAAGGCCGTTTTTAGAAAGCCTTTTCAATTGAGAATTTCGTAACTGAACGGGATATTAAAACCCTTAAATTAATAATATGATGTATGTGCTGTACACTATTTAATTTGTCGGTTTAAATACTTCGTTCCGCTTAATTTTTTTTAACTCCGAATTATCGGTTTTCAGATTTAACATTTCTATTTTTGTCGTGCTTAGTAAAATAGGAGTGTTTTACCCGTAAAATATCTTGGGTTAATCTGAGTTTACTAATTATATTTGAGAAAAATCAAACAATAAATATAAACGCAAAATAGAATAAAAGTATGGCGCAAGTTGACATTCGAGAACTTACCGAAAGGATACAAAGTAAAAGTTCATTTGTAGAGTCTCTCACAATGGGGATGGACAAGGTGATTGTAGGACAGAAGCATCTTGTGGAATCACTCCTGATCGGTCTCTTAGCCGATGGGCATATCCTTCTTGAAGGGGTGCCGGGATTGGCAAAAACACTGGCTATAAAATCATTGGCGTCGTTGATCGATGCTAAATACAGCCGTATACAGTTTACTCCGGACCTATTGCCTGCCGATGTTATCGGTACAATGATTTACAGCCAGAAAAACGAAGAGTTCTTCGTAAAACACGGGCCTGTATTTTCAAATTTTGTATTGGCAGATGAAATAAACCGTGCTCCTGCCAAAGTACAGAGTGCTTTACTCGAAGCCATGCAGGAACGCCAGGTGACGATCGGGGAAAAGACATATAAATTACCGTCCCCATTCCTGGTGATGGCAACTCAGAACCCTATTGAGCAGGAAGGTACTTATCCGCTTCCGGAAGCGCAGGTAGACCGTTTCATGCTGAAAGTAGTGATAAATTACCCGAAGAAAGAAGAGGAAAAATTAATCCTGAGAAACAACCTGACAGGAGACTATGGAAATTTAACTCCGGTAATGAAAGCGGATGAAATCATTGGAGCCCGAGAAGTGGTGAAAGATGTTTATCTGGATGAAAAGATAGAGAAATATATTGTCGATATTGTATTTGCAACACGTTTTCCGGAAGAAAACGGCTTGACATCGCTGAAAGGGATGATCGGTTTCGGAGCCTCTCCGCGTGCATCTATCAGTCTGGCTTTGGCGTCACGTGCATACGCGTTTATCAAACGTAGAGGCTACGTTATCCCAGAGGATATCCGTGCAGTATGCCACGACGTATTGCGCCACCGTATCGGACTGACATATGAAGCGGAAGCCAATAATACGAATTCCGATGAGATCATCAGCGAAATCTTAAATAAGATTGAAGTACCTTGATCAGTAAACAGTTGACAGTAAGCAGTAATCAGTACTGAGATGATTCAAAAAGATAGTATAGTTTATGAGAAGGCTTATTCATTTGCGATAAAAATTGTAGGATTGCATAAATCCTTAAACGGAAAGAATGAATATATCTTGTCGAAACAAATACTTAGATGTGGAACATCTATTGGTGCAAATGTTGCTGAAGCTAACGGTGCAATATCGCATGCTGATTTTTCTGCAAAAATGGGTATTGCATACAAAGAAGTGCTGGAAACTAAATACTGGTTATCCTTACTTAAGGATACTAATTACTTGGAGATTGATGCTTTTACAGAGATATATAAAGATGTGGATGAAATCGCAAGGATATTATTTTCGATACTAAAAACAACCAGAATAAAGTGACGGAAAATAGTGTACGATACTGTTTACTGTTTACTGTTTACTGTTTACTGAATTTATGGAAACAAGCGAATTACTAAAAAAAGTACGTCAGATTGAAATAAAGACCCGTGGCTTGTCCCGCAATATATTTGCAGGGCAATATCATTCAGCATTTAAAGGCAGGGGTATGGCTTTTTCGGAGGTACGAGAATACCAATACGGAGACGATATCCGCGATATAGACTGGAATGTGACTGCCCGTTACAATAAGCCTTTTATTAAGGTGTTTGAAGAGGAGCGTGAACTGACAGTTATGCTTTTGGTGGATGTGTCTGCCAGCCAGGACTTCGGGACAAGGAACTCTCTGAAACGCGATATGGTTACGGAAATTGCAGCAACCCTCGCATTCTCAGCCATACAGAACAACGATAAAATCGGGGTGATCTTCTTTTCCGACAAGATAGAGAAATTCATACCTCCCAAGAAAGGTAAGAAGCATATACTGTATATTATCCGGGAGCTCATAAACTTTCAGGCAGATAGTGCCAAAACCGATGTGGGAATGGCTTTGAAATATCTGACGAATGTTATCAAGAAGCGTTGCACGACGTTTATGATATCCGACTTTGTAGATGTTCAGGATTATAACAACGCCCTGACCATCGCCAATCGTAAGCACGATATCGTTGCTTTGCAGGTTTATGATAATCTCGAAACCCAGCTTCCGGATGTCGGACTTATGAAGGTTATGGATGCGGAGACCGGAACGGAACGTTGGGTAGATACTTCGTCCAGAAGGGTACGCCAGGTATATCAGGACTGGTGGAAAAAACAACAGGAGAATATGCAGACATCATTCAACCGGAGTAAGGTCGATAGTGTTTCTGTCCGTACCGATGAGGATTATGTAAAGGCATTGATGGCCTTGTTTAAGAAGAGAAGCTAAAAGAATAATTATGAATTATGAGTTATAAATTATAAAAGGCTTGTAACTCGTAACTTGTAACTCGTAACTAAAATATGTTGAAACTAAAAAATATACTATTGCCTGGCTTGCTTTGCTGCCTGAGTTTTTCGCTATCGGCGCAGAAGTCGACGGTAAGGGCAACAATACAGCCATCGGATATCCTGATCGGTGAACAGGCAATCATTAATGTAGAGGTCATTGCCCCCAAAGGACGGGATATCGTCTTCCCTGTCTATCCGGATACGCTGATAACAGGTATCGAGGTGCTGAAAATGCTGAAGCCGGATACGGTAATGACAGAGGTAATGACCATCAGCCAGAAATATGTCGTGACTTCGTTCGATTCCACACTCTACCATGTACCTTATATGCAGGTGTTGGATGGTGTGGATACGCTTCGTACAAACGATTTTGGGCTGAAAGTTTCCGCACCGCAATTGTCGGAGCAGTCTTTAGCATATCTGGAGCAATTGAAAAATCACCAGACTGATTCCATAGATTTTGAAAAGCTTCAGATATCGGATATAAAAACAGTGCAAGATCCGCCGTTTGTATGGCAGGACTATCTTGAATATTTGTTTATTCCTCTGATTATACTATTGATCCTTGCCCTTATCGGGCTTGCCTTTTACTTCTATATACGGAAGAGGAATAAAGGTTATTTCTTCACCCCGAAAATTATTTTGCCTCCTCATGTGATTGCATTACAGGGACTGGATAAGCTGAAGACTTCTAAACTATGGCAGAAAGGGCAGGAGAAAGAGTATTATACCGAACTTACAGATATTCTTCGCGAATACATTGACCGGCGATTCAATATAGATGCTCCGGAAATGATATCAGAGGATATTATCGCTTCCGTACATTTGGCTACTGATACAAAATCGGCAACAGATGGCCTGTCTCAGATACTGAGGTTGGCCGATCTGGTCAAGTTTGCCAAATATACTCCGTTTGCCGACGAAAACGACCTGAGCCTGGTTAACGCTTACCTGTTTGTCAATCAGACTAAGATAGAAGAAAGGCAGACAATGGAAGAACAAAAGGATAATCTGGCAGAGAATCAAGTCTCGAATGAAAAAGAAAACAAAGAAGATAAAAAACAAAGCTAAAGATATATGATGGATATAGTATATGCCAATCCGAAATATTTATACTTGCTCTTATTGCTGATACCGCTAATTGTGTGGTACATCATTAAGTTGAGGAAGATGCAGGCTACATTTAAGATGTCTTCAGGCTTTGCTTTTGAGAAGGCACCCTCTACAATAAGAGTTTATCTGCGCCACTTTCCGTTTTTGCTAAGGGTGGTCGCAATCGCGTTAGTTATAATTGTCCTGGCCCGTCCGCAGAGTGTCAATTCTTCGGATGTATCGAACTCTGAAGGGATTGATATTGTAATGGCTCTCGATATTTCGGGTACGATGATGGCGCAGGATTTTTCTCCTACACGTCTCGAAGCGGCTAAGAAGGTTGCCGCCGAGTTTATTAACGACAGGCCTAACGACCGGATCGGTCTGGTCATATTCGGTGGGGAAAGCTTTACCCAATGCCCGTTGACAACGGATCACAAGGTATTGTTGAACTTACTTACAGAGGTTAAATTCGGCATGATAGAGGATGGTACTGCCATCGGACTGGGTTTGGCCAACTCTGTGAACCGCTTGAAAGACAGTAAGTCCAAATCGCGGGTTGTAATACTTTTAACTGACGGTTCCAATAATGCCGGACAAATTGCACCTTTAACGGCAGCAGAACTGGCAGCGTCTTATGATATACGTGTTTATACCATAGGAATTGGTTCCAGAGGGACATCTACAGCAAGGATAATGACACCTTACGGCTTGCAGACTATGCAGGTGTCAGGCGACTTTGACGAGCGTACATTGACGGAGATAGCAGCTATTACCAAAGGGCAATACTTCCGCGCAACGGACAATACCAGCCTGAGTGCGATTTATGATGAGATAGATCAAATGGAAAAAACCCATATAAGTGTAAATACTGTAACCAAGCGTAAAGAACTTTACCTGCCATTTGCCATTTTCGCATTAGCGTTGGTTGGCCTGGAGCTGGTTCTTCGCCGTACATGGTTGAGGAATATACCATGAGATAATTAAGAATTAAAAATTAAGAATGATGATGGGCTAAGGGTTTGGTTATAACGTATTAAAGCTTGTAACTCGTAACTTGTAACTCGTAATTGCAAAATAGTATGTTTAAATTTGGGAATCCTGAATATTTGTATTTGTTTTTTGCCATACCCGTTTTTGTGATAGGCTTTATTTTCCTGAATATAAGGAAAAGGAAAAGTGTGGAAAAACTGGGAACACTTGCATTGGTAAAAAGAATGATGCCTGAACTTTCATTGAAACGTTCATATCTGAAATTCTGGGTTATACTTGTTGCCATAGGTTTTGGTATAGTCGTTCTTGCACGCCCGCAGTTTGGAACAAAAGTGGAGAAGGTCGACAAGAAAGGAATAGAACTGGTTATTGCCATAGACGTATCTAATTCGATGATGGCTGAAGATATAAAACCGAGCAGGTTAGCCAAGGCAAAGCAAATGCTGACCCGCATTATCGATGAACGCAGGGATGATAAAGTGGCTATAGTCGTATTTGCCGGAGAAGCTTTTATACAGTTGCCGCTTACTCCTGATAACCAGTCAGCTAAATTGTTTCTGGAAACGATTGATCCCAGTCTTGTACCGGTTCAGGGAACTGCAATCGGCAGTGCGATAGATATCAGCATGAGTTGCTTTTCTAACGATACGGATATAGACAAGGCTATTGTTCTGATTACCGATGGTGAAGGACATGAAGGCGACGCGGAAGGAGCCGCAACGCGGGCAGCTGAGAAGGGTGTGCATGTAAATGTTGTGGGCATAGGTACTACCGAAGGTGCAATGATTCCTGTATCGCCGGGTTCTAATAATATGAAACGTGATACTCAGGGGCAGCCGGTCGTGACAAAGCTGAATGAAGAGATGTGCCGCCAGATAGCAAAGGCCGGAAAAGGGCTTTATGCACATGCTGATAATTCGAACAGTGCGCTGAAAAGCCTGCAAGCGGAGTTGGAAAAATTGCAGAAAAAAGAAATAGATGGAATCGCATATTCCGAATACGACGAAAAATATCAGATTTTCGCATGGGTTATGCTGGCGCTGCTTCTACTGGAGATATGTGTGTTTGATAAGAAGAACAGGATATTCCGGAATATCAGGCTGTTTAAATAATTGAGAATGTGGACAAGATGATGAAGAAAATTATATTTATAACATTATTAGTGTTTGTAACTATCGGCCTATCCGCCCAGAAGGGGGTTAGAAAAGCTGTACGAACAGGGAATAAGGCATATAATGAACAACGATATGGCGCGGCTGAAACCGAATACAGCAATGCGCTGAAAGAAAATGCAAGTTCGAAAGAAGCTTCTTTCAATCTGGCTAACACATATTATAAGCAGCAGAGATGGGATGACGCGCTGAAAGAATACCAGCATTATCTGACCTTGGAGAATGAAGATGAAACAAAAATGGGCTCTGCCTGGAGCAATATGGGTAATACATTCCTGAAAAAGAAAGGGAATGAAAAAGGACAGCAAATGCAGATGGCACAGGGAGGTCAGCCTCAACAGGGGGGAGGGCAACAGGCGGATAATCTGAAGCAGTCGATGGAAGCCTATAAAAATGCCCTGCGCCTGAATCCTAAAGATGAAGAAACACGGTACAACCTGGCTGTGGTTCAGAAAATGATAAAAGATAAAGAAGATCAGGACAAAGACCAGAATAAAGATAATAAGCAAGATCAGAATAAGGATCAAAAGCAAGATCCGAAACAAGATCCCAAGCAAGATCCGAAACAGGACCCTAAGCAGGATAAGCAGGACCAGAAGCAGGATCAGAACCAAATGTCGCAGCAAAATATGCAACAGATACTTCAGGCTTTGGAACAAGACGAGAAAGAAACACAGGAACGTGTAAAACAGGCTAAAGCTCAGGAGCGAAAACAGAAGAACGAAAATAACAGAAAGCAAAATAAAGACTGGTAATGAAGAGAAAAGGATATAGCTATTCAATTTGCCGGTTCTGCTTGTCAGTTGTATTACTATTCCCCTTTCTGTCGGTGGCTATAGGCCAGAGTGTCAAGGTAAATGTAAAAGCGCCCGAAACAGTGTTCACAGGGGAACAATTCAGAGTGGACTATATAGTTGAAAGCGATAATGATATAAGAGAGCCGGTAATAATAAAGAATATGGAGGGCTTCACCATATTATATGGCCCTTCTGTATCATCGTCGAGGGCAGTCAGGTTTAATAATGGTAAACGAGTGACTGTATATATGACCACATCTTCCTATTATCTGGAAGCCTCTAAAGACGGGAAATATACATTGCCCAGAGCTGAAATAACGGTAAACAGCAAGAAATATAAAGCGGAGTCCGTCAAAGTAGAAGTGAAGTCGCCAAAAGAAGTTGCGGACGAAGTCGATGCTTTTGTAAAAACAACCGTATCCAGAACAAGTGTAAATTTGTCAGATACATTGACGCTGACTTATAAGCTATATACAACTAAAGAGGTTAAGCGTATAATAAGTGCGGATTTTCCTGTTGTGAAAGATTTTTATACAACCAATATAACACGTTCGCGTCAAACCTTTACAGATGAAGTTGTGAATGGCAAGACCTATAAGGTAGTCGAACTTAGGCGCTTAATACTTCAGCCACGTAATCAGGGACAGATGACTATTCCCGAAGGGCAGATATCAGTAGAATATTCTACCCCGACAGGCAGAAGAGTACGAGATATGTGGGGAGACGTGTACGATGAGACGATCAGAAGTGAAAAGTCTTTAATAATAGAGCCCGTAATAATACGGGTACAAGACCTGAAAGCAATATAAGTAAACGTTGATATTTAATATTACACTTTAAAGTTATGACTTTCGACCGATGCTATATTTAGATGGACAAACAACGTTCGACGGAACAAAGTGTAGTCAATAAGTAGGTCTGAGACCTTAAAGTTATTATTTTTGTATTCTGAATAAAAAAATAGACCTAACGAAAAAGAGTAAATAGAGTAATGAAAAAGTATTTGATTTTATTGACATTATTACTCATAAGCATTTCAAACATATGCGCTGATAACATCACCTTTGTTATCAGTGCCCCTGCTTCTACAGTGAAGGGTGCGCAAATCCAGCTGCAGTATGTATTGAAAGGTGGTGAAGGCCGGGAAATTCATGTGCCGGATGAGATAAAAGGTTTTGACGTACTTTACGGGCCATCTGTTTCGCAAATGTATAGTTCTTCGAACATCAATGGGAAAGTGACTTCGGAGAGTAATATAACCTATACATACCTATTGTTGGCAAAAGAAGAAGGTACCTTTACCTTACCTTCGGCATCGGTAAAAGTAGGAGGCAGCAATTATAAATCGAATACTGCCCAGATAAAGGTCTTACCTCCCGATAAGAATGCTCAGCCGCAACAGCCCGGGCAGCAGGTAAAGCCGACAACATCTTCTTCTACAGCCGGAAATGTCAATCCGAATGATGCTTTCGTAAGGGCGATATTCTCTAAAACTAAGGTAAAAGAACAGGAAGCGGTGACTGTCACATTCCGCTTCTACACAGTACTGAATATAAGGGATGTAGGGAAGATCCAATTTCCTGAATTTGAAGGCTTCATGACAGAGGATTTCGAGCTTCCGGCAAATCGCCAAATGGCTTTGGAGCATTATAACGGACGCAACTATTATACTGTAGATGTAAAGAAAACGCTCTTGTTCCCTCAACGGTCGGGTAAAATGACGATACCGTCGGGTACAATGGAAATCGTATTTGAAGTGGCTTCAGGTAAAAAAGTGCAGACGTTCTTCGGTACTCAGGAGGTGATGACCGAGGCTAAAAAAACATTGAAGACAACACCTGTCACGGTCGATGTATCTGCGCTTCCGATACAAAATAAACCCGCTAATTTTTCGGGAGGAGTGGGAGACTTTTCGTTCAAACCGTCTATATCCGCAGAAAAAATTAAGGCAAACGACGCTGTCACTATCAAGCTGGACATAACGGGAACGGGAAACCTGAAACTTATAAAGAATCCTGAAGTCAAGTTCCCTAAAGATTTTGAAACTTACGATCCGAATGTAAAGAATGATTTTAAGTTAACCGAGAATGGTTTGTCGGGTACAAAATCAATAGAGTATATGTTTATTCCCCGTTATCCGGGTAAATTTACAATACCTGCCATCGAATTTTCCTACTTCGACACCAGAAGCGGTTCTTATAAAACCGTTTCATCCCCATCATACACACTGGATGTAGATAAGGACCCAAATGCGGGAAAGAATGTGTCTACCAGTTATTCGAGCCAGAGAGAACTGGAAATGGAGCAGGATATCCGTTATCTTAAAACAGGGGACTATTCATTTACAGACCCTCAAAGTTTCTTTGTAGGCTCCCTTACATATCTTCTGTGGTATCTGATTCCGTTAGTGCTGTTTATTGCATTTACTATAATATACAGGAAACAGATAAAGGCGAATGCCGATATCGCTATGATGCGTACCAGGAAAGCGAATAAGGTGGCGACAAAGCGTCTTAAACTGGCTAAGAAATATTTGCAGATGCAACAGAAAGATAGTTTCTATGAGGAAATCCTGCGCGCAGTATGGGGTTATCTGAGTGACAAGCTGACGATCCCGGTTGCAGACCTGAACAGGGAAAATATTGAAATTGAATTATTGAAATACGGTGTGGGCGATGATCTTATAAGCCAGTTTATTAATATACTGGATACAGGGGAATTTGCCCGTTATGCTCCGTCCGAATCCGGGCACGCAATGGATGACCTGTACAACAATACAGTAGATGCTATCGGTAAAATGGAAAGTACAATTAAGAAAATAAAATAAGGTCTGATGAAACGAATCATATTATCTTGCCTATTCATATTCGCTATATATTCTGTCGCTTATGCACAGGATTCGGTCCCGGTTGTGAGTGATTCGCCGGCAACTGTGACAGGAAGCCAACAGCAACCCGGAACTTCTTCCGACCCGGCTACAACAGCCTACAATGAAGGTGATTTCCGTAAGGCCATTGAAATACTGGAAACCCGGAAGAATGAACAATTGGAAAAAGGGCTGGAGTCAGCCCAATTGTATTATAACTTAGGCAATGCTTATTTCAGGGTGAATGACTTGGCGCATGCCCGCCTGAACTATGAAAAAGCCTTGTTGCTCGATCCGGGGGACAGGGATACCCGTCACAATATTGAATATCTGTCGACAAAGATAGAAGATAAAATACTGGTTGCGGATACATTCTTTCTCAACATATGGTTCAGGGCTGTCCAGAACTTATTCAGTTCGAATACCTGGGCCGTCATAGCAGTAGTCTCATTCCTTTTACTGATGGGATGCTTATCCATGTTTTTCTTCAGCCGCTATGTCTTCATGAAGAAAACGGCTTTCTATATAGGAATAGTGGCATTGGTTTTGGTCATACTCGCAAATGTATTTTCGTTCGGACAGAAGAACAAGATCGAACACAGGGATACCGCTGTTATCATGGCCGGTTCGGCATCCGTGGTCAGTTCTCCGGATATTAACAGCAAAGAGTTATTCATATTACACTCCGGAACAAAAGTATATATAACAAAAGAAGACCGCAACTGGCTCGAAATAGAAATAGACAATGGCAGTGTGGGCTGGATTCAGCGCGAAAAGCTGGAAGTAATATAATTTGCTTTAAAATGAGAAACTTCTGATGAGCCTTGTAGAAAAGATATTGCCATACGAACGGAATTTATTTCTATGGCTCAACGAGCATCATACTGACTATTGGGACACATTTATGTGGATATATAGCGGTAAACTTATCTGGTTACCTCTAGCTATAACCGGTCTGGCCGTATTTGTGTATAAAATAAAATGGAGGGAAGCCCTGTTGCTTCTTATTTGTGCCGTATTAGTCGGAGTTTTATGTGACTTTGTTTCGGCGAACCTTATCAAACCCTATTTTGAGCGATTGCGGCCCACACATCATCCCGATTTTGAAGCCTTTGTGGAAGTAGTAAAAGGATATCGCGGAGGACGTTACGGGTTTATATCCAATCATGCAGCCAATGGATTCGGAGTTGTAGCTTTCACCTCCCTGTTGTTCCGGTACAGATATCTAACTATTACAATGATAATATGGGCTACCATTACAGCGTATTCCCGTGTTTATCTGGGAGTTCATTTTATTTCCGATGTTGTCGGAGGTGCTGTTTGGGGTGCTTTAATAGGCTTTTTGGTGTATTATGTTTATTTAACCTCTCGCCGGTATATTCTGAAAGTTCCTAAAGAGGAGGTTAGAATACCTGTCTATAGCAAAGAAAGAGCAAAGATACTTATTGGCGCAATATTGCTCACGATAGCATCAATTGCTATATATAGCGCAATATTTGATATTCCTTCATAAAATCCATTGTTTTTCAAAAAAGAATTTTATAACTTTAGAACATATTCCTAATCATTTACCATTTAAAACTTAGAGAGTATGACTAGAGTTATTACATTTTCAGAGCTTCGCAAAATCAAGGATAGTTTACCGGATGGAAGCATACATCAGATAGCTGAAACTTTACAAATTCCTGTAGAAACGGTTTGGAACTACTTCGGGGGATATAGCTACGAAAAAGGGCAAAGTTGTGGCGTACATATAGAACCCGGGCCGGACGGAGGTTATGTTTCACTCGATGATACCACTATTTTGGACATGGCTTTAGAGATGATGGAAGCGAAGGAAGCTTAAGAAAAAATACAGAGATGAATGCCAAAAGTGTTCATCTCTTTTAAAATAAGTACAACAACAAATAAATATATACAGCAATGGGAGATAAATTGGTAACACTTGCGATTCACACAAACGAAAAAGCCCAGATATTGAAAGGCGTATTGGAAGGTGAGAATATTGAAGTCCATATCAATGATGTGGATTTGGATAATCCGGGAGTATCACCCGGCGTTCGTATCCGTATCAAAGAATCCGATCTGCCCAAAGCCCTGAGCGTAGTGGAGAGTCGTCACTTATTCAGCTACGATGAGGAAGAAACATACAGGACTGATGACGGACGCAAACGCATCCTTATTCCGGTCGATTTCTCCGATTATTCGCTTAAAGCATGTAAGATAGCCTTTAACCTGGCTCGTGATCTCAACGCGAAAGTAAAGATACTTCATGTATATTTCAATCCCTACTATCCTACTGCACTACCGATGGCCGAAGCATTTGCCTATCAGGGAAAGGAAGAAAAGGAATTCCAGAATATTATAGAGAAAGTAAAGGAAAATATCCAGAAACTATGCAATACGATAGACCAGAAGGTTTCGGAAGGGGAATTCCCTTCGGTAAACTATTCTTATGTATTGCGCGAGGGCTTGCCCGAAGAAGAGATAGTGACTTTTGCCAAAGAATATAAGCCGACACTGATACTTATGGGCACCAGAGGCAAGGATCAGAAAGATGCCGACCTCATCGGCAGTGTAACGGCGGAGGTGATAGAAATGACTCACGTTCCGTTAATTGCAATTCCGGAAAACACACCATTCTCGGATTTGAGGGAAGTGAAGAAAATGGCATTCCTTACAAACTTCAGTCAGAGAGATTTGATCTCATTCGATTTGCTGGCAAAACTCTTGCAACCATATAGCGATGTACAGATTGTACTTACTCATATAGCCGTTAAGAAAGGTGACCGCTGGGACGAAATAAAACTTGCCGGAATCAAAGATTATTTCAGTAAGCAATATCCGGGCTTGAACCTCGACTATAAGTTGATCGACACCAATGATATGCTCAAAAGCCTGGATGAATATATAAAGAATGATAAAATACAGATATTATCCCTGACCACCAGTAAGCGGAATATCTTTGCCCGTATGTTTAGTCCGAGTATCTCGCGTAAGATGCTGTTTCACTCCGATACACCTTTGCTGGTGTTAAGAGGTTAGAAAACTAAGTATATAATAGCATATAAATCTATTCGTTATCTTTGATGTTAACGGATAGATTTTTTTATAAACAGTAAACAGTATTTCATGCAGGGACGCTAAGGTGCAAAAGGTAACACTTTTTTCAGTCATCAGTTAGCAGTTAACAGTCAACAGTAATGTAGCTTTCTCAACTTACTACTTATTACTTAAAATTTACTACTTGTTAAAAAGTAACAAAGGTAACAGGGATATCAGTGAACAGTAAACAGTCAGCAGTTAACAACTCGTATCTTGTCTACTCGTAACTTGTAACTGCCCTAGGGCGAAGTAACCCGTTACTATATCAAAAAAGTTACAAAAGTTACACTTTTTCCACTATTTTTTATCTGTTCCTTTTTCCCCTCTCTGTAAGTCCCCCCCTTAGGGCAGAGCTGTTAAGTTCTGAATCTTATATTCTCTTTGTCATGTTGAACGAAGTGAAACATCTCCTAAATAGAAGGAGATCCTTCGTTTCACTCAGGATGACAGCAGAGAATAACAGAACAAAGCGGAGAACTTAACAGCCCTGTCCCCCGCTGGCGCGGACTTCCAGTCCGTGTCTTGTTAACAGTGCAAAAATGTCTGCTACGCAACACACAGACGGGACGTCTGCGCGAGCGGAGGAAGACGAGGCAAACCCGTAACTCTTAAAAAAAGGTAACAAAAGTAACACTTTTTTAGTCTTTGTGCCCTTTGTGATTTCCTTCGTGTACTTAGTGGTTGAAAACTCTTTACCACAAGGGGCACAAATATTTACACAAAGAACACTATATAAAAAGTAACAAAGGTAACAGATATATCAGTAAACAGTAAACAGTCATCAGTCAATAACTCGTAAGATGTAAAACTTTGCGTCTTTGCGTGAAACAAAACAAAACGCCAGCCAACTTGTAACTCGTAACTTTTTCTAAATCATTAAACCTTGAATCTTTAAATTCTAAATCCAACATTTCAAAGAACTCCCTTTCTTGTAAACCAGTACACTAAAAATAGTATAGATAAAGTTTGAGAAAAGTCTTTAGCCTAATTAAAAGTAAATCATTACATCAAACTCCAAAAAAACAGTAATTTTACAGTTATTTATAAAAATAATTCATTGATTGTAATGGAAACATCAATAAACCCCGATTTTTCAATTGTTATTGATGACATCACACCTGCATATGGGCGAAATAAAAGAGTGAGCCGACAGGCAATAGGCAATAGATAAGAATTTAAATTATATAATTAAATGAAAAAAACAATATTAATAACTATGACCGGATTATCAATGATGTTTGCCGGCTGCGGAGGGGGGCAAAAAGCACCGGAGAAGCAGGCTGAAGCGGACACTGTCCCTGCTGATTTCAATAGATGCTTTTGCCGACCTCGAAATCCTGCGTTATTACGTTCCCGGATTCAACAATCTGACTTTGGAGCAAAAAGAACTGGTTTATTATCTCTCTATGGCTGCTGTCGAAGGGCGGGATATTCTTTTCGACCAGAACAACCGGTATAACCTGGCTATCCGCCGCACGCTGGAGGCTATCTATGGAAATTATAAAGGAGATAAGAGCTCGGCTGATTACAAAGAGTTTGAAGTATATCTCAAGCGTGTGTGGTTCTCTAATGGGATACACCATCACTACGGCGAGGAAAAATTCCTGCCGGGTTTTTCTAAAGAATTTTTCGCGGAGCAGGTAAAAAACTTACCGGCGGAACTTGTTCCGGTAAAAGAAGGTCAGTCCGTAGATGATTTTATAAAGATGCTTACGCCTGTCATGTTCGACGCTAAGGTAATGGCAAAGAAAGTGAACCAGTCGGGAGGAGATCTCATCCTTACTTCTGCCAATAATTATTACGGAGAAGGAGTTACCCAGAAAGAAGTCCAGGGATTTTACGGGGCAATGAAAGATACAACCGACCTTACGCCTATATCTTACGGGCTCAACAGCCGTTTGGTAAAACAAGACGGAAAACTGGTCGAAAAGGTTTGGAAAGTCGGCGGCTTGTATTCACCTGCAATCGAAAAAATAGTTTTCTGGCTCGAAAAAGCTCAGGCTGTAGCCGAGAATGACGCGCAAAAGAATGTGATCTCAAAACTTATTTCATATTATAAGTCCGGTGATTTGAAAACGTTCGATCAATATGCTGTGGCATGGGTTGAAGATTTAAATTCACAGGTCGATTTTGTAAATGGTTTCACGGAAGTTTATGGAGACGCGCTTGGTATCAAAGCCAGTTGGGAGTCCATTGTAAACTTCAAAAATGTAGAAGCGACAAAACGTACCGAGATTATCAGTTCAAACGCGCAATGGTTTGAGGATCATTCACCTGTGGACAAAAGTTTCAAAAAGGAAAAAGTAAAAGGCGTATCTGCCAAAGTAATCACCGTAGCTCAACTTGGCGGAGACTGCTATCCTGCGACGCCTATCGGCATCAATTTGCCGAATGCGGACTGGATACGCAAAGATCATGGTTCCAAGTCGGTGACAATAGAAAATATCATGGAAGCATACGACGCGGCAGGCGCGCATACCGGATTTGGTAAAGAGTTTATGTGGTCTGACGCTGAGGTGAATATGATAAAGGAATATGGCTTCATTACCGATGTTTTACATACCGATCTCCACGAATGTCTGGGACATGGTTCGGGAAAATTACTGCCCGAGGTTGATCCTAATGCATTGGGAGAATTCAGTTCTACCATCGAAGAAGCCCGTGCCGACCTGTTCGGACTGTATTTCCTTGCCGATGCCAAACTTGTAGAGTTGGGCATTATCCCGAATGCGGACGCTTACAAAGCAGAATACTATAAGTTTATGATGAATGGCCTGATGACACAACTTGTACGTATCGAACCCGGTAAAGACATCGAGGAAGCGCATATGCGTAACCGCCAGTTGATAGCCAGGTGGGTTTATGAAAAAGGAAAAGCTGAAAATGTTGTCGAATATAAAATAAAAGATGGCAAAACATATGTTGTAGTAAACGATTATGCCAAATTGCGCACATTATTCGGCGATTTACTTGCCGAAATCCAACGAATCAAATCGGAAGGCGATTTCAATGGGGCAAAAGCTATTGTAGCGAATTATGCGGTAAAAGTTGATCAGAAATTGCATAAAGAAGTGCTGGAGCGTTACAAGACATTGAATATGAAACCATACAAAGGTTTTGTGAATCCGGTATTCCAATTGGTACAGGATAAGGACGGTAAGATGACCGATGTGAAAATCTCTTATACCGAAGGCTATGCGGAACAGATGATACGCTACTCGAAAGAGTTTTCGACATTGCCGACATATAACGATTGATTCGGAATCCTGAATGAGAGAAGAATGAATATAAAAAAGAGGCTGTCCCAAAAGTATTTTTCACTTTCTATTTACATACGCTACGCTCCTGTGACCGTTGGTTGTCATGTTGAACGGAGTGAAACATCTCGTTTCTCAGGGTCGAGATCCTTCGTTACACTCAGGATGACAAAGAGGGTGGCACATTGATAGTACTGTGCCCCTTTTGAGACAGCCTCTTCTTTTATATCAGAACATCAGCATTTTCAATCCGAATGATAATCTTAGATATTCCTTTGGTCCCAGGTAACTGTTCGTGAAAGCACTGGCGATATACAGGTCATTGCTGCTTATTTCATAGAACAAAGTGAGGGACTTGGCAAAGAAGCGTTTGTCCGGCGGAATGTTATACGTGATCCGTTGACCCAGATAGATGTTGAAGCGCATCTTTGTAGAGAACGAATAATAACTGTTCGGGTATTTGTCCGGCTCATTTACCCAGAAATCCCCGTCGAAGATCGTATTTACATACAGTCCGGTAGCCAGGGGATCTATCGAGAAATGTTTATTCAGTTCCTTCTTCCAGGGAATAAAGTTCTGCTTCAGGGTAAACGTTATCTTAGAACGCTTGGTCGAATATTTTGGCAGATATCCGAAGAATATATCCGTTTCCCACTGATTGTTTTTTCCGTAATCCCATCCCAGGCCTAATGATATCAGCCCCATTCCGCCGGCATACTGCACTTTGGTATAATTGGGAATAAGGTTCTCCCATTGCGATTTATATTTCTCAATACGCCTGTCGTAATCGTTCTGGGCAGAAAGAGAATGGGTGATAAGCATTGCAACAAGGCACAGATATAGTGTATTCTTAAAATTCAATAACTTCATAATCGTATGTATCGTCAGGCTTTATAGTCAGCAGTAAATATTTGCGTTTGTCCACACTTGGTGTACCATAGTACATCACTCCATCGTTGAACAGGTCGTCTACCTGCGCCCAGTGATCATGTGCATTCAGACAAAACTGCAATTTCCGGAATTCCTTTATATATCGTTGAAAAACATTGGCTACATTATTATTGAACTGTTCCGAATAAGGGCGTACATGCATTGCAAATATTGTCTTTTCATATTCTTCCCTTTCGTCTTTATATTCCTGTTCTATGAACTGAAAATCGGGAACAGGATGCGAGTAGTCGAATTCAAGGGCATTTGTATTCAGACAGATAAATTTAGTGTTGCCTGCCAGAAATGAAAAGTTCACCTCACCGAATACTTCATGGAAGACATCTATGCCGTTTGCGAGACAGTCATGGTTTCCCAGAAGTACCACATAAGGCACTTTCAGCTTATTCATAATATCCCTTTGCCACAGAAACTCTTTAGTGAGGCCAAAGTCAGAAATATCTCCGCCGTGAATAACGAAATCGACATCGTTCCGTTTATTTATAGCTTTCACAAAATCCTCGGCTTCGTCGTAGGCGCGTTGCGTATCCCCGGTCATTACAAAACGGATCGTCTCCTTTCCCTTACAGAACTCTTCTATACGTGCAATATTTTTTGCATTAATTCCCGTTTCTCCTTTTATACGCCCGTCATAGGGGTGGTACTCTATCATTTCACATGCGGTGAAAGTAAGAAGGGTAAATAAGAGGATATATATTTTCTTCATAAAAACTTAATAATAGTAAAGCAGGTGCAAGGTTACGGGGAATAATAGATTTTAGTATCCGGTAAGCAGAAAATATACTGCGGCGGGCTGTTTTTTACATTTATTTTAACTAAATGTGCGGTTATGTTAACATATTAGGCGGCTAAAATCTCTTTTCCTGGCGGGTGTATGATAAATAAAGAAATTCAGGCGTTATTCATATTTTTTATAACGGATTATGGGAACGAAGTATTATCGGATTATAATTCCTATCTTTATTCTAAAATAATACAACATGAAATTTAAAGAAGAACAAAAAAACAAATCGGTATTAACGACCAGTTATGTACTGACTAACGGTTCGCCCGTTACCTTCGTTTTATATGATGAAGACGGAGACTGGCAGCTCTTCGGTGAAGAGGATGTGACTGATGATGAAGACGCCTATCTCGTTTCTGTAGACGAAATGCTGGAGATGGAGCCTGCCCTCCGCAAATTGCCTGATTTACAACCGGGACAAGCCGCTGTCCGAGAGAAAGACAGCGCCCGCTGGTTTATCGTAGAAGAGGAGAAGTAGATATTTAACATAGCTTGCACGGAATACCGCATCAGTATTCCGTTTTTTTTGTACTTTTGCCAGACTGAAACGATTTGAGATAAATCATTTTTATTTTATTATTTATTAAAATTATATTTCTATGAACAACGAAAAAGGACTGGACTTTAAATCCATGACTGAAGCCGGAGAGAAAAAACTGTTCATCGAAACCTATGGCTGCCAGATGAATGTGGCGGACAGCGAGGTTGTTGCATCTGTAATGCAGATGGATGGTTATACTATGACGGACAAGCTGGAAGATGCTGATGCCGTGTTTGTAAACACATGTTCGATTCGCGATAATGCCGAGCAACGGGTTATTCAGCGCCTCGATTTTTTCAATGCCCTTAAGAGAAAGAAGAAGCCCAATATGATCATCGGGGTTCTCGGATGTATGGCAGAGCGGGTGAAAGAAGAACTGCACGACAAGCATCATGTAGACGTGGTGGTCGGTCCCGATGCTTATCTCGACCTGCCTAATCTGGTGGGTGCCGCCGAAAGTGGCGAAAAAGCAATCAATGTCGTTTTATCAAAAACCGAAACATATAAGGATGTGATACCTTTGCGTATCGGAGGAAATCATATTTCGGGCTTTATATCCATTATGCGCGGATGTGATAAGGTTTGTTCGTACTGCATTGTGCCTTATACCAGAGGACGTGAGCGTAGCCGTTTGCCTCAAAGTATATTGAACGAAGTTGCCGACTTACGCGACAAAGGCTTTAAGGAAGTAACTTTGCTGGGGCAGAATGTAAATTCGTACCGCTATGAGAATGAAGATGGTACGGTGGTAGACTTCTCCCGTTTACTCGAAATTGTAGCTCTTGAAGCCCCAAAAATGCGCATCCGCTTTACCACTTCATACCCAACGGATATGACCGATGAAACGCTGGAAGTGATAGCGAAGTATGATAATCTTTGCAAATTTATCCACCTGCCTGTACAGTCGGGAAGCAGCCGTATGCTGAATGTGATGAAACGTAAGTATGACAGAGAGTGGTACCTGAACCGTATAGAGGCTATCAAACGGATTATTCCGGGATGCGGGCTCTCTACGGATATAATGTGCGGATTCCATTCCGAAACAGAAGAAGACCAGCAGGAGACTTTGTCACTGATGCGTGAAGTCTGCTTCGATTCGGCCTTTATGTTTAAATACTCGGAGCGTCCGGGAACATTTGCTGCCAGAAAGTTAGAAGATGATGTGCCCGAAGATGTTAAAATAAAGCGTTTGCAGGAAATTATAGAATTACAGAACGAATGTTCCCTTGAAAGTAATAAAAGAGATGTCGGCAAAGAGTTTGAGGTATTGGTCGAAGGATTCTCCAAACGTTCGAGGGAACAACTGTTTGGACGTACTTCTCAAAATAAAGTGGTTATCTTTGATAAAGGCAGCCATCGCATCGGAGATTTTGTAACTGTCAGAATTACAGGGAATACTTCGGCTACATTATTTGGCGAGGCCATATAAGTTATAAATAGGGCTAATAATGCATTTTAATTTCTAACTTATTTTCGTTGTTTCACTTACCAATATGCTAAATAGCTCTGTAACTCTGAAATATATACATAGTTTAGTTATTTTTATTAAAGATTTTTCCTGCTTTTTCAAAAAGTAACTATATTAGTTGTCCGTTTTGGAAAACATAGAAAGGAAATATTTGTTATAGAAAAAAGGATTAATTTAAAAACTTAAAGAATTATGAATAAAACTGGCTCTAATTTATTATTTTTAGCCATAGGTGCGGCATTAGGTGCTGCGGTGGGCTATGTTGCAGCTTCTGATAAGAAAGAAGAATGGTTAAAAGACATAAACAGCCTTGTAGATAAGGTAAAAGGCAATGTAAGACATGCAGCAGGCAGAGGCCGGGAAAAAATAGATGAGTTGAGGAGCGATGTTGAATGATAAAGAAACAGACAAAAGCTTAAATACTCTGGTTGAAGAAATCAAATTAGAACTATTAAGCTATATCAATAAAAGAATCCGGCTGTTCAAGCTGGATGCTTTTGAGAAGTTGAGTCTCTCTGCTTCTGCGGTAGGATATGGCTTAATAGTTCTGTCTATTATCGCTGTACTTATGTTCTTCCTGCTGATCGGGCTGGCATTTTTTATAGGTGAACTCCTGAATAGTCTGGCGGCCGGATTCGGTATTATGGCCCTGTTTTCTTTGTTTGTTCTGTTGGTAGTTTTTCTGTTCAGGAGAAAGATAAAAGAATCTATACTGAATAGTACTATAAACTTTTTCAGAGGAATGGAGGATAATGATGAGAAATAAATTAACACCATTAGAAGAACTCCGTCAGGAAAAAGCAATAGCGAGGCGTGAGTGCGCCGAGAGTGAAGAACGTCTGGGTGAACACTGGACGTATCTTTCCGATAATGCGGGTCCACTCCTTTTTCATAGCGCCGTGAATACGGTACTTCGTCAATTCGGGTTCGGCCCCAAAGAGAAGTCCAAATCTAAAGATACGGATTCGGATGGAGTAGCACACAGTGGCCTATTGGGAACCCTGATGGCTTATTATCCTGTTGTGTGGGAAATAGTGCAACCAATGCTGTTACGTTTTGTCATCAGAAAGATAAAGTCTATTTTCTCGGGTAAAAAAAGGAAAAAACGAAGAGGCTGCGACGATGACGACGATTGATCCAACCGAAAAAGAAATAGCAGGAAACAAGGGAGTGGCGAAGAGCCGTTTTCTTGTTTTTTGTTCTTGGATAATTCATATTAATCTTATCTTCCCGGCGTATAAGTAAAATGCTTACAAAAAGAGTTGAAGATATACAGCACAAGATGAATGTGCACGGCAACGCGAAACGGCCATTTCTCTTTGCTGTTAACTTTGAACTGACTGAAGGCTTTTTTTTAGAAAATCCTTTTGAGCAGGCAGAGATATTATTCGATATAAGAGGGCAGGGTAATTCTCCCGTAAAAAAACAGATTGAAAACGACATTCAATTTAGCCCGCAACCTCTTACCTATGATACCTATAAAGCGAAATTCGATATTGTTCACCAAGGTCTATTGAGAGGTTACTCCTATCTTACTAACCTGACAATAAAGACTCCCATATCCACCAATTTATCATTTCCTGATATTTTCGCATATAGTAATGCTCCCTATAAACTGTTATTGCCCGGTCGTTTCGTCTGCTTTTCTCCGGAACGGTTTGTGAAAATATCGGATAAAATTATATCTACCAACCCGATGAAAGGGACGATAGATGCCTCTGTTCCCGACGCCGCGCGGATAATCCTGAACGACTATAAAGAGACGGCAGAGCACAATACGATCGTGGACCTGTTGCGTAACGACCTTAGTATTGTAGCCGATAATGTGCAAGTCAGCAGATTCAGGTATATAGACCGGATAAAGACCAACAGAACCGATATTTTGCAGGTGAGTTCCGAAATCACAGGATGGTTACAGGGTGATTGTGTTGATAATCTGGGAGATATCATTTTCGGAATGCTTCCGGCCGGGTCTATATCAGGCGCACCAAAACCGGCAACCTTGGATATTATCAGAGAGGCTGAGAACGAGTCCCGTGGATACTATACCGGAATATTCGGCTATTATGACGGAAAAGAACTCGATACGGCAGTAATGATACGTTTCATAGAAGAGGAAGATGGCCGGTACTATTTCCGGAGCGGTGGAGGTATAACAGCCTATAGCAATTGTGAGAGCGAATACAAAGAAGTATTAAGTAAAATCTATTTACCGATAATATGAGACAACCTGTTTTTACCGAAGCATTAAAAATACTGGACGGTAAGTTCTGTAACCTGCCTTTTCATCAGGAACGTATTTTTCGTACGTCAAAGACCTTTTTTGCGAAGCCGACTTTGGTTGACTTATCAGAAGGCGATATTCCACTCGGATACAGGAATGGAATAGTAAAATGCCGTATAATATATTCCAGTCATATGATAGGTGTTGAATATCAACACTACAAGTTCAGAACAATCCGGAAACTTAAATTGGTATTTGATGATACCATCGACTATTCCTTTAAATATGCGGACAGGCACGATATAGATAATCTTCTCTCCCAAAAAGACGATTGTGATGATATCTTAATAGTAAAGAGTGGCTGCATAACCGATACATCATTCAGTAATGTCGTATTCAGAAATGATTCGGGCTTATACACTCCCGCTTCTTATCTGCTGGCGGGGACCAAGCGCAGGTTATTGCTTGAACAGGGCATAATACAAGAGAAAGAGATCAAAGCAGAGGACATGAAAGAATATTCAAGGCTATACATAATCAATACGATGATAGACCTTGAAGATGATGTAAGTCTCGATACTTCTGACCTGATATAGAGCCTATTTCAATAAGTTACTTTTTACAATAGTCTCCACTCTGGTTTTAGTCGAATCAGTCGAAATAGCAGTAACATCTCCCGTGCAGTTAGTGAAGTACACATAGTTGCCCCGATCATAAAAACGGTATACTTTACAACCTTCATGTTCGAAAAGGTACTCTACCTTATAAGTCTGATTATTATCGGAGGCTCTGCTGGCAACAGGCCGCTGTGAATAACACGAAGATAAATTTATGATCGCTATGCCGGTCAAAAATAAGGTAAAGAGTGTTTTCATATCTGTATTCTTTATTTTGTTAGACTTCTGTTCCTACTCATCGTCTTTTCTCTTCGAATCGTACTTCTTTCCTGCAAATATATCATATCTGCGGAACTCACATTGCAATGAACCATTAACAAGCTGTATTTTCTTAGATGGTTTCAGCCCTATTTTATCAAAGCATTCCTTCTTATAGCTGAGTACCCATGCCGAATAACCCATAAATACATGCTTGAAGCGTTCGCCTATCATTTCATATAATCCGCTCAGGTCTTCCGGTTTTATACGCTCTCCATACGGCGGGTTCGTAATCAATATCCCTTTTTCGGCAGGAGCCTGTATGTATTTCTCAAATGGCTTCACCTCAAGATCGATGCGGCGCTCCAGTCCTGCGCTTTTGATATTCTGTGCAGCTATATCGATAGCTTCCGGAGAGATGTCCGAACCATATATCCTGTGATTAAATTCGCGCTCTCCGCTATCGTCGTTGTATATGGTCTCAAAAAGGCCTGCATTGAAATTCTTCCATTTTTCGAAAGCGAAATTCTGCCGGTATATACCCGGAGGTACATTCATGGCTATCATAGCGGCTTCGATAAGCAGTGTCCCGGAACCGCACATCGGGTCCACAAAATCGGATTCACCCCGCCATCCTGTTTTAAGTATCATCCCCGCTGCCAGCACTTCATTCAAAGGTGCTTCTGTCTGGGCTACACGGTATCCTCTTTTGTGCAATGATTCGCCCGAACTGTCGAAAGATAAGGTGCATTTGTCGTGTGCAACGTGAAAATTGATAAGCAGGTCGGGATTCTTTGTATCCACGGACGGACGTTTGCCTGTTTTTTGCATAAAGTAGTCGGCAATGGCATCCTTTACACGATAGGCGACAAATTTAGAATGGGTGAAATAGTCGGAAAAAGTGATGGCGTCAATGGCAAAGGTACTGTCTTCTGTCAGGTGTTCGTACCAGTTCATCGCCTTTACCCTCTTGTATATTTCATCTGTATTTTTAGCCTTAAATTCAAATACTGGACGAAGTATGCGCAGGGCTGTCCGGCAGTGTATATTTGCTTTATAGAGCATTGCCAGGTCGCCATCGAAGGAAACCATGCGTTTACCTATCTCCAGATTGTTTGCACCTAGTCCGGTAAGCTCTTCCGCCAGAACATCCTCAAGGCCGGCCATCGTTTTGGCTATCATTGTAAACTCTTTCTTTATCATCGTTTGCTTATCGGCTTATAGTTTTATCTTTTTCGACTTACCTTTCGATTCGTTGTGGAAGGCATCTACTGCGGTAACTACATATTTGTATTCCTTTTTTCCTCCTTCGTAAGGCAATACAAGGCTGTTATCCCGTGTTATGGCGACAATATACTGAGGGTTGTCCAGATTCTCTTTTTCTCCTTTCGCAAAACGGTAAACCACATAGTATTGCGCTGTTTCGGGATCGTATTTGTCCGAATTACTTTTCCAGCTCAATGTATGAGAGGTCGCTGTATAGGATTCCTCCACCTTGTTTACCTTTTTGGGGCTTTTGTTGTGCATATGCTTATATGCCGGGATAAGGGCAGGGTATTTGTGGTAATTATTTTTCAATTGGGTAGCGATACCCTTATAATTATCCAACAACTCATAAGCGGGCCAGAAGCAGTTGCCATGTACAGTTGTGAAACTACGTGAAAGCACCATCTTTTCATTCAGCTGGTTATCTCCCGAAGGCTGTGTATTAGCATCCATTGTACGTTTTACATCCTGACCGATATAAAGGTGCTGATCGTAATTATTGAATGCCCACCATTTAATAAGGGTTTTATAATCGGCTGTCTTGTGGCCTATTTCCCAATATACCTGGGGCATATTATAATCTATCCAGCCATTTTTTACCCATAGCTTTACATCAGCATACAGGTCATCGTAATTTTGCAGGCCATTAGTATCGCTACCCGAACCGTCGGGCGTGCTTTTCTTATTGCGGTAAATACCAAACGGGCTGATTCCGAATCTTACCCATGGTTTTGAAGTCATCAGGGTATTTTTTATGTCCTGTATCAGCAAATTCACATTGTTGCGTCGCCAGTCGGCCAGTTGATTCTGGGAGAATCCCTGTTGTTTTGCATATGTATTAAAGCTGTTGTCATCAGGGAATCCTTCTCCGGCAATAGGGTAAGGATAGAAGTAATCATCCATATGTATGGCGTCCACTTCGTAGCGCATTACAATATCCTTTACCACATCGCAGATAAATTTGCGGTTGGCGGGGATGCCCGGGTCAAAATAGACTTTACCGCCGTATTTTACAAACCTCTCAGGGTATTTATAATATATATGGCTTTTTGCGAACATATCGTTTTCGCTGGCCGATACGCGGTAAGGATTGAGCCATGCATGCAGTTCCATATTGCGTTTGTGGCATTCTTCGACAAGGAATGCCAGAGGGTCGAATCCTCCTTCGGGAGCTACACCTTGCGTTCCGGTAAGGAAAGCGCTCCAGGGTTCCAGTTCCGACTTATAGAATGCATCAGCATAAGGACGTGCCTGGAAAATAACGGCGTTGATCCCCTCGGCATGAAGTTCATCCAGCGTTTTTATAAAATATGTTTTCAGCTGTGATACTGTCATTGTCCTGTATCTTGTTTGCCAGGCCGTACTTAGCCATGCGCCTCTAAATTCCCTTTTGGGATGGGCTATGTCAGTAAATGAGACACGTTGTTGCCGGGTTTTACAGGAGGACAATACAGATAGGACAGCAACTATCAGGAACAGATGGAGTACCTTATTTTTATTCATGGAGTCTGTTTAAAATATGTATTTATTTTTTATAGCGTAAATAAACTTTCACCGGATAATGGTCTGATGGCAAACGGGTTTCGGCTTCCATAGAAAATACTTCTTTCGGAAAATCACCGACATGCAGCTCTTTACTGTTTTCTACCGGAACACGGTACGTATCGGTAAGTACGCCATAGCGGTCAACCACAAATTTGCCGGTTACGAATATATGGTCGATACGGCTGTTAGTCATCAGGTTGGGTTTGAACGCGTTGAATGTGCCATTGAGCGCATAGCGAACTCCGGCTTTCTCATACGAATCGAACAGGATGTCCGAATTAGCCAATAGCTTATAACTTTCGTGGGTCTGATCCACATTGAAATCGCCTGTCAGTATTACTGCATCTTTGCCGCACATTTCCTCTATCTTTTTCAGTACCAGCCGGGCGCTGTGCCTGCGGGCTTCTACGCCTACATGGTCCATATGCAGATTGAAGAACCATATTTTTTTCTTCTTTTTCCTATCTTTAAATTGGGCCCAAGTACAGATACGTGGCAGGGCGGCGTCCCAGCCTTTATTCGGAAAGTCTGTTTGTTCGGACATCCAGAAATGCCCTGATTTCAACAGCTCAAACCTGTCCTTTTTATAAAATATGGGAGCATATTCCCCGGCGGTCTTCCCGTCATCACGGCCTACTCCCACATATCCGTACTGAGGCAATTCGCGTTGTAGATCTTCCAACTGATTGTGAAGCACTTCCTGTGTGCCCAGAATATCAAAGTCGTTGAATAAAATCAGTTTTGTAATTACAGGATAACGGCGTTGCCATCCGTTTCCTTTCTCTGCATCGCCCTGATTATTGTAACGGATATTGTAACTGCCCACTACTAAATCCTGCGAACAGATAAAACCCACACATAAAAAAATGAAAACCGATAAGGAAATAATTTTTTTCATAAGGAAAATTATATCGAAGTAATAATATTGAAGCTGTCTGGACTTTTCAAAAAAGTTTCTTTTAATCTGTTTTTATTCTCTTCGTCATGTTGAACGGTAGTGAAACATCTCATAAAACAAGATCCTTCGTACCTCAGAAACAACGTTCGGCAGAGCGAAGCGGAGCCAATGACAAAATAATACAAAAATAAAAAGTCCGGACGACTTTATTTAATAAGTAATTACAAAAGTAGGAATAATAACTAAGATGTCTTTTATATTCTGTAAAAGATAATGACGGATAGCATGTTTATTGGCAAATGAATGCTGTCTCACCTCCATAGGCCGGTGCACTTCAACAAATATTTCTACCCTTTATTTTCAAAATCTTCAAAAAAAACACAAAATTGCCTATGTATATTTACTCCGGCCATTAACAATAAAATAAAACAGGCTCATCTTTCCGGCGTATGACAACACCAGGTATAAGTAATAATTCTATAATATTTTCTGTCATTTTTTATCCTGAAAATTTGGTGCTTAGCCTTATTCTGTTAGGGAGAAAAAAGAAAGAAACATATACACCAGCCTCCTACTGTGCGCACCCGCGCGTAGCTTACGAAATGAATTTCCAAAATGCACAAATATCCTGCCGTGACCGGTATCCCGCTGTTATGTCCGTCCGGCAGGCTATTCCAATCTTCATGCAGACTTTCTTTTGGCTGTGCAGCTTATCTATGGCTGTACAGCCTTTTTATTTACAAATGACAATTTGAATAATCGAACTAAAGAAACCGGACCGACTAAAAGTTACGATTGTTTTAATGTTGCTGGTCGTCATCTGCGGCACTGCTTACGATTCAGGCGACGATGGGTATGGTATTAGAGCCTGTGAAAGGTGCTTTGCTTGACCTTCGATGGGATTGACACTTCCAATCATTGCAGGCAGAGCGTTTACTTTAAATCCGTAATCATTCATCCACACGATACAATTGTGCGGTAGCGGATGTAAGGAGCCGGCTCTTGCTTAAAAGAAAAAGGTTTCGTATGTTATCGATAACATGAGATTCATTATTTTATTGCTGTAGCCTCTGTGGTCGTGACGATCCGCAGTTTTTTCGCATATCCTGTGAAATATTTTACCGGAACTTTATCTATATATTGGCTGATAGCTGGAGCTCTTTGAAAGAATGAAATGGCGCCCTAAATTGGCTCCGCCGAACGTTGTTTCCCCTCGGGGGACTTACAATGAGGGTAAAAAGTAATAAGTAATAAGTAAAAAAGTGTAACCTTTGTTACCTTTTAACAGTTGCAAGTTTGCCTCGCCTTCGCTTCGGCGAATGTTATTTCTTCACCCTGCGGGCAGTTACAAGTTACGAGTAGACAAGATACGAGTTGTTAACTGCTGACTGTTTACTGTTCACTGATATCCCTGTTACCTTTGTTACTTTTTAACAAGTAGTAAATTTTAAGTAATAAGTAGTAAGTTGAGAAAGCTACATTACTGTTTACTGCTAACTGATGACTGAAAAAAGTGTTACCTTTTGCGCCTTAGTGTCTCTGCAAGAGATACTGTTAACTGTCAAGTGTATAACCAGGGCAGGAATAAATGTTTTGTATTATTTAAAACTTATTAGAGGTTTGCCCTGTTTAACATAAATACCTTATTTTTGTTATAACTAAAAAAATACAAATGAAACGGATTTTACCCTATATACTTTTTCTCCTTTTCACAACTTCATTATTGGCCGGTAAACCGATAAAGATAGGTGTGATAACAGATACGCATTATCTTTCGGAAAAACTGATGGACGATGGTTATGCCTTGCAGGATTATATACAGGTGAGCGGGAAAAATATTAAAGACGCCCCCGCAGTCCTGGATAAAGTCCTGGATGACTACCTTCACAGCGATATAGAAGTGCTGCTGGTGAGTGGAGATATGACAAAGGACGGGGAAAAACAAAGCCATCTCGATTTTGTAAATAAACTGAAACCATTACAGGATAAAGGTGTAAAAGTATTCGTTATCCCCGGCAACCATGATATAAATATGCCCGGTGCAGTAGAGTTTAAAGGGAATAAGGCTTTACCGGTACCGAACGTTACTCCGGAAGATTTTACTGATATTTACGCTTCATGCGGATACAATAGTGCTTTACTGAGAGATACGGCATCGTTGAGCTATGTGGCTTCTTTGGATGCCAATACATGGCTTGTGGCTATAGATGCGGCAAGATATAAAGAATATAAGACGCGGAGTATTTCGGGCGGAAAGATCTCTGCTGATACCGAAAAGTGGATTGTTGAAGTTTTAGATGAAGCCAGGCTACAAAATGTAAATGTAATAGGTATGATGCACTGGGGACTGACAGAACACATCGTATACCAGTCTATATTTTTCAAAGATTATCTGGTCGATGACTGGAAACGCTTTGCAAATCTTTTTGCAGATAAGGGTATGAAAGCTATTTTTACGGGGCATTTCCATTCGAACGATATTTCGGCTTTCACCTCTGATAAGGGAAATACGATTTATGATATTGAGACAGGGACATTATCCGGCTACCCGTTTTCTTATCGCTTTGTTGAATTGAGCGAAAAAGGTATGGATATAAAAACAAAAAATGTAACTTCGCTACCGGATAACCCGACACTGGCATCCGATGATAAGCAACGTATGCAGCTTTTATCGCATAAACTGACTATCCAAAAGCTGAAAGGGATGGGTTATAACCTGCCGGATGATGTATTAAAACAATTTGCGGACGTATTGTCCCAGGTATTTGTGTTACACCTGTATGGAGATGAAAAACCGGATGAAAAACTGAAACAATCGATGCTCAGATTATCTAAAGTAATGGACTCGCCAATGGATATAGAAGAATTACATGTCGATTTTCCACCCGCGGATAATAATGTCCGGATTACTTTCTGACAGAAGAAACCGAAAAACTTATTGAACTATGCTCCAATTATCATTATATCCAGACCAGATCGAAGCCGGATGCGACGAAGCCGGACGGGGCTGCCTTGCCGGGCCTGTATTTGCTGCCGCGGTGATACTGCCAAAGGATTTTGAATGTGAAGAACTAAACGATTCAAAACAGTTGACAGAAAAAGAGCGGTATAAGCTGCGTCCCCTTATCGAAGAAAGAGCTTTAGCCTGGGCTGTCGGGATCGTTGATCATAAGGAGATAGACAAGATAAATATACTCAACGCGTCTTTCCTTGCTATGCAACGGGCTGTGGCTTCATTGAAGATCAGGCCGCAACATTTACTGATCGACGGCAACAGGTTCAGGAAGTATGAGGATGTGCCCCATACCTGTGTGGTAAAAGGAGATGGAAAGCTATTGCCTATCGCGGCGGCATCTGTTCTGGCCAAGACATACAGGGATGATTATATGGCGGAATTACATGGGGAGTATCCTTTGTATGACTGGGATCATAATAAAGGTTATCCTACGAAGAAACACCGGAATGCTATAAAGGAATATGGGGTGACTCCCTATCACCGGCTTACGTTTAACCTTACGGAAAAGCAGCTGAAACTGGATTTTTAATAACCAAATTTTCCTTCGAAGTCTTTTGAGATTTCATTCATGAAATAAAGTGTACTCTTGCGTGTATTTACTCTGAATTCCCGTATATTGTCATTCAGTTCAACAGCGTTGTCGGTAATAAAGTCTTCCGCCCGTATTACACGGGGCAGTAGTTTGTCATTCGCCTGGTTTTCATACAAATAAGATATGTCAGTCACTTCCAGTACGCATTTGTCCTGAAACAGGAATCCGTTTATACGGTACCTCATAACCATTTTTTCGCGGACACCTTTCGAGTTGGCAGGCAGAAGTAGTTCGATCCTCGACTTAGCTATAAATTCATTATTCTTTGTATCGTGGCGTACACTTGAGATAAAAGGATCTTTGCCATAATTAATAATAGCCCACTCTTTCAGTATCTTGTAATTAGCATCTGTAGAAATATTCTTTTTTGAAGGAATCTCTTTTAAAAATGTCACTTTTCCATCGATGACGGGTACGTCCACGAAATCTTCACCCAGCTTTACTACTTGAGAAAAGCACAGGATAGGGAATATAAAACATATAATATAGAATATAAATTTCTTCATAGTTTGAGTCATTTGTGTGTTGCAAATATAGGAATATATTTGAGAACTCAAAATATATGAGAGATGCTATTCCATTTTACGATTGTGTGGCTTCCAGATAATTTTTTAATGTATTAGAATACATTTCCAGCATCTTATCCCACACAAAGTCATAGTCGATATAGTCGAGATCTATTTTACTTATTTGTTTATCCAGGTAAGTTTTAAAATCATCCAACTGCCCGGCTGTGTACTTTTCGTTGAACTTATCCACTTTGTAAAACATGTCATAGGCCATGTAATTACAAGGATATATCTCGTAATTGGAATGTATCTCCTTATCTATGATTTTAGCGGCCAGTTCGGGCTGCAAACGCTTGTCCGGTTCTGTAATCTTGTCCAGTTCGGGGTTGATACAGTTCCCGAAGCGGAATATCACGTTCCCTTTCTGTCCCAGTATGCCGATTTCCATATTCAGAAGATCGTCTCGTTGAGATTTCTTAAAATCAGGATTGTCGCGTTTTTGCTGAAATTCTTTGGCTTTCAGATAATCGCACGGGTCATATTCATATGAAATGGAAAGCGGTATAAGATTCAGTTCTTTCAGGCTTTCAATAAACGGTTTATCTTCGGGATATAACGCCAGCATTTTCAACAGGCTGTCCTGTGTACGGTCATCTGCATTTTTTGCACGGCCTTCGCGCTGGGCAATCCAGACCGATTCATCTTTGGAAGATATTACATGGTGGATATATTCGGATAGGTGTTTAGATGCGGTAAGCCTCTCTTTTATAGAAAGTCCCCGTCTTACTATAAAGCTTTTGTTGAGCCTTACCAACTTGTCTATCCACGGATGGATAAGCAGATTATCGCCAATGGCGATTTCGGTTGTTTTGAATCCTTCCTTATGACGCAGGATGTTCAGTAATCCGGCATCCAGAACAATATCCCTGTGATTGGATAAAAAGAGGTGTTGTACCGATTTGTCGATAGTTTCCCATTTGTCGCCTTTAATACTGGTTGCTACCTTCATACCCAGCATAGTTACAACCGGATATATCATTTCCGACTGAAACTGTTCTTTGGATTTATATCTCAGCATTTCCGCTGAAAATTCATCCCAGTCTATATTCGGTATTATATATTTTACAGCGTGCTGAAACCCCGGATCTACCAGTATATCCTGAATGGCTTGTTCCACCTCATGATCGTATAGAGGTGCTATGTCATCAAATTTATTACTCATGGCATGTAAATTCAATTCGCGTTAAATTCGTTTTCTATAATTTCCGTCAGCACATCAGTAATGTTTAATCCAGCTGCAGCTACCTGCTGAGGAATGAAACTTGTCTGTGTCATGCCGGGAACGGTATTTACTTCCAGTAAGTACGGTATGGTGTCAGAAATAATGAAATCTACTCTGATAATACCTTTAGCTCCTACCATATCATATATTCTGCGAGTTAATCGCTGTATTTCATTTGTCATATTATCCGGTATGCGGGCAGGGGTAATTTCTTCTACCTGGCCCTCATATTTGGCTTCATAGTTAAAAAACTCATTAGGAGTGACTACTTCCGTAATAGGAAAGACCACTTCTTTATCCTTTATTTTATAACAACCGCAGGTGACTTCTTGTCCGCTGATAAAGTTCTCGATAATAACTTCGGGAGTTTCGCCGAATGCGATGTCTATAGCTTTTTGTAGTTGTTCTATCGATTTTACTTTAGTTGTAGCAAAACTCGAACCTCCTGTGTTTGGCTTTACAAACATAGGAAATCCCAGCTTTGCAGCGATGTCATCTATACTGCATCTTGTTTCTTTATTCAAATATAAGGAATCTGCGACTCTTATTCCAAAGTTTTTAAGGAAATTATTGCAGACAAATTTGTTCATGGTCAAAGAAGAGGCCATCATGCCACAGGTGGAATAGGGGATATTGAGCATATCGAAGTAGCCTTGCAAGCGGCCGTCTTCGCCCGGAGTACCGTGTATGATGATGAATGCAAAATCAAATTTTATCTTTTCGCCTTTTTGCGGATGTGTAAAGCTGAAATCGTTTTTATCGACAGGATATATCTCTCCGTCTGCATCGACAGTCCAGCCTTCTCTTACTATTTTAACTTTGTGGATGTTGTATTTTTCTTTATTCAAAAAAGAATAGACGCCGGACATGCTTTTTTCCGATACTACTATTTCGGAAGAATATCCTCCCCATACTATGGCGATGTTTCGTTTCATTGGTCGATTAAACTTGATAGTTAAGGTCAAAGACCTATTTATTACTTTTATATATGAAACAACAACAGATAGTTATGATTAATTATTGTTGTATTAAATTTCTTCGTTCCTTTTTATATTTCCCTGTTGGCTATATATCCCCGCCATTTTTCGAGCAGCTGGCTCATATCATCCGGTATAGGCGCTTCGAACATGAGTTCTTCCCCGGTACGGGGTTGTATGAAACCCAGAGTCTGCGCATGTAGCGCCTGGCGCGGACATATATTGAAGCAATTCTGAACGAACTGCTTATATTTTGCAAAATGAGTTCCTTTCAGTACTTCGTGGCCACCGTATCGTTCATCGTTGAATAATGTATGGCCTATATATTTCATGTGTACACGTATCTGGTGTGTACGTCCCGTTTCCAAACGGCATTGTACCAATGATACATAACCAAGGCGTTCGAGTACCTTATAATGTGTGATGGCCGGTTTACCATGGTCTCCGTCTTTAAAAACAGTCATCAGCATACGGTCTTTCAGATCGCGGCCGATATTGCCTTCTATTCGTCCTTCGTCTTCTTCGATTGCACCCCAGACAAGTGCCACATATTGGCGCTTTGTGGTTTTGTTGAAAAACTGAGCGGATAGATGTGCTTTTGAATAAGCATTCTTGGCTACCACAATCAGCCCCGAAGTGTCTTTATCGATGCGGTGGACAATTCCCAAACGCGGGTCTTTGGCGTCATATTCGGGTGTATCTTTCAGACGGTAGGCTACGGCGTTTACCATAGTACCTTGGTAATTCCCGAATCCGGGATGTACGACAAGTCCCGGCGGTTTATTTATGACCATCAGATCGTCATCTTCATAAACCACATCCAACGGTATATCTTCCGGTATGATTTCCAGTTCGCGTGGCGGACGGTTCATCACGACAGATATAACATCCAGTGGTTTTATCTTATAATTCGATTTTACGGGATTTTCATTGACCAGGATGCAATTTGCTTCGGCTGCCTGCTGTATTCTGTTGCGCGACACTCCGACAATATGCATTGCCAGATATTTATCTACACGTATCATGCCCTGCCCTTTGTCGGCTACAAACCGGTAATGTTCGTACAGGCCTGAATCTTCCTGTCCTTCGGTTAATTCATCTTCCGGAAGGTCTTCTATATTGTCAAAAGAATCGTTCATTATTATTGAAAGAAAGATTCATCTACATTAGTATCTGCATCGGGAATGCTGTCTTCAAGAACTTCTCCTCCGGCGCCAACAGTCATCCTCAGGGTAGAACCTTTCGGTATTTTTTGATTTGGAGACAACGTTTGCCCCTTATATGAAACTGAGATAACGATGCCGGCGTATGCCGATGGAACTTCGTCTATGATGATCTTATTAAATCCGAGTGAATTAAGCTGGGCTTCCGCCTGACGGCGCGAGTAGTCTTTTAGTTCAGGTATAGCTACCATTTGAATACCTTTGGCCTGAATAGTAAGGAAAATGGTGCGTCCTTCTTTTACTTTCGATTGTTCTTTTGGGGTTTGTTCCGTAATAGCTCCCGGAACACCTCCTGTGGTGAAGATAGAATCCACGACTTCATATCGGAGATTTGCCGCTTTCAGAATACCTTCGGCATCTTCTACCTGCAATCCCTTTACGGCAGGTACAATGACAGATTCGTCGTGTTTGGTATATCTGTTTAAAAAGAATAATATGATAATCACCAGAACGAGTCCTGCGGCAATCATCAACAATATATTCTTAACATAGATATTGGTAAGAAATCTCGAAACAAAGCTTTTTTTCTCCATGTAAACAAATTAAGTAAGGTCGCAGACCTATTCCATATTGAACGTGATGCAAAAATATTAAAAAAATACGGGTTTTGCTTCTTTTACATTACATATTTATGTTATTATAAGCTAAAGATGATAGTGCAAAAAAAGGATAGCCAAAGAATGACTATCCTTTTATATAAGGAAAGAATTATTTCTTATTCCGATTTAGATATTGGTATCTGGCGTTTAACTCCCTGGCTAAGAGAAATCATAGTTTCGGTAGCTACAACACCCGGTATATCCTGTATTTTGTTATTCAGCAGATCCATCAGATGCTCATTGTCGCGGGCATACAGTTTGATAAGAATAGTATATGGTCCTGTTGTAAAATGAGATTCGACGATTTCAGGAATCTTGTCCAGTTCAGGGATTACAGTCTTGTACATGGAGCCTCTTTCCAGCTTTACCCCGATATACGTACAAGTGTTATACCCCAATACCTTTGGATTTACAAAATAACCGGAACCTACTATCACATCCATCTCGATCATGCGTTGTACACGCTGATGAATGGCAGCACGGGAGACACCACACTCAAGAGCTACATCTTTGAATGGAATCCTCGCATTCTGAGATATAATCTCCAGTATCTTCTTATCAAGTTTGTCAATTTTCTGCATAATATGAGCGTTTTATCGTTATTTTAATCCAAATATAGGATATTTTTTATAAAAACAAGACTTTTTGCTCGAAAATTTACATTGGATGTGCCAAAATATTATCTAAATCTTACTTTTTGACTTATTTTTTTTCAATATCCAATAATTCGATATCGAAAATCAAAGTGGAGAAAGGTTTGATAGTTCCTCTGTCCTGTGCGCCATAAGCTAGGTCGTAAGGAATGTAAACCTGCCATTTAGATCCTACAGACATTAGCTGAAGAACTTCTGTCCATCCTTTGATAACTGCGCTGACATTGAATGTAGCAGGTTCTTTTCTGTCTACAGAACTGTCGAATACAGTGCCATCGAGAAGAGTTCCGTGGTAATGTACTTTTACTACATCTGTTGCTGTTGGTTTAGCTCCTGTACCTTCTTTTACTATTTTGTACTGAAGTCCGTCAGGAAGAGTCACAACACCTTCTTTAGCTTTATTTTCGTCAAGGAATTTTTGTCCTGCTTCTATCTGAGGCGCATATTGTTTTTTCAATTCTTCTTCTTGTCTTGCCTGAGCTTTTGCTTGTACTTCCTGCATCTTTACCTGGAAAAGAGAAGCCGGATCATTTACGGCAAATTTGCCTTTTTTCAGAGCGGTAGCCATAGCAGCTATGAAAGCGCTGGTGTTGATCTTTTCTTTAGAATCGGGACCGTACATCTGACTGATCAGATTGGGGAACATTTGTTTCGAGATTTGTCCACCTACCGATACTCCTGCATAGTATGCGGATTTAGAATCCGGAGCATCGATGCTTTCTTTCAATCCTTTCAGGAACTCAGCAATATTTCTTTCGTTTACTTTTACAGTAGAGTCAAGCTTGTGTTTCATTACTTTTTGTAATGAGTCTTTTTTGAAAGAGTCTTGCTCTGCTTCAATTTGTCTTTTGTAAAAAGAACTCAGACCTGTAGTATCACTGACCACACCTAATTGTTGTAGGTGCATAGAAAGCCCCTGGTCATAAAGGCTTGCTCCAAAAGCATAAGAAATAGTATCATTTTCGGTTTTCAATGAAGCTTCTGATGAAACGCTTCCTCCACAAGATGTAAACAACGCTCCTACGGCTACAAAAGCACCAAGGGCAACAACTTGAATTTTTTTCATGTTTTAACTAAATAATTATTATTAAACAATATCTAAAATTTCTACTTCAAATATCAAAGTCGAGTTAGGTTCGATAGATTGTCCCGCTCCTGCTTTTCCATAAGCGAGGTTAGATGGGATAAAAAGTTTCCATTTTGAACCTACGGGCATTAATTGAAGGGCTTCTACCCAACCCGGAATCACCTGGTTCACACCAAATGTTGCCGGTTGGCCGCGTTCTACAGAACTGTCGAATACAGTGCCATCGATAAGGGTTCCGTGATAGTGGCATTTTACCTGGTCTGTAGCTTTCGGCATGGAGCCGTTTCCTTCTTTCAGTATTTCGTATTGGAGTCCACTTGGCAGAGTTACAACTCCCGGCCTGTTTTTGTTGATCGCTAAAAATTCTTCTCCGGCTTTCAGGTTTACTTCAAGTCTTTCTCCCTGCAGTCTGGTAAAATAATCGTTCATTACTTCTTTTGCTTCATCGTATGACATAGCAAGCGGAGCTTCGTTTATTACATCCTGCATCCCTTTCAAGAAAGCTTCAAAATCCACTTTTTTGATACCGGAACTTAAGAAGTTGTTACCAATACTTAGTCCCAGAGCGTAACTGATTTTATCCATATATATTTTCATTTTTAATTAATATTGTAAATCAGAATGATAGATATCTGATAACAAAGATTAATTGTTTATTTTTATTTGCCAACAAAAGTAATTCTTTTCACGATACATTGATAAAGTTTATAGGCGAAAAAACTATATTTGTATGTTATACTTACATTTTTTAATATTTATGAAGCATATTGTTGTTTTATCAGGTGCTGGAATGAGTGCTGAGAGTGGTATATCCACATTCAGGGATTCCGGAGGATTGTGGGAGCAGCATTCGATAGAAGATGTAGCTACTCCTGAGGGATTCAGGCGTAATCCGCAACTTGTTCTCGATTTTTATAATGCGAGGAGGACAGCGGCTTTCGAAGCTAAGCCCAATAAGGGGCATATAGGTCTGGCCGAAATGGAAAAAGAGTATAAAGTATCGATCATTACTCAGAATGTGGATAGCCTGCACGAAAGGGCAGGCAGCACGACGGTTTTGCATCTGCATGGTGAACTGGATAAGGTGCGCTCTACGGCCGATCCTTCTCTTATCTATACACTTACTCCCGATAATGCTGAGATTAGAGTGGGGGATAAATGCGAAAAAGGTTCACAGCTCCGTCCGCATATTGTCTGGTTCGGAGAGGCTGTGCCGATGATAGAAAAAGCTATAGAAGTAGTCCGGACTGCCGATATCCTCGTGGTAATAGGTACTTCTCTGAATGTGTATCCTGCTGCCGGATTGTTGAATTATATTCGCCGCGACACTCCTGTTTATCTGATAGACCCGAATGAAGTAAAGGTATATCAGCAAGATATTCATTTTATAAAGAAAGGAGCATCGGAGGGAGTTGAGGAATTACGTAAGTTGCTTAAATAATGCTTTCTATGATATAAGCCTTTTTAATGTATAAACTAAAACAGAAGTATAAATGAGAAACCAACCTGTAGCATATTTGTTCGCGCTCCTGTGCCTCTTATCTTTTTTCTTTAGTTGCGACTCATCGAAAAAGGAAAGGGCAAAATGTGATTCTACCTATAAACACTGGGTGTGGATCAATCCTCAGGAGAAAGATACGGAGGAAGAATTAGCTGTAAAATATAAGAAATACCATGATGCCGGAATCGCAGGTATATTCTTTGAAGCCGATAGCGAAAAGCATTACCGTGCGGCAAAGAAACAGGGGCTCGAAGCGCACCGATGGATGTGGATAATGAATAGGAGCGATGCCCTGAAATCACATCCTGAATGGGCGGCTGTAAACAGAAAGGGAGAATCCTGTGCCGACCATCCGCCATATGTGGATTATTACCGGTGGATGTGTCCTTCTCGCCCCGAGGTGGCTGATTTTCTGGTGGCTGATGTGAAAAATGCATTAGCTAAGGATTATGTAGATGGCATCCATATGGATTATGTCCGTTTCAGTGATGTGGTATTGGCTGTTAATTTATGGCAGGTCTATGGAATTGTGCAAACGGAGGAATTGCCGGAATACGATTACTGTTATTGTAATTTATGTAAGGCGAAGTTTAAAGAAGAGTACCATAAAGACCTGGATAGCATTCAATATCCACAGGAGAGCCTTTCATGGCGTACTTTCAGGTATGACGCGGTCACAGGTATTGTTAATAAGATAGGAGACGTCGCTAAAGCATATAACAAGCCGCTTACCGCAGCTGTTTTTCCTACTCCTGATGTCGCAAAGCGCCTTGTCCGTCAGGACTGGACAAATTGGCCTCTGGATGCGGTTTATCCGATGATCTATCATGGGTTTTATAAAGAAGATGTACCTTGGATAGGGGACGCTACTAAGCAGGGCATACGCGGTATCGACGGGCGTTTTCCTCTGTATGCAGGCTTGTTTTTACCGGATTTCAAAAATAACAGCGAACTGGAAGAAGGGATAAAATATGCACTGGAAAATGGAGCATGCGGCGTTTCTATTTTTGGAGAATTAAACGATGATGTTCTTGCTATATTGGCCAAGTACAGGACGAAGCCGGAATAAAGCCCGGGTCGGCAAGAGTATAAAAAGGCGAAATCTGTAGATATTCGCCTTTTTTATATATGATTATTCTATTTAATATTCTCCAGTGTTTTTACCAGATAATCGTAGAACTTAGCCACTGTATCTATTTCCACAAACTCGTCAGGAGAGTGGGCGTTCAGGATTGTAGGCCCAAAGGATACGATGTCCAGTCCCGGAGTGCTGCCTAATATGATACCGCATTCCAGCCCGGCATGTACAACTACAACATGCGCTTTTTCCTTATACATGGTCTCGTACAGTTTGGCCATCATATTCAATGTGTCCGATTGGGCATTAGGCTGCCATCCCGGATAACCGTTTTCGATGGAGACTTTCGCACCTGCAAGAGCAAATACGCTTTCCAGGCTTGAGCAAATCTCATCTTTGCGGGTTTCCGAAGAACTGCGGGCTAGCATCTTTGCTGCAATATGTCCCGGTCCGGATTTGATGGAAGCAAGGTTGGTAGAAGTTTCAACGATACCTTCAAAATCGGTAAGCATGCTGATCACACCATTCTGGCACCCAACTACCGCATTAATCAGGCTATCCTGTATTTCTTCCGGTATGAGTGTTTTCGGCAAGTCTGTTTTGGCTGCTTTGAATGACAGGTTTTGCTCTACGGCCTTGTATTCTTCCTTGAATATCTTTTCATACGATTTCACAAGCTTCAGGAAGTCTTTTTCGTCCTCTTCGGGAAGTGTCACTATAGCGACGGCTTCGCGGGGGATCGCATTACGCAGCGAGCCTCCGTCGATTGCCGAAAGACGTACTTCATAACTGCTCACGGCTTCTTTCAGGAAATAGAACATCAGCTTGTTAGCATTGGCTCTGCCCAAATGTATTTCCGTTCCGGAGTGACCTCCTCTGAGTCCTTTTAATGTGATTTTATAGGCTATGTCGCCTTTCGGAGTTTTTGCGTCTTTGAATTCCCAATCTGCATTTACATCCGCACCTCCGGCACAACCAACACACAGTTCTCCTATTTCTTCTGTATCGAGGTTCAGCAGGATACTACCCGAAAGGAATCCCTTCTTCAATCCTATAGCACCTACCATGCCTACTTCTTCGTCTACGGTAAATAAAGCCTCGATTTTGCCGTGCTTCAGTTTTTTATCTTCCAGAACAGCCATCATAGCAGCTGCCCCTATACCATTGTCAGAACCTAAAGTGGTCGATTTGGCTTTTACTTTGTTGCCGTCTATTACAGTTTCTATAGGGTCCTTCGTAAAATCATGCTTTACATCAGAGTTTTTTTGAGGAACCATGTCCAGATGGGATTGGAGGATTACCACAGGGGCTTTTTCCATACCTTTTGTTGCAGGCTTAGTGACTAATACATTGCCTGTCTTGTCTTGCTTAACGTCGAGCCCTAGCGATTTCCCGAAGTCAATTACAAATTTTGTAATTTCTTTCATCTGCCCTGTAGGGCGTGGAATTTGGGTTAAATCATAGAAGTGCTTCCACAATTGCTGCGGTTTTAGTTTAAGTATTTCTTTCGACATAATGATTATGTTTTAAAATTTACGAATAGTAACAAAGATAGGAAAATATCAGTGCGGATAATCAGCATAACAGATATTTTTAGATTATTTCCGGATGCATTGCTTACAATCTGTTTTGTCGTTCTTCTTCTTATTATATATAATGTGATCTGCTGGGATTATAATATTGTCCGCCATTATAAAAAAGGTAACAGATATATCAGTTAACAGTAAACAGTCATCAGTCAATAACTCGTAAGATGTAAAACTTTGCGTCTTTGCGTGAAACAAAACGCCAGCCAACTTGTAACTCGTAACTGCCCTAGGGCGCAGGAATAACATTCGCCGAAGCGAAGGCGAGACAAACTTGTAACTGTTAAAAGGTAACAAAGGTAACAGATATATCAGTAAACAGTGAACAGTAAACAACTCGTATTTTGTATCTCGTCTACTCGTAACTCGTAACTGCCCTAGGGCGAAGTAACTTGTAACTGTTAAAAGGTAACACTTTTTCACTTATTACTTTTTACCCTCATTATAAGTCCCCCTTGGGGGATCTAGGGGGCCATTTCATTCTTTCAAAGAGCTCCAGCTATCAGCCAATATATAGATAAAATTGTACAAATAAGGTAACACTTGGCTGCTAAAGTTAATTGGCGTAAATAACTATTATTCTATTTTCTTGCTTTCGATCTGACTCAATAATAAATCCGGACAAGAATATGGATACATAAATGCATAGATTGAATGTTTATTCTTAATCAACGGATGAAAGAGTAAAAAAGAGGGTGTGTCAAAAGCCAAATTGCACTATCAAATTATTGCCCTCTTTGTCATTGGCTCCGCTTTGCTCTGCCGAACGTTGTTTCTGAATGCAATGAAGAATCCCGACCCTCCCGACACGAGATGTTTCACTCCGTTCAACATGACAACCAACGGTCACAGGAGCGTAGCGTATGTAAATAGAAAGTAAAAATTACTTTTGACACACCCTCATACTTTTTTGTAACAAGAATTATTTCAGTAGAAGATCATTCCGGTTTCTGTAACCTTTGATATAGCATCTGTACTTTTTCCCGTTATCAGTGTTGAAAAACGCGATTATCTCCGAAGGAGGTTTCTTGAAAAGCTTTTCCTGTGCTATTTTACTCATGTCAATAGTATAGTCAGCTTTGAAATTGCTGATTATACTTGAGTCACAATCAAACTTATTTTTATACTCGTTCAGTACCACATGGCATTTCGCTTCAAAATATATTTTCATGTCTTTTTGGCTGAATACTTGTATAAAGCTTAGTATAAAGAAAAAGAAACTCAAAGATAATAGTCTTTTCATGTGTTTATTATTTAAAAGTTGAAAGTAAAGGATATAAGGGTGTAACGCCATGAGCTAAGTTATCATATTATATCGACATTATCATTACTGGAGTTTATATTGAATAGGGGTTTATTTTATGTGATTATCAGATGCTTATGAAGTATATTTTTTTACACCCTAAAAATTAGATATTTGGAGAATTGTGTTTTTAATCATCTTATATTCAGGTGCATAAAAACTTATTGTATATAATGTCTAATATTATTATTGATGTATTAAACAGGCTATGAAATATGATGGTTTTCAAAACAGCTCTTTTTGTATTTTCCCGTTTCTTTACTTGTAAAAAATAATTGATAATTACACCACATGAAACAGTAGACATCAGAAAAATAATAATGTTATCATAGAATCTTTTATGAAGGACAGAGAATAATAGAGTCAATAAAAAAAGAATAATGAAATAATTTTTTATTTTCAATAATTGGAGAATTTTGAAAGGAACCAATTGGATTAGAACAGTTTCAATAACAGGCGCTCCGATAATAACCATAAAGTAAAGATAGAAAGTCTTCTTCAGCATCTCATTAGGATTCTCATAACCAATACTTTTCTGAATATATACAGCCAGAAAGAGAAACAAAATAGCAAATGAATAATGCCATAGAAATAATCTGTTCTTATCAAATGATTTCATGCTATTATTTTATGACTTATATAACAAATGTACAAAAAAGTAATAACTATACCAGAAAGGTTTTGTCTGACAAAAAACGGAAACAAGAATATTTATTTTTGTTTCCGTTGTAAGTTAAATATCTTTTATCCAGTCAGCTGATTCGGGAATCAGTACACAATTGATAAAATACTATTATCTGCCAGCAGTAAATGTAGCTTCTTCTCCTAATCCCATGCCGGTTCGACTATCTGTTATAAGTTCAGATACGATACGAAGCCATGTCCAAAAATCACTACTACCTCCATTAATCTGTTCCATTTGTCGAGTATCTAACTCTTCTACTCCGCAAACCTCCAAATCTAAATTTTTCATAATAAAATACTTTTAAAATTAATAATAAATTCCAAAAGCAAACCGGTTTAGCTTATTTTTTTACAAAGATATTGTCCTTCCGTATAATTTTTTATACGGAAGAGAAAAAGTGGAACATCCTCCGCTAATTTCTGTTAATTCATCTTTATTCAACAATTTGATGGAATATTTAATCTCAAGAGCGGTATCATCATTATATATGAAGCTTTGTTTCTTTCTTGAATAACTGATCGATACATTATAAGATTGTAACTCGTCGATCAGGCTATATAACGTACCTCTGCTGATGCCTAATCTATTAGCCAGTTCGTCGGGGTGCCCGGTCTTTTCTTCTTGTATCAGTTTCTGTATTAGTTTCAATCGCTCTATGTGTTCTGATATTTTCATATTCGTATGATGTATTAAGGTTTTTAATGGTTATTTCTGTTTCTTTAAAGCCAATGCGGCTATTCCGAATAATCCGCAAAGAATTACCCATATGATAGATTGCAGGGCAAATACCCCGGTAGCGAAAGCTGTCGCATTTAATTCACTGACGCCATATAGCATCAATGCGGCTACTACCGCTATCTGCCAGGGACCTAAGCCTCCGTTGGACGGTATGATCATGCTGAGACTGCTTAACGCGAATGTTATCAGTCCGGCCGTAATACCCAGATTTTCCGTGAAATCAAAAGCGTAAAATGTTATATAAAAATAAAAGAAATAAGATGTCCAGATGGCAATAGAACAGAGCAGGAGGCGCCCCTTGGTTTTCATCCGCCATATGGATTTCATATCATTTACCATGCCCGACAGGAAACTTTTTACCTTCTTTACGATTATATTTTCTTTAAAGAACCTGAAGACTATGTATGTTGTAACCACAGCGGCGACTAATGCTATATAGAGAACAGGTGATTTCACAATCATCAGGATGATATCAAGAGTCGATTTGCTTTGTTCCAGTTGTGTAATGAAGAACTGCATATTTATAAGGAATGCTACAAGGCAAATGACAATAACTGTTATCATATCGAATATACGGTCGAGTATCATGGTGCCGAATAGTTTCGTAAAAGGAATTTTCTCCTCTTTGGCAACCATGCCGCATTTCCAGATTTCTCCGGCTCTGGGTATCGCAAAGTTTACTGCGTACCCGCCAAGTATAGCATATATAAGGGTCGATAATTTAGGCGTATATCCTAACGGTTGGATAAATAATTCCCACCGGTAACCTCTTATGATATTACCCAATAGGCCAAATACAAGGGATGACAACAGAATGGCCCAATTGGCATTTTTGAGGACAATCCACAATTCGGCAGGGTCTATTTTGCTGATAAGGTAGTAAACAATGGCAATACCCAGTACCAAAGGCAGTACTATCTTCACCAAAGTGTTGAGTAAAGATTTCTTCTTAGGTGTCGTTACTTCTGTCGATTCTTCCATTTGTATTGTAAAATTGTATTATCTTTAGAGGATTTCTTGAAACTGTTTTTTCTTCATTATGCTCTTTCTGCAAAATGCACGTCTACGTCTGTAAACTTTGTTTTTGACTCAGGAGCAAGCCTCGAAAAATCAGATTTTTAGAAGCTCCCTTATATAATAGTAGAAGTACAAGCAAATTTTTGGTAATAAAACACTACCTTTGCGCCTGCAAAGATAATCATAATTGTTAAGCATGGCAGTAGTTAAAGCAAAGAAATTCTTAGGACAGCACTTTTTGAAGGACCTGGATATCGCCCGTCGTATTGCGGATACTCTCGACGATTTTCCAGATGTGCCTGTTATTGAAGTGGGGCCGGGAATGGGAGTGCTTACTCAATATCTGATAGAGAAGAGAAAGGAACTTACCGTCGTGGAACTGGATCGCGACTCTGTTCCTTACCTTAACGAGCATTATCCTGCCTTGCGGGGACATATTATTGAAGATGATTTTCTGAAACTGGATTTGTTGAAAATATATAATAGCCAGTTTTGCGTAATTGGTAATTATCCTTACAACATATCTTCACAGATATTTTTTAAAGTACTCGATTATAAAAACCAGATACCATGTTGTTCGGGAATGCTACAGAAAGAAGTGGCTGAACGTATCGCCGCCAAACCCGGTGGCAAGACATATGGTATATTAAGTGTACTGCTTCAGGCATGGTACGATATTGAATATCTTTTCACGGTGAGTGAGAAGGTGTTCGACCCTCCTCCGAAGGTGAAATCGGCAGTGGTGAAACTTGTCAGAAACAAACGTCAGAGTTTGGACTGTGATGAAAAATTATTTAAAACAGTTATTAAGACAGGGTTTAATCAGCGCCGTAAAACATTGAGGAACTCGATGAAACCATTGCTCGGAAAAGATTGCGATGCATATACAGACCCGGTTTTTGATGAGCGACCCGAACGGCTCTCGGTTGCAGATTTCGAAAGGCTGACAAATATTGTTGCTGCTTTTTTGCCCGGGAGACAAGACGAGAGGAAATAGAGTACACACCCTTTAAAAGAAAGCGCTCATGTCGGAAGTAAAACTATTTTACCATAAAGACAATGCTATAAGAATGAGCCGTAGCATTGAATTCCTGAAAACTACACCCATCAAAAACTTCCTTTGGATCGACCTGAACAATGTAGATGAGGAAATAGAGAATGAACTGGAAGATTATCTGAAGATCTATATACAGGAAGAGGAGGAGATGGTCGAAATCGAGATGTCGTCCCGCTATATGGAAACTGCGGATTCTCTGGTCGTGAATTCGAACTTCCTGCTGAGTAATTTTGAGCGGGAGCCGGTTTCGTTTATCCTGAAGAATAATATACTGATAACTGTACGTGGCGAGGACCTGACTTCTTTCCACGAAACAATAAAGAAAATATCGGCTAATCCGAAGACTTATCCGACTGGATATCATGTATTTGTGGCCATACTGGAGACGCGGGTCGAAATAGACGCGGATATGGTGGAGGATATGACACAGGAGATTACGACGCTCAGTAATAGTATCAGTATTCAGGAAGCGGATGAGGAACTTTTGATGGAGATCAAAAACCTCCAGGAAAAGACAATGATGCTGCGTGAAAATATTATAGACAAGCAGCGTGCTGTGTCCAGTATGTTGAAAAGTGAACTGATGCCGAAGGAGCTGCATGGCAGGATTACCATCCTTATTAAAGATATAAATTCACTGCTTGAACATATCCGTTTCAGCTTCGACCGTCTGGATTACTTACAGGATACTTTCCTCGGGTTTGTGAACATCGAGCAGAACAAGATTATCAAGATGTTTACCGTTATTTCTGTCATATTTATGCCGCCTACGCTTATTGCCAGTATATATGGGATGAACTTTGGCGATATGCCAGAATTGAAATGGGAGTATGGCTATGTCTTTTCGATAGGGTTGATGATATTCGCCGTGGCTGTAATTCTGATCTATTTCAAGAAGAAGAAATGGCTGTGATTATATCCATAATTCTATGATATAAGAGGATGTGTCAAAAGTATTTTTCACTTTCTATTTACATACGCTACGCTCCTGTGACCGTTGGTTGTCATGTTGAACGGAGTGAAACATCTCGTTTCACAGGGTTGAGATCCTTCGTTGTACTCAGGATGACAAAGAAGGTAGCACATTGACAGTGCTGTTCCCCTTTTGACACAGCCTCTTCTTATTTTTTGGATTTTCTATTCTGTTCCTCTACGACTTTCTTATCTTCCTGTCGGATTTAGCGGCTTGCTTGTCCTTTATTGTTTTTATTTTCGTAGCCTTTGGCGTTTTTGACGAAGCTTTGGGCTTTTCGGCTTCTGTATTTTGAGGTGCCAGAATCTTTTTCGCTGCTTCTAACTCTTGCTTAGCGGTTTCCGTTAATACGGGATAATGTAATTTCAAATCGTTTATCCTGTCACAGATAACTTCCCCTACCGCATATCGCATAAACCATTTATTATCGGCCGGGATTACATACCACGGGGCATCGTCGGTGGATGTATGGGTAAGCATATCGGAATATGCTTTCATATAATCGTCCCAGTGTTCACGTTCTTTGAGGTCCGATGCAGAGAATTTCCAGTTTTTTGATTCATCGTCGAGTCTTGCCAGAAAACGCTTTTCCTGCTCTTCGTGTGATACATTAAGGAAGAATTTAAGTATTACCGTTCCGTTTTCGGTCAGATGGCGTTCAAGATCATTGATCTGCCTGTACCGCTTTTTCCAGAACTTGTCGTCAACGTCTTCTATTTTATTGATTTTGGGTAGTTTCCCGTTCAGTACTATTGACGGATGTACTTTGGCAACCAGGACGTCTTCATAGTGCGAACGATTGAATATGCCTATCCTTCCGCGCTCGGGCAGACATTTATAGATTCTCCACAGGTAATCGTGGTCGAGTTCTTCGGCTGATGGTTGTTTAAAAGAATATACCTGGCATCCCTGCGGATTAATGCCCGACATCACATGCTTTACTGTACCGTCTTTTCCGGCGGCATCCATTGCCTGGAAAATAACAAGTACGGAATAGCGGTCCTGAGCATAGAGTTTATCCTGGAGCTTTGCCAGTTTTTCTGTGTTTTCAGTCAGTAGTCTTTCTGCTTCGTCTTTATTCAATCCGGCAGTGAAGTCTGTTTGATAATCGGAGACTTTATGTTTTTCTCCGGGCTTAGCGATTATTTTTTTCAGAACATCTTTTTTCATAATGGTTCTTATTTAGAATTTTATACTTGTGTATTGTAATTTAACAAAATACAAACCATAAAAGTTGTCATATGTTTAATGCGGCTGTTACTACAGCCTTGGGTCTATCTTATATATTCTATTTATCCAGCTTCAATACCATCAAATAATCATGTTCCTTTTCCTGTATAATTTCAAATCCCAGTTTTTTATACATTCTCACAGCATAATTATTCTTGTCTACACTCAGGGATGTTTGTTTATAGCCTTCTTTGCGAAGGTATTCTATCATCCTTGACATTAACAGTGTGCCGTAGCCCTGATTCCGGTATTCTTTGAGTAATGAGATTGCAAATTCAGGAGTTTCATTATCTACATTTCCAAAGCCTTTTACTTCTCCTGCCAGAATGCGTATCCATACTGCACCTATTATTTTGTCGTTGAGGACGGCTACCAGACAATAGTCATCTTTCAGCTTTCCAAAATCGTGTATATAAGCGTCTATTCCCGGATTCTTGATTACATCGTATGGTAAAGGCGCGGAGCCTTCGTCCTGATAAATTGCTTCATACAGCATACTTTCAAGAACAAAGAGCTCTTCTCTTTTTATTTCCCTTACCGATATTTCCAAGCTATTACTCTTCCTTAAACCATCCCGAGTACATCAGATAATTCTTTGCGATCTTCTGATTCATTTCTTTAGCCTGCTCGGGATCTACCTTCTTGACAAATTTGGCCGGTACGCCGGCATAAATACTACCCGGCTCTACCTGTGTACCGCTAAGTACAACTGAGCCTGCCGCTATGATGGCGCCCTCACCGATGACAGCATGGTCGAGAACGATGGCTCCCATGCCAATTAATGCCCCGTTTTCTATTTTGGCCCCATGTATGACTACATTGTGCCCTACTGAAACATCGTCACCAATCTCCACTACCGATTTCTGATATAGTGTATGCAGGACACTGCCGTCCTGGATATTTACCCGGTCCCCTATGCGGATGGAATTTACATCGCCACGCAGTACGGTGCTGAACCAGATACTGCAATCATTTCCTATAACTACATCGCCGATGATTGTTGCATTCTCGGCCAGATATGTGTTTTTTCCTATTTCGGGTGTAAACCCTCTAACTTCTTTAATTAATGCCATTGTTATTTATATAAAAATCGAAAAGTTTTTCCAGATTCTGTTCGTCTACTTTCTTTGCTATGATTGTTTTATTTTTATTTAGAACGAAGACGGCCGGAACACCCGATGTATCGTAATATGTCCAGTACCGGGACTTATATTCCGGGTCGGCGCAATTGATCCAATCGCTTATATCCTTGCTTTGTACGAATCTTGTCCATTCTTCTTTATTATTGTTCAGGTTTATGGTTACTACCTTAAGCCCTTTGTCTTTATATTTTGTATATATTTTGTCGTGAAGCTCAGGAGTGGCTGTTTGACAATGCCCGCAATCGGTGTTGTAAAAATATAAGAGCAGATATGCGGCGTCGATGTCGTTGGTGTTGATTGTCTCGCCTTCAAGGGTTTGCAGAGTGAGATTATGAGCCTTCATCCCGATGCGGTTATTTTTGATTAGCTCGTATTGTCTCCGTAATTCCGAATTTTGGGCGCTATCGATCCACACTAGGTTTTTGTCGAAAATATAATCTTCGGCCAGACGTGCCCAGATATTTTCGTCACCCATTCTCAGGCTCTTTAGTGATTCATTTGTAAGTTTCGACAGCATTTCTTTAAAACAAAATTCATTCCCTTTTGTTTTTGCTACCAGCCGGCTTGCTGCATCTGCCAACGAATCCGGGACCTGATCCACCCAGTGTTGTATGTAAGTGTCTATATAGCTGCCCATATAGTTGGTCGACCATAGGCGGGGATCGGTGAGGTCTACATTGTCAAAGAAATGCCGTTTGCCATACTCCCTGTTTTCTTGGAATTCTTTCCCGTCTTTTGGCTGTTTATAAGGTAATGTAACAGACTCCATCCCTTTCAGGAAAACTCCAAACCAGTTGCCTTTATTGTCTTTTATTGTCTTCTGGATATAAGCCTGAGTATTTTCATCTAGTTTTTGAATCTCCACACCCAGATTCTTTCTTTTTTGAGTGGTAATGGATGAGTCTTCAAGTTGTTTTTCCAATTTGCTTCGTTCTATATCTCTTTTCTGAATGTTATTCAGGTATGTCCACAATAATTTGGTATTGTTGCTGCCGGTTACTGTGCTTTTTGTAAAGTCTTTCTCGTTTATGAATAGTTGGATGTCATTTTCTCCTTTATCAATAAGGAGATCAATACGGAAGTCCGGTTTTATAAAAATAAAATATTGTCCTGCTGCCGGTTCTTCCGAAAGGCTGAGCCTGGCTTTTCCTTCTGCTGATAATTGTACCGAATCCCGGGCATAGGTAGTACCTTTCCAATAATAGCCCAGATATAACATATTATTCTTTTGGGATGGAATGTTTACGTTGAGGTTGAAGCCTGCTTCGTATTTGTTTGTGTTGTTTTGAGCCTCCGCTTTGAAAGCAAAGAGGAGGCTTATAAAGATTAATACACTATATTTCATTTGTCTTTTCTTTTAACCAGCTTTTTTCTTCCTCAGTTAGCAGAGGGGAGAGACGGTCATATACTGATTTATGGTACTCGTTGAGCCATATGATTTCTTCTTTCGTCAGCATTTCCTTTATCACGGGAGTTGTGTCTATCGGGCAAAGAGTAAGAGTTTTGAACGAATAGAAATCTCCGAACTCCGTAGAGGTCTCATGCTGTGTAAGTATAAGGTTTTCTGTGCGGATACCATATTTTCCGGCTCTGTATAGTCCCGGTTCATTGGATGTAACCATGCCGATCTGTAGTGTTGTAGGGTTCTCGTTCATACGGATACTTTGAGGACCTTCATGTACATTGAGGAAATGGCCTATGCCGTGCCCTGTTCCGTGCAGGTAGTTTATTCCGTTGTCCCACATGGATTTACGGGCTAGGATATCCAGCTGGCTTCCACGTGTTCCTTGCGGGTAAACGGCAGTGGCAAGGCTGATATGGCCTTTTAATACCATGGTGTAATCCTTTTTCATTTGCCCGGTAAGCGGGCCTACAGCTACGGTACGGGTAATGTCGGTAGTGCCGTCAAAGTATTGTGCGCCGGAATCTACCAGCAGAAAACCTTCGGGTTTGATCTCAACCGAACTTTCAGGTGATACGTGGTAATGCACGATAGCACCATTTGGCCCGTAGCCTGAAATGGTATCAAAGCTTTCTCCTACGAAGTTATCTTGCCGGCTTCTGTATTCTACCAGTTTTTCAGGAATCATTATTTCTGTAACACCACCTTCAGGTACAGCTTTTTCGAGCCACATGAAGAAACGAACCAAGGCTACGCCATCACGTTCCATAGCGTTGTTGAATCCTTGTATCTCCGCTTCATTCTTGATGCTTTTCATCAGGTCGGCAGGAGATGGGATATCTATGATCCTGTTTTCTGTGGGGATTGTATTATACAGGCTGAAAGTTATTTTACTGCTGTCGAGGCAGACAGATGTTTTTATTTTTGATACATAATCATATACTTTGGAGTATTCGGCAATTGTTACTCCCTCTGCCTTCAGATAACTTGTAGTTTCATCGGACAGTTTTTTCGGATCGATGAATAGTACGGTTTCCTTGCGCGAAATACAGGCATAGCTAACGGTCACCGGATTACATTTTACATCATTGCCCCGGATATTGAAAATCCATGCAATGGTATCCAATGATGCTACAAGCAAAGATTCGGCTCCGCTTTTTTCGACAGAGTCGCATATGCGCGCTATTTTTTTGTGAGCCGGTTCTCCTGTATATTTTTCGGGAAGCACAAAGAACGGATTCTTTGGGATTTCAGGCCTGTCGTGCCAAATTACATCGAAAGGATCATAATCGCTGATCAGATGCAAGCCTTTCATATTTAGTTTTTTAGTCAGGTTAAAAGCCTCTTTGGCGGCATATACATTACCATCTATACCCACATAGTCACCTTCTCCCAGTTCAGAGGCCAGCCACTCATCAATGGCGGGAGTCTGAGGCAGGCCATCTTTGAACAGGTCTATTCCTGTGCCATCCAGTTCACTTGCCGCCTGAAGGAAGTAGCGCGAATCAGTCCATAATCCGGCTTTCTCGCGGGTTACAACTACTGTTCCGGCCGACCCGGTAAAGCCGCTTATCCATTCTCTTGAAGCCCAATGTGACGCAGGGTATTCGCTCAGGTGAGAATCTGTACTGGGAATAATAAAGGCATGTAATCCTTTCTCTTCCATAAACCTGCGTAAAGCGTTCAGCCTTTTATGAATTGTATTGCTCATATGTTTATATAGTTATTAGTTAGAAGCAGCTAATTGGCGAATTAGCATATTTGAAAATTCGCAAATGGAGTATAAGCGACAATATCATTTGCTAATATTCGAATCTGCTAATTATTTTTTCACCCTTTATTATTAATTTTTTATTGTCCTTTATACATTGAACAGCCGCCGTCAAATTGCGCGCCGGGTTCTATCTCTATCGTTCCCGTTTTTATGTCGCCTTTCAGGAATGAAGATGCTCTTAGTATAACGTTTTCAATGCATGAGATGTTTCCATTTATCGACCCCCATATTTCTATATTTGTACAGTCTATATTCCCGGATATTTTTCCATTGTTTCCTACTATTATTTTCCCTTTGCAACTGATATTCCCCTCTATTATACCATCTATGCGAAAATCTTCTTCGGCACTGATGTCACCTGTTATCCGCGTGCCCGGTGTAAGGATGTTGTGAGTGTTGGCCGTTGTTATGCCTTCTTTCATTTTTGCCATTTTAAATTAGTTCGTTAGGTTTATCAGGAAACAAACTTAGTTAAAAAACATCAGAACTATCCATTTCTTAAATAAAAATAGTCACTGTTTTAATAGTTTATAACATGTCTTTTACATGTTCGGCGAGTCAATCCGAATCCATCTTTTTACCTATCTTTGCCAATCGAATAATCAAAATACAATATAATTGTGAAAAGTTTTATATTATTGGAAAATCTGACTATTTATGCCAATCATGGCGTTTTTGGCCAGGAGACTGTAGTAGGTAATGTTTATATCATTAATCTGAAAATCGGGGTGAATCTGGAGAAAGCCTCATTGACGGACGATTTGGATGATACGATAAGTTATGCGGATATCTATGAAGATGTTAAAAATGAGATGGCTATACCGTCAAAATTGCTGGAGCATGCAGCGAAACGTATAATAGATCGTCTAAAGGATAAATATACTCAGATAGAAAGTATCGAGCTTAGACTCTCGAAGCGTAATCCGCCTATTGGAGCGCAGCTGGACTATGCAAGTGTTATTCTTATTGATTAGTGTCTATGAGGGTAAAAAAGATAACGGAACTTAACCGGATTTCGATAGACGAATTTAAGGACGCAGAGAAAACCCGGCTGGTTGTTGTATTGGATAATGTAAGGAGCCTGAATAATATCGGATCGGTTTTTCGTACTTCAGACGCCTTTTTGATAGAAGCGGTCTGTTTATGTGGAATAACCGCTTGTCCGCCAAATGCGGAAATACATAAAACCGCTCTGGGCGCCGAAAATTCTGTGGATTGGATATATTGCGGGGATACGGAGGATGCTGTCAGGGCGTTGAAAAACAAAGGCTTTACTATTTGTGCTATAGAGCAGGCTGAGCGCAGTATTATGCTGGATGAACTGGTATTGGACAAAACAGAAAAATATGCTGTCGTATTAGGAAATGAAGTGAAAGGTGTCCGGCAGGAGGTTGTAGACCTATGCGATTGCTGTATTGAAATTCCTCAGTATGGGACAAAACATTCATTGAATGTTTCCGTTGCGGCGGGTGTTGTCATATGGGAATTTTTTAAACAGTTGCGGTGACTTTGCAATATTTTTGTTAGTTTTGCAGTTGCACTCTAATAATATAGAAGTATAACGTAAGGCTATGATGACAGAATCGGATAAACTTTATCTTGAGGAAAAAGGAATTTCCCCGGAAGAATTTCAAAAACAAATTGACAGTTTCAAAAAGGGATTTCCATTTCTGGAAATATCAGCCCCTGCCTCGGTAGAAAAAGGGATAATGGTAATTGCCGCGGGTGAAGAGCATAAGTATTTAGATGCATGGAATACATACGCGTCTTCGGGCCGTAAAGTGATGAAGTTTGTCCCCGCTTCCGGTGCTGCGAGCAGGATGTTTAAAGATCTGTTTGAGTTTTTGGATGCGCCATACAACGCACCCGCGTCCGCATTCGAAAAAGCTTTTTTTGAGGGACTTGAGAAATTTGCGTTCTACGAAGAACTAGATGCAGTTTGCCTTAAAAACGAAGGGAAAGATATTAAAACATTGCTGGCAAGTGGCGATTATAAATCGGTTGTAAAGAATCTGATGAAGCCGGAAGGCTTGAATTACGGAAATTTACCGAAAGGCTTACTGAAATTTCATCGTTATAATGGTTTTTCACGGACTCCGGTCGAAGAGCATCTGCAGGAAGGTTATTTGTATGCCCGGAATAATAAGGGAGAGATAAATCTTCATTTTACAGTTTCTCCGGAACACCGGAATTTGTTTGAGAAACTAATAGGTGCAGAGAAAGGGAAAGTTGAGAAGGAATTATCTGTAACTTACAATATAAGTTTTAGCGAGCAGAAACCGAGCACAGATACTGTTGCTGTAGACGCGGATGATAAACCGTTCAGAGATAATGATAAGATCGTGTTCAGGCCCGGGGGGCATGGCGCGTTGATCGAGAATCTGAATGATTTGGATGCGGATATTATCTTCGTGAAGAATATAGATAATACGGTTCCGGATAAATATAAAGAAGTTGAAACTAAATATAAAAAGATACTGGCTGGCGTGCTGGTAGAGACTCAGCAAAAAGTTTTTGAGTATTTGAAGCTTATAGACTGTGGAAAATATACGCATGATGAATTATTGAAAATTCTGCATTTTATACAGGATGTACTGAATATAAAGAATCCGGATACGAAATTTCTGGAAGATGCGGAACTGGTACTTTATCTAAAGCGTAAACTGGACAGGCCATGCCGTGTTTGCGGTATGGTGAGGAATGTCGGTGAACCCGGCGGAGGCCCGTTTTTGGCGGTGAATACGGATAAAACGGTTTCTCCCCAGATACTTGAAAGTTCGCAGATCGACATGTCGGACGAGAAAAAGAAAGAGATGTTCAAGAGTGGAACACATTTCAATCCTGTAGATATAGTATGTAGCGTAAAAGACTACAGGGGGTATCATTTCAATCTGAAAGATTATGTGGATTATAATACCGGATTTATATCTGTCAAATCGAAAAATGGTAAGGAATTAAAGGCTTTGGAATTGCCCGGATTATGGAACGGGGCAATGTCGGATTGGAATACAATATTTGTAGAAGTTCCGATTGAAACTTTTAACCCTGTTAAAACAGTAAACGATCTTCTGAGGGGCCGTCATTTGTGATTGTTACGCCGGTTGGCAGTAGGTCGCGATGTTTTTTTATGCTGCTCTGACAGAGTGCTTTATGGTTGCCGTTTCCTTTGATCCGTGGTATTGTCATGGGGTTTAAGATAAATAGGCGATATGCCGGAGTAATAATTGTGTTAGCAATGTGTTACCGGAAAATAGACATTCTGTAATGACAATATATTTTTGCTGCGCCCTTTATCGTTGGCTGGTGAAAGGATATTCTAAATATGTGGTGAAGCCCGGGCGCTTTTAACTATAAAAAAAACTTAAAATCTTCATATTTAAGAAAAAAGCATTATCTTTGTGAGAAATTTGAAGGTACATAAAACTTTATAAACGGTCTTCCCCCTATGGTTTTTTTAGGATAATGTTTTGATTTTGACTGACTTTAATAAAACTACAATAATGAAACTTCGATTAATATTAGTCGTATTATTTTTTCTGCCTTTGTTCGTTAAAGGGCAGTCATCTGATCCTAATAAGGTGATATTTTATTCCAAAGGTAAAACGTATGTCAAATATCCTGATGCCGTAATTGCTACGGATAAAGGTGAAAGTCCGTCTACTACATTATATATTAGCGGGTCCGCTAAATTTGCTACAGGCTCAGCGATTGTACAAAAAGGGCGTACGGAAATAATCGGAAATTTTATTAATGCAAAAGATCCTGGTACCCTGGCAACTCCGGTAGCAGAAGATGCTCCGCAGCTTTTCGTTGACAAAACAGATAGCGATGAAAAGGACGGCGTTATTGCTTTTATAGGTACTACGCAGCAACATATATATGGGACTGGAGATAAAGAGGTACAAGGGACCGGTACGGGTGAATGGAATTCTTATACATGGGATACCTATTTGCAGAAAAAGAGTAAATGGATAGAATTTCCTACAATCAGTATAGAGAATAAAACGAATAATAACCTGTTGGTTAATGTATCGGCCGCGATATATGTTAATTATATCCGCGCAAACGGTGATAATCGTTTGGCAGTGGATGCCGACGGGGTTACTGACCCGCAAATAATAAATACCGGTTTTGCCAGAATTAAAAATGTATATCCAACGATGACCTCAAATCCTGTGGCTTTAGCAACCTATAGTCAGGTGAATTTGAAGTTGTATAACTTTATATCAGATGGCAGTGCAAGCACGGACGATGGACACTTTAGCAGTGAAAAGATTACAGATCCTGCTACTTTCGGCGGTTCACTTAGGACTGCAGAAGGTTGGAATAAACTGACGGGATTTTCACCTCCATTCAAGGAGCTGGGTGCCGATTACATGTTCTATCATACATTGACTAAGCCAAACGGAAGCAGTATTACTTCGTATGAAGGGCCGATAGTCGATCCTTTCTTTAGAATGAAATCCGGGCGCGGGTATTTCATCAGTATGGAAGTTTCACATGCGGACCATACAACCGGACCGGATAATATTAATGACAGGTGGAACTTCTTTAACTCTCCGACTAAGGGTATAAAGGATACCAAACGTGCAAGAGGCGGATATACTTTTAACCGGAAGATCTTCTATGATTTGGCTGCGCCTGATGAAGCAATGGAAGGCTTCAGTCGTTTCTTGTATGATGTAACTGAATTCAGTTCGGGTAATGCTTATGCAAATCCGGCATTACCAGTGAATGGTTTGAATGATCCTAAATGGATAGAAAATGGTAAAGACAGATCCAGATACGAACTGATGGAGAATGAGAAGTTCAATACTGATATCTTTACCGGTAGTAATCAAATAACAGTGGATTTGGAACCGGGATTGAATTTCTTAGGTAATCCGTTTATGGCTCCGATAAGTTTGAATCCGTTATTAGGTTATGAAGCCGATGGTGTAACTCAAACACCTGAAGCTGCCAGTGGAGACATTGTGACTACGGGATTTGTGTCTACTATATTTTCTGCTGATGCCTCAAAGCCGGTGAAGATAGGATTAGATCCATCTCAGTCCGGGGTAAATGTGAGACCTAAATATTGGATGATAAATCAGGCCTTAGTCAAATATGATCCAACTAAAAATATATACAATTACCGTACAACTTACGACTTTGTGAGTCATGACGGAGCATCGGCTGTGTATGGTGTTCAGCCCGATAGGACTGGAAACGCATCGCTTCCTTCTATTGATCCATTATCTCATGTGATTTCGCCTATGCAGATGTTTTGCTTACAGGCAGGTGAACCTGTAACAATAAAGCTTGGTCCGGAGTTGCAGGCTTTTGGAGTAACCCGTTTTGCGAAAAGCGCGGAGGCTACCAAGGCATCCGCCGTCAGCGGCAACAACTCTCTGATGAAAGACTGGTTTATCGTGGAGGCTGCTGCTAATGACGGGACAGCCGACAGAACTACTGTTATATTTAATGATAATGCTAAACCTCAGTATAAAGAAGATTCATACGATACAAGGAAAGGTCTATCCGTGGCATTTGAAACATATATAGATGAAGTAAACGGTAAGCCGACCAAGACCTTGTTCGAGCAAAGCAAAGCGATTGTTTATACTAAATCGAGTGATCAGGAAAACCTGCTGGGAAATGCTGTTCCTACACAGACCAAGGAATTAGCCCTGTATTTTATGCCTCCGGCTTCAACTCAGGAGATGACCTTGAAATTCTACGGATTGAATCAACTCGAGTCTGTACCGGGAGTATGGTTGATTGATAGATATCTTAATAATAAGACTATAAAGGTAACACCCGATACTGAATATACTTTTGTTTCGGAAACCGCGTCAAATACAAAGAGCGGGATTAATGACAATCGTTTTATCCTTCGCTTCTATGATACTGAAGGAACAGTGGTAGGACCTGACGAAACAGCGATATCCTGTTATTATAGTTCATCCACATTATATATCTCCGGCTTAAAGGAGAATGATGTGAACAGTGATGTCATCATTTATGATATGCAGGGGCGGCTGATGGGACGGACAAAAATAGCCGAGGTATTGCAGCCATGGACTTATGTGAAGCCTTTGAGCATTGGTACATATATTGTGAAAATTGTAGGTAAAAGAAATCATACTGTGAAATTTGTAAATTTACAAAACTAAATACAAGAGCATAAGCTAGTTATTACACAGACGTACGTAAAATAAAGATAGATGAAAACAAAACTACGAATATTAATATTTTTGACGTTATTCTTTTGTTTAGCGCTCCCCTCAATATCCATCCATGCTGAGGAGGCGTTTGAAACTCCGGTTATAACAAAAGATCTGCCTTCAACCGAATATTTGAAGGTAGAGAAGAGGTCCATAGCCAGTGATGTTCAAACCTCGGCTTTGGCTGCGCCTTCCCGCGGTTTTAGGAGTGTCATGGATAAATGGGAAGATCCATATATGCCGGGTGAAGGAGAATGGTCTAATACGGGCAATGTCGGTGCGCCTGTCGGAGATATCTCTTTACCTATTATTCTGTCTATATTGATTTTGTATATGGTATATAAGGGCGCGACTACTTCCAGACGACGAAATAACCTTTAGAAATATAATTTATATAGATATATAAATATAACAGAGGGGTATCCGTATGAGCGGATACCCCTCTGTTTTTATACGTAATAATTGTCCTCATTTATGCCGGAAACCTTAGCTCATTCCTGCCACGGTCTCCCGGACTTTTGCTTCCTTTTGTTGCCCAAAAGTAAAAGCTGACACTCTGTTCCTCGGCGACGAGCCCCTCGCCAATAAAATATTAATACTAATTATTTCTGTTCGATCCAATTCACGATCTTATCACAGAACGGATCTTCGCGAGGAGGAACAAAACCTACCAGATGTCCGTTTTCGTCAATCATAAACTTTTGAAAATTCCATTGTACTTCTGCGTCCAGTTTACCATTTTCCGCCTTTTCTGTAAGCCATTTGTAGATTGGAGCTTTGCTTTTTCCTACTACATCTATTTTGCTCATCATTGGAAAAGATACATTGTAATTTAGTGTGCAGAATGTTTTTATTTCTTCATTTGTACCCGGTTCCTGTCCATTGAAGTTGTTGGCCGGAAAACCGACGATGACGAAATCCTTATCTTTATATTTTTCATATAATTCCTGTAGCTTTGTATATTGAGGAGTTAAACCGCATTTGGAAGCTACATTTACAACCAGAATCTTTTTCCCTTTCAATGATGAAAAGTCGAATTCTTTTCCATCGATATCCGTCACTTTGAAATCATACACTGTTTTGTCTTCCTGAACCATGGATATCATTATTAAGCTAAAAAATAAAGCAAGTGTCAGTTGTTTCATACCTTTTGTATTTATAAGTCAATAAATAAAACAAATAATTACCAATAAAGTTTAGCGGACAGGCGATCGTCTATGTTTCCCTTATGAAAATAAGTTTCGAAATATTTCAAATAGTTTCGAAAACATTTTCAAATATTCCGAAATTTTCTTTTTTTTGTATAGTGAAATTAAAAAAACTAATCCATGAGTGTTAATCATCCTAATTCGGCAAATTTGTTCGATGTTATTGTCATCGGAGGAGGCGCTACCGGAGCCGGGGTTGCCCGCGATTGTTCCCGCCGGGGTTTACATGTGCTGTTGCTGGAAAGATTTGATATAGCGACAGGAGCCACCGGACGCAATCATGGGTTGCTTCACAGTGGCGCGCGTTACGCCGTCACAGATTTGGAGTCGGCCGAGGAATGCATCAAAGAGAATATGGTACTGAAAAGGATAGCAAGCCATTGTATAGAGGAGACAAACGGGCTCTTCCTTACTCTTCCTGAAGATGATATTGCCTACCAGTCTAAGTTTGTCGAGGCATGTACTATGGCGGGCATCAACGCGCAAATAATAGATCCGGAGGAGGCGCTTTTGATGGAGCCATCTGCTAATAAGGATATTATAGGAGCTGTAAAAGTTCCTGACGGATCTGTCGATCCCTTTCGTCTAACAGCTTCTAATATGATAGATGCGAAGAATTACGGGGCTGTGGTTTATACATATCACGAAGTTGTAGGGTTGATCCGTGAGCAGGACAGGATTGTGGGGGTAAAGACTTTTAATCATAAAACGAAAGAAACAAAAGAACTATATGCTTCTGTCGTAGTAAATGCAGGCGGTATTTGGGGGCAACATATATCTGAGTTTGCAGATATAAAAGTAAATATGCTTCCGGCCAAAGGGGCTTTATTGATTTTTGGACACCGGATAAACAATATGGTGCTGAACAGGTGCCGCAAGCCTGCTGATGCCGATATACTCGTCCCCGGAGATACAATATCGCTGATAGGTACTACATCGAGCAATATTCCGTACGACCAGATAGATAATATGGTGGTAACTCCGGAGGAAGTAGATACGCTTATACGCGAAGGGGAAAAGTTAGCCCCGATACTCAACCGTACACGGATACTACGGGCTTATGCAGGAGTACGGCCTTTGGTTGCTTCAGATAATGATCCTACAGGACGCAGTGTAAGCCGGGGTATTGTCTTGCTTGATCATGCTAAACGTGACGGTTTGGAAGGATATATCACTATTACAGGAGGTAAATTAATGACTTATCGCCTGATGGCAGAATGGGCTACGGATTTGGTGTGCCAAAAATTGAATGTAACGAATAAATGTACTACTGCCGAAGAGAATCTGCCCGGTTCACGGGAGAAAATGGAAGATATAAGTAAAAAAATAATATCACTTCCCACGGCACAGCGTAAATCCGCTATTTACCGTCATGGTGATATGGCGGGTAATTTGTCGGGTAATACGGAAGATGATAATAGTCTGGTCTGTGAGTGTGAAGAAGTATCAGTCGGGGAGGTGAAGTACGCGTTGGAAGAACTGAATGTGACCAACCTGGTTGACCTTCGCCGCCGTACACGTGTGGGGATGGGGACATGTCAGGGGGAACTGTGTGCCTGCCGTGCCGCCGGTATTATGAGCGATACGGATAAATTGTGTACAAAGACTGCCAAAGAAGATCTGGCTTACTTTCTGAATGAACGCTGGAAAGGTATTTATCCCATAGCATGGGGTGATACATTACGTGAAAGTGAATATACAAACTGGGTATATGAGAGTGTGTGCGGATTGAAGTTATCACAAAAGCAAAAAGGACAGGATGAAGTTTGATACTGTAATTATAGGAGGAGGGTTATCCGGCCTTGCATGTGGAATACGTTTATTGCAGCAAGGACACCGGTGCGCAATTGTTTCTTCGGGGCAGAGTGCGCTGCATTTCTCATCAGGTTCGTTCGACTTGTTGAATGTATTGCCGGATGGCGAAGCGGTGACCAATCCCCGGAGATCCGTAAAGGATTTGATCCGGATGTCACCTTGTCATCCATACGCAAAATTAGGTGAAAATAAATTTTGTGAGTTGGCGGGTGAGTTAGAAGCTTTTCTCACGGGAATCGGCTTGTCTGTTCGGGGTGATTCTATGGAAAACCATTACCGGATAACTCCTATGGGAACATTGAAACCTACCTGGCTGTCTGCATCTGATTTTGCTGTCAGTAAATCGGAACGGGAATTGCCGTGGAAGAAAGTTTCGATTTTTAATATTGCCGGATTCCTTGATTTCTATCCTCGGTTTATAGCGGATGAATTTGCTAAAATAGGGACGAAGAGCGATGTTCACCTGTTTAGCCTGCCCGGTCTGGATTATCTCCGCCGCAATCCGAGTGAACTGCGTTCGACGAATATTGCACGGATACTCGATAAAGAGTCCAATAAAGATGAATTGATAAGGATATCAGGCAAGGCGGCGCCGGATAGTGATGCCATCATTTTTCCGGCATGTTTCGGATTGGAAAATACAAATATACTTGCCGCCTTGAGGAAGGCTGCAGGTAAGCCGGTATTCCTGATCCCGACATTGCCGCCGTCTGTTATAGGAATACACACGCAACAGTATATGCACGATTATTTTATTCATCTGGGAGGTGTATATATGTTGGGCGATACGGTAAAGGGGGCTGATGTGGAGGATAACAGGGTGATGAGGGTTTATTCTTACAACCACGGTAATATCCCTTTCAATGCCGGGAATATAGTCCTGGCAACAGGGAGCTATTTCAGCCAGGGGCTGATCGCGACGCGTTCCCGGGTTTACGAACCTGTGTTCGATCTGGATGTGTCTTATAATCCCGGCAGGGAAGACTGGTACAACCGAAATATGTTCGACAGACAGAACTATCAGGAATTTGGCGTAAAGACAAACGAAACATTCAATGCTTTGCGTAAAGGCAAAGTTATAGAGAATCTATATGTTTCCGGCGCGGTTCTGGAAGGATTCAATCCTATAAAAGAAGGTAGTGGGGCAGGGGTTTCCATCCTTAGCGCCCTGTTTATAGCGGATAAAATAATGAGTAAGTAAAAAAAGGTCTGAGACCTGGAAGGAGGACGGTCATGAATCTTCAACAACATAACATGAGCGATAATAATTTCGAACAATGCATCAAATGTACCATCTGTACGGTATATTGTCCGGTAGCAGCTGTAAATCCCGCTTATCCCGGACCTAAGCAGGCCGGACCTGACGGAGAACGTCTGCGTCTGAAAAAATCGAACTTTTATGACGAAGCATTGAAGTATTGCATCAATTGCAAAAGGTGTGAAGTGGCATGCCCTTCGAATGTGAAGATTGGCGATATTATCCAGTCGGCACGGATAAAATACAGTAAGAAAAAACCGAAACTGAGGGATTATATTCTGGCCAATACGGATATTGTAGGTACGCTGGCTACTCCCCTTGCACCCATCGTGAATCTGGCTTTAGGACTAAAGCCGATGAAGTCAGTACTGGATGTTGCTTTGAAGATAGATCATCACCGTACTTTTCCGAAATATTCGTCTGGTACATTCGAAAGCTGGTATAAAAAGCAGGCGGATAAGCAAAAGAAATTTAAGGAGCAGGTCAGCTATTTTCATGGCTGCTATGCCAATTATAATAATCCGCAACTGGGAAAAGATCTCGTAAAGGTATTTAATGCACTCGGAATCGGCGTTCAGCTGCTTAGGACAGAGAAGTGCTGTGGAGTGGCATTGATTTCCAACGGTCTTATAGGTCAGGCTAAGAAACAGGCGGAGGTGAATATGGCTTCTATCAGGGAATCGGTACTGGAAAAGAATATTCCTGTGGTGGCAACTTCTTCGACCTGCACTTTTACCATACGGGACGAATATCCTCATTTGCTGGATATCGATACATCCGATGTAAGGGATAATGTGGAGCTTGCGACCCGTTATATATACCGGCTGTTAAGTATAACTGATGTGAAGTTGAAATTCGGTAAGGAAAAAATAAAGGTGGCCTATCATACGCCCTGCCATATGGAAAAACTGGGATGGTCGTACTATTCGATAGAATTACTGAAATTGATCCCGAATATAGAATTAAAAGTTCTTGATTCGCAATGTTGTGGTATTGCCGGGACCTACGGCTTTAAGAAAGAAAATTATAAGACATCACAGGATATTGGCGCGCCTTTGTTCGGGCAGATAGAAGCAAGCGATGCTGACTATGTAGTTACCGATTGCGAAACATGCAAATGGCAGATAGAAATGTCTACGACGAAACGTAGTGAACATCCTATTTCGATTTTAGCAAAGGCTTTGGGTTAATTAAGGTTTCGAATAAAGTTACGATAGAATTCTGTCAAAGTTTCTTTTCGAAATCATAAAAGTTTTGATTTGAAATGTAGTTTTGCTTTGGATAGTTGTTTTTTTTAATGCCGGTTAATTCGTTCATGTTTTAATTATTTGATATATAGTATTTTGTCTGTTTTATTGGAAAGCTATTGGAACTGTGGTGTTAAAAATGAATTTTTATGAAACAAAAGTTTGCAAAAATATGTTATTATCGTTATATTTGTTTATACAGTGAAATAAAATAAAGTATCGATGAATTTTTATGTTTCAAAATAAGTTATGCTGCTGTTTTATTTTCTCTTAAAAAAATAAGTTATGGAAAGAATTTACAATATTGGAAGTAGCCATGAGGCCAAAATTAATGAATGCCGTCCGTTTGGTGTTCAGAGTTTTGAAGTAGAAGCTGAGTATTCTACCTACAATGAGATCTTGAAGATTTTCAGGGAAGCTTTCAGCCTTGTTGATGTTACTCAGATAATTAAGAAACTGTAAGAAAACAGGTTGGGAAGTCAGTCTTTTTACAGATGATTATATGAATAGATTATACCTGTTTTTATAATTCAGGTGTTCCGTTCACAAAAAAGATGTATTCATTGGATGCATCTTTTTTGTTTTTATAAAAAAAAGATGCTGGTTTATATGAATAGGAATGGAGTATTTTATCTATAGGATATAGCTTTTAGCTGATAGCTCTTTGATGTATTGATAGGCCCCTGCCCCAAGGGGACTTACAGAGAGGGGAAAAAAGTAACAGATAAAAAATAGCGGAAAAAGTGTAACTTTTGTAACTTTTTTGAAATAGTTACGGGTTTGCCTTGCCTTCGCTTCGGCGAATGTTATTTCTTCACCCTAGGGCAGTTACAAGTTACGAGTCGGCTGACTCCCTGTTTTGTTTCACGCAAAGACGCAAAGGTGCAAAGTTTTACATCTTATGAGTTGTTGACTGATGACTGCTAACTGTTGACTGTAAAATAGTGTTACCTTTGTTACCTTTTAACAAGTAGTAAATTTTAAGTAATAAGTAGTAAGTCCCCTGCTGGCGCGGACTTCCAGTCCGTGTTTTGTTGACAGGGCGAAAATGTTTGCTACGCAACACACAGACGGGACGTCTGCGCGAGCGGGTGCCCCTTGTGGAAGAGTTTTAACCACTAAGTACACGAAGGGAATCACAAAGGGCACAAAGGCTAAAAAGACTGTTACCTTTGTTACCTTTTTAACAAGTCGTAAATTTTAAGTAATAAATAGTAAGTCATAAGTTGAGAAAGCTACATTACTGTTCACTGTTCACTGATATATCTGTTACCTTTGTTACCTTTTTGCATCTTTGCGAGAGAATATTGTTTACTGCTAACTGTTAACTGTAAAGTCGCTTCGCATCATTTGCTAATATGCTAATTTGTAAATTTGTTAATTGAATTGGCTTGCGAAATAGTATCTTTACACTCATAAAAAATAAATGAAATGGATTTAAATTTAGAAGTGTTCTCCATCATCCTCTTTTTCGGTGCTTGCTTTGCCGGGTTTATCGGCTCACTGACAGGATTGGGTGGGGGAGTTGTGGTAATCCCCTTGCTTACTCTGGGGTTTGGCGTAGATATGCGCTATGCGATAGGCGCGGCTTTAGTTACATCGATTGCTACGTCGTCGGGTGCGGCGGCGGCTTATATCAAAGAAGGAATAACGAATGTACGTATAGGGATGTTCCTCGAGATAGCGACTACCACCGGAGCTGTGATCGGCGCTATAGTGGCAATGTATCTCGATAAAGTATATATTGCCGTCATATTCGGCTGTGTGTTGATTTTTTCGGCAGTACGCTCTATCAGCAAAAAGGAAGAGAATATCGATTATGCCGCGCCGGGTGATAAGCTCGGGGAAAAACTGAAGCTTAACGGTTCCTATCCCACAAAAGACGGCAGAATAGAAAAATATAATGTACATAATGTAGTGGGTGGTTATTCACTGATGACATTGGCGGGAGTTTTGTCCGGACTGTTAGGTATTGGCTCGGGAGCGTTGAAAGTGCTGGCAATGGATACTGCAATGAAGATACCTTTTAAAGTATCTACCACAACAAGTAATTTCATGGTCGGTGTAACAGCTGCCGCGAGTGCGGTTATTTACCTGCAACGCGGATATATAGATCCGGGACTGGCAATGCCTATCGTTGTAGGGGTGCTATTGGGGGCATTCTTCGGGTCCAAGATACTGCCTAAGACGAATGTGAAAAAATTACGCCTGCTTTTCAGTGTCGTGATTTTCTTGCTAGCTGTTTCGATGATATATAATGGTATAACAGGTAAACTATAAAGGGTATGAATATATTTACAAAAGAATTTTGGGCCGAAAGGGATATGGAGCTCTTTATAGGAAAACTGCTTCGCTATGGAGTTACCCTTGCCTGTGGCATTACGCTTTTGGGAGGTATTATTTACCTTTTCCAGAATCACGGGGTGTCTATGGAACATTACAAACCGACTCCGGACGGGCAGCCATTCCCCGGAGTGGAGTATTATCTGAGGGAATTGTCTACAATAATTCCCCGTGTTTTGTCTTTCGATGGCGCGGCTATTATACAATTGGGGGTATGTGTGCTGATTGCGACGCCTATATTACGGGTTGCCTTTTCCGTAATTGGCTTTCTGATAGAAAAAGACTACATGTATGTGGTGGTGACCTTAATTGTTTTGTGTATTATTGTAGCTAATATGCTTTTAGGGCTGCATTGAAGTATGCAATAATCAAGTCAGATTGAAATAATGTATCATTAAATGCTATCTTCTTTATGGATAAAATATTTCTTATAACCGTTTTTTTTATATCTCTGTCTGTTCTCGGGCAGCCGGGAAAAGATGCAGGACTCGGCAGTATCAACAAGGAAAGCGCCGAAGCTTATATCGGTTTCCTAGCCAGTGATGCTTTGCAGGGGCGGGAAGCGGGCAGGCATGGGAGCCGTATTGCTGCGGAGTATATCAAATCTCTGTTGCAGGATATGGGTGTTAAGCCTCTGAATGCCGGTTCTTATTTCCAGCCGTTCGAGGCATATAGCCGCGAGCGCCAGACACGGGCGCGATTTTCCGTAAATCCCGATTCTATAGCTAAATATAAGCAGGAAAGGGCCTACCGAAAGCTGGAGTTAAAAAACGTTCTGGGATATATTGAAGGTAAAAGGAAAGACGAATATGTGATTGTCGGCGCTCATTACGACCATCTGGGAGTGGATGAGAGTCTGGCGGGAGATAAAATATATAACGGCGCCGATGATAATGCTTCCGGGGTATCAGCCGTGTTGCAGATAGCAAGAGCTTTTGTCGTTTCAGGTCAGCAGCCGGAGAGAACGGTTATATTTGCTTTCTGGGACGGGGAAGAACTGGGTTTGCTGGGTTCGGAATATTTTGTGGCTGATTGTCCTTTTGCATCATCTGTCAAAGGATACCTGAACTTTGATATGATAGGCCGTAATAAGGATGAGGCAAAACCGGAACATGTCGTTTATTTTTATACCGAATCACACCCTGCGTTCGGAGAATGGCTCAAAGATGATATAAAAACATACAAACTGAATCTGAAACCGGACTACAGGCCGTGGGATAAGCCGATAGGAGGGAGTGATAACGCTTCTTTTGCAAAACGCGATATCCCTTTGATATGGTATCATACCGATGGGTATCCCGATTATCATCAGCCTACCGACCATGCCGATAAAATAAACTGGGATAAACTGGTGGATATTACCAAGGCCTCTTTCCTCAATCTGTGGAATATGGCAAACCTGAAAAACTTTTGAATACATGAAACATATACTTACTTCTACACTACTCTTACTTTCTATTTGTTGCTTATCTCAAACTCCTGTGGAAAAGGGTTTGTCGGCTATTACCCGTCAGGATGCCCTTACTTATATAGGAGTTCTCGCCAGTGACAGTCTTGAAGGACGGAAAGCAGGGCAGCGCGGCGGAGCGAAGGCTGCAAGCTATATCGCGTCTATTCTGGAAGATATTGGCATAAAGCCCTGGCAAGGTAAATTCATGCATCCTTTTATCCCGGATATTTTTAAAGGATCGGCTAATAAGGATACCAGATTAAATAATGTATTGGGATATATTCCGGGTAAAAACAGCGCCGAAATAGTTATGATAGGAGCGCATTACGATCATTTGGGCCTGAGCTCCGGTAATCTGAACGATAGTGTGTATAACGGGGCTGATGATAATGCTTCGGGCGTATCGGCTGTATTGCAGATAGCGAAGGCTTTCGTCGCTTCGGGTCAGAAACCGGAGCGGACTGTCGTTTTCGCCCTTTGGGATGGGGAAGAAATGGGGCTGTTGGGCTCTTTTCATTTTGTGGAAGAACATTTTTCATATATACCTGTTCCGCTGCTTTCACCTATTCCCATAAAAGGATATATCAATTGTGATATGATAGGGCGCAACAAAGACGGGGACGGAGCTCATGTATCTGTTTTTTACAGTGAGAGCAAACCGGTATTCGGGGAATGGATTAAGTCGGATATAGAAAGATACAGCCTAAAGCTGGTTCCGGACTTTCCTTCTTTAGACAGTTCGCCGGGAGGGAGCGACCATATGCCGTTTATGCAGAAAGGAGTACCTGTGATCTTTTATAACACCGATCTGCATCCCGATTATCATAAACTAAGCGATGAAGCGGATAAGATAAATTATGATAAGGTGGTGGATATAACCAAACTGTCGTTCCTTAATCTGTGGAATATGGCTAATCTGGAAAGTTTCTGATGAGGGTTGGAAAAAAAATATGCCAACTCTAAATTAGATATTGGCATATAGATCATTGATGATACGTTGTCATTATTCGATGGGATCTCCGGGGACTTGTTTGCCGGGATCATAAATGGCAACCCCAACTTTAGAATCGGCACACCCATAGTATAGGAACCATTTGTTATTGAGATAGGCCAGTCCTTCTATAAAAACAGTACCGTCTTTATATTGGCCGCTCTTTTCAAATTCGGCCATTGGCCGGAAGAAAGGAGTATCGAGCCGTCCGATCACTTTATATGGGTTCTGCAGATCGAATAAGACCTGTCCGGCGCTGTATGTACCCGCATTGAAGCGTTCGTCGCGTCTGTCATCGGTTCTGTTCTTGCCATTATACAGGAGCAGGATGCCTTTATCGGTCATTATCGCCGGAGGGCCGCATTCGGTAAGGGCGCTGTCGAAATACTTATAGCGTGGGTAGATAAGCCCTTTCAGTTCGTTCTTTTCATTGAGGAGAGGAGTCCAGTTTATCAGGTCGGTCGATGTAGCGGCATTGATCATGTGTTCGCCCCAGTACATCAGATATGTCCCGTTTACTTTGGTAATTACGAGTTTACCATCCATAACCTTGGTAACAATGGACGCTGATTTGCTCGCCAGGTCTTTGAAACGGCCGTCGTATGCTTTAGCGAAAGCCGGGCCGTGTTTCTCCCATGTAATGAGGTCTTTGGAAGTAGCTACGCATAGGCGTGGGACTTGCCGGTTCCATGCGGTGTACATCATTACAAATGTTCCGTCTTCGGTCATGGCAACACGCGGGTCTTCACAGCCGCCTTCCCATTCATATTCCTTATTGTTATCTTCAGCGGGATATAGCACAGGGGTATTGCGTAGTTGTATTGTAATGCCATCCGGACTTTCGGCTAAGCCTATACGGGAGGTGCGCTTGCCGATGCCTGTGGCAGAATTGTCTTCGGCTCGGTACAAGACATAGATCTTCCCGTCTTTTACAACTGCTGCGGGATTGAATGTATCGCTTTCTTCCCATCCGATAGAATCTTTCTGCATAGGACAGAAGAATTTCGTGGCCGGATCGGGTTCGATTAGCGGATTGACTCCGTCCGGGCGGACAAATCCTCCAAAAGCCCAATCCGGAAGGTTGTTGGAGTTGCCCGGTGTGGATACTTTGCTTTCTTTCTTGCCCGTGCATGAGAGTATGCCAAAACAGATGATAAGAGCGATAAATACGTTTAAGTGTTTCATATTCAATTGATTTTTAGTATTCGTTCAAGGTGCTATATTTATTGGAGGCTAAAGATAAATAATAAAGGCCATAAAACAGTGAAAGAGAGCTATAAACTCTCTTTCACAAGATAACCAATAAAATTTACCAGTCTGGATTTTGCACCAGATTTACGGCCTTCTGTAACTCAGTTTGCATTATCGGCCAATAATAATGCTTAGGAGCCTCGAATACCCGTGTTTCCTTACAGAAACGTTCCATCCTGTATTTTTTATCTCCAACTTCGATTTTACCATTAGGATCTTCTACAGGCATCATACCGTTAATCATACGCTGGCATTTAGGATATGGTTGATGGTATTGCGTCCAGTAGTTTTTAGATCTTTCGTTGTTCGTAGAACCTGCCGCCAGCCATTGTTGTTCTTTCGTCAACTCCGATTCGGTTGTCGGTTCCAGATACAAACGGCTGTAGAATGTTCTCTTATTCTCATAATAGAATTCGACACGGCGCTCACGCTTGATATATTCCCGCATCAAATCCTTGTTTGTTTTACAAGCTTCGGGCATAGGCACCATAAAAGAACGTGCCCTTACAGTATTCACAAGGTCATATATCGCTTGATTTGGCCCCGATACTTCATTTACAGCTTCGGCATAGATATAGATAAATTCCGGTAACCGCCATACAGCAGGGGCGCTTATGGAGACACTACCGCTTCTGTTCCAGCCTTCCTGCAGGTATTTACGGTGATAATAGCCCGTGGTGGTCGCATTGCTAGCCCCGATTTTATCACTTCCGGAAGCCGTATTTGTAACAGAAGGATTGTTCCCTCCATCGCGGAATGCAGCTCCGTGGAATATAATATCGCGGTAGAAGCGAGGATCACGCCTGACCGACATGTATGGGTCACTATCATCGTATCCGTCTGCTATTGCTTTGCTGCCATAGATCGGATAACCGTATCCGTCAGGAGAAATGTACTCATATTCATCTACTTGTTCCTGTACGGGTTGCTGACGGGAACCTCCTCCGCGGCTAGGAGGATACATATCACCAAACCACCCTTCATACTTGTCTTTTGTTACAAACCAAACAGCTTCGTTCTTGAATGCTTCTTCGTCGTAGAACATTTGCCAAAGGCGGGTATATACAGTAGAACCATTATAGTTTTTACCACCGCTGTCATTGAAGTCTGCATTAGTATATTTGGTATAGAGGGAGTAGCGCGGTTTGCCGTCAGCCTGAAAATCAAGCACAGCTTTAGCTGCATCACGGGCAGCTTCCCAACGCTTGACGTCGTAAGCATATTCAGATTCAAATTCGCGTTTCCCGGTATAACCGTAACTGGCAGCTCCGTTGTACATCGGCGCAGCAGCAGTCCATCTTGCGATAGCGATTAATCCTAAACAGGCACCTTTATCGGCACGAGCAAAATTTATTCCTGTTTGAATTGCAGGCAGGCGGTTAGCCGCTTCATTGGCATCGGCCGCAATTTTACTAACGATCGTATGTACCGATTCTTTCTTGAAGTCCATAGGCTGATTGGCATCCACTACGTAATCGATATACGGTACTTCACCGTACATGCGTACCAGTAGATAGTGCAGATAGCCCCGGATGAAATATGCCTCTCCAATCCTTATATTCAGGTCTCCAGGATCGATAGCACTGTCAGGAGTGTTATACTTTGCAACTCCGGTAATGATTACGTTGGCCCGGCGTATCGTATTGTAAATTCCTTTCCAGAACATATCATTGTTCGGCTGAGGTACAGCTGTAGGACTCCAGTCACCACTATTGTAACGGTTTGTGATATTTCCCTCCACATTAGTAGCCTCGGCTTCATCGGTCAAACCGGCAGAGGAAAAATGCGATAGCCATGTCATTGGCGCATTACATCTTTTTGTTCTCAGGTATAAGTCTGTTACAAGCTGGTTTACCTTATCATAGCTGGCAAAAGTTTTTTCTTCAGGAATCTGATCGTCGGGTTGCTTGTCCAGATATTCGCTACATGCGGCAAGAGACATTAGCATGACTGCCAGCAGACCTCTTAATATATATTTGAAACTTTTCATATTCTTGTTATTTTATTAAAATGTAATATCCACACCAAAATTAAATACCTTCAATATAGGATACCAGTCCCCTCCTCCATTACGCATTTCAGGGTCTACGTCTACATCACCCAATTTATCCCATGTGGCTAGATTTTGAGCCTGAGCATATACTCTGACATTGCTTAGTCCTGCTACCCTTATGATCTTGCGGGGTAGTGTGTAACCGAGTTCTATATTCTTTAATCTTACATATGAACCGTCGTACATGAAAAGAGAACTGCTTTCATTCTTATTATTAGAGTGTGTACCGATATGCAAAGCCGGATATTTGGCTGTTGCCGCGGTTTCAGGAGTCCATCTCTCGAGATGCATAGGTCTTACGCGTCCTATCTTGTCCTGGTCGAAGTTAGGAAAATCAAATACGGCAGCATCTTTCAGCATGATGGTAGAGTTTGTCGCACCCTGGAAGAGTACACTGAAATCGAATCCTTTATATTGTAACGTAACAGGTAATCCGAATTGGATTTCCGGGCTGCGGGGATACCCCATTGCCATGCGGTCATTCCGATCGGTAATAACACCGTCTCCATCCAGATCTTTGTAAACGGCATCTCCCGGTATCAGAGTTCCCCATGGCTGGTAACCGTCGGCATTCAATTTGTTGGCCTCTGCCTGATCTGCTACGAAGTGGTCGAATACATATAGCATATTTACATCCAGAACTTGTCCTGTTTTCCTTCTCCATACATATTCATATACAACTTCATTCATGTAATCAATCCTATTACGGGCGAATGTGAAATTAGGTTTGATAAAGTATCTGAAGTCCTTGCCTATTTTGTCGGACCATGTTACTTCAAATTCAAGTCCATGATTTTTAACTTTACCAGAATTTATACGAGGGGCATCTTTTCCTACTATATCAGGGAAACCGAGCCTGTCACCGGTCAGTTCGGTGAGGATATCATACCTGTTTTCGTGGAAGTAGTCGAATGAGAATCGCAGTCTCTGTTTTAGAAAATTAGCATCTAGTCCAATGTTTAATTTTTTTGCCTTTTCCCATGTCAGTATTCTATTAGCCAATCCACCTTCTCTCCATCCGCCCGGGTTTGTGTTAAAGCCTCCTTCGCCGAAGTTATAGCCTTCACCGCTTTCGAAAAATTGCAGATATCCGAATCGTCCTCCGGGAAGTTTGTCGCTACCTACCAAACCGTATGAACCTCTGATCTTTAAGAAGTCCATCCACGATTTGGTACTGTTCATAAATGACTCGTTGGAGATTATCCATCCTAAAGAACCGGCAGGGAAGAAGCCATAACGTTTCTCTTTAGCAAAGTTCTCGGAGCCGTTATACCCGAAGTTAAATTCTGCAAAATAGCGATCGGAAAAATTGTATGTAAACTGTCCTGTCAAGCCTTGATACCTATGGTCGGGACGAATGTATTGCCCATCATATTGCCCTTCTGTGGAACGATTGAACAGAAACATACCCGCTACATTATGATTCTGTGCGAATGAGTTCTGATACATTAATTTTGCCTGATAATATGTTCTGTTAGAAGGGTTGCTTTGAGTGAAGTTATTACCTACCGTCTGGTCTGTGTTGTATTTATTACCGGTAGAATATGTTCCTTGGTAGTGGCCGGGAGTCCTGTAAATGTCAATACCATCTGTAGGCTTGAATGTGGCGTAAGAAGGGTATTGGCGGTATCCTTCGCTATAAGTATTAACCTCCCTCCTTGTCCATTGTTCTTCACGGGCATCATAAGAGAAGGTTCCTTCGATTTTTAATCCTTTTGTAATGAAGTCCAAATCGTATCCCATAGAGAAGCTGCCTTCCAGATAAGTGAACTTTTGGTTGTGGTAGCCCGAACGGGATAATTCACCCAATAGATTGAAACGATATATCTGGTCTCCGAACAGCATACCTTTAGGATTGCTGACAAAATAACTTTGATTCGCCGGATTATCATTTTGTTCCAGAACGATCGGCAGGTAAGGAGGCTGGGTCATGGCTATATTTACCAGACGGCTGGCCGCCGAACCAATATTTGTACGGTCAGTTATTCGTGCGCCCAAGTCCAGTTTCACCCAGAACTTATCTGTAATATCCACATCTATGTTAGAACGGAAATTATATTTCTTGAAATTAGGGGATGTGTCATAATCGGATAGATCTACATGTGTGTAATTGGTTCCCTGATTCATATGTCCGGCCATAACAAAGTATCTGACCTTATCTGTACCTCCGCGAACCGACAGGTTATAGTCTTGCTGGGCGGCAGATTTGAACATATAATCGAAATAGTCCCAGTTGTATCCCAAGCCATCCGAATTATCACCTTTAGCCATTCTGAAATTGGCAATAGCTTCGTCAGTGAACGGATATTTAAAGTTTTCCAGGGTTCCGTTCATCATGGCGTCATTTCGCGATGCTTCGTTATATAGAGTCGCATAATCGGCAGAGCCTAATAAATTAGGGGTCTTACCTACTTTATTAAATCCAAAAGAAGCCTTGAAGTTCACAGAAGCCTTTTCCGAAGCTTTACCGCGCTTGGTGGTAACAACTATAACTCCATTGGCTCCACGGATACCATAAGGTGCGGTAGAAGCAGCGTCTTTTAATATAGTGAATGTCTCTATTTCGTCTGCCGCCAGATAGGACATGTCACGTTCTACTCCGTCAACGATTACGATTGGAGACTGATCCCCATAAGTGGACTTACCCCGAATAAACAATTCGGATTTATCGACACCCGGTTCTCCTCCGCTGAACTGGTTTACAATCAAACCCGGAAGTCGTCCGGCTAGCGCGTTGTTTATATTTGCGGTGGGACTTTGTACGAGGTCTTTCGTAGTGATGGTTGCTACGGCGCCTGTGATATTCTCTCTTTTCTGAGTAGTGTAACCTACAACTACAACTTCATCCAGCGCCTTGATATCCTCTACCAGATCAACGTTTAAGGTTGTTCTGCCATTCAGTTCTATCTGCTGTGGCTGGAATCCGATATATGAGAAAATGAGGGTAGCTTCAGCATACGGAACTTTTATGGAGAAGTTGCCGTCTGCATCTGTCATAGTGGCAATGTTTGTTCCTTTTACAAAAACGCTGACACCGGGTAATGTCTCTTTGTTAGAACTGTCGAAAACCGTCCCTTTTACTTCTTTCTGGGTTTGTTCGGTTTTGTGTACTGAAGCCGATATGTATTGCGGGCTTCCTATTGCTAATAATGTTATTATAAGCAATACCGTTCTTATGCGCATAAATACTTTCTTAGTAAAAATGTCTTTCATAATAGGTTAATTAAAGTTAGTAATTTGCGGTTCTTTACTATTTAATCGTGTCTCAGAGGGGTGTTCTATAACTCTTAGACACAGAGGAATGTCCAGTCGATGGGAGTTTTTTGTTATTTTCATTGTTATAATAATTACGAATAAGGTTAGTTGTTTAAAATCTCTGATCTACTGTTATCTTTTTTGTTTTCCCATAGGCTATAAATTTTAGAGGTTAATAATCGGACTTTTTAATATGAATGGGTGTTTTCCCCTCTTACAAACCATAATTTTAACAGATGTGTATAAATACGGAAACCCTTCTTCCGGGGAACTGGTCAGTTTCCCGGAAGAAGGGTTTCTTAATAGAATAGTCGGATTCTATTTGTTATATCCGGCCTATTGTTTTTTTGCCTTTTTTTAATTAATGCTCTCTCTCTCTCTCTCTCTCTCTCTCTCTCTCTCTCTCTCTCTCTCTCTCTCTCTCTCTCTCTCTCTCTCTCTCTCTCTCTAGTAAAATACAGCTAACCGCCAAATTTTCAGATGAAAAAATGCCTTTCATTGTTGTTGTATTTTGTATAATATAGAGCATATATGTGAGGATAAATTAAGGGTTAATTCTTTGTTGATTCCAATTTTTTATATAATTAATTCTTTTTAAGTTTCTTTCGGATCAGATAGAAAATACAGCATGCAATATTAATTAATATTAAAATATCTTCTGCTATCCGCTTTACCAAAAGAAGCCTATAAATGAGCCGTTGGCGTATGTATATACTTCTTTGGTAATTTGGGATACCTGAGTACCAGGGTTGTTTTTGATTAATACAGAATTTTATTTGTCATTATTTCTCATTAGAGAATGAATACGGATAATCAGCAGCATTTATACCTCTTGTTATATTAGGGGTAGTAGCCATTTTGTAATTGATATTCGCACCCTTCAGCAATGTATCGTGAGTCAGGTAGTTTTTGCTATGAGTTTTCCCATTCACAGTCATAGATGATATGTACCTGCTTGCCTTACTATTATTATCAGCTTTGATAACTACTTTTTTCCCATTTTCCAGATTCAGGGTGACTGATTTGAATAATGGCGATCCCAGAATATATTCATCAGAGCCTGGGCATACAGGATAGAAGCCGAGTGCAGAGAAAACGTACCAGGCCGATGTTTGTCCGTTGTCTTCATCGCCGCAATACCCATCAGGATTGGGGTTGTAGAGCTTATCCATTATTTCGCGTGCCCAGTATTGAGTTTTCCATGGTTCACCGGAATAGTTGTACAGGTAAACCATATGCTGTATCGGTTGGTTTCCATGTGCATACTGTCCCATGTCCATCACCTGCATCTCTCGCATTTCGTGAATCATACCGCGGCTTTCCATTCCTTTGCTCCCCGGTACTATAAATACGGAATCCATCATTGTATTGAATTCTTTCTTTCCACCCATCAGGTCTATCAGGCCTTGCGGATCGTGGAATACGCAGAAACTCCAGTGCCAGCTGTTACCTTCACAGAATGCACGGCTCCAGTCTTCGGCTACAAACGTTTTATCGAATTCACCGTTTTCATTGCGCCCTGTCATCAGTTTGAACTTCGGATTGTAGAGATTCTTGTAGTTCATAGCACGTTCTTTATATATGCTGGTTTCACTTTCGGGTTTGCCCAATGCTTTGCCCAATCTGTAGATAGTCCAGTCGTCATATGCATATTCTAAAGTACGTGCGGCACTTTGTCCTATTCTGAGATCGTCCGGCACATAACCCAGTTTGTTGTAATATTCATACCCCAGACGCCCTGAAGCCGAAACTTTAGGATGTACATTATTCGCTCCGTGTTTCAGGGCTTCCCATAGTGTTTCAATGTCGTAACCTCTTAATCCTTTCAGATATGCATCGGCAACTACAGAAGCAGAGTTGTTCCCCACCATAATATTGCGATGGCCGGGACTGGCCCATTCAGGCAAGAATCCACTTTCCTTGTATGCGTTTACCAGACCTTCCTGCATTTTTTCGTTCATCGACGGATATACAAGGTTCAGGAATGGAAATAAGCATCGGAATGTATCCCAAAAACCAGTATCGGTAAACATATATCCCGGAAGGACTTCGCCATTATAAGGACTATAGTGAACAACTTCTCCTTTTGCATCTATCTCATAGAAGCTGCGCGGGAATAGTACCGAGCGGTAAAAACAGGAGTAGAATGTACGAAGGTTGTCTATGTTGTCGTCTGTCACTTCTATCCGCCCTAATGTCTCATTCCAGACCTTGCGGCCTTTGTCCGCTATCTGATCGAAGCTGTCACTGCCGAGTTCTTTGAGGTTCAGTTCGGCCTGCTCGGGACTTATAAATGATGATGCCACACGTGCGTGAACAGTTTCACCTCTCTTTGTAGCAAAGCCGATAATAGCACCTGTATGGTTTTCTTTAGCTTCAAGTTCGTTCTTACGGATTTCACTGTCTCCTACAGTTGCCTGATAGGTAAACGGCTTGTCGAAAACAATGACAAAATAGTTTTTGAAATTATCGGGTACACCGCCGCTGTTACGCGTTGTGTAACCTACGATTTTGTTCTGTTCCGGAATAATTTTTATATAAGATCCTCGGTCGAAAGCATCTATAACAACATAGGAATTATCCTTTTCGGGAAAAGTGAAACGGAATATTGCCGCGCGGTCGGTTGGCGTTATTTCAGTTGTTATATCCGAATCGGCAAGATATACTTTATAGTAATAAGGTCTTGCTACTTCCGATTTGTGCGAGAACCAGCTGGCCCGCTTGTCCTGATTGAAAACCGGTTTGTCTACAATAGGCATGATGGAGAATTGTCCGTAGTCGTTCATCCATGGGCTGGGTTGGTGTGTTTGCTTGAATCCCCTGATTTTGTCGGCAGTATATACATACGACCACCCATTCCCCATTTCCCCGGTCTGAGGCATCCAGAAGTTCATCCCCCACGGACGGGCTATTGCCGGATATGTGTTACCTGTCGATAGTTCAAATTTAGATAATGTCCCTGTCAGGATACTTACATAGTCTACCGGTTCTGTTTTTATTTGCGCAAAAGTAATAATTGCAAATAAAAAGAATATACCGGAAGCAGTTACTTTCTTAATCGTGTTTTTGATATTCATAGCCGTGTGGTAGTATAGTAATTGAATTTTATTTATTCATGCTGAATGATGGCGGCACAGCGTTATCGTCTGAGGCCCATTCTTTATTCGGATGTTTTCCCATAACAAGTTCGAGCTTTCCTCCACGCATCAGTTCTTCATGTGAGAACCATGATTTATTCCAGTCTTTACCATTTAGCTTTGCTGATTGGATGTATTTATTTTCAGGAGAATAATTGATCGCCACAACCTCAAATGATTTTCCGTTGCCGATATCCAGTTTTGCAATCTCGAAGGTCGGACTTCCTATTACGTACATTGGTAGTCCGGGGGTAACGGGATAAAATCCGATCTGCGAAAATACGACAAATGCAGTGAGTCCGCCGCCGTCTTCATCGCCGGGAATACCCATCAGGTCGTTTCTGAACCATTGATTGAGCAGGGTATGCACACGCTTTTGCGTACGCCATGGCTGTCCTGCATAATTGTATAAATACGGAATGTGCATCGAAGGCTCGTTGCCCATCGAGAATTGTCCGACATTACCGCTATGATCGGCGTAAATATGGTAAAAATCGGGTTTCCCTTTCCCCAGAGGGGTGCTGTACATATCTTCAAGTTCTTTTACAAAAGCATCTTTTCCTCCGAGCATGCTCACTAAGTCTGCAATATTGTGCGGCACATCCCAGCGATATACATATCCGTTGTTCTCATCGTAAGCATCGCGTCCGCCAATACCCGGTGGAAAGCGGTAATCAAGGTCTTCCATGAATTTGCCTGATGCATCTTTAGGGTGGAAAAACCTGGTCTCGGGATTAAACACCTTATGGTAGTTCAAGCTACGTTTCGAAAAGTAATCGGCTTCATCATTCTTCCCTAATTGTTTTGCAATTAACGAGAGGCACCACTCATCGTAGACTGTACCTAAAGTAACGGCGATAGGCTGGCGTCTTTCCCATCCGTGGACTTCCGGAGCTGTTTCCTTTTCTCCCTTTGATAAGGACGGGAAGTATCCGTGTTCTTTGTAGAACCGGTCTAATACTCCGGCGGGCTTGGACGACCAGGGAGCAAGTGTTTTTTCGGTGATTGCCGCTTTACTCACATTGTATGCCTCTTCGAGATCGAATCCTCTCAATCCTTTTATGTAGGCATCGGCAACCATAGCTGCCCCGTGATTCGAATTCATACGGCGGCTGTCGCCCGTCACTTCGGGGAAGTTTGGCATCCATGGATTTTTCATCTGGCGAGTCATTACTATGTATGAGTTAACCATATCATTTTCCATTTCAGGTTCGATAATTATGCGCAACGGATGAGTCGCACGGTAAGTATCCCAGATCCAGTCGTCGGTATAGAATGGACGGCCTTCATCATCATGGACTTTGCTGTCATAAGCACTGAAATATTTACCGTCTTCCGAAATGCAAATCATACGTTCGTAAGTGCGGTAAAGAGAGGTGTAAAAAACTGTCTTGGCATTCTCGTCGATACCGGAAACCTGTATTTTTCCCAATGTTGAATTCCAGATGTCACGGCCTTTTTGCGCTACGTTTTCCATATCATAGTCTTTTATTTCACGCCTTAGATTATTTTTAGCCTGTTCGGCACTTATAAACGAGACTCCGTAACGCACTTTTATTTGTTTGGTTCCGGCAGGATATTTCATCACATAAAAAGCGTTCCGGCCTTGGGTGGTTTTTTCATTGCTATTTATGGTATTCCCTTTGTATGTTCCAACTTCTGAAGGTTGTATATCAGTTTCGAAGTAGATATATACTTTTGTATTATTGCTCAGATTCTGATATCCGTATATTGTATTCTTTTCCGAATTGAGTTCCCCGTTCCGGGTATTGAGGATTAGATAGGCGGGTTCATTATTATTTTCGAACCCGATGTCGTAAATTCCTGCCTGATGTGACGGAGCATACTGCGCATGTATATTATAATCGTCGAGGTCGACACTGTAATAATAAGGTTTTATAATCTCATTGTCGTAGCCGAAGTTAATCACACTTGTTATATCATCTGCCGCTCCCTGATACGGGCTCAGATTAAAGGCAGAACTTCCCCTGTGGCTTGTGACGATAAGGGGAAGTCCTGCGATAGTATTACCTGTATAATTTTCACGTTCGGGATATACCCGAAGCATGCTGTTAGGTAAATGTACAGTCGGATACGTGGGCACCAAAAGGTGGTTTATGTTACCGATGTACGGATTTACAAAATCTACAGGCTGGCTTTTGTTCTGGGCATTTATATTGCTTGTTAGTAAAAACAGTAAAATTAAGGTATAAGAGACGAATATACTTTTCTTCATATTTTTGTTGGAATATTATATTCAAATAAAAGCTAAATCGTTTTTCAGGCTGACTGTTGTGTCTGCAAATTATATTGTGCAAACGTATATTTCCGCTATTAACCCGTATCTTAATTAATTATTAATTGGCGTCAAAAGCAACACTTTTGTCTCATTTGTACACTAACGAATGATCTGTTTGTATCTCCGGTAAGATGACCTTTTATTGTATGTTTTTGTTGTAATTATGTTGATATTTAATATTTTATGTAAAATGGTGCATAAAGGAGTCTTTTGGCTGTGCGGTCCGGGAAGATCCTTTAATATTTTGTATATAATTACGAATAACTAATTTTATGTAAATTTGTACTAGCTGCTATACCTTAAAAGAAATAAGATGAAAATTTCTATACTTTTTGTTTTTATTTTTTCTTCTTTCCTTACTATTATCTCACAATCCAAAGATATGGATAAGGATCTTTCATATGGATTGAATTTTAAGTCACATGAAGTAAATAAGGATGACAGGACTTCTCTTGATTTACTCCCCGACGCATTTTTGAAACTCTCAAAAGGATATACACTCGGATTTGACCTTAAACTTACAAACAGTAACCATACATACGGATATATATTCAGGATTATAGCAAATGATACTACAAGTCTGGATATGACATCTTATCTGGGGAATAATCGCATCAATCTTATACTTAACGGCATACATAACACGAAAGCCTCATCGGAATATAAATATGAGCGCAAACGACTCGAAGACAAATGGGTGAAAGTAAAGATAGAGGTCCGTACGGGCTCAGTAACATTTTCCATAGACGGAGATGAAATACAGATTGATACACCCGATAATCCGTCAGGAATATCTATTATAGAAAAGATATACTTTGGAGCTAACAGACATAAGTTTTTTTATACTTCCGATGTGCCTCCCATGTCGGTTAAAGATATCGTAATAAAGGATGAGAAAGGAAAGATCATCCGTAGATGGGATATGGGGAGACATGATACGGGCGTTGTATATGATGAAACTAACGGATACAGGGCTACTGTATCGAACGGTATATGGGAAATAGACAGGCATACGAACTGGAATAAAGATATGAGCCTGATTACGAAGAACTATAATCCCCAGATAGCAACGGATTCTATTAACAACAGGGTATTTGTAGCCACAAATGACAGCTTATATATAATGCATCTGAAGAATAAGTCGGTACAACGTATAAAGGTTAATAGCGGCAGGCCTTTTCAGGGGGCATCCAGCTATCTGATCTATGATTATAAAGCTGACAGGCTTATATCATACAGCATAAGCCAGCCCGAACTGATACTGTATGATTTCGGGTCAGATACATGGTCGGGGAGTCCGGTGGATATGTCTTTGTATATTCAGCATCATAACAGGTTCATAGATCCGTATACAAATCAACTGGTCATATTCGGAGGCTACGGCCTGTACAGATATAGCGCTGCTTTATCGACTTATAATCCAGGCACGAGAGAGTGGGAGTCAAATGACCTTATCGGCCAGTTGACCCCCCGTTATTTGTCATCGATGGGGTATCTGGGAGATGGACAGATACTCGTATTCGGGGGGTATGGCAGCAAGACCGGATTGCAGGAGGCTTCTTCGTACAATATATATGATCTTCAATTGATCGATACAAGGAACAAGACAACTGAGGAACTAGGTATGTTGACCAGAATGCAGGAGCCGTATGTTTTTGGTAATTCGATGATAATCAATGTGGCGGAGAATAAGTTTTATACTCTTGCCAACAGAAGCGATGTTTATAAATCTTCTATACGCCTGATGGAAGTGAATATGGATGACTTTTCTTACAGGTTCCTGTCCGATTCCATACCATACAATTTTCAGGATACAGAGTCTTTTTGTGATATGTTCAGATATAAAAATTCCGGCATATATGCGGTTATATTACAGAGAACAGAAGAGGGAGCGTTTGAAATCGGTATATATTCTTTACTTTATCCACCATTGTCTCAACCGGATATTTTACCGGTATATAATGCAGGTGGGGCATTCAGTAATTCGCCTGTGACCTATATCGTAATAGGTTTGCTGGCCGTGGTGGTTCTGTTGATTATCTCTCTGATTATGAGATTCGGATATAATAAACAAAATATCCACCCTGAGGCTGTGGGAAATAGAGATTCTTTTCCGGAACAATTGCAGGTACAGCCTGCTCATTATTATAAAGATAAGAAACAGTCCACGATATCGCTGCTGGGAGGTTTTCAGATTTTCGACCGTAAAGGCAATGATATCACAGGATACTTTACTCCGGTAATCAGGCAAATGTTCCTTATGTGTTTGCTCGAATATATTGCTACGGGAAAAGGAATAACATCCGAGCGTTTGGATGAGCAGTTCTGGTTTGATATGGATAAGAACAAGGCGACAAACAACCGGAATGTAAATATCCGTAAACTACGGCTTCTTCTTCAGGAAACAGGCGATGTAGCTTTTCAGAAAGATAACAGTTACTGGCACGTAAGTATCGGGAAAGATACCTTTTGCGATTATGTAACTGTAATGAATCTGTTGCATGAAATATCAGGTAGCGATAGAATGAATAAAGCCACCGTGGAAAAGATTATTGATATTGCATCAGCGGGTTTGTTGCTGCCGAATATAGATAAGAGATGGGCAGATAAATATCAGTCCGGTTATTCCGATCTGCTTATCAATAATTTGCTCAAAGCAGCAAAAAGTATGGGTATTAAAGACGATTTCCGGCTGTTGGTAAAGTTGGCTGATGTAATACTTATACATGATAGTATAGACGAAGATTCCGTGCAGATCAAATGCCGGAGTTTATATAAGTTAGGACAAAAAGGTTTGTCAAAGCAATGCTATGATAAATTTTGTCTGGATTATAAGAGCATCCTGAACGAAGAACCACAGCTCAAATATGATTCTATTATCCTTTCGGAATAGAAAATACCGGTATCCCATTCTACATTGGCATACCGGCACATTATTTCATTAAATTATTATCCTATCTGGCTGCCCGGAGTTACGTCTTTAGGCGGCTGTATCAATGATAGTGTTCCATCACTGTCTTCCACAGACAACAGCATTCCCTGCGATTCCACTCCTTTCAGCTTACGTGGCTCAAGGTTAGCCACAAAGCATACCTGTTTGCCTATAAGGTCTTCGGGTTTGTACCATGCGGCGATACCCGATATGATTGTACGTTTGCCCATTCCGTCATATATAAGGAACTGGAGCAGTTTATCAGCTTTCGGCACTTTTATGCATTCCAATACTTTGCCTACACGAAGGTCGAGTTTTGCAAAATCATCGAAAGCTATATTTGCTTTCTGAGGGGCAACCTTTATCTCCACAGCCTGTTCATTGGCTTTCTTTGTGTCAAGCAACTTTTGTATTTGTTTTTCGATCGCTTCATCCTCTATCTTGGCAAATAGCAGTTCCGAAGGGTTCAGCTGATGGCCTGCCGGCAATAGATCTATTCTGCCCAGTTGTTCCCATGTCAGATTATCTTTATTAATGAACTGGCGGATTTTCTGCACGCTGAACGGTAGGAATGGTTCGAAGGCGATAGACAAATTTGCTGTCAGTTGCAATGCGATATTCATTATGGTTTCCACACGGGACATATCTGTTTTAGCCACTTTCCACGGCTCGGTATCCGCCAGGTACTTATTCCCGATACGGGCCAGGTTCATAGCTTCTTTCAGTGCATCGCGGAAACGGAATGTCTCAAGATATGATTCCACCACTTCTTTTACGTCGGCAAACTCTTTCAGGGTTTCTTTATCGTAGCCGGTCAACTCGTGTATCTGCGGGACTTTATTGTCGAAATATTTTTGAGTAAGTACCAGCGCACGGTTGATGAAGTTTCCGAGTATGGCGACCAGTTCATTGTTGTTACGAGCCTGAAAGTCTTTCCATGTAAAGTCATTATCCTTAGTTTCAGGGGCATTTGCCGTAAGCACATAACGCAGGATATCCTGTTGTCCCGGAAAATCGTCGAGGTACTCATGCAGCCATACAGCCCAGTTGCGCGATGTGGATATTTTATCTCCTTCGAGATTCAGGAATTCATTTGCCGGAACGTTTTCCGGTAGGATAAACGAGCCTTCTGCTTTCAGCATGGCCGGGAATACGATGCAATGGAATACGATATTGTCCTTGCCGATGAAGTGAAGCAATTTTGTATCTTCCGATTTCCACCATTTCTCCCAGCTGTCAGGTAACAATTCTTTTGTATTCGATATATAACCGATAGGCGCATCGAACCATACATAAAGCACTTTCCCCTTGGCGTCCGGCAGAGGAATAGGTACACCCCAGTCGAGGTCGCGGCTTACGGCGCGGGGTTGTAATCCCATATCGAGCCATGATTTGCATTGTCCGTACACATTCGGCTTCCATTCTTTGTGGTCTTCAAGTATCCACTGGCGAAGCCATGACTCGTGTTTATCGAGAGGCAAGTACCAGTGTTTTGTCTCTCGCATTACAGGTGTCGAACCTGAAATTGTGGAACGGGGATTCTTCAGGTCGGTAGGGCTTAAAGATGTTCCGCACGATTCGCACTGGTCTCCGTATGCGTTCGGATTGCCGCAATGCGGGCATTCACCCATTATGTAGCGGTCGGCAAGGAACATTTGCGCCTCTTCGTCGAAATATTGTTCGCTTGTCTTTTCTTCAAAATCTCCGCTTTGATATAGTTTGAGAAAAAAGTCAGAAGCTGTTTGCTTATGTATCTCCGAACTTGTGCGCGAATAGATATTGAAGGATATGCCGAAATCCTCAAACGATTTTTTGATTATGGTATGATATTTATCTACGATATCCTGTGGCGTCACACCTTCTTTTTTGGCGCGTATGGTAATCGGTACCCCATGTTCGTCAGAACCTCCGATGTGTATTACTTCCTGACCTTTCAGCCTGAGGTAACGCACATAAATATCGGCAGGAATATAAACGCCTGCCAGATGCCCGATATGGACAGGCCCGTTGGCATAGGGAAGGGCCGATGTAACGAGGGTTCTTTTGAATTTCTTAGTCATATAGTATATTGTTTTATATTTTTTCAGAATATCAGGATGCAAAGATAGAAACTAAAAAGGAAAAGATATTTTTTTTATAAATTAATTCGTTCCTATTTTCCATGTTAAGAAGATTATATAAACAAATCGGTCTGTCCGGATGTTAACTAACCGGACATATAGATGCAGCTTTTTAACATTTTGTTCATCTATACAGTATAAGTGATTAAAATATAGGTATTAATTAAAAATAAGTAAAAATGAAGAACTTAACAAAAACAATGCTGACACTACTTTCGGTAGCCGTATTATTATCATTCACAACTTCAATGAATGCACAGGATAAAAAAAACGATATAGAGAAGGCGCTGGCTCCATTCCCTAAAGCCGGAGAAGGGATGGTAAGACACGTAATAGAAATGAAAAAGAAGTCAGATGAATCATTGTACAAAGTAGAGATTATTCCCGGAAAAGTGATGAGCGTAGATTGTAATCATCACTCGCTTATGGGTAAATTGGAAGAAAAAGACCTGCAAGGCTGGGGATATACTTATTATGAGTTTACTTCTGACGGGCAAACCCGTTCCACAATGATGGCCTGTAACAAACCAAACGAAAACAAGTTTGTCAGCGGCCAAACCCTTATTGTAAGATACAACAGCAAATTGCCTATTGTAATATATGCGCCAAAGGGTTATGAGGTGAAATACAGAATATGGAAAGCCGATAAAGAAAAAAGTTCGGTAGAGAAGTAAATGTTAGTAATATAAAAGAAGGAGCCTGAATCCATACCGGAATTCAGGCTCTTCTATTTTTTACAGACCCAGTGTCTTCTTCAATGCCTTATACCCACTCAGGCTTATCCGCACGTGTCCTCCGTTTTTCAGTTTCAGCAGCTGGCTTTGCTTGTCATAGAGCTCTATCTGGGATATAAATTCTATATTGACTATGCTGGAGCGGTGTACCCGTACAAATTTATCTTGAGGCAAGCCGCTTTCGAACGATTTCATTGTTTGCTCCTTCAGGAATTTTCCCTTCGTGGAGTGTATCATTACATAGTCGCCTTCGGCCTGTAAGTGTATGATTTCAGATACCAGTACCACATCTATTTTTTGTCCGTTTTTTACGGCTATACGTTCCAGTGTTTCATTGTTTTCGGCCTCAGTCACCGGTTCCGGTATATTGCCCGGACGTTCCCTTACTTCTTTTTCATTTTCGATCGCTATATCGGCAATCTTATCTTCTGCTATATACATTCGGGTAAATGTCGCTATTGTAAGACTGTATACCAGTAATGCCAGTACAATACGTATAGGGATCGTGTGCAGTAGTACAGCCCAGCCTTCTTCGGGGAATACCAGATATAGAGCCAGAAATTCGATACAGAGCCAGCATGCCACAAAGAGGATAGCCAATGCACTGTAATTGATAAGCTGTTGCCTGACCGGAAATGAAGAAATACGACTATATTGCGCTATATTCCTTAACAATAGGAGTAATCCCGAAAGTACGGTTCCCGATATGGCTGAGTCTGTTATCAATACATATTCGGATATATCCACCAGCGGCTTTATACAGATGTACAGAGTGATGCCTGCTGATGACGCAATGAGAATATGTATATAAATCAGTTTGCGGTTTTCCATTTTCAGGATATTAGTTTCTTATTTCGCCGCTTCCGAACATAGCGCTCCCTTTGATTACCAGGCGTGGCACACCGGTTTCCCTTATTTTTTCACTGAAATGATATCTTTTATCTTCGAAAGAGCCCAGTAAGGAGTTGCTTTTTAATTCCACAGTCCAGTCGGATGGAATATAAATGACAATACTGCCGAACATCACGTTGGCTTCGAGTATGCCCGCGGATTCGCTAAGATTTGCACGGCGCAGGTCTATAATCAGCTCCCCGAACATTACATTGGCTTCTCCTCCTTTAAAATTCTGAGAGAGAACAATCTGTTCCGATCCGCCAAACATCAGGTTCTTGTCAATATAGTCGGCACTGTTCTGTTCTGCCGGATTGTAATTACCATTTGTTGATTCTCGCCTGCATCCTTTATGGAATTCCTTTTTGGGTGAAGAAAAAGAACGGCTTATTACTAGAAGGACCCCGCCAGCAATAAGCAGGACAGGCCAGTATGTTTTGATATCTACGTCGAACCGTACAAAATATTCGGGAAACACGTTGCATAAAACAGGATATATAAAGAAAATGCCGACAGCTAGAAGAACGAAAGCTCCTACATATTGCCTTTTCAGTAATGTCCATATACCTAATACAATCAGAAGCATCTGCCATGATATAAGTATCCGTTTGTATTCTATCGGTATAATACCCAAATTGAGGAACAGGAACACTCCTCCAAAAAGAATTAAGAAGAGAGCGAATCCGATACCGTTTCCATTTCCTCTTTTAAACAGGTGTTTATCATTATAGTTTCTTTCCATAAGAACACGTTTTATTAGTTTTTGATACAAAAATACATCCGCTATAGTTTGCAGGCAATATTAAATCGACAAACAAATACTATTTCCCGATGAAATCAATATATTAATTAGCAAATCCTGAAATTAGCCGATGTGAAAATATGCTGTTTATGAATATCGCGACTAGTAAAAGGAAATAAAATATGAATTGGCTAATCTCAGGATTTGCTAATCCGTAATCAATATATCGGTCTGAAGCCGTCCTGCAGGCTATTTCCCCTCGCTTCCACTGTCTTTATATCCTGCATTTTCCATTCTCTGGCAATGGCTGCATCTCCTGTGCACGGGAATATGCCAAAGCATGAGCCCGTCCTTTGGGTGGTTATATAGATAGTGATATTGTCGTTCATCTTATAGGGGATTATTTCGAATGTCAGGTTATGCGATGTCTTTTCAAACAGGGCTGAATCTTCCATCTTATATTCTGCCGGATAAGGACGATAGAGCATTGTCCAAACGAAATCCTTTATATTTCTTTCTTTTAATGCATGGTAATATTGGCTGCCAGCCTTGGCAAAAGATATGAATAAGAGAAGCGCCAGACCTGCCGTAATTATGTTTCCGGCCCTTTTGCGTATTTTCTTATTATCTTTCAGAATTAAGGATATAGCAAAAAATATCATGGAAAATATTACTCCCGCGCAGAATCTGAAGTCGCGCGCGGTTAAGAGCCAGTATATAAGATTAGTGCATAGTATAAGAAATACAAAATACATATACGCAGGAATATTCCCTTTCTTTCCGATATACCAGGATACTGTAATAAAGACAGCAATTACCGACAGGAAAAAATAGGTAGTCCATGACAGCAGAAAAGTAGAAAAAGAAAGATTCTCCAAATAATGAGGAATCGCATAATCAAACCCGCTATTTCCGATTTCACTGATGTATTCACGCTGTTTGATGAGGATATATTCAGGTACTTTCCAGTCGAACGAAAACAAATCCATTTCTCCTAACGGATAGACCAAATAGCCCGTAATGATTACATTCCGTATCAGCCAAAGTATAACAACGGTCATTGCGCTGATACCCGGGAATAGTATTTCTTTATAGTTTTTTTCTTTGATGAGATGATACATTACATACAGGCTAACCAGGCATAGCGGGGCGAAGAGTAGCTTGTAGGTTACCAGGCTGGTGATAACAAAAACATATAAGACAGCTTTTTCCTTAAGAGCATCCGGATATAATACCAAATTTGACATAAGATAAAATACGGCCAGATTAGGTATTGTATCGGTTGAAGTATCAGCAATGCCTTCTTTCGAAAAATAGAATAAGAGAAAGTAAAAGATAAGTAGAATCAGGCGTTTAACTTCAAATCTGCTATTTATTGTTTCATATAATATCCATATGGCCAGTAATATAGCCAATACGCTTTGTAAACAATAAACAGGCTGTCCGAATAAGAAGCGGAGTGTGAAAATAGAACTCAGCAGCAGGTAGTTCGAATTAAAACCCAGCCTGTCCTCGAAATTTCCCAATCCGGGGATAACGGCAAAATCTTCATTCCACCGGATATTCTGGTAATGGTAGTAATTGGGATCGAAACTAAGGAAGGAGGAGTAAAGGCAAAGGATACAAAAAGAGAGTATAGTCAGGCCGATAATCAATAATTGCACTATTGATAATCTGCCTATTTTTAGGCGTATGCTTTTGATGATTTCCTGTAAATGGTGTCTCCTCATACACCAGTATATGATTATTAAACCCAGGAATGAGAATAACACATACTGATTTGACGGGATAAATAAAGATGACAGGGACAACGGAATCAGAATAACGCACATTCCGGTAAGAAAGCGGTCGGTCAGAGAATAACCGGTGCGATTATTACATAAAATCTGATATAAATAGATAAAGAAATCCCCGGCAGAAAACAAGACGAAGAAAATTAGAAGCCAGGATACAAGTATTGCAATCATTCTTTAACCGTAATCGTTAGGGTCGCAGACCTATTTGTTCTCTCAAAAAATAAAACGACAAGAGCAAATCATAATTTGATAATTTATTATTACTCATAATAGGCAAATATATAAAATATTTGGCAGGAACTTTATCTATAGTTTAGAAGCTTTTTTGTTATCAGCAATTAGCTTATGGTCTTTGACGTGTTGACAGGCCTGCCCGGAGGGGGAACTTACAATGAAGAAAAGAAGTAATATGTGGAAAGTGTTACCTTTTAACAGTTACAAGTTTGCCTCGCCTTCGCTTCGGCGAATGTTATTTCTTCGCCCTAGGGCAGTTACGAGTTACGAGTAGACAAGATACGAGATACAAAATACAAGTTGTTCACTGTTTACTGTTAACTGATATATCTGTTACCTTTGTTACCTTTTAACAGTTACAAGTTACTTCGCCCTTCGGGCAGTTATGAGTTACGAGTAGACAAAATACGAGATACGAGTTGTTCACTGCTGACTGTTTACTGTTAACTGAAATAAGTGTTACCTTTTAACAGTTACAGGTTACTTCGCCCTAGGGCAGTTACGAGTAGACAAGATACGAGATACGAGTTGTTCACTGTTTACTGTTTACTGTTTACTGATATATCTGTTACCTTTGTTGCTTTTTAACAGTTGCAGGTTACTTCGTCTTCGGGCAGTTTCAGGTTATGAGGAAAAGAATTAGCTTCACTGACCGTTGTTACTTAATTTTTCATTCTTAATTTTTCATTCTTAATTGATTCCTGTTACCTTTGTAACTCAAATATTGTTATTATAAATACGCAAATAATAAAATAGGTTCGTGACCTGAAAAAACAGATATAATGTTGACGCTGAAAACCATTAGTGAGAATCCGGAGCTGGTTATAAAAAAACTGGCCAAGAAGCATTTCGACGGAAAAGAAATAATAGAGAAAGTACTGGATATAGACCAGACAAGAAAGAAAACGCAAACAACACTCGATGCAAGCCTGGCCGAATCCAATAGTTTATCCAAACATATCGGGCAACTGATGAAGGAAGGTAAAAAGACAGAGGCGGAAGCTGCAAAAAACAGAGTGTCGGAACTAAAAAGCGAAAATAAGATATTGGAAGATGCTTTGCGTCAGGCAGAACAGGATTTGCAGGATTTGCTTGTACTTATACCCAATCTTCCTGCCGATGAAGTTCCCGAAGGCCGTACACCGGAAGATAATGTAGTGGAACGTACCGGCGGAACAATTCCCGATCTGGGGAAAGACGCGCTTCCTCACTGGGATTTAGCCAAGAAATATGATTTGATAGACTTTGAACTCGGGGTAAAAATCTCAGGTGCGGGTTTTCCCGTTTACAAAGGGAAAGGTGCGCGGTTGCAGCGGGCATTGATCAATTATTTCCTTGATAAGGCGCGCGAAGCCGGATATATGGAAGTACAGCCTCCATATGTAGTAAATGCTGCGTCAGGCTACGGTACAGGCCAGTTGCCGGATAAAGAAGGCCAGATGTATCATGCAACGCTGGACGACTTATATCTGATCCCTACGGCGGAAGTTCCGGTAACTAATATTTATCGAGATGTAATATTGGAAGAGAAGGATTTTCCTGTGATGAATACCGCTTATTCGGCTTGTTTCCGGCGTGAAGCAGGATCATACGGGAAAGATGTGCGCGGTTTGAACCGTTTGCACCAGTTCGATAAGGTAGAGATTGTCCGCATCGACAAGCCGGAGCACTCTTACCAATCATTGAAAGAAATGGTGGCTCATGTTCAGTCTCTTGTCGAAGAATTGGGTTTACCCTGGCGCATCCTTCGTCTGTGTGGAGGCGATATGAGTTTCACATCGGCCCTTACATTCGACTTCGAAGTGTTCTCAGCAGCACAGCAGCGTTGGCTGGAGGTAAGTTCTGTATCGAACTTTGAAAGTTATCAGGCCAACCGTTTGAAGTGCCGTTACCGTGATGCTGATAAAAAGATTCAGTTGGTGCATACGTTGAATGGAAGCGCGCTGGCTTTGCCGCGTATAGTAGCTGCTTTACTGGAGAATAATCAGACTGCCGAAGGTATCCGTATACCGGACGCATTGGTGCCATATACGGGATTTGAATTTATTAATTAAAGTGAAAAAGGAACTATTTGATTCGGGAAACTGTTATTTTAAGTAGTTAATGTATTATTTTTGTGCTAATCGTTAAAACTAAGATAATTATAAAAAGGTATGAATAAGAAATTAATTGGAATCGGATTGGCTATTGCTTTCGTTATAGGTTTTGGTTCATGTAAACCAAAACAAAGCGCCTACAAATCAGTGTACGAAGCGGCTAAAGAGAGAGATGTGGAAGATAATACAACATCGGCTGCTGTTTCTAAACCCGCGGCTACCACACCGACATACACTCCAAGCACTAACGAATCTGTAAGGAAGGAAAAAGTAACACCTGTATATGAGAGTGATGCGTCAGGATTAAAGGCATACAGCGTAGTAGTTGCTGCTATGGCAATGAAGCCGGGAGCAGAATCATTGAAGGAAAGATTCGGTAATGATGGTTACAATATTATTCTGGCTCGTAACGAGCAAGGTATGTACCGCGTGATTATCGCAAGCTATGACTCAAAAGAACAGGCTGTGGCCAAGAAAAATGAAATTCTGGCAAAATATGCGGAATTAGGCGATCCATCTACACTAAAAGCTAAATATGGTATACCATTCAATGACTGGTGGATACTTCAGAGAGAATACTGATCGTCAGATAATATAATAATAGGGGGGACATAATGTTCTCCCTGTTTTTTTGTTATCGGATACGATAATTTTTATCTATATAACGGGTTAAGAGAAACCCGCATCTGAACATTTGAAGTTCTTATATTATTATAAATAGTTCACAGGGTTATGTAAGGTTTCAATATTAGCTTGTTAAAAGTGACGGGCTTTTGTAAGTTTCTTTGTATAAGAGTATTGTTTCCTTTTGTTTTTTTCTATCTTTGTATATTGAATAGTAAAAAAGTTTCCTATTTATTCGCAAAACACATAGGTTTTATGAAAATAACTATACACACAACTTTACTTTTGGCTTTTATCTTTCTTGTCTTACCATGTAAATCTCAGAAAAATCAGGACAAAAAATATAAAAGTTTTTATCAATCTGTGAATAAAACTCACGGGACTATGCCTGTGCAGACCAAGAAGGTTGCAGATTCAGATGTTATAATAGAAAAAATTACAGTTGCGGAGTTAGACTCCGTGATGAAGAACCTTACAGGGGTGACGGATATTATACAAGACGGAAAGTCATTGTTGCATCCGGTTATTACACTCGAATTAGATCCTCATTCTTCAGCCTCCGAGGCTTTATTTGGCAGTGTTGAAACACAGGACAGGACTCCTGGTGTAGGGAAAGGTACTCCGGAACCGAAAATTCAGAGCTTTCCTATGGTAAAGAAAACCGGAATAGTTGCAGCAGTTAGGCCTCCTTCTGCAAAAAGGGCAGTAGAGTCTGAGCGTGCGACTATAATCCCTTCGGGGACAAGGTCTCCGGTAACGGCTGCGTCGAAAGCTGATGTGACTACATCCACATCGAATCCGGAGAGGGTGGCTCCCGTTTCAAAACCATCGGCATCATTCCGGACATTCAATGATTCGGACTGGAAATTGTTCCGTTCTATGGACGTAAAATTAGTGGATCAGGCGGATAACGGATATATGAAGAAATATGCTATTGTACTGGGTTCTTTCAAGAGCCGGAACAATGCAGACTTTATTAAAAGGACATTTAACGGGGTAGGGGAATACTCGACAGTTGTAAGGAACAATCTTGGAGTGTATTACGTTTTGTTAGGAAATTATGATACTGAAACAGAGGCGATTCAGGGATTGGAAGAGGTGACAAAGAAATATACGGAAGGAGTTTCTAAAACAAGGCGGATAAGTCGTTTTGGAATACCTCTCGACGATTTGTGGATTTTGGTACTTAAATGAATTTGAAAGAATGAGAATAAAATTCTTGGGGACAGGGACGTCTACAGGAGTTCCGGAAATAGGATGTCGATGCGAGGTATGTACCTCCGGCAATGTAAAGGACAGGCGCTTACGAGCGTCTGTCTTAGTGAGTATGGATGACTTAAGATTGTTGATCGATTGCGGTCCTGATTTCAGAGAACAGATTATCAATGAAGAGTTTTCTCCGATTGACGGGGTGTTGCTGACGCATGAACATTATGATCATGTTGGAGGGTTAGATGATTTACGGCCGTTTTGTAAATTTTCAGATGTTGATATCTATGCTAATGGTATTACATTGGATGCTCTCAGGAAGCGGACTCCTTATTTTTTCATGGAACAGAAATATCCCGGGATTCCGGCATTGCTGTTACATGAAGTGGACGCTGAAAAACCTTTTAGGATCAAGAATGTAGAGATACAGCCTATAGGTGTGATGCACTATAAGCTCCCCATACTGGGCTATCGTATCGGTGATTTTGCATACCTGACAGATGTAAAATTTATTCCTGATAGAGAGTATGCTAAATTGGAAGGTTTGGATACGTTGGTTATAAATGCATTACGCATTGGGGAACATATATCGCATCTGAACCTGTCGCAAGCATTGGAGCAAATTAAAAAGATAGCTCCCAAGAAGGCTTATCTTATCCATATGTCGCATGGTATAGGTTTACACGATATGGTGCAACGGACTCTGCCCGGGAATGTGTTCTTATCCTATGATGGACTTGAGGTATTTATATAGTGATACCATATTTACAATTCTTCGTCTTTCTTTTTCCTGACAGTCCAGCCGAAGCCCCCGATTTTATTACCCAGTTCGTAATACTGGCCGTGTGAATAAGCGATCGGGTTTGCATCTTCGAGACTGAACTTGCCCGTTGTGCTGTCAATGTATTTCTCGTCGGCTTTCACATTTACCACGTCGGCTATGAACATATCATGTGAACCGAGGGCAAGTATTTCTTTTACCCGGCATTCTATATTTAATGGTGATTCTTCAATGACAGGGGCCTGCACGATAGATGCTTTTCCTGCGGTGAGCTTCATCTCGTCAAATTTGTTGAAGTCTTTCCCTGATCTGACACCGCACCAATCTGTAGCATAGGCCAGTTCTTCGGTGGTAATATTTATCACGAACTCCATATTCCGTTTGATAATACTGTAGGAATGGCGTTCGGGTCGGATTGATATATAGCACATTGGCGGATTGGTACATATGGTTCCCAACCAGCTAAGGGTAATGATGTTGTATTCGTCGGGGTTACTGCCGCAACTAATCATGGCAGCCGGTAAAGGGTATATCAGCGTTCCCGGTTTCCAGTCCTGCTTCATTTCAGTATGATCTCGTCTTTCTTTATTTTTACACTGCAATAATGGCATTGCAGTTCGATGTTTTCTCTGTCGATAACTTCAAATTTAGTCGGCATAGGTTCATTGTTAGTGATGCATTTAGGGTTATTACACTTCATAATACCTTTTATCTTCCGGGGAAGGATAACCCTTTTCTTTTCCACGACTGTGTAGTCTTTAATGATGTTTAATACAACATTCGGTGCTACTAAAGCTATCTTATTAATGACCTCTTCTTCAAAGAATTTGTCGGAGATCTTAATGATACCCTTAGAGTTCATCTTTTTACTCTCCAGATTATTACCGATGGTAATAGGATTGCTTAGCTTTTCCAGTTCGAGCAGAGATACTACTTTAAAAACTACATCTGAAGGTATATGGTCTATAGCTGTACCATTGCAGAGGGCAGCTACCTGTAATTCTTTCCTTTGTTCTTTCATCTCTTAATAGCAATTATTCTACATTAATATTCAATGCATCACATATAACGGCTTCGCGGGTGAATACCCCGTTTTTCGCCTGTTCGAAGTAATAAGCCTTAGGGCTGTCATCCACATCCTGTTGTATTTCATTTACACGTGGAAGGGGATGTAATATTCTCAGGTTCTCTTTGGTATCTGCTATCATATCCTTTTTGAGGATATATACGTTCTTTACCTTTTCGTACTCCATCAGGTCTGTGAACCGTTCTCGTTGTACACGGGTCATGTAAAGTATATCCGCATTGTTTATTACTTCCGGTGAGAAATCTGTATACTCTTTGTATTTAATATTGTGCGAATCGCAGAAGTTTTTGTATGTCTCGGGTAGTCTTAATTCTTCGGGAGCCACGAAGTTGAAGGTAGGATTGAAATGTGACATTCCGATGATTAGGGAATGCACAGTGCGTCCGTATTTCAAATCACCGACAACTGTTAGTTCGAGATCCTCGAGAGTACCTTGTGTTTTGAATATGGAATAAAGGTCGAGCATCGTTTGTGTCGGATGCTGGTTCGCTCCGTCCCCTGCATTAATGATGGGTATAGAAGATACTTCCGATGCGTAGCGTGCAGCCCCTTCGAGATAATGACGCATAATGATAATGTCGGCATAGTTGTTTACCATGGCGATCGTATCTTTAAGTGTTTCCCCTTTGGAGGAACTCGTGGTGGCAGCATCGGAAAAACCAATGATGCGACCGCCCAGCCTGTTAACTGCAGTCTCAAAGCTAAGGCGTGTACGGGTAGAGGGTTCGAAGAAGAGGGTAGCGCAGACTTTACCTTCCAATAATCTCCGGTTAGGATTCTCATCAAACTTTTTAGTCAAGTTGATTATTCTCAGAATATCTTCTTTAGAATAATCTGTAATGGATACCAGGCTTTTGTTGCACATATGTTTAATCAGGTTTGATATTATATCAAAAAAATCCCCGAAAAAGAGAACTTCTTCGAGGATAAATTATCTATATATTAAAATAGTTGTTACAAATAAATAGATTGTCTTCGGGTATAAAATGATGATCTCGCATATGTTTCCGTTTCATGACAATCTTTATTTTATTATTGTTCAAAGATAGATACTTTTTTTGAGATAATATGATACTTTTTTTTATTTGTATTCTTTCCCTGTAATTTCCTTTATCATAGAATCTAATATATCTAAATATTCTTTTTTTGTGCGAAAACCCTCTTGAAGAGTTTTTCCTCTTAGCCCGATAGTCCTTACATCTTGAGCTTTTGAATGATGCTGGAATGGCAGGCCTATATTAGCTGTGGCAGGTAGTTGATCGAAGGTTCTGCCTGTTTCATCCTCCGACAGGAAAATAATTATATCATCTTTTATCCGATACTCTTCGAATTTTATTGATACCCCTCTCGCTTTTGCTTGATCTTTGGCTCCATATGGTATACAGAGAATGGAGGCAAACGATTTTGTCCTTATTTCAGGATATTCTAAGTGTAAAAGTTTATAATAGTTTTGCGTCTTTTTTATTCCGGAGAAAAGCAGTATCAGGGAAAAGGCTATCAATGTCGGATTTTTTAGATTTATACTTCCATCAGCTTTATCTCCTAAAAATATAACGAGTATAATGAATACGGAAGAAAGGATGATTCCGTTTGCAAACCTGAAATCAGGAGCAGATACGGCCCAATAGAGAATATATATAGAGGAGGAAATATAGAGTATATAATACACGTGGTTTACAGCTTTCTTCTTTATATAGCTATACAAAACTATTAAGGGTGAAATTGCTATACTTATGAAAGAAAGCATGATAAAGCTATTATTGATCAGATATATTTTGTAGGTTAAGACTGCATGTCTCAGATAATGCCATGTTGTTACAGTTTCATAAAATACTTTCTTGGCATAACCGTGTATTCCCCATCTTTCTAATTTGGCTACCGATCCGGGTACTTTCCAGTCGAAAGAGAATAAATCTACTTCATGAAGAGGAAAGACCAGATAACCGGATACAATAATATTTCTGGCAAACCATACAAAGATAATGCTTGTTGCGACTGCCGCACAAAAAAGAACAGGTTGCCATGTTTTCTTTTTTAAATATAGTATAATTATATATAAGCTGGCAAAGGATAAAGGAAATGTAGATAATTTGAACGTTACTAAACTTATAGGTAGCAGTATAACGAAAAGTAGCTGATCTTTAAATAAATTGGGGTAAAATACAAATTTTAAAATGAAGTAAAAGGTACATAAGTTAGGTACGATGTCAGTAGATGAATCACAAAGAAGTTCACTGTTTATTGAGAAGAAAACCAAAAATATTATAGATGCTATTATATGTTTTATCTTGAAATTACTTTTTATCAGCTCTGTTAATAACCAGCATGTTATATATACAAACAAAGTTGATTGTAAAGCATATAGGGGTTCACCAAACATAAATCTGAAGCTAAAAATAGCTGATATCAACAGATAATTGGAATTAAACCCGAACCTGTCTTCCAGATTAGCAAGCCCCGGAACAGCGGCAAACTCTTCATTCCATCTGATATTTTGATGGTGATAGAATGCTCCGTCAAACACACAGGAACTCCATATGACAAAAGATAAAATAGAGATGACCGATGCTAGTATAATAATCAGATGGAATGAAGAAAGGGTTGAAAGAGTGAGTTTTGCTTTTTTGATTCGATCCTTTAATCTTTCTTTATTAAAAGCCCAGTATATTATAGAGACAATTATAAAGGCCAATAGTATATAATGATTGGATGGTAGCCAGAATGATGTGGACGATAAAGGTATTAGTATGAAACACATCCCCAAAATAAAAATGTCGGGCAGGTTGTATTCCTCTTTTTGCTTGCAAAGTTTGTTGTAAGAGTGGATAAGTATATCGCCAAAGGATAGTAATACAAGCGATATTACTATCCAGGCAATTATGGTTGCTAGCATATATTTAGCATTTAATTACATTTCCAGGTCCACATCGAATAATTCGTGCCAGGGCAGACCTTGTTTATTCAATTGTTCCATAAACGGGTCCGGGTTAAATTCTTCTACATTATATACTCCCGGTTTGTGCCAAAGGCCTTTCATAAACATGATTGCGCCGATGGTCGCGGGTACGCCGGTCGTGTAGCTCACCCCTTGCGCACCTGTTTCTTTATAGGCTGCTTCGTGGGAGCAGTTGTTATAGACATAATATGTGCGCTCTTTCCCATCTTTTATACCCTTGATGCGGCATCCTATCGATGTTTCGCCTGTATAATTTTCGCCTAGCTCTCCGGGGTCAGGTAATACAGCTTTCAGAAACTGGATAGGTACGATTTCCACTCCATTATAGACAATAGGGTCGATACGTGCCATACCTATATTCTGTATAACACGCAAATGTGTGAGGTATTCCTGTCCGAATGTCATCCAAAAACGGGCACGTTTCAGTGTCGGGAAGTTATTGACAAGCGATTCCAACTCTTCGTGATAAATTACATACGATTCTTTTGGTCCGATATTCGGGTAATTCAATGGCTTGTGTATGGCATGAGGCTCAGTCTCCACCCATTTACCATCTTCCCAGTATTTACCTTTCTGGGTAACTTCACGTATATTGATTTCCGGATTAAAATTGGTAGCAAAAGCTTTTCCATGATCGCCTGCATTACAATCCACGATGTCGAGGTAATGTATTTCATCGAAGTGATGTTTGGCGGCATAAGCTGTGAATACACTGGTAACTCCGGGATCGAATCCACAACCCAGTATTGCAGTGAGCCCGGCTTCTTTAAACCTCTCTCGATAGGCCCATTGCCAACTGTATTCGTATTTAGCTTCTTCTTTCGGTTCATAATTGGCAGTGTCCAGATAATTGACCCCACAAGCAAGGCAGGCATCCATTATTGTCAGGTCCTGATAAGGCAATGCGACATTGATAACCAATTCGGGGTTAAATGAATTGAATAGCCTTTTCAGATCCTCCACATTGTCGGCATCAACCTGTGCTGTTTGTATTTTATTTCCACCTATAGCTTTAGCAATAGCGTCACATTTCGATTTTGTACGGCTAGCCAGCATTATTTCGGTGAAGACATCCATATTCTGGGCAACTTTGTGCGCCACAACTGTGCCGACACCTCCGGCTCCGATTATTAAAACTTTTCCCATTTCTTTATTTTAAGACGGTTTTCTAAATGATGAATAAATTCGCTTTACAAAAATACGATTAAAAATGATAAATAGAAAGTATCTGTTTTCAGATTTAGGGCTAGCCTGATTATTATAATGCGCTTTGCAGGATACTTCTTTTGCATATTTGATAAAAGGCGCCTTTCAGTGTTCTTATTAAGTATATCTGTGGTCATTCAGGTAAAATATCTCTCAATTCAAAATGATTCGGGGGGGATATTTAACTATTTAAAACATTGTAGTTAACTAAAGTTTAAAAATGATAAGCGTACTTATTTTTTTCGTTTGCGAAAATACTATTAAAAATTTATATTGTTTATATTTGCGACGACATTTATAGAGGAGTCTGGTGCCACAAATTATACAGAAAGGTTTTCAATATATACTGATTCTCCAAAAGTTTTATTAATTTTAAAACTTTAATAAAAAGTGGTAGGGAATTGCTGAGGCGATTCTTCGAGACTTGCATGGTGCATACTTTTGAGCAAACGGAAATAATAGAAAATAAATAATAAACAGAAAGCTTATGTCACAAATTGTTGGGCATGTATCTCAAATAATCGGACCGGTGGTGGATGTGTTTTTCGACACAACCAACCCTGCATCGAACTTGCCGAATATCAATGATGCCCTTGAAATTAAAAGGCCTGATGGTCGCTCTTTGATTCTCGAAGTTAAACAACACATAGGCGAAGACACTGTACGTGCCGTAGCCATGGATAGTACCGACGGTCTGAGCCGGGGACTGGATGTGGTACCTTTGGGCTCACCTATCAGAATGCCGGCCGGGGATCAGGTGAAAGGTCGTCTGATGAATGTTGTCGGGGATGCCATCGATGGTATGAGTACTTTGGATAAGACCGGAGGAAATCCGATTCACAGGGAACCGCCAAAATTCGAAGAATTGCAGACTACACGCGAAGTTCTTTTCACAGGGATTAAAGTTGTGGACTTGCTTGCTCCGTATGCAAAGGGAGGTAAGGTCGGTTTGTTCGGTGGTGCCGGGGTTGGTAAGACCGTACTGATCATGGAACTTATTAATAATATCGCTAAAAAGCACAATGGTTATTCTGTATTTGCAGGGGTAGGGGAACGTACCCGCGAAGGGAATGACCTGTTGCGTGAAATGATAGAGTCGAAAGTTGTCCGTTACGGAGAAGAGTTTGAAAAAAGCATGGAAGAGGGGCATTGGGATTTGTCGAAAGTAGATCCCAAGGAACTTGAAAAATCCCAGATATCACTTGTATTCGGCCAGATGAACGAGCCGCCGGGAGCGCGTGCCGACGTAGCCCTTTCTGGACTGACTATTGCCGAATCATTCCGCGATGCGAAATCAGACGGACCAAAAGATATCCTTTTATTTATTGATAATATATTCCGTTTTACACAAGCCGGTTCGGAAGTTTCGGCCTTGTTGGGACGTATGCCATCGGCAGTGGGTTACCAGCCTACGCTCGCTACGGAGATGGGGGCTATGCAGGAACGTATTACTTCTACTAAGAACGGGTCTATCACATCGGTACAGGCAGTGTATGTACCTGCCGATGACCTGACCGACCCTGCGCCTGCGACAACATTCTCCCACCTGGATGCTACGACCGTTCTCGACCGTAAGATTACCGAGATGGGTATTTATCCGGCTGTGGACCCGCTGGGTTCTACCTCCCGAAGTCTCGACCCTATAGTTGTAGGACAGGAACATTACGATACAGCCCAACGGGTGAAAGAAATACTTCAGCGTAACAAGGAACTGCAGGATATCATTGCCATTCTGGGTATGGAAGAACTTTCCGATGAGGACAGGCAAACTGTGAACCGTGCAAGACGTATCCAACGTTTTTTGTCCCAGCCGTTTAATGTGGCAGAGCAATTCACCGGAGTACCGGGTGTGATCGTCGATATTCAGGATACTATCAAAGGTTTCCAACGCATATTGGATGGAGAGGTGGATTATTTACCTGAACAGGCATTCCTGAATGTAGGTACAATCGAAGATGCTATAGAGAAAGGTAAGAAGATACTGGCTCAGGCTGCGGAATAATTTGAAAATTAGCAAATATGAAAAAAACAGAACTCCAACTTAATATTATATCAGCCGAAAAGAAACTGTTTTCGGGTGCTGTGGCTTCGGTAGTCATACCCGGCATATCGGGCAGCTTCGGAGTTTATCCCGACCATGCACCGTTGATTTCACCATTAAAAGAAGGTGTAATTATTTATACGGTCGGCGGATCGGAAAAAACAGTAGAGGTGAATGGCGGTATAGCGGAAGTGAACAACGGAGTTGTGACAATTTGCGTAGCTTGAAGGATGGACTTTTTTAAAGCCAAATTAATTACTTCGTTACTGGCATTCGGCCTTATCGCAGGGGCTTTGATCGGTGCTTTGCTGTACTATCAGTTCCCGCAGTATTATCCGCACTGGTACGAAGGCATTTTGCTCTTTTTCCTTATACTGGAATCTTTGATTCTCATTTATGTAGAATCGGCAAGCCGGAAGGCTACTTCGCGGCAGATGTTGAATACATATATGCTGACAAAGGTGATAAAGATATTTGCAGCACTCATTTTTGTTGGGGCATATGCAATTATAGTCAAGGAAAATATAAAGAGTTTCGTTCTTATTTTTATGATTTTCTATCTGTTGTTCCTGGCCGTTGAAGCCTATTTGTTCACCAGAATAGAAAAACGGATCAAGAAAAAACAACAATAGTATATGAAACACTATTTGAAATATGTTATAGCCATACTCTTTCTGTTTGCAGTCGCGGGCATGCAGCCTGTAGCGGCGGAAGAAGGACATGAAGCCAAAGTGGAGCAGGAAGAAGGCGAATTGAACGTAAAAGAATTGATTCTCGACCACCTGGCCGACTCCTATGAATGGCATATGGCTAGTTTCGGCGATTTCCATCTGAGCATCCCTTTGCCAATTATAGTAAAGGGTGAAACCAGCGGGTGGCATATATTTATGTCAACCAGATTCCATCACGGGCACGAAGCATACGAAGGCTTTTATATTGCTCCCGATGGTAAATATAAAGGCAAAATAGTAGAAAAGAATGCAGCAGGAGAAGAAGTGCGTCCGTGGGATTTTTCACTTACCAAGAATGCTACTAGCCTGATAATCAGCTCTGTCTTATTGCTCATTATAGTGATGAGCGTTGCCGGTTGGTATAAAAAACAGGCGAAAAGCGGGGAAAAGAAAGCTCCGAAAGGTTTTGTCGGTTTCATGGAAATGTTCATTATGAGCGTTCAGGATGATATCATCAAACCTTGTGTGGGTAAGAATTACAGGAAGTTTTCACCTTATCTGCTTACCGTATTCTTTTTCATCTTCTTCAACAATATAATGGGATTGATCCCTATATTTCCGGGAGGGGCGAATGTGACGGGCAATATTGCCATCACGCTGATATTGGCACTGTTTACATTCTTTACAGTAAACCTTTTCGGGACAAAAGAATATTGGAAAGAAGTATTCTGGCCAGATGTGCCGACATGGTTGAAAGTTCCGATTCCGATTATGCCTGCTATCGAGTTGGTAGGTGTCTTTACCAAGCCGTTTGCATTGATGATTCGTCTTTTTGCAAATATCCTTGCCGGGCACTCCATCGTATTGGGTTTGACATGTCTGATATTTGTTACGGTCAATCTGGGAACTGTCATCAATAGCTCGATGACTGTAGTTTCTGTATTGCTCACAATTTTTATCAGTCTGGTAGAAATTCTGGTTGCATACATCCAGGCGTATGTGTTTACTATGTTATCGGCTGTATTTATTGGTCTGGCACAAGCCGAACCGCATCATCATGCAGAAGAAAAGCATTAAATTGATTAGCCAATTTGAACCAACGGTCAGCGATCTAAAATGTGCCAATATGCCAATGAAACGAATTTAAAGAAACAATAAAACCAGTTTACTCGTTTACTTGTCAACTTGTGTTTGACGTGTAACTCGTAACTTGTAACTCATAACTAAAATAAAACAATAAATAATTAACTAATTAAAAGTAAAAATTATGTTACTATCAACTTTATTACAAGCAGCAGAAGCTGCAAGCTTAACAGGTTTTGGTGCTGCACTTGGTGCAGGATTAGCTGTAATCGGAGCAGGCATCGGTATCGGTAAAATCGGTAGTTCTGCTATGGAAGGTATTGCCCGTCAACCGGATGCAGCCGGAGATATCCGTACATCCATGATTATTGCGGCAGCGTTAGTAGAGGGGGTTGCCTTGTTTGCTGTTGTTGTATGCGGATTTATCCTTTAATAAATATTTAAGGATTTAAGATTTAAGGATTTAAAAATGTGATAATAACGCTTTAATCTTTAAATATTAAATTTTTAAACATTAAATTAATAAAAATATGAATTTACTATTACCTGAATCTGGGCTTCTCTTTTGGATGCTTCTTTCGTTCGGTATTGTTTTCTTCATTCTCGCTAAATTTGGTTTCCCTGTGATTACCAAAATGGTGGATGAACGCAAAAACTATATACAGGACTCATTGGATGCAGCTCATAAAGCGAATGAGCAGTTGGCCAAGATAAAAGAAAAAAGTGATGAACTTCTTAACTCGGCCAAAGCAGAACAGGTGAAGATCTTGAAGGATGCTGCCGACACCCGCGACCGTATTGTAAACGAAGCGCGTGAACAAGCAAAAGTGGCTGGGGCTAAAGAACTCGAAGAAATAAGGAAACAGATACAAGCGGAAAAAGAGCAGGCTATCCGGGACATTCGTCGTCAGGTAGCCGAGCTTTCCGTCGATGTGGCCGAAAAAGTTCTTCGCGAATCTCTGAAAGACCCAAAAGCTCAGATGTCAATGATTGATCGCCTGGTTGATGAGGCTATGGTATCTAAATCTTAACTGTTATGAATGAAGGGATGATCTCTAAGCGATATGCTAAAGCGTTGTTGCAATTTGCTATTGACAATAAATCCGAAAATATTCTCTTTTCGGAGATGAAGGTGCTTGCAGCTGCATTTGCAGCCGAGCCCCGGTTGCGTATGGCAATGGATAATCCTACGTTGAACGCTGATGATAAGCTCGCGCTGATTAAAGCCTCCATAGGGGGAAAAGGCAGCGGTGTGTTTGTCCGGTTTGTCGATCTTGTTGTGAAAAATAAAAGGGAGGTATATCTTCGGAATATAGCATTGAGTTATGTGGACTTATATTGTGAGTCGAAGCATATCAATACAGGAAAGCTCGTGACAGCTACACCTGTAGATGCTGCTGTAACAGAGAAGATGAAGGGATTGCTGCAAACAATCAAACCCGGAACCCTTGATTTTGAAATAAGTGTAGACCCTGATATCGAAGGAGGGTTTATTCTTTATATCGATACATACCGGCTCGATGCCAGTGTGAAGACTCAGCTGAAGCGGATTAAACAACAGTTTGTCGCAGAAAACAGTAAGATGAATTAATGTACCAATATGCCAATATGAAAATGAGTGAATGAAACTCATAATTCATAATTTATAACTTATAACTAAATTGATTTATGTCTGAAAATATAAAAGCAAGCGAAGTCTCTGAAGTGCTGAAAATGCAGCTTGAGAACATTAGCAACCGCGTGCAATTCGACGAGGTGGGTACTGTTCTTGAAGTAGGGGACGGTGTTGTTCGCATATATGGACTGAAGAATGCGGAAGCCAATGAGCTTCTTGAGTTCGACAATGGCATTATGGCCGTTGTGATGAACCTCGAGGAAGACAATGTGGGAGCTGTATTGCTTGGCCCGTCCGATCAGATCAAAGAAGGTTTTTCGGTAAAACGTACAAAGAGAATTGCCTCCATCAATGTGGGTGAAGGAATGCTCGGACGTGTAATCACCCCGCTTGGTCAGCCGTTGGATGGAAAAGGTCCTATTACGGGCGAACTACTCGAAATGCCGTTGGAGCGCAAAGCTCCGGGGGTTATTTATCGTCAGCCTGTTGCGCAGCCGTTGCAAACAGGTCTGAAAGCTGTGGATGCCATGATTCCGATAGGTAGAGGTCAGCGTGAGCTTATCATTGGTGACCGCCAGACCGGAAAAACAGCAATCGCCATCGATACGATTATCAATCAGAAATCGAACTATGAAGCCGGAGACCCTGTATATTGTATTTATGTAGCTATCGGTCAGAAAGCTTCGACAGTAGCCAATATCGTTGAAACACTTCGTGAAAAAGGCGCGATGAAGTATACCGTTGTTGTTTCTGCTACGGCAGCCGAACCTGCGGCCTTGCAGTATTTCGGCGCATTTGCGGGAGCTGCTATCGGAGAGTATTTCCGTGATACAGGCCGTCATGCCCTTGTGGTTTATGATGACTTATCTAAGCAAGCGGTAGCTTATCGTGAAGTGTCCCTGATTCTTCGCCGTCCTCCGGGTCGTGAAGCTTATCCGGGAGACGTATTCTACTTGCACTCACGTTTGTTGGAGCGTGCAGCCAAGATTATCAGTCAGCAGGAAGTTGCCGAGCAAATGAACGACTTGCCCGAAAGTCTTAAAGGTAAAGTAAAAGCGGGAGGTTCGCTTACCGCATTACCTATTATCGAGACTCAGGCGGGTGACGTGTCGGCATATATCCCTACTAATGTGATTTCTATTACCGACGGTCAGATTTTCCTTGATGTTGACTTATTTAACTCAGGTTTGCGCCCTGCTATTAACGTTGGTATATCCGTATCGCGTGTGGGTGGTTCGGCTCAGGTGAAGGCGATGAAAAAAGTGGCCGGAACATTGAAGATAGACCAGGCTCAATATCGCGAGCTGGAAGCATTTACTCAATTTGGAGGGGATCTGGATGCTGTAACGGCAATGACTATCGACAAAGGTAAGAAAAATACCCGGCTGCTTGTTCAGCCACAATATGCGCCAATGCCGGTAGAACGCCAGATTGCAATATTGTATTGTGGTACAAACGGACTGTTGAGGCATGTTCCTGAAGATAAAGTCCATGATTTTGAAACTGAATTTCTGAGAACATTGGAAATGCAGCATCAGGCAGATGTATTGGACCAACTGAAAAAAGGTGTTATCAACGCGGATATAGAGAATATTATTAAGCAGGTTGCGAAGGATACAGCCGCTCAATATAGAAAATGATTGAATTATGGCATCTCTTAAAGAAATAAAAACCAGGATTACTTCGGTAAAAAGCACGAAGAAGATTACTTCTGCGATGAAGATGATAGCATCATCTAAGCTTCACAAAGCTCAGGCTGCCATCAGCAACTTTCTACCGTATCAGGCAAAGTTGGATGCCATTCTGACTAATCTGCTTTCTTCGGATACAAGTTACGATTCACCTTTTACTCAGACAAGAGATGTGAAAAAGGTTGCAATAGTAGCCTTTGCTTCCAACTCTTCGCTGTGTGGAGCTTATAATGCCAATGTTGTGAAAGAGTTTAATGCTACATACAACAGGTATAAAGCGTTGGGAAAGGACAATATCCTCATATATCCTATAGGTAAAAAAATCGCTGATGCTGTGAAGAAGCAGGGGTTGGTATCCCAGGGAGATTATAAGGAAATGGCCGATAAGCCATCATACGTGATGGTGCAGGATTTGGCAAAAGATTTGATAAAGAAGTATATCGATAAGGAGATAGACGAGGTGGTTTTGATATACCACCATTTTATATCTACTGGTTCCCAGAAGCTGAGGAATGTACTTTTCCTACCTTTCGACCTTAGTCATACGCAGCCGGATGACACAGCAAACAAAAACGCTGTCCAGACCGATTATATTCTGGAACCTTCGAAAGAAGAGATATTGGAGAGCCTGATCCCTACGGTACTGTATTCACGTCTGTATGCAGCGTTGCTGGATGCTAATGCATCGGAACACGCAGCCCGTACGATGGCTATGCAGATAGCGTCGGATAATGCGGATGAGCTTGTTCAGGATCTGATAATCCAATACAACAAGTCTCGTCAGCAGGCAGTGACTAACCAGTTGCTGGATATTATCGGCGGAGCTTCAGCATTGCAAGGTTAATAATACTCTTAAGCCATATAATAAGGGATTGTTTCTACAGGAACAATCCCTTATTGTTTTTTGTATCCGGTTGATTATAGAATAAAGAATAATATTTTTAAAATAAATATTTAATCATTTGATTAAATCGAAAATTCAATTTATATTTGCATCATGAAAGTAATGATCTGCTTATGGAAAAAGATATATCCACAGAAGAAAAAATAAAGAAAGCCGCACGAAAAGTTTTTCAGGAAAAGGGGTACGGGCAAGCCCGTACACGTGACATAGCCGATGAAGCCGGTATAAATCTGGCATTACTCAATTATTATTTTCGCAGCAAAGAGAAACTCTTTGATATAATAATGGAGGAAAGTATGCAGCAAATGTTCGGATTGATAGTTGGCGTTGTCAATGATGAAAGCATCGAGTTGTCAAGAAAGATAGATTTAATTGTAAATCGCTATGTAGATTCTCTTTTGGAGAATCCGAATCTGCCACTGTTTGTGTTAAGTGAAATACAGGCAAATCCCAAAAAACTGATGGAAAGAGTAGGCATCTCTGAGAATCTCATCAAAAACAATTATTTCTATAAACAGATGTCGGATCAGATGAATAAGAAAGATCTAAAAGGAATTGACCCGCTTCAGATTTTCATTAACATCGTATCAATGACAGTATTTCCTATTGTAGGCAAACCTCTGTTGATAAGCATACATAGTCCGATGACAGAAGATGACTATGCCAATTTCATCAATGACCGCCGGAAACTGGTTCCGCAATGGATAAGAATGATGTTGAAAATAGACAAATAATCCCTGGAATTATGAAAAAGTATCTGTTGTTTTTGTTGTTTTCAATTCCGTCCTTTGTTTTTTCGCAGGCAACACTTTTATTGGAGGTCTGTCAGCGGAAAGCAAAAGCGAATTATCCGCTTATCAGACGGTATGAGCTGATAGAGAAATCGAAAGAGTATAATCTGTCGAATGCAGGAAAGGGATATTTGCCCCAGTTCTCTTTGTCGGCAAAAGCATCGTATCAGTCGGAAGTGACTAAGATACCGGTTACTGTTCCGGGGATAGACATCAAAGGACTAAGCAAAGATCAGTATTTTGCAACGATAGATATTACCCAGACTATCTGGGACGGAGGAGTAATCGGCTCAAAAAAAAATATAACCAATGCAAATGCCGACGTGGAGAAAAAACAATTGGATGTGGAGCTATATACAATAAACGATAGGGTCAATCAATTGTATTTTGGTATATTGTTACTTGATGCCAGGTTGAAGCAAAACAGCCTGTTGCAAGATGAATTGCAGCGTAACTACAACCTGATTTCGAGCTATATTCAAAACGGAGTAGCCAATCAGGCCGATCTGGATGCAGTCAAAGTAGAACAGTTGAAAACGGAACAAAACAAAACACAATTGCTGTCGAACAGAAGATCTTATCTGGACATGCTCGCTTTGTTGATAGGTGAGAGTCTGGATAAAAGTACCACATTGCAAAAGCCGGAAGGGGAAGACCTGATGATTTTATCACAAGTGAATCACCCCGAGCTGGAGCTTTTCGACGCACAATTCAACAGCCTTGAAATACAAAAAAAATCAATTAAAACAGGCTATATGCCAAAGTTGGGTTTGTTCCTCACGGGTGGTTACGGCAAGCCGGGATTGAATATGCTGGATAATGATTTCTCACCGTACTATATTGGGGGAGTCCGTTTGTCTTGGAACTTTGGAAGCCTTTACACTCAAAAGAATGATAGAAAGCTGATAGAGGTTAATCAGGATAATGTACTTACACAGCGTGAGACTTTTCTTTTCAATACAAGTTTGGAAACCACTCAGGACCAACAGGAGATAGAAAAGAACCGGGATTTATTGAAGTATGATGATGAAATAATCTCACTCCGCAGTAGTGTAAAACGGGCAGCAGAGGCAAAAGTAGCTAACGGAATACTGACCGTTACCGACCTGATGCGCGAAATAACCAATGAGGATCTGGCAAAACAAGATAAAATACAGCATGAAATCGAATTACTTCTATCTATATATAATCTGAAATATACGACGAATAATTAATCTCCCTTCGCCGGGTAGCTAGTCTAAAATATACGTTATGAAATTAATAAAATACTTATCGTTCATCAGTATAATTTTCTTAATATCCTCTTGTGGAAATAGCAATGGTGACTATGATGCATCAGGTGTATTTGAAACGACCGAAGTGATTGTCTCTGCAGAAGCGAACGGGAAGATAATGCAATTTGATCTTGAAGAAGGTCAACTCCTCGACGCAGGAAGGGAAATAGGTTATATAGACACCGTACAGCTATATCTGAAAAAGATGCAGTTACAGGCCAATATGAAATCGGTGAAAACCCGCTATACCGATGTCCCGCGTCAGATAGCAGCCACAAAACAGCAGATAGCTACTCAGAGAAATGAACTCAAACGTTTCGAGAATCTGGTAAAGTCCAATGCCGCCAATCAGAAACAAGTAGATGACATCAATGCTCAGATACTGGTATTGGAAAGGCAGTTGGCTGCACAAACCGAGACATTGGAAAACTCTAACAAGGGAGTATCCGAAGAAAGTACAGGGCTGGATATACAGGTTGCCCAGTTGAACGATCAATTGCAGAAATCCATTATTACAAGCCCGATAAAAGGAACTGTATTATCCAAATATGCGGAACAGGGAGAACTGGCAACTCAGGGCAGGGCACTATTCAAGATTGCCGATATGGACAATATGTTTCTGCGGGCGTATATTACTTCCGGTCAGCTTACAGAAGTGAAAATAGGGCAGCAGGTCAAGGTATTTGCCGACTTCGGCGAAAAGGATATGAAAGAGTATGCGGGTACTGTCACATGGATATCGGATAAATCGGAATTCACTCCGAAAACTATCCAGACACGGGACGAACGGGCCAATCTGGTCTATGCGGTAAAAATAGCCGTAAAGAATGATGGCTACCTCAAAAAAGGAATGTATGGAGAGTTGAAACTGCGCTAAAAATCAATATAATCTTGAGATCCTGAATTGATATATAAGGACACCGGTTTCATCGGGAAATAGTATCTGTTTGTCGATTTATTATTGCCCGTAAACTATAGCGGACATATTTTTATATCGGAAACTAATAAAACGTATTCTTACGGAAAGGAGCTTTGAAGATAAGCATCCGTTTAAAAGAAGAAGTTGTGGAATCTTGAAATTTTATTGCATATGTTGAATAATCTTATTAGTGCTGATGCTGGATTGATATGGCAATTACTCTGCGAAAGGGGTATGATGACAATTGATGATATAGAAAAAATAACAGGTTACAGACAGATGTATGTATATCTCACCCTTGGCTGGCTTTCGAGAGAAGATAAAATACATTATCTGGAAAAGGATGATAATCTGTATGTTGAATTAAACAAATGAACGCGATTTCAGTACAGAATATAAATAAAAAGTACCTCAATGTTCACGCTCTGAACAATATCAGTTTCGATGTGGAGCAAGGTGAGATATACGGTATTATCGGCCCCGACGGAGCAGGTAAGACTAGTCTTTTTCGCATACTTACCACATTACTTCTGGCTGATAGCGGTACAGCTACAGTCGATGGGCTTGATGTCGTCGGTGATTATAAGGAGATACGCAAACGAATCGGCTATATGCCGGGCAGATTTTCACTTTATCAGGATTTGACAGTAGAAGAGAATCTCGAATTCTTTGCTACCGTATTCAATACGACCATTCAGGAAAACTATCATCTGATAAAAGATATTTACCAGCAGATAGAACCATTCAAAAACAGGAGAGCCGGTAAGTTATCGGGAGGTATGAAACAAAAGCTGGCACTAAGTTGCGCCCTTATACATAAACCCTCCGTATTATTTCTCGACGAGCCTACAACCGGAGTAGATCCGGTTTCTCGAAAGGAATTCTGGGAGATGCTCAGAAAACTGAAAGAACAGAATATCACCATTCTTGTATCTACTCCTTATATGGACGAAGCTACGCTTTGCGACCGTATTGCACTTATTCAGCAAGGCAGTTTTTTGCAGGTAGATACACCGCAAAATATTATAGACCGGTTTTCCGAACCGTTATGGTCGGTAAAGAGTGATCAGATGTATCGGTTGTTAAAGGATTTACGGCAATACGATATGGTGAAAAGCTGCTTCACATTTGGGGAAACACATCATATCACAGTCAGTGGTAATCTGAATATAGCCGAACTGAAAACCTATCTTGCTGATATGCAACATAAGAGTATAGAAATACATGCTATTCAGGCAACGATAGAAGATTGCTACATGCAATTGGCTCAAAATAACGAATAATGACAGAAAAAGTAATACAGACGGAAAATCTCACAAAGAAATTCGGCGATTTCACGGCCGTAGATAATATTTCTTTCAGTGTAGATAAAGGTGAGATATTCGGATTTTTGGGAGCAAACGGAGCCGGGAAAACAACTGCGATGCGCATGCTCTGCGGATTGAGCTATCCAACTTCGGGAAAAGGCATGGTTGCCGGGTTCGATATTGCCAGGCAGCAGGAAAATGTAAAGAGGAATATAGGCTATATGAGCCAGAAATTTTCTTTATATGAAGACTTGAAGGTGTGGGAGAATATGCGACTGTTTGGAGGAATATATGGGATGAGAGACAAACAGATAGCTGCCAAAACCGACGAGATACTTACCGAACTGGGTTTTATAAATGAACGTAATACGCTTGTAAAAGAACTACCCCTCGGCTGGAAACAGAAACTGGCTTTCTCGGTCTCTATCTTTCACGAACCTAAGATCGTTTTTCTCGATGAACCTACCGGAGGTGTCGATCCTGCCACACGCCGGCAATTCTGGGAACTGATATATCAGGCATCGGACAGAGGTATCACCGTATTTGTCACTACTCACTATATGGATGAAGCTGAATATTGCCACAGGGTATCTATTATGGTCGATGGTAAGATAGAGGCTTTGGATACTCCTCACAATCTTCGCCATCAGTTCAATGCGGATAGTATGGACGGAGTATTTCAGCAATTGGCGAGGAAAGCACAAAGGGGGGATAACTAATAACTTTCAACTATTATGAAACAATTCATAAGCTTCGTCAAAAAAGAATTCTTCCACATATTTCGCGACAGGCGTACCATGCTTATTCTTCTTGGCATACCTATCGTGCAGATTATCCTTTTTGGCTTTGCCATCACTACCGAAGTGAAAAATACTCAGATTGCGATATTCGATCCATCAAAAGATATTTCTACGCAGCGTATCACGGAACAATTGCAGGCCAGCGAATACTTTACCGTTGCAGAAGTCTTGAATAACCCTGATGATATAGATAGAGTATTCAAAGAAGGGAAGGCAAATCTGGTAGTCGTCTTCGGAGAGAATTTCAGCGATAACCTGCTTCATACGGGGGAAGCATCCGTACAGCTTATAACCGATGCCACCGACCCTAACCAGGCCAGTATGCTGTCCGGTTACGCGGCCAGTATTATATCTTCGTATCAGCAGGAACTGATGCGGGAATACCAGCTCCCTTTCCGGATTATACCTGAAATAAGAATGCTGTATAACCCTCAGCTTAAAAGTGCCTATAACTTCGTCCCGGGAGTAATGGGACTTATATTGATGCTAATATGCGCCATGATGACATCCATAGCCATTGTACGCGAGAAGGAACTGGGAACAATGGAAATATTATTGGCATCACCTGTTAAGCCTATATATATTATTCTGGCAAAAATGGTTCCGTATTTCACCCTATCTTTTGTCAATCTGTCCACGATACTCCTTTTGTCGGTCTTTGTATTACAGGTCCCTGTTGCGGGCAGCCTGTTCTGGTTGACAATTGTTTCGGTCATTTTTATTATGGTGGCATTGGCTCTGGGGCTTCTTGTCTCTACGATTGTGGATACACAGGTCGCCGCCATGCTGGTTTCGGGTATGGGCTTTATGATGCCGGTGATGCTACTTTCGGGAATGATATTTCCTGTAGAAAGTATGCCTGTAGCTCTTCAATGGTTTTCGGACATCATACCTGCGAAATGGTATATATCGGCTGTAAGGAAACTGATGATAGAAGGTGTTAGTGTCATATTTGTATGGAAAGAGATGACAATACTGTTGATAATGGCAATATTCCTGATCATGATAAGTTTAAAGAAGTTCAAAACAAGGCTCACTTAATAAGCTGTTGGCTTTTATAGCCATCAGCTGTTGGAAAATACAGGAAAAAGGCTATAGGCTAATGTCTGACAGCTAAAAGCGAATAATATGATAAAGTTTCTTATCGAGAAAGAATTCAAGCAGATTCTGAGGAATAAATTCCTTCCGAAATTGATAATGGTCTGGCCTGTAATGATGATGCTTGTTATGCCTTGGGCGGCGAATCAGGAGATAAAAGATATCAGCCTGAGTGTTGTCGACAATGACCATAGCTCTTATTCGGAACGTCTTGTGAATAAAATAACATTTTCCGGGTATTTTATTCTGACTGATGTTTCTGCGTCGAATAATAAAGCCTTGGAGAGTATAGAATCCGGTAAAGCGGATATTATACTGGAAATACAACCTGGATTTGAAAGGGACCTCGTAAGGGACGGGACTGCCAATGTAATGATTTCGGCAAATGCTGTGAATGGCGTCAAAGGAGGGCTGAGTTCGTCCTATATGACTTCTATTCTTAATGACTTCGGGAGTGAAATACGGGGTGAATGGGTAAACGCAGGCACAAAGACAATTCTGCCGGTAATCAATATAGTACCTCAGAATAAGTTCAATCCGCATCTGGATTACAAAGTGTTCATGGTGCCGGCACTGATGGTTATGTTACTCACTCTACTTGCAGGATTCCTTCCTGCCCTGAACATAGTCGGTGAAAAAGAGGCCGGAACTATCGAACAGATGAATGTGACACCTGTAAACAAGTTTACTTTTATTCTCGCAAAATTGATCCCATACTGGATTATCGGAGGTATTGTCTTGACGGTTTGTTTTCTGCTTTCCGCTTTTGTGTATGGGTTGACTCCTTCGGGAAGCCTTCTCTCTATCGGCCTCTTTGCAGGTGTTTACACGCTTGTAGTTTCGGGATTGGGACTGGTTATCTCAAATTATTCGAATACAACGCAACAGGCCATGTTTGTGATGTTCTTTTTCCTTATCGTACTGATTTTGATGAGTGGTATGTTTACTCCCATAAACAGTATGCCGGAGTGGGCAAAAATCATTACGATGGCTAATCCTTTGAGATATTTTATAGAAGTCATGCGTATGGTATTCCTGAAAGGGAGCGCATTGGCAGATATGACAAGGCATATGGTTGTCCTCATCGGATTTGCATTATTCTTTAATATATGGGCGGTAATCAGCTATAAGAAAACCAATTGAATCAAAAAAAAATCCTCTGATTTTCACATTGATAGAAACAAGAAAGGACACTTTTTCAGGTGTCCTTTCTTTATATTCTGAGATAAGAATTATCTATTTTTCTAACTCATTCAGGTTTTCATCAATGGCCTCTATCTTCTTCACAAGCAAGTCCATCTCATTTTTCAGATTCTCTATCTTATGAGTAATGTCTTTCAATAGTCCTCCGCCACCTTTAGATGAAACAGAAAGGAAATTCATATTATTCTCATAAGTTTGAAGATCTGTTTTCACCTTATTATACTGGTGCATCAGATGATCCCTTTCCTTGTATAATACCCGTTTGGGATTATCTTGTTTTGACATATCCTTCATATTCGACTTGAATGCTTCGAAACGGCGTTCGGTTTTATCCACTTTCAAGCGGTCGTAATGGGCATCTACGGCCTGATGAAACTCTTTATAAATCCTATCTTTTTCTTTAAACGGAACGAATCCTATTTTATGGAATTCATCAGCTAAAGAACGCACCTGGGCGATTGCTTCCGATGCTTCCAAAGATTGGTCTATATTGTTTATCTTCTCTATGACTTCTTTCTTTGCTGTGAGATTTTCAAGTTCTTCACCTTTTTGTGAAGATTCGTTCTTCTTTTTCTGTTCGAAGAAATAATCGCAGGCAGTGACAAACTCTTTCCAGATAGCATCCGAATATTTACGTGGAACCGGACCGATGGTTTTCCACTCTTTCTGTATACCTATGAGTTTATCTGCTGTAGATTTCCATTCGGTGCTGTCTTTCAGCATTTTTGCCTGTTCGCATAAAGAACGTTTTTTCTCGAGGTTGATATCCATCTCGTCCCTCACCCCTCTGAAAAATTCGCTTTTACGTTCGAAGAATGTATCGCACAATGCCCTGAACTCTTCAAATATCTGTGTGTTCACCTTTTTAGGCACAAACCCAATGGTTTTCCATTTAGCCTGCAACTCAATTACTTCCTTGCTTTTTTCATCCCAATCTTTGAATGAATTAAGCGTAGAATAATCAATTGTCTTGAGGGTTTCGCAAATAGCTGTCTTCTCGGCCAGATTCTCTTCTTCTTTTCCTTTCAAAGACTCGAAATGTGTCTGGTATTTTTTATTTATTGCCGTAGATGCATCTTTGAAGCGCGTCCATGTCTCTTCTCTGAGTTCTCTTGCTACAGGGCCTATCTCGCGCCATTGCTGATGGAAGTTTTGAAGCTGATGGAATGCTGATACGGCATCTGCGTCCTCCATCAGTTTTTCTACGGCTTCAATAATGGACGTTTTCAGTTCCAGATTTTTTTTGAAATCATAATCGCGGAACTCGTTGTTTATCTTTATCAGGTCATAGAATTTCTCTGTGTAAATCTGATATGATTTCCATAGTTCTTTCACCTTGGCCTGAGGAACCAACGCTATATCGTTCCATTGCTGTTGTAAGTCTTTGAATTCTTTATACAACTTGTTAAAGTCGTCTGAACTTTCAGTCAGATTCTTTATCGAATCTATTATCTGGATCTTCTTATTATAGTTTTCTTCTTTAAGTCTTTCTTCGGCAATAGCATTACTTGCCCGCTTTTCCTTTATCTCGTTTAGGAAAGTTTTCACCACATCTTCACTGGGATCGGGTGTAGGCGTGAAAGCTTCAGCGTCATTGCCGTCTTCCAGAAATGCGGCTTTCTCTGCTTCTACACTCGCCGAACGAAGTTTATAATATGCCTGTTTCAGGCTTTCCACATCTGTACGCGAAGGTAATTCGGATTGTGATGCAAGATTTTTTAAATTTTCTATTATCTCATCCTTTGTTAAAGATGCATGCTTTGCCACAGGAGCCTCTGTTGCCTCTGGTTGCTCTGTGTCGTCTTCCGACTCGTCTTTTTCTGCCGCAGTAGTTGATTCTTCCGGTTCTGCCGCAGTTTCAGCTTTAGCTTCTGCTTCAGGAACTTCAGGAACGGCATCTTCTATAGGTTCAGTAGTATCCGGAGCTACAGTTTCTTCTACAGTTTCAGCATCTTTCGCTGGCTCTGGTTTTTCAACTGGCTCTATATCTTTTACTGGCTCTATATTTTCAGCCGGGGATTCTTTTTCAGCAGATATATTCTCCACCGCTTCAACATTTGCTTCTACCGGCTTTGTTTCTTCGGCTTTGTTCTCGTCAGAAGAGTCTCCCACAGGCAATTTGGGCTCTAGGTTCTCGTTCATATAGTTAGTTTTTAATGGATGTAGGTAATACCTTATGTTTTTCGCACGGCAAATTAATCATTTTTTTTTGTCATATCAACTATTAATATAAAGTTTTTTAACTAACGTAGCTAAAATAGGGTATTATCATCTATCTTTCTCCTGCTCTTTTCGTTTTTCTTCGGCTTGTTTTTCCTTTTCTTTACGCTCTGCTTCGCGGGCTTTTTCCTTTTCATCACGTTCTTTTTCACGTTGACGAAGACGTTCTTTTTGCTGGCGTTCTTTTTCTTTACGTTCTTCTTCGCGGGCTTTCTCTTTGTCTTTGCGTTCTCTTTCCTGTTGCCGTTGCCGTTCTTCCTGCTGCCGGATACGTTCTTTACGCTCGTTCTCTTTCTGCTTGCGCTCGTCCTCTCTTGCCTTAATCGCAGCGCGTTCTGCATCTTTCTTCTGCTGTTGCTCCAGTTGTATTTGTTGCTGGCGTTGCTTTTCTACAGCTTTTATGGAATCCTGGGCTGCCTTTTCTGCTTTGGCTATAGCATCAGCCTTAATTTTCTCAATCTTGCCGATAGAATCCTGTCTGGCTTTTTCTATTGCTTTCAGTTCCTTCTGGCGTTGTTTCTCCTGGCGTTGCTGCTCTTTCAGCTCCGCTTTTTCTTCCTTGGTCAGATTTTCTTTGTTTTTATATTTACCGAACAAGTTTTTGATGCCATCCACCGGATTATTTACAATATCTTCGACAGATTCTATTACATCATTTACTTTTCCGGCTTTCTCCAATTGTTCTTTAGTAAGCAGGTCGTCAGCATTTATTTGTTTATCATTGACAGGTTGTTCTGGTTGTTTGACAACTTCATCATCCTTCTTTATAATTTCCTCTTCTTTTTCCGGTTGGGTGATATCATCTGGCAATTCCGGTAATGTTACATTGGATTCATCAGTAGCCGGTTGTACTGTCAGACTGTCAATTATCCCCTTATTGTTCCAATATGCGACCAATTGAGGCAATTGTTTTTCATAATGTTCTGAGAAGAATATCATATATTGATCCAGTCCCAGCCGGGGAAGCATATTTGTATAATTATCGACCGAGATTGGTAGCGCCAGTATAGAAGTATCCATTTTATGCATCAGCCCTTCTTCGCCAAAGGCCTTATTCATATACGACCTGATATTGGCAAACGATTCGAATCCCTTTACCTGCAAAATATCGTATGGTGGCTCGGTGTCGAAATTCAGGTCGAATGTTTGAATCACGTAATTGGAGAAATTATAATCAGCTACCTGATAGAGTAATTCATTCCGGTCTATAGTATTTGATTTATACATCAGTAACAACAAATACTCTGTGTTCAAACTGTCACTATAAGCCAATGTTTTTCCGTTTTGGCCAACCATTGCACTGTCTCCCAGATACGCTTTGCTCCAATCGAACTCTGTAATAGGTGTGCCGTCGGCCAGAATGATGCGGCCCTCTTTTATCCTTTCCAGGATTTCTGTAGCCAGTGGAGTAACGTCCGCTTTCGGATATTTTTGTACTACTTCGGTCAGATTATCACCCAATGCTTTTATATCGCGGGTCTGAGCATAAGATAAGGCGTTCAGGAAAGCAAATTTGGGCATCATATCCGTAAACGGATATTTTGCCCTCATAGCCTGATAATTATTTCTCACAATCTGTACATCGGCCTTACTATAAGCATCATAGGCTTCATTATACAACGAATCCTGCAGGAGTGGCATATGCCTGAAATTCCATTCAAAATCAGGTTCGGACAACGGTGTCGCATATTGCCCCTGAGGGAATTCGGTCAGTAATTTATTCCTGTACACAGCCAGCATATCCTGATCGCCGAGCCGCATGTATATCAGTAACAACTGGTAATATATTTCTTCCAGATTAGGCGTGGCAGGAAAACGGCTTATGTCCGTATTAAAGGTCTCTATAGCCAGAGGCATGTCTTCGAGCTTGTCTTTGTATATTTTTCCCATGTTGAACAGGGCATTCTCGATCAGTTCGTCAGCTTCTTTTACAGCCTCCTCGGTAAGCGGTAATTGTTGTAAGTAGTATTCCACGGAATATTTGTCTTCTATAGCGCCCTTCTCCCCTGAAACCGCCGTATCTTCCGGTACTGAGCCCGTCTTGCCTATACTTATAGAGTCTGATCGGTTTATTTCATCCAACTTATCCAAAGGAGATATACCCGATTTACTCCGCCTGCGCCAGTCGTCTTCCAGTTTGCGGTTTCCCCATTGCTTCTGAAAAGCCACTTTTCCCTGGGATACAGTTTGCTCGTTATAGAAATAGAATTGAGTATCCGACCCTTGCAGACCTGCCGTTCCCGGCTGAAATACCTGATTTTGCGGGATGTTATTGGATAAGCTTGTTTCCAGTTGGTCCCAACTGGAGATCCGGCTCTCTTGTTCTTCTACCCGCTTCTGCCTTTCCTCTTTTTGCAGGCGCTCTTCTTCCTCTTTTTTTAGTTCGTCTATCTTTTTATGAATGATCTCCAAACGTTGTTCTTCGGGAAGGCTCGCCAAATGCAGCAAACTATCCTGTTCGTAAACAACGATGGCATGCACAACCAATTCGTCCAGAACACCGGAACGAAAGGCGACACGCGGATAATTCATATCTGATTTTTTCAATTGAGGTAAAGCTTCGGAATAACAGGGCTGGGCCGGAATAAAATTCCTCCTGTTGAAATAGATGTCTCCAAGCGCTACCTGTGCCATAGCTTTATCGTATCCGTTGCGGACACTTTCTTTTATCGCGGTGCGGTAATTTTCTATAGCCATAGCCGTATCTTGCTGTTGCAGGTATATGTTCCCGATGGTATTGTATACCTGATCTTTGTAATCCTTGTTCTTCGAATTTTTAGCCATACTCCTGAGGGAAGAGATCACGTCGGATGTTTTTCTGGACGCATTGAGTTGTAATTCCTGCAATTTGGCGTTAAATGTAAACTTATAAGGAGTATTCATCCCGTATACATTCGAGAAAGCCTTAGCGGCGGCGGTTTTATCTCCCGTTTCGATATGTAATTGTCCCAGCAGATATTTTAAGCGGAGTTTTTGATTCTTATCCTTTTCTTTCTTTATAGCATATTCCAGATGAGGAACAGCTTCCGCGTATTCTTTATTTCTTACCAGATAATTTGCCTTTACAGCCGAATACAGTGCTTTCTGGCTTTCGGGAGCACCTCCCGCAATTTCCATCTTATACAATATATTGCCGGCCTCGTACATCCATCCCATCTCTGTGTAGGCCCTGCTGATCCACAATTGGCATTCGGCTACAATATCGGGATCAGAACTGTATATCTTTGTGATATACATGAAAGTGGTTATCGCCCGCAGGTAATTGGCTTCATAAAATTCGGCCTTAGCCAGCAGGAGCCATACCTGATCCATAAAAGGGGTATATTCTTTTTGCTGAAGCCATGCCTGGTATTTTTCGTCATTCCTGCGTTTAGGGTCGCGGCGGGGTTTTGCTTTTATGGAGTGCAACTTTATAGCCTTCGTCGTTTTGTCTATGGTAGTTGTAAAACTTCCGCCGGGAGCCTGCATAGAGGCAGAGTCCGAATTGTCGGGGAAAATATACAGCATTTGCGAAAAGTTATCTTCCTGACCCTGACTTCTGGCCTTTAGGGTTTCCTTATACGCTTCGTTCGCATTGAAATGGATATTATAACGGGTATTTACGGAATGGTAAAAGCGTGTCAAAGCGGTGTTCTTCTGGTTAGAACACGATACTAATAAGAACACTAACAGTACACTTAGTCCAAGACATAGTGTACATACCGTTTTGTTTTGTGACACGTATAATTCGACGGCTGATTATTACATATAATAAAACACAAAAATAAACAATTTATTGTTTGGTCTGTACTTTTCAGTAAACAGATAGTAAGGAACAGTGAACTGTGAATAGCGAGCGGTTAGCAGTAAACAACTTGTATTACTCAGCTTGTAACTATTTATGGAAAAGACGAGCAGTTTACAACAATGTTATGGATAGATATCCCTTTTGTCATTCTCTCCATGTTTCTCGTTTCAGGGCGCCGTTTCAGGAGCGTTACCCATACCCGGTGCGGGCTATCGTATATCAGGCTTTCAGCCTAAAATAACCCTGAAAGGGTTACATATTTCAACCCAACGGTAACGCCTTGGGTATAAATAATGATCTTCGGTAAACGCCCTGTAAGAGCAGTATATAAACTTTTGCCATTACTGTCACTTTTCTTTTACAGATTTATCTATATAATAGCTGACAGCTTTTAGTTCTTTGAAGTATTGATTAAAGCAGTTACGAGTTACTTCGCCCTAGGGCAGTTACAAGTAAAAGAGACACGAGATACAAGTAGACGAGATACGACGAGTTACGAGCTGTAGACTAATGACTGCTATGTTGACTGTTTACTGACATATCTGTTACCTTTGTTACCTTTTAACAGTTACAAGTTTACCTCGCCTTCGCTTCGGCGAATGTTATTTCTTCGCCCTAGGGCAGTTACGAGTTACGAGGAAAAAAAATTAGCTCCGCTGACCGTTGGTTCTTAATTTTTCATTCTTAATTCTTAATTGCTTTCCGTGTTACCTTTGTTACCTTTTGCGTTTTAGCGTCTCTACGCGAAATACTGTTTACTGCTAACTGTTTACTGTTAACTGTTAATTGATTCTCCCGGCTGATAGCCGATATCAGTGAAAAAACTTAAAGGCAAATAGAATTTTTTTAACATGTTACTATATTTAGCATGACAAAAATGATAATTTCCTCAAAACATTTCACTAATTTTGGAAATGTCGCCTCAAAATGAGGCTATTTTGGTAAAAGGTATAATAATATTAACCATGTAAAACATTTTTAGCCATGAGAACTTACCAAACACAAGAAATCAAGAACATAGCTATTCTTGGTAGTTCGGGAGCGGGCAAAACCACTCTCGCCGAAGCCATGCTCTACGAAGCGGGTGTCATAAAACGCAGAGGAAGTGTAAAGGACGGAAATACAGTCTCGGACTATTTCCCCGTGGAAAAAGAATACGGATATTCCGTTTTTTCCAGCATTTTCTCTGTGGAATGGATGAATAGAAAACTTAACTTTATTGATTGTCCGGGATCAGATGACTTTGTGGGAAATGTCGTTACCTCGTTAAATGTGACAGATACAGCGCTGATGGTGCTGAACGCCCAGTATGGAATGGAAGTGGGCACTATAAACCAATTGAGATATACTCAAAAATTTAAGAAACCGGTGATCTTTATTGTTAACCAATTAGATCATCCAAAGGCAGACTTTGATAATGTGGTTTCCCAACTTAAAGCCGATTATGGCGAAAAGGCAGTGTTAATACAATATCCGATCAATTGCGGGGAAGGTTTTAATGCTGTTGTCGATGTTTTGAAATTTAAAATGTTCCGATGGAAACCTGAAGGTGGTGTTCCTGAGGTTCTCGATATACCTGCCGAAGAATTGGATAAGGCAACCGAATTGCAGCAAAAACTGATAGAGGCAGCTGCGGAAAACGAAGAGTCCCTGATGGAGAAATTCTTTGAACAAGGGACGCTGACTGAAGACGAAATGCGTATGGGTATCCGTTGGGGGTTGGTGAACAGGGATTTGTTCCCGGTATTCTGCGTATCTGCCGAAAAAGATATGTGTGTGCGCCGTACAATGGAATTCCTTGGTAATGTGGTGCCTTACGTACGCGACCAGCCTGCGCCTGTGAATACCGAAGGGGTAGAAGTGAAGCCGGATTCGGAGGCGCCTACCAGCCTTTTCTTCTTTAAGACAATGGTTGAGCCGCATGTGGGAGAAGTTTCTTACTTTAAGGTAATGAGCGGTAAGGTGCATGAAGGGGACGACCTGATAAATGCCGACAGAGGTTCGAAAGAACGTATCGGCCAGATTTTCTGTCCCGCCGGACAGCAGCGTTCAAAAATAGAAGAACTGGTGGCAGGAGATATCGGTGCGGCAGTGAAACTAAAAGATGTGCGTACAGGGAATACCCTGAATGCAAAAGGCGCGGATAATAAGTTTAACTTTATAAAATATCCGGACCCTAAATACCGTCGTGCTATAAAGGCCGAAAATGAGAAGGATACGGAAAAGATGAACGAGGCGTTGCAGCGTATGCATGAGGAAGATCCTACATGGGTAATCGAAAACTCGAAAGAGCTGAAGCAACTTATCGTATCCGGGCAAGGTGAATTTCACCTGAAAACATTGAAATGGAGGATCGAAAACAATGATAAGATAGCTATTGTTTATTCCGAACCTAAGATTCCGTATCGTGAAACCATAACGAAGGCTGCACGCGCGGATTACCGCCACAAGAAGCAGTCGGGAGGTGCCGGACAGTTTGGAGAAGTACATCTGGTTGTAGAGCCGTATACAGAAGGAATGCCATTGCCGGATACGTATAAGTTTAACGGACAGGAGTTTAAGGTGCAGTCACGCGATGTGCAAACTTATGAACTCGATTGGGGTGGCAAGCTTGTCTTTGTCAGCAGTATTGTCGGAGGTGCTATCGATGCACGCTTCCTGCCGGCTATATTGAAAGGGGTGATGTCGCGTCTGGAACAAGGCCCTCTTACAGGCTCGTATGCGCGTGATGTCCGTGTGGTTGTTTATGATGGAAAGATGCACCCGGTAGACTCCAATGAAATCTCATTTATGCTTGCGGGACGTAACGCGTTTAGCGAAGCGTTTAGGAACGCGGGCCCGAAAATCCTGGAACCGATCTATGATGTGACAGTAACTGTTCCATCGGATAGGATGGGGGATGTGATGGGAGACCTCCAGAATCGCCGTGCCATGATTATGGGAATGGAAAGCGACAAGGGTATAGAGATACTGAATGCCAAAGTGCCGTTGAAAGAAATGGCTAACTATTCTATTTCGCTTAGTTCACTGACCGGAGGCCGTGCTTCGTTTACTATGAAGTTTGCGAGTTATGAGCTTGTACCGTCCGATGTTCAGGACAAGTTATTGAAAGAGTACGAGGCAAGTCAGAAAGAGGAAGATTGATTAATCTGATATAATAAAGAAGAAAAGAGTACCAATACGGCAGGAGTGGTCGGAAGAAATATCTTCCGACTATTTTTTTATATAATCATTTGATATTA
>NZ_JBHSGN010000077.1:0-122820 GCF_042654545.1 Dysgonomonas termitidis
CCGGATGCCCTGAATGCCGCCATCAACATAATGGAAGCTAATCCAGACAGGCTGATCCATCGCAATTCGTTCAATATCGCGGCAATGAGCTTCGATCCGGAAATGTTATATTCGGCCATAAGGAAGCATTATCCGGATTTTGAGATGGAATACGATGTCGACCCTTTGAAGCAGGCGATTGCCGATTCATGGCCCAACTCCCTGGATGATACCTGCGCCCGCCAGGAGTGGGATTGGAGACCTGAATATGATCTGGAGAAGATGACCGCTGATATGATAAATGTACTCAGAGAAAGGGAAGTGCATTTGATCTGAAAATAAGATAGACAGGAAGTATGTATTCTATTTGCATGCTTCCTGTTCTCTATAAATCTTATTCTTCTATACTGAAACTGACAAAGGCAAAGCGTTTGCTGTCCGGCGCCCATGAGTTTACATTAAAAGTACCCTGTCCGCCGAATAATTTGATTAAGGTCTGCGGTTCACCCCCCGTTGCAGGGACCATCCGTATTTCTACATGTTTGTAGCGGAGATGTTCGTGTGGTTCGAGATCCCCTTTCCGGTATGCGATGTACACGATATTCTTACCATCCGGAGACAAGTGTGGGAACCAGGAGTTGCGATCTTCATCGAACGTTGTCTGCGTTTGCTCGTTACCATTGGTTTTCATCCGCCATATCTGCATCAACCCGGTACGCATGGAGTTGAACCAGATATATTCGCCATCGGGAGAATATTCGGGTCCGTCATTTAGTCCTTCCGAAGCTGTAAGGCGGGTTTCATTGGTTCCGTCAATGGAAATTGTATATACATCCATTTCTCCGTTGCGGTTGGCACAATAGGTAAGCATCTTTCCATCCGGACTCCATCCGTGCATATAGCTTGGCAGGGAAGGTGTGACCTGTTTCGGCTCTCCACCGTCGCCCGGTAATACGAATATTGTGGGGCGTCCGTCCGGTAATGAGCGGTGGCTAATTGCCATTAATTTCCCATCCGGTGATATCAGATGGTCGTTGTTGCATTTTGTGGCGAAGCCTGTATCAATTAATTCCGGCTCTCCGGAAGAATCTGCCGGTAGTTTATATATCAGGCCTTCACTGTTATATATCAGGTATTTGCCATCAGGAGTCCAGTCGGGAGCTTCTATGAGGTAAGGAAACTCTTTCACGATGGTTCGTTCCCCTGTAGTGATGTCATATATCTCAAGGATACTGGTTACTTTGGACGGTTCGGTTTGTTGTGGCTGCATAATGTTATAGTTAGGTATTTTTCCGATAGATGATTATTCCAGATACAATAGCTTTATTGCAAGATAGCAAAGGACAATTAGCATGGCGTATATTATCGGCGTGGTAATAACCGTGGCTATCGCTATATGAAGCTTTTTAGGCTTCTCAGGTCTTGCTCTTCCTTTAAATATGCGCCAGCAGATACACCATACGGGCATGGCAATCACAAGTAAGGCTATTATGGCGCCAGAGCCAAAGCCTAAAGAAAATCCGCCGTAAGGGTCGATATTTATATCCATAGTTCAGATGTTTGTTTTAGTTCAGGTCTACAACAGTAATACCTGTACCTCCGAATTGTACATGCTCATCCTGATAGTTGTGAACTCCCGGTACTGTACGCAGGTAGTCCCGTATGATTTGACGCAGTGCTCCCGTGCCCGTACCGTGCAGAATACGTACGCGGGATACGCCTACAAGTATGGCGTCATCAATGAAATACATAACGGCCTGCAAGGCTTCATCGCCACGCATGCCACGCACGTCTATATCCTGTTTGAAGTTGAGTTTCTTCTCGCGCATATCATCGCTTACGGCAGCGCTGACAAGTGTACTCTTCGAATCGCGTTTGACCTGATTCTTACTTATATATTCCAATGTATCCAGTTTGGCTGTCGATTTTATCATCCCGAAAGCTACCGTTGCATTTCCTCTTTGTATATCGAGTACCTGTCCTATGGATGTTTGCCCTTTTATACGGACATTGTCGCCAATCGCAATTGTTTGTAGCTTAGGTTTTTCCGTGACTTTCTCTTTCTGCTTCTTGTTTTTCTCCTTGTCTTTTAGTTTCTGTATTTTACGGATAATCTTGTCGTCGGAGAAGTTGTCTTCATCGTCCAGCGTCGATTTGAATTCACTCAAAGCCTGCCGCGCCTGTTTCGTTTTCTCCTTATCGGCCTGTGATTCGCGGATGGTGCGTATAGTATTCTCAATTCTGGCATTTGCCTCCGACATTATACGTTCAACGTCGGTTTTTGCCTGGCGGATGATTTCTTTCCGCTGTTTTTCTACTGCCAGCAGGTCGGTTTCGTAGGTCTCGGTAACTTCTTCGAGCCGTTTCTCTTTTTGACGGATGCTTTGCCGTTTGGTTTCCCAATAACGCTTGTCACGAACGATGTCTTGCAGGTATTTATCCATGTTGATATAATCACTGCCTACGATTTCCGAGGCATCGGCAATTACATCTTCCGGCAATCCTATCTTGCGTGCTATCTCTATGGCAAACGAACTGCCCGGATTCCCGATAGACAGGGTAAACAGAGGCTGCATCAGATGACGGTCGTATAACATAGCCCCGTTTATGACCCCTTTGTTCTCATTGGCAAAGTGTTTCAGATTCTGATAATGGGTGGTGATTACCCCGAAAGCTCCCCTCTCATTGAAACGTTTCAGGAGGGACTCGGCAATCGCCCCGCCTATCTGGGGTTCGGTACCTCCGCCAAATTCGTCAATGAGCAGGATGGTCTTTTTATCACAGTTCCTGACAAAGAATTTCATATTGGTCAGATGCGAACTGTATGTACTCAGATCGTTTTCGATCGATTGTTCGTCTCCTATGTCTATGAATATACGGTCGAATATCCCGACTTTGGAGTTTTCATCCAGAGGAATCGGTAAACCGCATTGTACCATATACTGGAGCAATCCGACTGTTTTCAGGCAAACGGACTTTCCTCCGGCATTCGGCCCTGAAATTATCAGCAGGCGGTTGTCTTCTTCCAGTTCTATATCGAGCGGTACTATTTGTTTATTCTGCTTACGGTGCGAGAGAAACAATAGCGGATGTTTTGCCCTGTACCAGCGTATCAATTGTTTATCTTCGATAGGAGGCTTGATGGCATTCAACTCGATGGAGAATGTAGCTTTAGCCCGGATGAAATCTATCATAGCCAGAAATTCATACGATTGCAGTATTTCAGGAACCAATGGGCGTAAAACATCAGTAAAAGCAATGAGTATTTTAATTATCTCGCGCCTTTCTTCGCTTTCCAACTCACGTATCCGGTTGTTTGCTTCCACTACCTCTGCCGGTTCTATAAAGACCGTTTTGCCCGAAGCGGATTCGTCATGCACTATGCCTTTGATTTTGCGTTTAAAGGCTGGGGCGACAGGGATAACCAGCCGTCCGTCGCGCATGGTAGGTGTTACATCCTTTTCTACCAGGCCTTCGCTTTGTGCCAGGCGTAATATCGCGTTGAGACTTTTGGATATGCCACCCGATATATGGGCTATGTCTTTCCGTATGCGGCTCAGTTCGGGTGACGCGTTATCTTTTATGCGTCCGAACTTATCCAGGATGTTGTCTATCTTGCTTATCAGTTGTGGAAATACGACTACCTCTCCAGCTAATGTATGTAGATAAGGGTAGGGTGTATTTTCTTCATCTTCTTTTTTCAGAAAGCTTACAATGTCCCTGATTGTCTGCAAGGAACGCCTTAAATCGAATAATGCATTTTCGTCTATCCACGTACCTTCTACTTTGACGTTTCGCAGCGATGGGCGCACGTCAAGGAAATAATTAGTTGGAAAATCATCTTCTTCCTGTGTGATTCGGATAAATTCTTCTGTCTGGGAAAGGCCTTCAGTAATAAATGTATAGCCGGAAGAAAAAGCCATGTTTCCTACTTTTTCCTCTCCCAGTGGACTCAGGCATCTAGCCGTGAGTAATTGGCGTATTTTGTCAAATCCTATTTTCGATTCGAAATTTTCTGGATATATCACGTTGTGTTCATTTTAGGTTGCAAAGATAGGAATTTTAGTTATAAGTTATAAGTTTAGGCATGGGACAAAGGTGCGAAAATCGGCAGTTATCATTGTTGATTGAATATTTACATTAATTAACCATATAATGTTAAAATCTGACATATCTGACACTTTTTTCACTATTTATATGGTATCTAATTTGTATATATTAACTAAATACAGTTAAAAGGTAACACTTATTTCAGTAAACAGTAAACAGTAAACAGTCAGCAGTTAACAACCCGTATCTTGTATCTCGTATCTTGTCTACTTGCAACCCGTAACTGCCCGAAGGGCGAAGTAACTCGTAACTATATCAAAAAAGTTACAAAAGTTACACTTTTTCCACTATTTTTTATCTGTTACTTTTTTCCCTCTCTGTAAGTCCCCCTTGGGGGATCTAGGGGGCCACTTCATTCTTTCAAAGAACTAACAGCTCCTCTCTATAGATAAACTTTTTCAAAAAGATTAAATTCCGTGTGTTTACCCTAAATTATGTCTTGCAAAATTTGCGGAATTAAAACAAAATTGTAATTTTACCGTTGTAAGAAGGGTGAATGAGATATTGAATTGTTATATATCTCATCCTTACGGCTTTATTTTTATGAGATTTGTTTATTGAATTTACAGACAGCCTTAGCTATTGAATTTGCCCTGATAAAATAGAAATATTTTTTTGCAAAATTACAGAAGATTACTACAGTATTTATCTACGTAAGTAAGCGGTGATTATGATTATTAAATTTGAATTAAGTTGTTTGTATCATTAAAATGATTATTGATATAATTCATATATGTATATATAAAACCAATGCGACAGAGACACAATCGGATATATTGGGCATTTATTACTCCGACGATGGTTTTTATTCTAAAAGATATGGTTTCATTTTCTGCTTGTGAAAGTGGATTTATGGGATTCGACCATTGAAGTATAACCTCTAAAGCATTGGTTTTTTTATGCATTTTAAATATTTCGGATGAAGCCTCTTCTTCTGGATATATTCCCGGATAAATAAAGAGCTCTTTTTTATATTCATTCTAAATAATACCTTAAAAAAGTTCTTTGTATCTGACAAAAAATACCCATCTTTGTAGCTCTATTATTAAATGAAAGATTGTTGGTATGCTTTTATCAGACCTGAGGACAGGGGAGAAAGGTGTTATTATACGCGTTAACGGTAGCGGGGCCTTTCGTAAGCGCATCATGGAGATGGGCTTTATTAAAGGGAAAACCATTAAAGTCATATTGAATGCTCCCTTAAAAGATCCGATCAAATATAAAATTATGGATTATGAAGTTTCCCTTCGCCGGAGCGAAGCGGGGCTTATTGAAGTAGTTTATCCTGAAATAAATAAAAAACAGGGGATTCTGACTCCCGAATCTTCTTGCAATGCAGGTTTGTCTGACGAAAATACGCCGGTAGAAGAACATTCTTCCAAAAATAAAAATAATCAGGTTAATAAGAAGGTTATAACCGTAGCTTTGGTCGGTAACCCGAATGCGGGGAAAACATCCTTGTTTAATATTGCGTCAGGGGCACATGAGCATGTCGGTAATTATGGGGGTGTGACGGTAGATTCGAAGGAGGGCCGCTTTAAACATGGCGGCTATACATTTAAGATAGTCGATTTGCCCGGTACATATTCTCTGTCGGCTTACACGCCGGAAGAACTTTATGTAAGGCGTCATATAGTGGAAGATAAGCCTGATGTTATAGTCAATATTGTGGCAGCTTCCAATCTGGAAAGGAATTTGTATCTGACAACCGAGCTGATAGATATGGAAGCCCCGGTGGTTGTCGCCTTGAATATGTATGATGAGTTGAAAGAAAGCGGAAGTGAATTCAACTATCAGAAGCTGTCGAAGATGATCGGTATTCCTATGGTGCCTACTGTGGCCAAGACCGGAGCAGGTATAGGCGAACTGTTCGATACGGTTATACGGATGCATGAAGATAAGGAGCCGACAGTCCGCCGCGTACATATATCATATGGCAATGTAATCGAGAATTCAATAAGCAGGCTTAATATAAAGCTTGAAAAAGATAAATCTTCCCGGCTTATTTTTCCACGCCGTTATATTTCAATAAAGTTATTGGAAAAGGATAAAGATATTGAGTCTTATGTATCTGCTGTTTCGGACAACGGGGATTTGTTCGCATCCAGAAACGCGGAAGTGAAGTATATTGAAGAAACCCTGAAGGAAGATGCGGAGTCGGCACTGACGAATGCCCGTTATGGGTTTATTGCCGGAGGATTGAAGGAAACCCTGAAGGAAAAAACGAACGAGTCGGACCGTACACGTATTATCGATTCTGTAGTTACACATAAATATCTGGGATTCCCTATATTTTTCTTTTTCATGTGGGTTATGTTCGAGTGTACATTCCGGTTAGGCGGATACCCGATGGAGTGGATCGAGAACGGAGTTGCCATATTGGGCGATTTTATACGCGGAACCATGCCTGAGGGTATGCTCAAAGATTTGGTTGTAGATGGCATTATCGGAGGAGTAGGAGGGGTAATTGTCTTCCTGCCTAATATTTTAATATTGTATGCTTTCATCTCATTCATGGAGGATTCGGGCTATATGGCCCGGGCAGCCTTTATTATGGACAAGGTGATGCATAAAATGGGATTGCACGGGAAATCGTTTATCCCTCTGGTCATGGGTTTCGGGTGTAATGTGCCTGCTATTCTGGCTACACGTACTATCGAGAGTCGCAACAGCCGTATGATAACGATGCTTATCAATCCGTTCATGTCATGTAGTGCACGCTTACCGGTTTACTTGCTTTTCGTGGGCGTATTTTTCAAGCCATATGCGAGTTTTGTCCTTTTCGGACTTTATTTTACCGGTATATTGCTTGCTGTGGTATCGGCCCGGTTGTTTAAGAAATTCCTGTTTCCGAAAGAAGATACTCCATTTGTGATGGAGTTGCCCCCGTATCGTATGCCTACGTTGCGAGCCGTATCTATTCATATGTGGGATAAATCGCGGCAATATCTGAGGAAGATGGGAGGAGTTATCCTGATAGCATCTATTATTATCTGGTTTTTAGGATATTTCCCCCGGGATAAAGAACGTGAAATGTTGTTTGATAATCAGATATCCAAAGTGGAGGCTCGATTCGGTGAAAATGAGATAAATGAAGAACAGAAGGCCGGATTGATAGAAGAAGTGGAAGACCAGCGTAATATTGCACATCAGGAAGAATCGTATATAGGGCGTGTAGGAAAAACGATAGAGCCGGTGATGCGGCCTTTAGGTTTCGATTGGAAAATAAGTGTGAGCCTGCTTTCCGGTATGGCGGCCAAAGAGGTGGTTGTGAGTACTCTGGGGGTTTTATATACAGGGGACTCTGAGAACCAGGAATCCCTGGAGGCTCGTCTTGTCAATGATACCCAGGCCGATGGTGCACCCACTTTTACGCCATTGGTAATTGTCAGTTTGTTACTTTTTGTGTTGATTTACTTTCCATGTGTCGCAACTATTGCTGCAATAAAGGAAGAATCCGGATCATGGAAATGGGGCATTTTCAGTATCATTTATACCACTTTACTGGCGTGGATAATCTCATTTTTAGTTTATCAGATTGGAAGTATGTTGTAGATTGTGCTCTTTTTATTTTGATTTGACAGTAAATCTGTATATTTTGTAATTATAGTGTCAAAAAGAATGAATGTTGGTTTCTCTTTAGTATTTATGGAAAAATGAGCAGGAAAAGTGTTAAAATGAACTTTTAATCAACTTTTTATAAACATATTTTTAGGGCATACTTGCCATTACTCCTGTCGCATCCTTTCAAAATAACATATATTTAACTAAAATGTAATAATTGTTATCTGCTTTTTTATTTGTTTGACTTTGAATGCTTTCATATTGTTATATTTTATATAAATTATTTCAAAATTTTTTTTTTCGTGAAAATTGTCTAAATTTGCATATCAAAAAGCAAACTGATGCTAAAAAGCCCAATATGGTATTAAATTGTTAATTTGATGTAAGACAAGAATAATTGCTTTTATTATTTTAATTAAAAAGTGTTTGTAGAAAGTTGGGTTTGTATGTTGTTTTAATTTTTAATAAAGTAGTGTTTGTATGAAGAAAAGAGTGATGTTAATTCTATCCTGCTTATTTCTAAGTTTAGGATTTATCGTTGCGCAAACAACTAGGATAGCCGGTACTGTGGTTGACAGTAACGGTGAACCTGTTATTAGCGCTTCTGTAGTAGTGAAAGGGACTACCGTCGGTACAGTAACTGACCTGGATGGTAAATTCTCTATTAATGTGCCTGAAGGAAGAAATACCCTGGTGTTTACATTAGTGGGGATGAAGACCCTGGAGCTGAAAATGTCTCAGGATATGAGAGTTGTAATGGAGAATGACGAGCATGTGTTGCAGGATGTTGTTATTACTGCTCTAGGTGTTGCTAGAGATAAAAAAACACTTGGATACTCAGTCTCCTCTATTAAGGGTGATGATATCGCCAATTCGAAAGTTCTTAATCCGATGTCTGCGCTTCAGGGTAAGGTCTCCGGGGTAGAGGTTTCTTCATCCGGAACTCCGGGCGGAACACAGAATGTAACTATCCGTGGATTCAACTCTTTTGAGAATAACCAGCCTTTGTATGTGGTAGACGGTATTCCCCTTACCAATAAACAGAATCAGTCGGGAAGTATTTCCGGAGGAGTGAATACGCTGAATAGCCAGGCCGATTTCGGTTCGGGTATTAATGCATTGAATCCAAATGATATTGAGAGTATAACCGTGTTGAAAGGTTCTGCTGCGTCAGCTTTGTATGGTTCGCGTGCAGCCCAGGGAGTTATCATGATTACGACTAAGTCGGGTAAAGATACCAACGGGAAACTGAGAATAGAATATAACGGTGGTATAACTCTTCAGCAAATCGGACGTCTGCCGGACGAACAAACAATGTTTGGACAAGGTTGGAGCGCAGACCGTGCGTTGGACGAAAACGGGAACTGGGGCGCTCGCTTCGATGGTAAAGACAGAGTTTGGGGTAATGTAGTGGATAATAGCCAGAAACTAAAACCTTATGTGTATCTGAAAGATCGTATCCGTGATTTCTACGATATGGGCTTCGGTTATGAAAATTCACTTTCATTGAGTGGTGGTACAGCACAGACCCTATATCATCTTTCGGTATCCCAGAATTACCTGGACGGTCCTATACCAACTAATACAGATTCCTACAATCGCTTTACTGTAGCATCGAATGCATCGCACAAAGCAGGCAAATTGCTGATTAGTTCATCGTTTAATGCCAGCGTAGAAAAAAACCGGGTGTCGCCTACAGGACAGGACAATTCGATATATCGTTCATTGAGTGAAATCGCTACTGATATTTCTATTGTCGATTTGAAAGATTACAACGATAAATTCAATAATCTGGATAATTATTTTACTCCATACGGTCTAAATCCGTATTTTATTTTAGATGCTAAAGAAGCGATTCAGCGAAAATATAAGTTTTTCGGAAAAGTACAACTTGATTACGATTTGCTAAGTAACCTCAAACTGACCTACAGATTTGGTGGCGACTATGAAACAGCTACTGCCGATATGCATTTTGATGCAGTTTCTTTTAGTGACGGTTCTATTAATGCCGCAAGGAAAGGACCTGCAAGTCCGGGTAGCTATTCACAGGACAAAAGGGATTACCTTCAGGTGAATCATGACTATTTTGCTACATTTAATGACCGGTTCGACGATTTTTCAATGAATGTAATTGCCGGAGGAAATGCGAACGAACAAAAGGAGACTCGCCTTTATGGGTCAATTTCTTCAATTGACGTCCCTGGTTTTTATCATTTATCGAACACGCTTACTCCGGCCGTTGCAGAGCAAAACAGTGAGCGTTACCGTATTTTAGGCGCTTACGTTAATGCGGACTTCGGATATCAGGATTACCTTTACCTGACGCTTACAGCCCGTAACGACTGGTCATCGGCTTTGCCTAAAGAGAATAATTCCTTCTTTTACCCGGCAGCTATGTTGAGTTTTATCGTTACCGATTTCATGAAACAGAAAAATATTAATACAGGTCCGCTTGACTTTGTGAAGACCAGGTTGTCTTACGGACGGACAGGTAAAGATACAAGGCCTTATAGGGTATTTAATAGGTTTTTGGCAGCAACAGCGACTAACCCGGGTTTTCCGGAAATTGACGATTTGAAATTTCCATTGGGGGGTGTCAATGCTTATACGATTTCCAATAGAGCCGGGAATCCGAATTTAAAACCTGAGTTGACGGACGAGTTTGAGATTGGTTTTGAAAGTTCTTTCTTCAACCAACGGGTAGGTGTCGACTTTTCGTATTATAATAAATTAACAAAAGGTCTGATTGCAAGAATGCTTATTGATCCGTTGACCGGTTATACTGAACAATATGCTAATATAGGTGATGTCCGTAACAGCGGGATCGAACTTTCCCTCTCATTGGTTCCTGTAAAAACCAAAGATTTCCAATGGAATATCATGTATAACTTTACTAAAAACAATAATAAAGTAGAAAAACTGATTGTGCCGGAGGTTTCTTTGTCGGGATTGGGCGGAATGGGTATCTACGCTATCGAAGGCAAGCCGCTTGGACAGTTCAAAAGCCAAAAGGCGATGACTGTAGACTATAATGGAGTGGAAAGCATTGTAGTAGATGGAGTCGGAAATCCTCAGCCAACTCCTGATGATGTTTATTTGAATAAGGATATTAATGAAAAATTCCGTATGGGATTGACAAATACCTTTACATGGAAAGACTTTTCCCTGTCGGCGACATTGGATTTCCGTTACGGAGGGTATATTTATTCTTATACCAAGGATTATATGCATTGGATAGGTAGTGGCCCTGAAACGGCTTACAACGATCGTAATCCTTTTATTATACCTAACTCGGTGGTATCTAATGGTGACGGGACTTATAGTGAAAATACGACACCAGTCGATCCGACAGGCCTGCATACATTCTATAGTAACGGTGGATTCCAATATACCGATTTTGCAGTTATCGACCGCTCATACCTGAAACTTCGTAATGTAAGCCTGGCTTATCAATTGCCGAAAAAAGTCTGTGAAATGCTTAGGGTTTCTTCTCTGCGGCTTTCAGCGACAGCATCTAATATCCTGTTATGGACTCCGAAAGAAAATATGTATATTGATCCGGAAATAACTACCTGGGGTAGCGATATCAGTTCTAAAGTCGGAGAATTCGCATCTACGCCTCCGTATCAATCGTATGTATTCGGACTACAACTTTCATTTTAAAAGCGATTAAACAGTAAAGAATATGAAAAGAAAATTATTAATTATATTATCAGCTATCTTCTTGTTATTCACAAACGGATGTAGCGATTATCTGGATATCAATCACGACCCGAACGCGTTAGCGGAAGTGCCGTCGGCAAAAGCATTGCTCCCCGCTACACAAATGGGTATCGCCAATAATCTGATGGGATGGGATTTCGGTTTTGGAGGAGGTTTCTGGGTAGAATACTGGACACAGGCCTACACGGCTTCCCAATTTAAATCATTGTGCGAATATCTGCCTCAGGAATTCAATACATCTTATCAGTCCTTGGCTAGCCAGCCGTTGCCCGATCTGGAGTATATTAAGGCAGATACAAGAGTGGGTAGCAACAAAGGATATTATTTCGTTGCAGAAGTTTTATCGATCTTTACCTGGCAAGTCATTACCGATGTATGGGGTGATATGCCATATTCCGAAACTTTAAAAGGGGCTGAGGGCGTTTTACATCCAAAGCAGGACAAGCAAGAGGATATATATGCTGACTTATTAAAGAGGATAGATAATCTGCTGGCGGTTGATTTAAGCGAATCTTCTATTGACGGAACTTATGATTATATATATAAAGGAGATTTGGATAAATGGTATCAATTTGCCAGTGCGTTGAAGTTGAAGTTAATGATACGCCTGTCTGAAACCTCACTGTATGATAATACAAAGACTTTGAGCTTTATTCAAAATGCAAGTTTACTGACATCGAGTGCTAAAATACCCGGAACCATCTGGGAAGACGATAAGGAAGGCAAACGTCATCCGATGCGCGAATTTCAGCAAGGTGGCGCCAGCTATTTTTCGACAAATGTAATTGCATGTAAAACATTTTTTGATTATTTGAGTACAAATGAAGATCCTCGTTTGAGTAAATTGTTTTCAGGGTCGAAAGCTGCATTCTTCGGCGATTTCGACTCGAAGCAAGATTCTGACGGAAACGGTACTACAGATGATAAGGAAACATATGCGACCGTTGTTTTTGGAGCAAATATGGATTTGATGTTGATGTCGGATTGGGAAGTGTATTTTTACATGGCAGAAGTGTATGCACGTGCCGGATCTGCTCAAGCTAAGGATTTTTATGAAGCCGGAGTAAAGGCTTCGCTGACTCAACATGGTATTACCGATTTCAAAATACTGGAAACAGGCTATGCCAAATGGACCGGAGGTAATACAGAAGCCCAGATAAAACAAATTGCCATGCAGAAATGGGTCGCCAATTGTAATTATCAGCATCTGGAATCGTTTTTGGAACGTAACCGGACTAAATATCCTTCAGTAAGCGAAATTGATATCGTTGCTGACCGTGCTGGCGCATGGATTAATTTTCCTGTGGGTAATCTGACAATCTCAGTCAGAGGAAGAGCTTTATTGGGTGGTAATTTACCTGCCTCTCCTTTGTATCCTTCATCTTATAGAGACAGGAATAATAATGCCCCTTCACAGAAACCAAATGTAGGAGTAAAAGTGTGGTGGAATCAAAAACAAGGTAAGTAATTGTAAAAAATGAAGAGTATGAAATTATTATATAAATATAGTCTGATAATCGCTTCTGCATTTCTCCTTTTCTCCTGCGATAAAGAGACAGAAGATATTTCAAAAATCACCTATTACTGTGAGTTGGATCTCAAAGGCGATGCTGTTGAATTTGTATCGTTAGGGGGAGCTTATACCGAATCGGGATGGGTTGCAACGGAAAATGGAGAGGATATTACAGATAAAGTAGCTGTCTCAGGTGCTGTAAATCCGCAAACACCCGGTGTTTATAATTTAGTTTATTCGGTAAATAACTCGGATGGATATCCAACGTCGGCTGTGCGTAAGGTAATTGTTTATGATACAACACCTTCGGTTATAGCAACAGGTCTCTATCATGTAGATGCTTCAAGTAGTCGTAGTGCATTGGGTGGCGCGGCAGGATCACCTGCTACGGAATTTAAAACAGAGCCGCCTATAACAATTTATCAGACAGCGCCCGGGAAATTTTATATATCCGATTTGTTTGGCGGGTACTATAGTATTGGACGCGGTTATGGTGCGGCATATGATATATCTGGTATTGTTGCATTTGATGGCACCGATTTTTCTTTAGTAAGCAGTAATGTGACACCTTGGAAGGATAAGCATACAGCCGTAAGAGGAACTTACAATGAAGAAACAAAAACATTAGTACTTCAGGTTGACTATTCATCCTTTACGTTTCACCTGAACATTGTCGAAAATCAATAACAACGTATAAAATATGAGAAATTTAGGATATATAATAAGTGCTTTCATTTGCATGGCTTTAACATCGTGCTTGGAAGAAAAAGATAACTGGTATACAGAAACTGCAGCGTTGGATGGCCGCTATGTTGTAGCAACAAAATGTGCAGAATATTCTTCTGATGATACTCCTATCGAAGATGGAATTGAAGCTATGATTTATAATTCCGCAGCTAATGTGAAAGATGAAATCTGGATTGAATCGCATGTTGCAGGTGAAGCAGTGAAAGGTAAATTTAAAATAACAGGCGATGCATCCGATTTTAAAGGAGTGGCTGCAGAAGTTGTGAATGTAAATACCGGATCGCTTTTGATTGATACGGATAAGGGTTTATTTCCATTTACCGATGCTTATGCAGACGAATTCAGGGTACCTACAGCAGCAGGACAATTGAATGACGGTGTTCAATTATATACTCGTGTAACATTGGTTGAGGGAAAAGTTATACCAAAAGGTGCTACTACTATTGGCGGAAATGTATCGGACAGCGTTTATATAAAAATGGTAATGCATCATGATTATATTCAATTCATCAGTTATCTGCTGCCTGATGAAGAATGGGAAGATCCTGATGTGCCTGAATATGGCTGGCAAAAGAAAGAGGGAAGCAATACACCAGCCGATATTGATGGTTGGGATGAAACGTGGACACTATCCGGTTATCGTTACACAGGATATCCGGAAGATGCTACCCATTAATTTCGTTGGTCTTAAGGAATTATTGTAATTTATTACAGAATCATAAATATCTAAACAGCAGCAAGGTTGGCCTTGCTGCTGTTTTGTATTTAGATGTTTTTATTTCTTTTAACCCACAATTTACCTCTTATTCCGCTTTTCTTATATAACTTTGTATTCAGAAACGGAGGAAAATAAGATATGTTTCAAGAAATAATAGTTGGTATAATCGGACTTTGTGTAGCCGTAATGGTTACCTATAAAGTATATGGCTTTTTCTTTTCAAAGAATGAACAAAAAGGAAGTTGCGGATGTTCAAATTGTGGATGCAGCACAAAACAGAAGTCAGTGAAATATTGATTTATTATTTGCATATTTAGATTATTCTACCTATATTTGATATAGAAAATGAAACGAAGCTTAGTCTAAGTCGTGTTGGTCGATTGGGAAGCTCATCAATTAATAAAATACCCGAGACAAGCTTTTGATTCTAATGGCGGGCCACACCTCCGGGTTGCTTAGCACGGTGGATTACAAAGGGATCGAAGCGCTCAAATCCTGTTTTACGGAGTTTCGGCTATATCCACCAATACGACTTTTATATACAAAGGGAATTATCCGGTAAGGGTGATTCCCTTTGATTTTTCATTGACTTCCCTTTTTTTATGACAGAAAGTATTCATCTATATTTCGAATTGTAACAGGCATTGGTAGTTATATTTAGCCAAAGCAACGAAATAGCCTGGGGCTTTATTCACATTTTCTTTATGTTATATTTTCTTTTATTCTACCTATTAATTGTATATTTGTAGCCGAATAATGTTGATTGTTGTTATTTAGAAAAGATAAATATGAACACTTTAGAAAAACTGACCGCTGAGAAGCTTCTCAGCATCAGAGCCATCAAACTACAGCCTTCCAATCCATTTACATGGGCTTCGGGCTGGAAATCACCTATCTATTGTGATAATCGAAAGCTGATATCGTATCCCAGGATACGCACATTTATAAAAATCGAACTTAGCCGTTTGATTATAGAGAACTTTCCGGAAGTAGATGCAATCGCGGGAGTTGCTACAGGTGCTATTGCTCCGGGAGCATTGGTAGCCGATGCTTTAGGCTTGCCATTTGTATATATTCGTTCAACACCGAAAGATCATGGATTGGAAAATCTGATTGAAGGCGAATTGAAACCCGGAAGTAAAGTAGTTGTAGTCGAAGATCTTGTATCTACCGGTTCCAGTAGCTTGAAAGCTGTAGAAGCTATTCGTCGTGATAGTTCCGATGTTATCGGCATGGTCGCCAATTTCACTTATGGTTTCCCTATTGCTGCGGAGAAGTTTAATGCTGCAGGAGTTCAGTTATTGACATTGACCAACTATGATGCAGTTTTAACCGAAGCTCTGAGGATAGACTATATTGCCGAATCCGATCTTGAAACTCTGCAGGAATGGAGAAAAGCTCCTGCCGATTGGAAATAAACTGATGAAAATTGCATGACAGAATTTGTTAGTGAGATAAAGACGATCCCACATTCTGATGCGGATGTCTATACTGTGCTTTCCGATCTGAACAATCTGGAATTAGCCAAAAATATAATACCTCAGGATAAAGTCAAAGATTTTACTTTCGATACCGATTCATGTACTGTATCTGTCGATCCTGTAGGTAAGATCAGATTTGTAGTGGTAGAACGCGAACCTAATAAGACAATTAAGTTTCAGGCAGAGCAATTACCTTTCGGAGTGACCATGTGGATACAATTAGTTCCAATCAATGGTGCTGAAACTAAAATGAAACTAACCATAAAAGCGGACCTGAATCCATTTCTGAAACCAATGGTTAGTAAACCGTTACAAGCCGGATTGGATAAAGTGGCGGAAGGTTTGGCCGGATTGCCTTATAATGATATTTTGAATAAAGGAACAATAGTATAACGGATGAAACTTTGGGAAAAAAGTGTTCAGGTAAATAAAGATGTAGAGTCTTATACGGTAGGGCATGATCGTGAATTAGATATATATCTGGCTCCATATGATGTACTCGGTTCTATGGCTCATATTACAATGCTTGAGTCTATCGGATTGCTTACCAAAGATGAATTATCGGTTCTTCTTAAAGAATTAAGAGAGATTTATGAAATTGCAATTGCCGGCAACTTTGAGATAGAGGACGGTATTGAAGACGTACACTCGCAAGTAGAACTGATGCTTACCCGTAAATTAGGGGATATCGGAAAAAAGATACATAGCGGGCGTTCCCGCAACGATCAGGTGCTGGTTGATTTGAAACTCTTCACAAGGGATCAGATCCATATGCTTGTTGATTCGGTAACCGCTTTAATAGATGTTCTCCTTACCCAAAGTGAAAAATATAAAGATGTCCTGATGCCGGGATATACTCATTTGCAAATTGCGATGCCGTCGTCATTCGGATTATGGTTCGGTGCCTATGCCGAAAGTCTGGTAGATGATCTGCAATTGCTTCTGGCGGCATATAAAATATGTAACCGGAATCCTTTGGGTTCAGCCGCCGGATATGGTTCGTCATTCCCTCTGAACAGGCAAATGACGACAGACCTGCTGGGTTTTGATTCTATGGACTATAATGTGATATACGCTCAAATGGGACGAGGAAAGATGGAACGTATAGTGTCATTTGCCATAGCAAGTATAGCAGGCACATTATCAAAACTTTCATATGATGCCTGTTTGTATAACAGCCAGAATTTCGGATTTATCAAGCTGGCAGATGAATATACTACAGGATCGAGTATTATGCCTCATAAGAAGAATCCTGATGTATTTGAACTTACACGTGCTAAATGCAATAAGTTGCAGGCATTACCTAATGATATAACACTGATTATAAACAATCTTCCTTCAGGATATTTCCGTGATTTGCAGATCATCAAAGAATTGTTTATCCCTTCGTTCGGGGAGATGAATGATTGTTTGCACATGGTAGCGCGTATGATGAATGAAGTAAAGATAAATGAGGATATCCTCAATGATCCCAAATATCTGCTCATATTCAGTGTAGAAGAGGTGAACAGGCTTGTGCTGAAAGGTGTGCCTTTCCGCGATGCTTATAAACAGGTCGGCTTAGATATTGAGGAGGGAAACTTCGCTCATGATAAGAAAGTGAACCATACACATGAAGGTAGCATAGGTAATTTATACAACGATCATATAGATTTGTTGAAACAACAGATTATCAATCAGTTCGATTTTAGTAAAGTAATGTCGGCAGAACAGGCATTGCTGGATTTCATCAATTAAACCCCAATATTATAAGAAAGAAGTTCTCTTGATATGGAAGATTCAGAAATAATACTAGCTAGTCTGTCCGGAGAGGATAAACCCGGTGTAACAGCGGCTCTAACTGCCGTATTGGCAAAACATAACGCTAATATTCTTGATATAGGCCAGGCCAACATACACCATTCGCTGTCATTGGCAATCATGTTTGAAGCCAGGAATGCAGGTGAGGTAATCAAAGATCTCCTTTTTAAAGCGACAGAAGTGGGTGTTATCATCCGCTTTTCTCCAATCAGCAAAGAAGAATATATGCGTTGGGTATGCCTCCAAGGCACAAAGAACCGCTATATTGTAACCATGTTAGGGCGTACATTAAATCCCAGCCAGATTTCTGCTGTAGCACAGATAAGCCAGAAATATAAGCTCAATATTGAAAAGATAATAAGGTTAACAGGCCGTGTTCCGCTGGAAACGGAAGAACGTCCCAGCCGTTCATGTATAGAACTGGCAATACGGGGTTCGGTAGACGATGTGCAGCAATTGAAGCACGACTTTATGAAACTGGCCGATGAGCAAGGCATTGATATAGCATTCCAGGTAGAAAGTATGTATCGCCGCATGCGCCGTCTGGTTTGTTTCGATATGGATTCCACCCTTATTCAGACAGAAGTTATAGATGAGCTGGCAGAGCGTGCAGGTGTAGGCGAGGAGGTGAAAGCTATTACAGAATCGGCTATGCGCGGTGAGATCGACTTTTCCGAAAGTTTCAGGAAAAGAGTGAGCCTTCTGAAAGGGCTGGATGAATCCGTGATGAAAGATATTGCCGAGAATCTTCCTATAACAGAAGGGATGACCCGCCTTATCCGTATATTGAAAAAGAGTGGCTGTAAACTGGCTATCCTTTCAGGAGGATTTACCTATTTTGGTAATTATCTGAAAGAGAAGTATGGTTTCGATTATGTATATGCCAATGAGCTTGAAATAGAAGATGGTAAACTTACCGGAAACTATGTGGGCGATATTGTTGATGGTAAGCGCAAGGCTGAGTTGTTACGTTTACTGGCTCAGGTTGAGAAAGTAGATATGCGTCAGACTGTAGCAATCGGAGACGGAGCCAATGACTTGCCTATGCTGGGTATTGCCGGACTGGGCATTGCTTTTCATGCGAAGCCCAAAGTGAAGGCAAATGCGAAACAATCGTTGTCTACGGTGGGATTGGATGGTATCCTTTACTTCCTGGGATACAGAGATTCTATGCTTGTGGGTGAAGAGTAATTTATAATAAGGAATTCTATATGTAACCGTCTATTATATAATGTAATAGACGGTTATTCATTTATATCTGTATAAATGCCGGGGAATCCTATTATTGTGTATTCGATGTTAATATTTAATATCTCAGAGGAGCTATCTTCCAATAACCATTTGGTTCAATATCAACTTTCACAAGCAAATGTTTGAGCTGTAAGGTCGGTAAAAGTAAGGAGCCTTACGTGGTTATTGGCGGTTATAAATGCCCAGAACACCCTATAAATAACTCCTCCTTGATATTTGTCTTAATTGTATTTTATTCTGTGATATGAGTTTTGTGTGCCTTGTAAAAAAAGAACTAAAATTCTAGATAATCACATGTTTTATTGTGTAAATGTAACGCAATTTGTTTTGTTATAGAAAATATATAAACAGATTCTTTAAATATTTAATAATATCCGGTTAAATGATACATGTATTTGTACTTTAAAAGAACGGGCTTTTTAGGTATACCCGTTCTCATCCTTTTATAATTGGATTTATTTATACATCTTCTCTCTCAGAGCTTTTATGTCATCAGAGGTAATATAATCGTCATAATCCATAATCTTGTCGATAGTGCCGTTCGGAGTAAGTTCTATCACCCTGTTACAAACCGTTTGTATGAATTCATGGTCATGCGAAGACATCAGTACATTACCTTTGAATTGTATAAGTGTATTATTAAATGCTTGTATCGATTCCAGATCCAGATGGTTCGTCGGAGAATCCAGCACAAGGCAGTTTGCACTCTTCATCATCATGCGGGCAATCATACACCGCATTTTCTCTCCTCCCGACAGCACTTTTGTATTTTTGAGTACCTCTTCTCCGGAGAATAACATCCTGCCTAAGAATCCTTTTATGTAGATTTCACTGGTGTCGTCCGAAAATTGGGCAAGCCAGTCGATCAGGTTCAGGTCATTTTTGAAATAATCGCTGTTGTCCAAAGGCAGGTAAGCAGGTGTAATAGTCTGTCCCCAGCTGAAAGTTCCGGTATCGGGTTGTACATAATCGTTTATGATTTCGAAAAAGGCAGTCATTGCACGCGGATCTTTCGACAGGAAAATGACCTTATCCTCTTTCTCTATATTGAAGCTTACATTGTCGAATAGTTTTTTACCCTCGATAGATTTACTAAGCCCGTTTACTTCAAGTATCTTATTTCCCGGCTCTCGGTCGGGGCTAAAGATGATACCCGGATATTTACGGGACGATGGTTTTATTTCCTCGATGTTCAGTTTTTCAATCATTTTTTTGCGGCTTGTAGTCTGTTTCGATTTTGCTACATTGGCACTGAAACGACGGATGAACTCTTCCAGTTCTTTTTTCTTTTCTTCAGCCTTTTTGTTCTGCTGTTGTTGCTGGCGCAGTGCCAGCTGGCTCGATTCGTACCAGAAACTATAATTGCCGGCAAACATGGTTACTTTACCGAAGTCAATATCCACTGTATGGGTACATACCGAGTCGAGGAAGTGACGGTCGTGCGATACGATGAGAATCGTATTTTCTGCATTTGCAAGATAATTTTCCAGCCACATCACAGTTTCTATATCGAGGTCGTTGGTAGGCTCGTCGAGCAACAGGTTGTCAGGGTTACCGAAAAGTGCGCGGGCAAGAAGTATCCTCACTTTTTGCTTAGCGCTTATATCACCCATTATCTGGTAATGTAGTTCTTCCGGGATACCCAGTCCGCTAAGTAGCATGGCTGCGTCGCTCTCTGCATTCCAACCTTCCAGTTCTGCAAATTTTTCTTCCAGCTCCGAAGCTTTAATCCCATCGGCATCCGTAAAGTCTTCTTTAGCATACAATGCGTCTTTTTCCTTCATTATGTCCCAAAGTACTGTGTGTCCCTGTAATACTGTGTCCATTACAGACTGACTATCGAAAGCAAAGTGATCCTGCGCTAATACCGAAAGCCGCTCTCCGGGGCCCAGGGAAAATGTTCCGCTGGTTGCATCCTTTTCACCACTCAGTATTTTCAGAAAAGTGGATTTTCCCGCACCATTGGCTCCGATTATACCATAGCAATTTCCACTTGTAAACTTCAGATTCACATCTTGAAATAATACGCGTTTACCGAATTGAATACCTAAATTTGAAACTGTTATCATCTTTATTTATATATAAATAATAAAAGTATTTAATGCAACGATAATAAATTATTAACTAATTGTTGCTATACACATGAAAGTAATAAACAGGTCTGTGACCTTAGCTTATAGATAAACCTGTTATGAAATCATAACCATAAATCGGGCGCAAAGGTACGAATTTTTAGCCTGACTTTATAATCGGCAGGTGTTAATAGTGGGTTAAATTGCATTTTATGCTAAATTCGCCGGCCTGTTTTTATAAACCGTGCCTTGCCTGAATGGGCAAGAAGATACAATCAGGCGTTTACCAATCAAGAATAGACGAAGCAAAGGCAGGTCTAAACCGGTGTAGCCAGATGTAAAAGGGTTGCTCGATAAGCGGCTCGTAGCCTGCAAATCGCGTGAACACAAGAACTTAATTTATCACTAACCAGCCTACAATGCTTTTATAACAACCGATTTCCTGATTTCAGGCGTAACACTGAATATCCTGTTTTGCATACCGTCCCAAGCCTCTACCGTAATCCTGTTGTCCACTTTACTGCTCACATACTTTTCAAAGTCGTACAGGTAAGAAAACTGTGTAAGGTATTGCGATTTATTCAGCTCCTTGGCCACTTCGGGATAATATCCCACATTCCAGAACATGCATTCGGTATATCCTCCTGCGTTTGTAAACCGTGTAGCCTGATCGCGGAATACCATTGTTTCGGCTATGAAGTGTTTATAGGCTTCCGACAGGCTTTCTTTGGTGTGTTCAAACTTTCTGTTGTTGATTTTCTTTATAATATATCCGGGGCGGATACCAGCCTGATAAGCAGGAGAGTTCATGTCCACATCCTTAACAGTAACCAGATCGTCAGCATCGAAGTACATACCTGTATAGTTATACCGGTTGAAATCTACTTTATATTCCGCTTTTGTTTTTGATGCCGAGTAAGGGAACTGTTTCAGCATAAGCGGAGTATGTAACCTTACATATTCTTCCAATGTATATTTCGAAGAAAGATAATCCTTTATGTTGCAGTCCCATATCTGTGTCAGCTTCGATGGATTGATATATTTCCGGTCGTAGAAGCTGAATCCGTATTCCACTATATATTGGGCTGCGTTGTCTGCGTTCGGTTCATCAGGATCGAAGACAGGCAGTAATACCATTTGCTGTTTGTCTACATCGAACCGCCATGTTCCAGGTGCATAATTCGGATTGTTCAGTCCGGTGAATTTCGTATTCGGCTCATAGCTATAATATGCCTGCACTACGATATCGGGGTCGGATGTGTCCCGTACAAGGCCTTTTGCTTCCAGGTCTTTTGCCAGCAGGGCAGTTATCTGGCTATCGATGGCAGGTACCGGTTTTCCGTCTTTATAGAAATCGTAGGTGTGGTAATCGTAAAAGTCTACATCTTTATCCGGCTGCACATGTAATGGCAGCGAGAATTTCCGTTCGCTTGTATTTTCGAGGCTGTAAAATGAAAATATTTTTGATAGTTCCATTTCACTTACCGAGTTGGTCGCTATACATTTGCGGGAGAGGGTGTATTCTTTGAAATACGCGTTCATATTCCGGATGGTGAAGACGACTGTTGGGGCGTACATGTCTTCGAACAACCAGTTGGCTATTGTCTGGTTATCACGCAGGTAAGTGGCTTTCCCGTTTATTTCCATTATGATGTCGTCTACTTTGATACCTGCTCTCTCGGCCGGAGAGTTTGGTTCTACCTCTGTGATAATCAGCTCGCCGTATCCCCAGTTTTTATTTTCACTTACATCGAAAGTAAATCCAAAATAGCAGTTTTTGTCATACACTTGCGATTTTGTACTATAAGTGAATAGCGTAAAAAGTAACAGCGTAAAAAGTATTTTTTTCATTTTAGGTATAAGAATTGAAAAATTTCAAGACGCAAATATATGATTTTTTTCGTGAATAATCTCATTTGTAACTCTGTAAGGTGCCTGTAAATGACGCAGGTCAATTTTTTTTTGTAACCTGACATTTTGATGAAAGGAGGTGGGATATAAGCCTCTTTGCCCTATATAGATAATTTTCTTTCAAAATCTTTATCCATTACAACCCGAATCTTTTATTTCAGGTATATGTCACATTTGATAAAACCTGTGTCACCTGCCAGTTCGGATGAACAGCCTCTTTAGTTTATTTAACAGTATTATTGAAGGGAGATGTTTTAAAAAATTTAAATTTATCAGTTCTAATACCTAATAATATGAAAATAAGAACGATCCGCACTTTGTTAATAACGGTAACAAGTCTGACCATTATTGTTTCCTGTGAAAAAAAACAGTCTGTAGTACCTGAATATATAGTCGAGGGTATCGCCGATTCGACCTATAATGGGCAAAAAATCTATCTTGTCGACCATAACAGGGTGGGAAATAATAAGATAGACAGCGTTTTGATAGATAGTAACAGATTTGTATTTAAAGGAATCGCAGATACTATCCGGTATGCCGGAGTATTCATTGAAGATGCTGCATATGTACCGTTAATATTGGATAAAGGACGAATAATTGTTAATTTAAAAGATGGCATAGCGTCAAATACTCCATTGAATGATGCATTGACAGATTATAATAAGAAAACAGGTGAACTGTATAAGGAAAGAGAAAATATCTATACGGAGCTAAAAAATAAAATTAAGGATAAAGATAAATTCAAGGCTGAGTTCGATAGTATATTTAGTAAAGTCTGGACTCCCAAATATATGGACCTGATGGAGAATACATTCGATGCTAACACAAATAATGTTATCGGGTCTGTTGTATTGTACGAGATGTCGATGTGGATGCGTACAGGTCAGATAGATACTGCCGTGGCTAAATTAAGTAAAGATATTGCTTCTTTGGAAATGGTGAAAAAAATTGTGGAAACAAACGATGCCCTGAAAAAGACTGCTGAAGGTCAGAAATTTAGCGACTTTACAATAGAGCAGCCTGATGGCACAAAAGTGTCGCTGTCGGATCATGCGGGAAAAGGCAAATATATATTGGTAGACTTTTGGGCTAGCTGGTGCGGCCCTTGTCGTGGGCTGACTCCGGAAATAAAAGAACTGTATAGAAAATATAGAGGAGATAATTTTGAAATAGTAGGAGTGGCTGTATGGGATAAGCCGGAAGATACGGAAAGGGCCATTGCAGAAGATAAGATAGAGTGGCCTCAAATAATAAATGCGCAGGAAATACCGACTAAAATCTACGGAATAACAGGCATCCCTCGTTTGATATTAATAGCTCCTGATGGAACGATAGTAGCACGTAATTCTACCGGATGGAAGGATTTTAAAGAAATAGTATTAAATAAATTAGGTAAGAAATAATTGAATAGGAAAAGAGGAGTACGAGGAAATACTCCTCTTTTCACTTCTATTTCGATACGGATTGCCTGTATATGATTACTTTAGCCGGTACATCGTATATTTCCATTACAGGTTCGTCTTTTTTATAACCCGCCGTTTCTATATATTTGGTCAATGCCGGATATACTTTCATTATTCCTACGATTGTCGATATCATCCCTTTATTGGGAAATTCTCCCACAATATAGTTGCCTTTAGGCAACACTTTAACTTTGAATCTGTTTGAGAGCACTACCATCTGCATGCTATCGGGGTACGTATCGAGTATACAACCGATTTCTGAGCGGAGTTTACTTTTTTCTACTTGTTGAGGATTGTCATAATACATGCCTGCCCCCTTTGTTGTTCCGATTTTGTAATCGTTGAGCAACGCATAATAAATGCTGTCCATTACCACCGGGCTTTGGCTATAATCTCCTGTGACATTTTCATAGACGAATACTTCTCCACCAGCCTCCTTCACTTCAAAGTTAACTGTTCTGAATCCACCGTAATAAGCATAAATAGCAACCAGGAGGATGATTATTCCGAATATGAGAGCCAGTAAGATTTTAACGATCTTTTTCATAGTTATTTTCTCCTTATAAATTAATGGTATAGTATTGCTTATCATCATTAAAAGTAAAACCGCAAGATAATAAAGTTTTACATGAAGGGATGTTTTCTTTTTCGGGCTTCACTACAATTTCCATAGCTCCTTCATGGCTTTTGATTTTATTTATCAGAGCCTTTACAATTGCCTTTCCGTATCCCCTGCCCAAATAGCTGCTCTCTCCTATAAGGTAATCTATACTGTAGGTTCTGGCGGGATAACTCACTGTGTACCATTCTTCCTGGGCATCGAAACAATCATAATACTGGCAGAAAGCAAATGGAGTGTTTCCGTCATAAACAATGTAATGATTCAGGAAGCCGAATTCACCTTCTCTTTCTTCTATTTCTCTGATCCATTCATCCGGCTCATGATACCATTCTAATATATATTCCTTATAGAGCCATTGCTTTATCATTGGTACATCTTCATCCCTTACGGGCTGAAGAGTGATCGGGCCTTGTTTATTTTCTCTGGTCATAGATGTTTATTAACCGGCTTAAAGATAAAACCTTTCTGAAAGAAAAATGCTCCGGTCAGAAAAACCAGAGCATTTTATAATGGTTTCCTTTAATGATTATTCCTTTATTACCACTTTCAGGTTCAATTCATCCAATTGTTCCTGTTCAAGGACAGCTGGCGCGTCGATCATTACATCGCGTCCCGAATTATTTTTAGGGAACGCAATACAGTCACGGATGCTATCCAACCCTGCGAAAAGAGATACCAGGCGGTCGAGGCCAAATGCCAGACCTGCGTGCGGAGGCGCTCCGTATTTGAATGCATTCATCAGGAAGCCGAATTGAGCCTGAGCCTTTTCTTCAGTAAACCCAAGTACATGGAACATCTTGTTCTGCAACTGGCTGTTGTGGATACGAACCGAACCACCACCAACTTCAACACCATTGATCACCATGTCGTATGCATTGGCACGTACAGCCCCCGGATCTGATTCCAGCAGAGGAATGTCCTCTTCCTTCGGGCTGGTAAACGGATGGTGCTTTGCAAAAAAGCGCCCCAGTTCTTCGTCTTTTTCCAACAGAGGGAAGTCGATGACCCAAAGGCAATTAAATTTATTCTTATCGCGGAGTCCCAGTTGGTCTCCTACTTCGAGACGAAGTTCGCATAGCTGTTTCTGTGCCTTTTCAGTTTCACCGCATATGATAAGGATAAGGTCGCCCGGTTCTGCTTGACAGCGTTCCGCCCATTTTTTCAGGTCTTCGGCTGTATAGAATTTATCTACGGACGATTTCAGAGAGCCATCGGCTTCGTAGCGCACATATACAAGCCCTTTAGCCCCGATTTGCGGGCGTTTTACATAATCGGTAAGTGCATCGAGCTGTTTGCGGGTATATGATGCCGCACCTTTGGCACAGATAGCTCCTACATACTCGGACGAATCGAATACGATGAAATCTTTACCTGTGGTCAGGTCTTTGATTTCCACGAATTCCATCCCGAAACGAGTATCCGGTTTATCCGAGCCGTAATATTTCATCGCGTGGGCATATGTTATTCGAGGAAAGTCGGGGATGTCTATACCTTTTACCTTTTTGAACAGGTGCTTGGTCAGTCCTTCAAACATATTCAGTACATCCTCCTGATTGACATACGACATTTCACAGTCTATCTGGGTGAATTCCGGCTGACGGTCGGCGCGAAGGTCTTCGTCACGGAAACATTTCACAATCTGGAAATAACGGTCAAATCCCGATACCATCAGCAATTGCTTGAATAGCTGAGGCGATTGCGGAAGGGCATAGAATTCTCCCGGATTCATACGTGATGGCACAACAAAGTCGCGTGCACCCTCGGGGGTAGAGCCTATCAGTACCGGAGTCTCCACTTCTATGAACTGGCGTTCGTCCAGAAAACGGCGTGTTTCGAAAGCAATTTTATGACGCAATTCCAGATTTTTGCGCACAGGACTGCGGCGTAAGTCCAGATAGCGGTATTTCATGCGCAGGTCGTCGCCACCGTCGGTTTCATCTTCGATAGTGAAAGGCGGAACTTCCGATGTATTCAGAATAACCAGCTTGTTGACGATAATTTCTATCTCGCCGGTAGGTATATTCATATTCTTGCTCGAACGTTCCTGTACAGTACCTGTTACCTGCAATACATATTCGCGTCCGAACTTATTCGATTGTTCATACAAATCTGCATTTACATCTTTGCTGAATGCCAGCTGGGTAATCCCATAGCGGTCGCGGAGATCGACAAAGGTCATTCCGCCACCAAGTTTACGCACTTTTTGTACCCATCCCGCAAGGGTTACTTCTTTATTTACATCGGCAAGAGTCAGTTCTCCGCAAGTATGATTTCTGTACATAATTATAAATTTAATGTGCTAAAATGCCAATTAGGCAATATGCCAATTCGAACAGTATTACTCATTGGCATATCGGCATATTGAGTTATTAGCTCATTGGTATTTTTAATATATTTTCTTTATTACATCCACTGTCAGGCTTTCTACTTTGCCTTCTATTGCTGTTACAAATGCTTTGAAATGTGCACTTGCATTATGTTCATCAATAGCTGCCTGCGATTTCCATACTTCGAGTATCGTGTACTTTAAAGGGTCTTTACAATCCTGATGTAAATCGTAAGATACATTTCCTGTTTCTTTGCGGGTTTCATCTACTACGGTATGGAATACCTTCTCCAACTCTTCCTTATATGCAGCTTTTACTACGATAACGGCAACAATTTTCAGTTCCATCATAACCTTTTTTATGTATTATTTGAGGTTACAAAAGTATGTATTTTATTTGTGTTTTACAGATTACACGGATATAAAATCATCTTTCTTTAAAGATAAAAGTCCCTGAAAATAATGCAGGAACTTTTACTCTTTCTATAGAATCTATATTCTAATATACCAGCTTCATTTTTATCACTTCTTTTTTCTCTATCAAATCTTTCGATGCTTTCTGGTATGTTTTGAAGTGGTCGGTATTGCCATGAAAGTCGATTGCTGCCTGTGATTCCCATTCTTCCAGAATAATAAACCTTGTAGAATCGCTGGTGTCCTGGTGTACGTTGTAAGAGATACAACCGTCTTCTTCCTGACTGCCTTGTACTACAGCCTGGAATATAGGAAGTATATCTTTTATAGCTTCGGGTTTAACGGTTATGATAGCAGCTATTTTTAGTTCGTCACCGGTTCTTTCTTCAGCCTCTAAGTCTCTTTTTATAACGATCGTATCGTCCTGGTTAGTCTCTGCTTTTTGGTTACAACTAACGATACATAGTAATCCTAATAATACGATGAATACAATTTTTCTCATGATTTCCTTTTTTGTATAATTATTTCTTATTTAGTTGTTTGTTTATTTCGGTTTCAAGTTTTCCTTTCTCCATCAATTTTTCATATTTTTCTATGTTACTGTCTTTTTTGAGATATCCCCTGTTTTTTCTGTAAAAGGCGATAACTGTTTCCACCCCTGCCTTTGTCCCCTGCAATGCATCTTCCGAATATCCGTTGTCCAGCGAATATTTAGCCCATCCGGCAGTGAAAGGCATTATCAGTTCAGGATTGATTTTGATGAAGTTCATCATAAAACCGGCATCCATTTTTAAATGTACATCGGGTGTCCCGGTCAACCAAGCCATAAGAAACGCGTTTGCTTCCTGCCGTTTGTTTGCCTCCTTGCCCAGGGATGTTTGCAGGAGCCAGCCTATCGTCTCTTTTATCTGTGGCTCGTAGGCCTTATAAGACTCTTTATTTTCGAACTTATAATTCCTGGGAACATTATAGTCCTGTCCGAATGCATATATACAGATAAAAAAGGCCAAAACCGAAAACAATAGCTTCTTCATATGTGTTAGATTTATATTTGATATTAATAATTTAAGTGTTACAAATATAGGGAATGGTAGCAATAATGGAAATGGAAGAGCGAAAAAAAGTGTAGACTTTCTGTCTTTTATCCGATTTTATATTTAACTTCGCCATAACCTTATGTAGTTAACACAAAATTACACAAGCAGCACAAATGTTTAATTAAAGTAGAAATTCAATGAAAAAGTATTTAGCAGAAATGATCGGAACTATGGTTCTGGTTCTTATGGGGTGTGGAGCCGCGGTATTTGCGGGAACCGGACAGCCGTTTGCTTCGGTAGGTACACTTGGTGTAGCATTTGCCTTTGGATTGGCTGTATTGGCTATGGTTTATACCATTGGTAAAGTTTCGGGTTGCCATATCAATCCGGCAATCACTCTGGGCTTGTTGTTATCTAAAAAGATATCGGCTAAGGATGCAGGTCTGTACATGATTTTCCAGGTGATAGGGGCTATTGTCGGTTCTGCGATATTGTATGTGCTGGCAAAAGACTCAGGTTCAACAACAACCCTTACAGGAGCTAACGGTTATACCGATCTGCTACCGGCATTTGTTGCTGAAACGGTCTTTACATTCATCTTTGTTCTTGTTGTTTTAGGTGTGACATCCAAAGGTGCCAATAATCAGTTTGCCGGTGTTGCGATCGGCCTTACCCTGGTTCTGGTGCATATCGTATGTATCCCTATTACTGGTACATCGGTAAACCCGGCACGTAGTATCGGTCCTGCTATTTTTCAGGGAGCAGAAGCTCTGTCCCAATTGTGGCTGTTCATTGTAGCTCCGTTCTTAGGCGCTGCCATTTCGGCCGTGGTATGGAAAGTTATTGATACAGAACAAGAGTAAGCATTATATATAGTTATAGAGCTTCCGGATTTCCGGAAGCTTTATTGTTCTTTTACATTTTATATCTTTTAGCAAACCAATGTGTCTATATATAAAATTAAGCAAAAACACATTACTCTGTTAAATAATCTTTTAGATATTGTTAATTCCATAAATTTGTCTTTTATTTGCATCGTTAACGCAAGTTTATTTAAAAACCTTCTAAAAACTTTTAGCCTATAGAATAAACATTACTCTTTTTAACTTTAAAATATAAGAGATAATGGATACATTAATAACCATGACTGACGAACAGTTGGTCACCGATTATTCTAATGGTAACAATCAGGCATTTGATATCCTACTGTCACGACACAAAATCAGTGTCTTCAATTATATCTATTTCACTGTGCGAAACAGGGAACTGGCAGAAGATATCTTCCAAGAAACTTTCATCAAGGCTATCGTAACTATCAAACAAGGCCGCTATACGGAGACAGGAAAATTCCGTGCCTGGATCTCACGTATTGCGCATAACCTCATTATAGATCATTTTCGTCAGGAAAAGAATGAAAACACAATCTCCAATGATGAGGCTCCGGTCGATTTGTTGAATAATCCGCTGCTGTGCGATGGTACGATAGAAGACGAAATAATTCGTGTGCAGATAACATCGGATATTCGCAAACTGATCTCATATCTGCCCGATAGCCAGCGTGAAGTACTGGAAATGCGCTACTATCAGGATTTAAGCTTTAAAGAAATAGCAGACCATACGGGAGTGAGTATCAATACCGCCCTCGGGCGCATGCGTTATGCTATTCTCAATATACGCCGCATGGCGGAAGAAAATAACATCATACTGACGATGTAGGTATTGTAGTTTTTAAGTTATAATGTTTGGAAGTGTATAAGCATCCCTGTGTTTGGGATGCTTATTTTTTGTTTTATGCCAGAATCATCTCTATCAGCGCCAGTTCTTCACCCGTGAAATGCGAATTATCCGTTGCTTTCAGATTATCTTTCAGTTGGTTCAAAGAACTTGTGCCTACAATAACAGATGTAACATGTTTGTTGTGCAGCAACCACGCCAAAGCCATTTCGGCAAGTGTTTGTCCACGCTGGCCGGCAAGGTCGTTCAATGCCTTCACTTTCTTTATCACCTCAGGTGTGATTTCGCTTTCTTGCAGGAAGCCGTGACTTTTGTGAGCGCGCGAAGTTTCAGGGATACCATTCAGGTATTTATTTGTAAGTACACCCTGAGCCAGCGGGGAAAAAGCGATAAAGCCTACGCCATATTTTTCGTTGATGTCCATATGCTCGTTTTCCGGTTCGCGCACAAGCATGCTGTATTTATCCTGATAGATAAGGCAAGGCACATGCTGCGACTTCAGTATATTGTATGCCTGAATCAGTTTTTCAGGCGGGTACTTCGATATCCCTACATATAAGGCCTTTCCCTGGCGCACAATGTCTACTAATGCCTGCATAGTCTCTTCCACTGGGGTTTGCGGGTCGTAGCGGTGCGAATAGAATATATCGAAATATTCCAGTCCTGTACGCCTCAGGCTTTGGTCTATACTGGCCATGATATATTTGCGCGAACCTCCGTCCCCATAAGGTCCGTCCCACATTAGATGACCTGCTTTGGATGAAATGATGAGTTCATCACGGTGCCCTTTCAAATCTTTAGCCAGTATCTTACCGAAGTTAGTTTCTGCACTTCCCGGAGGTGGTCCGTAGTTATTGGCCAAGTCGAAATGTGTAATGCCACTCTCGAAAGCATGTAAAATCATGGATGTAGCCATTTCGAAGCTATCCACATCACCGAAGTTATGCCATAAGCCTAATGAAATTTCGGGTAATTGTAACCCGCTGTTTCCACAAAAATTGTATTTCATGATAAATCGTTAATTTGTTGCTGATAAAGTTAATAGAATTTTTGTTTAACATAAATACGAAATCATATTATTATTTATAGTAACATGCCATTTATATATTTTAACGGTATGTAGTTAAAAAGTAACAGATATATCAGTTAACAGTAAACAGTAAACGGTGAACAGTAAACAACTCGTATCTCGTATCTTGTCTACTCGTAACCCGTAATTGCCCGAAGGGCGAAGTAACTCGTAACTATATCAAAAAAGTTACAAAAGTTACACTTTTTCCACTATTTTCTATCTGTTCCTTTTTTCTCTCTCTGTAAGTCCCCCCAGGGGAAACAACGTTCGGCGGAGCCAATTTAGGGGGCTCCTTCAATATTTCAAAGAGCTATCAGCTAAAGGCTATCGGCTCCGACTATATAGATAAAGTTTTTTCAGTTATCCGCATATTTCTTTTTAATAAAACGGAAAAGTAATCAGAGTCATTAGCTGGATTCCCCATATTCAAAAAAACTTCAGAATCGATATTTAATTTTATTCCAGCGTGTAAGACTTAATATGTATAAAGCGTTTTAAGGCTTGTTTTATAAAGCAGTCTGTCGTGAGGCAGGCTGTTTTATTTTTTATTTCTTCAAAAAAAACACAAAATTGCCGTCTATACTTGTACTATATTTTATTTACACATTATAGATTTTTTATTTAATGATTTCTATTAGGTTGGTATTACATCCACATTTGTCTATTTATCTTTATCTTCATGTTAGTGTAATACCGTTTATATAACATAATAGCTTCATTCAATAAGCCTGTCGTGATGACAGGCTTATTTTATTCCCATGTCTGCCCGAGATCAGGTTTTCATTATTATTATTTTCCATCTTCAAAAATTCTTCAAAATGTGTATTTACTTTTACCCTAAATAGTTTTTAATAAATGTATGACATTTAAAGTTTGTTTTAAGGAGAAAGGCCTGTCGTGATGACAGGCCTTTCTTTACAGAAATATTCTGAAAGGAGTCTTAGGCGGTTCCACTTTTACTTACAAAGCCGCAGGAAATCCTCTATAATACTTTCATCTGCACCTAATTCTTTAGCCTTTAGGAAATCTTCTCTGGCCAAGCGTTTTTCATATTGGGCAAGTCTTAGCTGTCCTCTCAGGATATAGATAGGCGCACCGGCATATCCGAGCTCAAGCGCTTTCTTTATGTCGTTTTCAGTGCTGGCCAGCTTATTCAGCCTCAAGTAACATTCGGCCCGGTTATAATACAGGTCGGCGTTCGACTTATGTTTATATATCAGGTCGGTATACATCTCTTCTGCTTCTTTCCATTCCGACCTGCGTTTCTTTATAGCTGCAATACCCGTTTTACCGTTCAGGTTTTCGGGGTACAGTTCTATAATTTTTTCAAAGTCTTCTTCTGCCGCAAAAAGATTTTTATTGCTGATATGAATCAGTCCCCTGCGGTATAATGCTTCTAAATCTTTCGGGTTGCTTGCAAGTATCGTATTATAGTCTTTCAGTGCGTCGTCGAACCTGTTCATCTCACAATAGAGGGCGGCCCTGTTGTGACGGATAAAGGGTGTATCCGGATATTTCTCAATGGCTACGTTGTATGAGATTAAGGCCTCGTCAAGTTCTCCCAGATTACGTTGTATAGTTCCCAGATTAACCATCAGCATAGGGTTATTCGGGTTAGTGGGTTCTTTTCGCAAGGCGGCCTTCATTGCCTGCTCTGCAGCGGCATAATCATTTTGTTCTACATAGTCCATGGCACGGCTTACCATATCTTCATATGTCTGGGCCGTCAGGTTAAGGGAAAGAGTTATAATAAATACAAGCAGGAGTTTCTTTTTCATCAACAGATATTCATTTAATTATTCATCAGCAAATGTACGTCTTATAAACTGACTTTGTCAAAACATATTGTCTAAAAAGAATTAAAAGAGGTGATGAAGTGATTATAAACAGTATCAGAACGGATATCCCACCGCAATATGCCATGCTGTATTTTTCTTGATTTTAAAAGGTTCCGAAATTGGCCATCTCCTTGTCGCAGGATCGCCCGACGGGTTATATGCTTTCCAGCCGCAATCGAGGCGGATAAGCACATAATCGAAGTCGAAACGGAGCCCAAGTCCCCATGCAACTGCTATTTCCTTATAGAACTTATCCACTTTAAAACTGCCTTCTTCCTGTTTTTCATATTCTTTTACAGTCCATATATTCCCGGCATCGATGAAAGCACCTAATTCCAATACCCAGAACAGTTTGCTGCGGTATTCGATGCTGGCATCGAAACGGATATCTCCCGAATGGTAATAGAAATTGTCCTTGTCGTTGTCATCGCCGGTTTCAGATGGTTTAAAATAATATGAACCTGGTCCCAGCTCCCTGACAGACCATCCTCTTACACTATTGGCTCCCCCTGAGAAAAAACGTTTTTGTATAGGTATCTGCTCATTATTGCCATATGGATAGGCAATGCCTCCTCCGACATGCCAGGCAAACGAATTTTTCTCATCCACCTGATAGGTCTTGCTATAATCAACCGTGCCCTTGACGTATTGGGCAAAATTAGTTCCGAATATCTGCTTAGAACCCATTTCGTTTGGCTTTGCTTTTGCAATAGCCGCTGCAAGAGCCAGCACATTGCCGGCAGTCTCTATAGATGCACGTATAGAATAGACCGGTTGGTTCCGTCTGGTGGGGCTGGCAATATTCGACCGGGAAAATGTATATCCCATACTCATAATAAAATGGTCATTGAAACTATATTGCTGGGCGGCAGCCGACAGGTTATTGTAAAACGCAGAATCTAATGAACTTTGAGGCAAATGTACATAACTGATATCTATCAGATCGAATATATGCCGGTTTAAAGACAACCTGCGGTCCTGCCATATATATTTCACTCCTCCCGACAGGACTGTACGAGTGAAGAATTTCGGCCTTCGCTGGAATGTATAACTTGTATTGAATTGTGTAGAGGCATGTATGCTTCTTTTAAAATCACGTTTGAGGAAGGGGAACATAAAACGGGGAAACGTAAGGGTCGTTTCTCCTCCGATCTCAAAATAATTCTTATAAAAGCTGGAGAAATTTGGTGTAATAGCTTCGTAAGCGCCGCGCAAACGGGCACTGAATTGTTCCGAACCTTTAAATGCATTCCGGTGCAGATAGCCCACTCCCGCGCCCAGGCCAAAGAAGCCTCCCGAATTGGTGCCTTCCACTTCTGCCGAGATTCCCTGTTTTTTGTCCGGTACACAGGTGATTATGCAGCGCAGGTCGGTAGAGTCATTCTCCCATGTAATATTTACGTTTTTGAGAATCTTCAGTTGAGATAAGGCGCTGTATGTCATTGCTGTCAGGGTTTCGTTATACAGGCTTCCCGGGGTAATATAGCAATTGTTGAGTATTACATTCGGTTTTATATATTCCCCTCTGGGTCCGTATTTTATTTTATAACCGCCTCTTTCGTAAACCGTTGTTTCCTTATACTGGCTCAAATCGCCGTCCTCCAGGGGATTATAATCAACATACAACTCTACTGCTTTTACCCTGTATTGACGATGTGGTACGGTTGTGGTCTGTCCATCGGCAGTACCCTGCATAAAAGGGAATATAGTAAGATCCAGTTCCACATTATTTTTGCGCAATGTTGTATCTGCTTCAAAGCCAATATATTCTTTATTAAAAGCAAAATAACCCGCTCTTCTGAAAATAGAAGAAATCCGGTCCCTTTCCTGATCGAGCATATCGAGGTCGAATATGGAATTTTTCTTTACCAGGCTGTTTCTTCTAAGTATGGTATCTATACTCAGCGGAGGATGTATCATCCCGTTCTTGTTTTCATTTCTGCGTGAGGGAGGCGTTATCAGTATCGGATTGGACATGACACTGTCGTTTACATCTATCCTGTAATTGCTGATCCGGAAAGGCTCTCCTGCTTTTATATCGTATGTTATCTTTGCGGTCTTTTTATTTAAATCGATGATAGGTGTTACTTCTGCATTCAGATAACCTTTGTTAGTCATTATCCTTTCCAGATTATTCACGGTCAGATGTACCATCGAACTATCGTAGAGTACAGGCGGATCTCCCGCATGTATCAATGTCCGGCTTATCCATTTGGTAGTATCAGTCCCGGCCAGATTGTAAATGAAAAGTGGCAACTTAAAGATTGAAAAAGTCTTAAAATTTGGTTTTTGCTTTATATGAGTTTCCATTTCATAGGTGGGTATAACTTTCTTATCACTCTTCACAACAGCGCTCTCCAGCAAATATTCTCCGTCGGGAACAAATTTTGTGGAACTGCAAGATTGAACTAGAATAGCGCAAAAACTGATAACAAGCGCAGAAGCTATTATTTTATACCTCATTGGAAAACTAACAGATATAGTATTTATCAAATGAACGACAAATTTAGGGTTTTAATTGTTTCTTTTTGTAGTTTTGTCCTAAGAAACTGTTTAAATTTTAAAAAAGAACCGGATATGAGACTACATCATACAGCTATCTGGGTGGCTGACATTGAAAAAATCAAATCATATTATATCAGTCACTTCGGTGCAACAGCCAATAAGTTATATGTAAACAAAACAAACGGATACAGCAGCTATTTCCTTACTTTCGGTTCCGGTTCGCAACTGGAGGTGATGCACCGTGCCGATATTCCTGATAACCTGAATGATAGCATCGCTCAGTATAAGGGGTATATCCATCTGGCTTTTGCCGTAAATTCGGGGCAGGAGGTGGATGACAAGGCAAAAGAATTACAGGAAGCAGGCTATCCGGTACTGCGGGGGCCACGGATGACCGGAGACGGATATTATGAATTCGAAACGTTAGATCCGGAAGGAAACCGTCTGGAAGTCCTGTTTAAATAATTCCGGAAAATCTGATAAGTAATTTTATAGCAATGAGTCTAAGTAAGAGTAAGTTAAAATATATACGCTCGCTGAAAGAGAAAAAGTTCAGGACCGAATATGGCACTTTTGTCGCCGAGGGAGATAAACTGGTAAATGATTTACTACCCTATATGAAGTGCCGGCTATTGGTGGCGCTGCCCGGCTTTTTATCAGAATTGGATGTAACGGACATTGAAGAAGTAACGGAAGTGAACGAAAGCCAGCTGGCGCAAGCCAGTTTTCTTCGGAATCCGCAACAGGTGCTTGCTGTTTTCCACCAACCGGAACATCAGGAAACTGTAGATATTAATAACCAACTCGTACTGGCCCTCGATGGGATACAGGACCCCGGAAATCTGGGGACAATAGTCCGTCTGGCCGATTGGTACGGGATAAAACACATATTTTGCTCGCACGACACAGCCGATATCTACAATCCGAAAGTTGTGCAGGCAACAATGGGGGCATTGGCTCGCGTTATCATTCATTGTGTCGATTTAGCCGGTTTTCTTGATAGTAATAAACACATTCCGGTTTACGGGACATTATTGGACGGCAGGAATATGTATGAACAGGATATTACCCCGCATGGCATTATTGTAATGGGAAATGAGGGCAATGGTATCCGTCCCGATATAGAGAAGCGGATTACCAAGAAACTTTATATTCCGGATTACCCCGGAGGAAATACTACATCCGAGTCGCTGAATGTGGCGATAGCCACAGCAATAGTATGCGCGGAGTTCAGAAGGAGAAGTAAATAAGGTGCAGAACCTTTATTTCAGCATATTTATATTATAGCTCTTTGTAGGGAACATCTGGCTTAATGTCTTTTTCATACTTTGTTTTTCCTCCGGTGTTGCCTGAGAACATACGCGGACAATTTCGTCGATCTTCGTTTCAGCTATAACACTGAGTAATACCGAAGACGGACGGGCATCATATAACTTCCGTACATCACTGATCGACTCTATAATGCGTATCCTGCCACGCGACGCATTTGCCGCCATCTCATCCAGCCCCGTGCGATGATAGTCATACCAGAAATTATGGAAAGGAGACGAGCTTTCTTCTGTAAGTGCCAAAGCTAAATCATAGCGGTTATTATTCTTCCCGGAGAAGGGTTCCCATCCTTTCGCACTTAAAGATTGCGACATATTAGCTATCTCCATGGCCTTACTAAAATAAGGTTTGCCGCCATTCAGGGAAAAGGAATCGAAATCGAGACCGATAATAATATAAGCATAAAACGAGATTACGGCAACAAGGTTGTTATCGACCGACGTGCTATTAAAATTCAGTGACAGGCCGGAGGTATAGTTAAAGTCAAATTGCGTATCCCGGTAATTTATCAGCGAAGTTACATAGGACGAATTGTAAACCGGACGCTGGGATGTAATCTGTATTTCCGCGGTATAGTTATTTTCCGGAGGAGAAAAACTCGTTACGTTTATACTTACATTGCAATTTATACGCTCATTCCTGCTGAAATTGGTATCTGTCCACTTCTGTTCGTTTAATAACTTATTAAGTTCAGACTCCAGCGAAGAGAACAGCTGTTTATCGACAGAAGGAACCTGCTGCGTATTTATAGTCAGCTTCGCGTTCAGCTCTTGCGCCTGCAAAACGGAAAAATATACGGCAACCAGTAAAAAAGACAGGATAAACCTTTTCATTTATTCCAAATTATAAGTTATACTCAATACCCTGAACTCTGTACGGCGGTTTACCTGATCGGCCGTATCTTGTTGTTCAGGCGGCAATTCCTGTATAAATTGCTCGGTTAAGACCTCTCCTTCTTTCAGAAAATCATATTTCTTGACAACCGCTTTGGTTACGGTCTTGGGCTGGGTTTTCCCTTTACCGGCAGCAGTCAAGCGGTCTTTGGCTATACCATTTGTAATCAGGTAATTGACCACCGACTCAGCTCTACGCTGTGACAACCTGTTATTATATTCATCCGAACCTTTACGGTCGGTATGCGCTGACAATTCAATAGTTACATTCGGATTCAGATTCAGTAAATCTATCAACCCATCCAGTTCCTCTTTCGATTCGGGGCGTAAAGTAGCTTTATCAAAATCATAGAATATATTCTCCAGCACTACAGGCTTGTTTATCGGAGTCAGAATAAAGTCGACAAGATAAGTGGAGTCCTTTTCCATCTCCACAGTCTTCAATGACATGCGGGTATTCAGATAATTTGTGCCACTGGCAAGGAATACATAATCAACACCCTGCGCGACATCGAGAGTATAAGTCCCGTCATTCTTACCCGGAAACTTTTTATTCGTTCCGTCGCGGCCTACGACGCGGATAGTGGAATTGGTGACAAACTCGTCATCGGTATCTACTATATAGCCCTCTACAAGTGTTTTGATTACAGGATATTCGAATGAATAGATATGATCGAGACCTTTCCCGTCGCCGCGGTTGGAACTAAAGAACCCGCTTTCCCTTTCTCCCTCGAAGGTGATACCGAAATCGTCTGCCTGTGAATTGACCGGAGACTGCATGTTTTCCGGACTCCATCGTCCGGTTGCAGAATTATATGATGCCTTGAATATATCCAGACCTCCCATCCCCGGGTGTCCGTCGGATGAAAAGTAGAGAGTGGAATCATTGCGCAGATAAGGAAACATTTCGTCTCCTGCCGTATTTATATCCGGCCCGAGGTTTTGGACAGATTCTACCAGGTCGCCGACTAAAGTTGCTTTCCATATATCTTTTCCTCCATATCCACCTGTCCTGTCGGATACAAAATAAAGTACATCTCCCGTCGAATTTATCGTAGGGTGGGCATACACACTGAGAGTATCCCTCCTGTTTATTTCCAGTTTGGTACCGGCACCCCACGAGCCGCCCGAACGTTGTGATACATAGATACCCGGGAAGAATATTCCTACCGAATCGGGAACCGGAGTATGCGTATAATACATTGTTGTCCCTGCTGTGGTAAATGATGGTGTTCCTTCATCCGATTCGGTATTAATAGACGATTCTACACGCTCTACCTTCATCCAGTTACCGTTTTCGTCTTTACGGGACATGAAAATGTCATTTAGTTTCGCACCTGTTATTCCACTGATAGTATCGCCCGTGGCTTCTTTGCGATTGGATGAAAAATAAACCTGGTCGTAATCGGGAGGCAGTAGCATCGGGCTGAATTCGCCTCTGTTGGAGTTAAACAAGTCCATACGTTTGACGGGATGTAATGTAGGCTTGGCTTTCCATAACGGGGCCAGTCTTGTACCTTCCAGTCCATTCAGGGCAAATTGATTTTCCGGATATAGTTGAAGAAATTCCTGATAATATTTTGCCGCCTGTTTATAGTCGCCTGCCTTGTGAAGAGAACGGGCATACTGAAGAGTGACCGTACTGTCATTTACCTTGTAGCGTATAGCATTGGCATATGCTGCGTTTGCCCTCATCGGGTAATTTATAAGACGATAGCTTTCAGCCATACGGAGAGCCACTTCACCCCGGAGTTCACGTTTCTTGGCGGGTGTTTTACGGTATATTTTACGGTACATATCGGCAGCAACAAAGTACTCTCCCTGTGCAAATTTTTTATCGGCATCTTCCAGTTTCACCGATTTGCACGAAGCTAAGTATGCGAGTAATATTATCGAACTTAATGTATAGTAAATATATCTTTTCAAGATGCTTTTAAGGATTTCAAGATTTCATGTTTCAAAATACAGATTTTATAAATCTTGAAATTTTGAAATTATATAATACAAATATAACTCATTTATCCTTTTAATATTGCTTATGACAGTGAGAATCATCATGTTTATTAACTAGTCCTCCCCCTTTAGTATGGGAAGTTTCAGACGGTATTTCGTAGCCAGTACTCTTATCACAACCACAAACACAGCCGTAGAGATTTCTATTACAGCCAGATCCACATTCAGATAATGAAGGACGCTAAACAAAATTCCTCCCAGGATACAGGCGACAGCATAAAGTTCCTGTGTGAAAATAATAGGAACTTCATTTATCAGAATATCGCGTATCATACCTCCTACAATACCTGTGATAGTGGCCATAGACACACATACCCATACCGGATAGTCGAGAGCGAAAGCCTTTTCGTAACCTACTACTACAAATAGTCCCAGCCCGATGCAGTCGAACCAGAAAATCGTATTGTTAAGATGTACCAGAAATTTACGAAAACACAGTACAACTAGAAAGGCAAACAATGTACACCATATATAGCGGCTGGCCTGTGTCCAGAATATAGGCACATCCAGCAACAAGTCACGCAAAGTACCGCCTCCGGTAGCGGTGACGAAACCGATAACTATTGCTCCGAACCAGTCGAACCGTTTAGCCGAAGCCAGACGGATACCACTGATAGCAAATGCAATTGTTCCCAGAAATTCGATTATATCGACAAGCTGTATTTTCGCAAGGTCATCAAAGAGAAACATGGTTTTTAAGTGAAAAGTTATGAGTGAAAAGTTATAAGTTTATTTGCTGATATGCAAATAAGTATCACAATTAGTATATTGGCACATTAGTTTATTCCTCATTGGCAATCATCCCGCTGCCAATACACAATTTGGAATCCGCGTCATAGACCACACCGAATTGTCCGGCTGCAATGCCTTGTATCTTTTCATCGGAATGAATGCGATAAAGGTCGCCTATCTTTTCTACATAGCCATGGGTAAATTCAGGTGTATGGCGTATCTTGAAGGAGATGTCTTTCCGTCCTTCAAAATCCCCCCAGATATCTTCTGTAATGAATGAGAATCCCGCAAGATTTACCACTTTGCCATATTGAGTTTCAGGATCGTAACCATTAGAAACATAAACGATATTGCGCTTTGTATCTTTCTTTATCACAAACCACGGGCCGCCGCTAAGTCCCAGACCTCTACGCTGGCCGATAGTGTGAAACCAGTAGCCGTCATGTTTTCCGAGTACATTGCCTGTTTCCAGCTCCACGATCTTGCCTTTGTGTTCACCCAGGTAGCGGCGGATAAAATCATTGTAATTTATTTTACCCAAGAAGCAAATCCCCTGGCTATCCTTGCGTTGTGCCGACGGCAGTCCCTGTTGCGCGGCAATGGCCCGCACCTCGCTTTTCAGCAAATCACCTATCGGGAACATCAGCTTGGATACCTGCAGGTAATCTATCTGTCCGAGAAAGTAGGTTTGGTCTTTCACGTGATCTTTCGCAGTAGAGAGCCATGTCTTACCGTTCAGTTCGGTAGTTGTTGCATAATGCCCTGTCGCAATCTTATCAAATTCATGCCCCCATTTTTGCTCGAAACACCCAAACTTAATCATCTTGTTGCACATCATATCCGGATTAGGGGTCAACCCCCGCTTTACAGCGTCTATTGTATAACTCACCACATTTTCCCAGTATTCTTCGTGCAGGGACACAACTTCCATTTTACAACCATACTTTTTTGCTATATAGGTTGTAATTTCAATGTCTTCTTCGGCGGGGCAATCGATATAGCCCTGCTCGTCTTCCATCCCTATGCGTATATAAAATATCGTAGGGTCGTAACCTTGTTCCTTTAGCTGATGTACTACTACAGAACTGTCTACCCCGCCCGATACCAATGCTGCTATTTTCATTATTATCTACCTACCAGATTTCTGTTTTCACAAAGTTTTTAAATGTTCCCATACCAAAACAGAATCCCGCCCTGATAAAGAACTGTTGTTCGTTACCTGTCACATTAAAGTCATAACCGGCTTTTACAAAAAAGAATTTGTAATCGGCATATATATTCGGCGTGATCACAACCCCGTCCTTTCCATGCCTGAAATTGAAGAGGTATCCGGCATCACAACCAACCAGGATTGTCGCTTTGTTATTATTAAATAAGGATTCGCTCAGGAAAGATGTCAATTGTATCGGCTTCAGGTTCAACCCGGCAACAGGAGAACTTCCCCCTGTGTAATCTATCCCGCTGGATACAAACGAATTGAGCGGATTTTTTTTATGCCATACAGGAAAAGACGCGTTGGCCGCGAACTGAAAATCATTTCCTTTCCCCTTGGCATCTGCATACTGCGCCCCGATACCTATAAATTGTGCTGAACAGGTAAAAGGCAATAGCAGGAACAAGCATAAAATTTGTATCTTTTTCATTTTTATCAACAATAGTTACAGACCTATTTATTAGCTGTCCAGATATAACAATAACTGGCTGTTATAAGTTTGAACTACGATATTTTACTTAAATATTTTCAACCAAGGTACAAAAATACGGTTTATTTTTCAGAAAGTCAGGGTACAGGCCTACGATTGTTCTGTTTTGGACTCTCTCTCTACATCAGCTCTCGATTTACTGGCCGTAACCAGATATACTCCTCCGAAGATTAATATGGCTGCCAGTAATTTTTCGAATGTAAACCGGTCCATTCCCATATATATGGCTACGCCGGAAGCAATGAGCGGCTGCATATTATTGTACATGGAGATCGTAGTAGGCCTGATACGCCTCTGAGCCAAAGGAATCATCATATAGGTGAAAAATGTAGCTCCCAGTAATGTAAACGACAGCATCAGATACGGTATTACATCCGGCTGATGGAACAGTGGCGCTGCGAATACTGCATCATAACTGACAGGCAGGTTAATCAGAGCGGCGAAGAGAAACATCCATTTCATCATCGTAATGGGGGAGTACTTGGTCGATAGCGGACGTGTAATCACCAGATAAAACGCGTAAAATAACTGCGCGCTAAGTACAGCGATATCCCCCGCCAGAGCTGACCCCTGACCCGCTGTAACAACCTGATTGGATGTATAGACCAAGAATATGGCACCCAGCCCACCGAGCAACACGCCGCCTGCTTTTTTGAAGGTAATGGGTTCTTTGAGTAACACTGCCGCCAGTATCATCGCAAACAAAGGGCCGCTGGTAGTTATTATGGATGCATCTACAGATGATGTTTGCCCCAGTCCGTATGCAAAAAGGCTCTGATTGATAAGCATACCCGAAATACCGCCTATGCACAGTATGAGTAAATCCCGCCTGTCTACTTTTTCTTTTTTCGTGAATAACGATACTATCCAGAAAGCAATGGCAGCAAAGCCCATACGAAGCATTGTCATAGCTATTGGCGTAAGAAGCCCGGTACTATACAGATACTTATTGATGGGGATGTTCAGTCCGAAAACTGTCATCACAACAAGCATGATAATATGTCCCTGTTGTTTCTGTGAAAGAGTCATTGAGTTAATTAATAATTAATAATGATGAATTCATTTGTTAATTTGCCTGTCTGCTAATTTACTTATCTGTTTATCCTGCAATTTTGAAAAGAATATCAACATACAGATAGCTCCAAGCATGGCGCAAAACATATCTGACTGTGTATCCCAGACATATCCCTGAGTACCGAGAAAATCCTCGGCACCATCGGCCGACAATGCGCCTACCCACCATTCTGTCAGTTCGTAAAAGGCACTGATGGCAAGGCAGATACTGACAACTATAAATGGCAACCAGGAACGTTTTTTTAGCACATCGAGGCGGATAAGCAATTCACGGGCAATCATAGCCGGAATAAAGCCTTGCGCAAAATGCCCTACTTTATCATAATTGTTGCGGCTTTGGTCAAATACTTCTTTTATCCAGTCGAACAAAGGAACTTTCGCATAGGAATAGTGCGCGCCAACAAAAAGGATAATAAAATGGATAAGGATAAAGACATAAGCCATATCCATAAACCGGAACCGCTTAAAAGTGAAGGCAAGTATTGCCACACCGGCGATGCACATTCCTGCTTCCATGAACCACAAACCCGTTTCGTAAGGGTTGATGCCCGACCAGACGCCTGCTATAAGGAATATGACAAGAAATATCCAGTGTTTCTTTTCCATTGAGCGTATGTAGTTTGTTATTTGTAAGTATTATAAGAAATAACTTCCTCTGTTGGTTTACGCCTCTTTTCCCTCAACGGCTGTGCGGGATAACCGATAACTATATCGAGTACCACACGTCTGTTATCAGGGATATTCAGCAGTTTCTTCATTTTTGATTCGGTAAACCAACCGAGTATGCAACTACCCAGTCCTTCGGCTTCAGCCGCAAGGCAGATATGAGAGGCTGCAATACCGATATCAAGAAAGGCGAAATGCTTATCTTTCACAATACCGCCAATACCTGAACTTATATTCACCTTTTCCTCTACTATTATAATATGTACAGGTGCTTGTTTGGTAAAATGGTTCATGCCCAGCAACCGGGCTGACGCCGCATCTGCCACCTTGTTTTTCAGTCCGGGTTCATCCACCACGATAAAATGCCACGGCTGCGCGTTACAGGCTGAAGGCGCCAGACGTGCAGCTTCCAGTATGCGGGCTATGATCTCACGGTCAACCGTGCGTGTAGTATCATAAGCACGGGTGCTCTGGCGTTGTTTTACAAGATTGTAAAAAAAATCTTTATCCATATTACAATTGTGTAATACGACTGATATATTTACCTATAATATCAAATTCCAGATTTACCACACTACCTACTTTAAATTGATGGAAATTGGTATGTTCGTATGTGTATGGAATTATAGCTACTTCGAATGTATTATTGGTAGGGTCAACTACAGTCAGGCTGACACCGTTTACGGTTACAGAGCCTTTATCTACCGTCAGATAACCTTTCTTGGCCATTTCACGGTCAAACTCATATTCGAATTTGAAATACCAGCTGCCATCGGCTTCCCTTATTTCGACACACTTGGCTGTCTGGTCTACATGTCCCTGGACAATATGTCCGTCGAGGCGGCCGTTCATCAGCATACTGCGTTCGAGGTTGACCTTATCGCCTACCTGCAATAAACCGAGGTTGGAACACTCCAGCGTCTCCTTGATAGCAGTGACCGTATATTTGTTATCATCTATATTCACTACTGTAAGACATACTCCGTTGTGTGAAACACTCTGGTCTATTTTCAACTCATGGGTGAAGGTACACTCCATTGTTATATGCAGATTTTCTGCTTCTTTACGCAACGAAACTACTGTTGCCGCTTCTTCTACTATACCTGAAAACATGATATCTTTATTTTAAAAAGCCTTAAGAAAAATTTTCGCTCAAATTTAAACAGGCCCTGGGTTAGTTCTATTATTTTTTAGTCGTACAAAGGTACGGAAAAGTTATAAGTTATGCGAATCAGTAGCTGAGTTTTAATGCCGGATTGTTTTCAGCTCCACTTCGTTCCGTCAGGATGTTCCTTTTGGCATTGGCCAAAAGGAATACAAGCAATCTTCGATTGCGCGTAGTAGAAAAGAATCGGATATTAAAATCCAGCTCATGACTCTGATTACTTTTCCGTTTTATTAAAAGGAAATATGCGGATAACTAAAAAAACTTTATCTATATAGTCGGAATCGATAGCCTTTGGCTGATAGCTCTTTGAAATATTGAAGAAGCCCCCTAAATTGGCTCCGCCGAACGTTGTTTCCCCAGGGGGGACTTACAGAGAGGGAAAAAAGTGACAGATAGAAAATAATGGAAAAAGTGTAACTTTTGTAACTTTTTTGATATAGTTACGAGTTACTGCGCCCTTCGGGCAGTTACGGGTTACGAGTAGACAAGATACCAGATACGAGTTGTTCACTGTTTACTGTTAACTGTTTACTGTTAACTGATATATCTGTTACCTTTGTTACTTTTTGTATAGTGCTCTTTGTGTAAATCTTTGTGCCCCTTGTGGTAAAGAGATTTAACCACTAAGTACACGAAGGAAATCACAAAGGGCACAAAGGCTAAAAAGACTGTTACCTTTGTTACCTTTTGCGTCTTAGCATCTCTGCATGAAATACTGTTTACTGTTTACTGTTCACTGTTAACTGAAATAAGTGTTACCTTTGTTACCTTTTATATAGAGTCTTTTGTATAAAGTATTGTTTTCCATGCGGTACACTAAGTACACAAAGAAGATCATCTCAAAGAAAATAAAAAGAGAGACAAAAAATACGTAAAAAGTGTCAGAAGTGTAACTTTTTTTTAACTATTACAATTAACGTATAACAAATGAATGCAATAATTAATTCAATAGGGATTTATGTCCCTGAAAAACGGATAGACAACCATTATTTTGAAAGTATAGTAGATACAAGTGACGAATGGATAACCACCCGTACAGGTATCAGCCAGCGGTTTTATGCAGCCGGGAACGAATATACCGGCGACCTCTGTGTAAAAGCTGCGCAAAACCTTTCGGTTAGGTACAATAAGGATTTGTCGGATGTAGATTTTATCATTGTAGCCACCACCAGTGGCGAACAGGTCATGCCCAGCATGGCAAGTCAGGTGCAAACGCGGCTGAACATACCGAACGCGGGATGTATAGACGTCTATGCTGCCTGTGCAGGATTCGTGTATGGTATTATCCTGGCCAAAGGGCTGATAGCTGCCGGCACGCATAAAAAAGTGCTGGTGATAGGGGCGGAAACACTTTCGAAAATCACGGATTTTACCGACCGTACCTCCTGTATATTGTTCGGAGATGGTGCAGGAGCCGTTGTAGTGGAAGCCTGTGACGAAAACCATATATTTGATGCGCTGACCGGGACGGATGGCTCGCATGGGAAAGACCTGTATCTGGCGCACCAGAATGTCCCGATAAACGGAGAACCTGTAATCCCTGACCGCAATTTGCACCAAAATGGCAAGGTTGTTTTCAAATGGGCGGTAAGCACCTTGATTGATAAAATACAGGAACTGATATCCAAGAATCATCTGAAACCGGGCGATATAGACTGGTTCATACCACACAGTGCAAATATCCGCATCCTCGAATCGGTATGTTCAGGGCTGAATGTCCCGATGGACAAGTGTCTGGAGAGCATCAGAAACTATGGTAATACTTCCGCCGCATCCATTCCTATAGCCTGGTATAATGGCATAGAATCGGGTAAAGTAAAGCCAGGTGACAACTTGCTGTTGATTGGCTTCGGTGGAGGATTGACCTGTGCCGGAATATGCCTGCAAAATATGATCGAGAAAGAATGAGATATCCAACTGATTCAGAGAAGGAAACGAAATCGAATCCATTTCCTTCGCTTTTATCTTCATTTTTATGTCTAAAAAAATAGACAATTTGTTTTGTCGTCTAGTTTTTTAGACTAAATTTGCGGGGTAACTAATTAATATCGCAATATGAAAAAGACAATCTTACTATTGGCACTATCTGCTCTTTCAGCAACTGTGTGTTCACAACAGGCGGTGTCTGTCCGTAAAATAGATAAAGGAGATATTCAACAAGAAAAGCTCGATGTCGCCACAGTCCGGTGTTACTACAAATTCACCCAGCCGGTAACAGTTGATAAGCAAATACATCGGCAATCAGATACGATGACTCTGGATATCGGGCAGAAAGTTTCCCGGTATTACGATGCTGCACGTATCAAGCGGGACTCACTATTTACCGACTTCATGCGCAATAAGCTAAACCCGTCTACAATACAGAGCATATCCATAATGAAAGACGCGGATATGTCCGTGCTGGATAACAAAGGCGGGGCAATGTTCGATTCTACGACAAAAGGGGAGACGGCTCAGTTATTCAAAAAACGCCCGGCAGGAGAAATAATTACAATTGACAGAGCGGAAAGTGATCCTCAGAAATACAAATGCACGGAAACAATTCCTGCGCAACAATGGGATATATCTACCGATACACTGACCGTACTGGGCTATATATGCCAGAAAGCGACTACGGAATTTCGCGGACGGGATTACGAAGCATGGTTCAGTCCCGATATTCCCGTAAATGAAGGTCCCTGGAAGTTCCACGGATTACCGGGATTGATAATGAAAGTTTCAGATTCAGAAAATCTATTCTCATTTGAGATCATAGGGTTGGAGAATCTTGATAATCCGGTCGATATAACAATGGCACAGGAAGATTATTTGAAGGCCAGTATAAAAGACCTCGATAAATTAAAGAAAAAACAATCGGGAGGCACTGCCATAAATGTTAACGGAGGCAATGTAATAATGATACAGAAAAAGAATAATAATGAGTATCTGTCTTTAGAAACCGAATAAAGCCCAGGTCTATAAATAGAAATAATGAAAAGATATCTTCTGACCCTCTTTATCCTTATATCCTGCTTTACACATGCGCAAACCATCATTAAAGGGATTGTGCTCACCGGAGACAATAAGCCTGTACCGGATATCAATGTCACTTTACAGGAAAAGGGACGCTCCCTGATGCTCGGTTATGTATTGACTGATGATGCCGGAAAATATAAGATAGAGTATAAGGGCAAGAGTGACAGCATTGTTGTCATTGTTTCGGGCTTTAATGTTGGCAAACAATCGAAAACAGTCGGTAACCGGAGTCAGGACGTAAACTTCTCCATAGTACAGGAGTCCATTGTTCTGAAGGAAGTGAAGATAAAACCTCCTAAGATAAGGCAGGCAGGAGATACACTGAACTATATGGTGGAAAGTTTCAGCGATGGCAATGACCGTACAATAGGTGATGTATTGAAAAAAATGCCCGGTATACAGGTTAAAGACGATGGAGCAATACTTTATCAGGACAGGCCTATAAATAAATTTTATATAGAAAATGTGGATTTATTGCAGGGCCGTTATGGCATAGCGACAAATAATATAGAAGCCAAAGATGTATCTACTGTACAGGTAATGGAAAACCACCAACCGGTGAAGGCGCTGAAAGACCGCGAATTTTCGGAAGACGCCGCTATAAATCTGAAATTGAAAGATTCGGCCAAAGGTACTCTTATCGCAAATGCACAAGCAGGTATGGGTGCCGCACCTCTGCTGTGGAACAATGAACTGACAGGAATGTATATTGCCAAAAAACTACAGAATATAACCACCTATAAAGGAAACAATTCCGGTGATGATCCCGGCCGAGAGCTGAATTCATTCTATTCGGGCGATGCTTCACGAATGAAAAGTAACGGTCTGCTGAATGTACAGACCCCGTCTTCCCCGTCGATCAGTGAAAAGCGGTATCTGGATAATCAGGCGAATATGGTTTCATTTAATAATCTGTGGAGTCTTAAAACGGATTACCAACTGACTGCAAACATCAACTACCTGAACGACTATCAGCAAAGAAGCAGTTATGCATATACCGAAAACTACCTGCCGAACGACGAAACCATAAAGATAGAAGAATTGTTAAATTCCAGATTGAGAAAGGAAAAACTGGGTACTGATATACAATTGAACGCCAACAAAGACAAGTATTACTTCAACAACCTGCTGAAGCTCGAAGGAGTATGGCACCGGGAGCGGGGCGATGCCATTTCCCAGGACAGCGTTTACCAGCATTTAAAGAAGCCGGACTATGGCATTAGTAATACATTCAACTTGGTGAAGACAAACGGAAAACATACATGGACTTTCTATTCATTCAACGGGTACAACGCTTCATCCCAGACACTGCGTGTACAACCCGTATTGTATGGACAATTATTCGATCCTGCACCTTCGCCGGAAGCCATGGTGCAAGACGCCGAACGGAACGACTTCGCTTCATACAGCAGAATTACATGGGGACTAGGCAAGGGTGCTGTAAAGCAAAATTATACGTTAGGCTTTAACACGGACCTGCAACAGCTCAAGTCGGCATTGCAGGCCGATACAAAAAGTGGATTAGGTAGTTTGTCCGACTCTCTGAGAAATGATATAAAGCAGGGTAAATTCGAGTGGAAATTCTTGCCGAATTACACATATTCAAAAGGTTATAAACTGAATGTATCGTTGTCACTGCCGCTCAGTTATACAATATTGGACACAGACAACAATGTATCGGATAAAAAAGAAAATAAGGGATATTTGTTCTTCAATCCATTTTTGTTTGCCAGTTACAAATTATCGGCTTATTGGGATAGCTATCTGAATGCCGGTTATAGCAACTCGACCGGAAGCCTTAATAATATGTACACAGGATATATCATGTCCTCGTATCGGAACTTACTGCGTAACGACGGGAAATTATTCAGACAGCAATCCCGGAATTACAGCCTTGTGCTAAATTACAGGAATCCGATAACAACCCTGTTTGGGATGGCCAGCATATCGTATTACCGGAATAAGGTCAATCTGCTTTACGATTATTATTATAGCGGCATATTAAAACTGCAATCGACCATAGATATGCCGAATACAGCAAGCGGGATAAATGCAAGTGTACACGGCAGCAAAGAAATTGAAGCTATAAACACAACTGTTTTTATAGGCGGCAGCTACAACAATAGCCGGTCAGCACAAATAAATCAGGGAGAACTTATCGACTACTCCAATCAAAGTTTTTCGGTGTCACCACGCTTTCTGACGAAGTTTGGTTCGAGTATAAGCTTTGAATACTCAATACGGTATACACAAAGCCAAGGTAAAATAAAGGATAGTGGCAGGAACTTCGACCCCATACGTACGACATCGCAAAATGCGCAACTGAATATTTTCCCGTTGAAAGGATTGGTTATAAACCTGAGGTATGAAAACTTCTATAATAATACAATCACTTCGGGCAGCAGGTCTATGTCATTCGGTGATATCGGGGCAAAATATAAATGGGAAAAAGCTGAGATAATCCTTGATTACACCAATATCTTCAATTCCAGGCAGTATATATCCACATCATACAATGACGTAAGCAGATACTATTATTCTTATGATTTACGTCCTGCGGAAGTATTGCTGAAAGTACGGTTTAAACTGAAATAGATTATTCCATGAATAGTTTTATTGTCGTATTTTAATGTTTAACTTTTCGTTGCTGAATAATAAACAACTAAAATTGAATGATTATTCGACTTTTGTTCCTGCTTAAATCCTTACATTTATCCTCAAAAGAATATATTATGAATAGAACAGGCCTGATTCTTTTAGTACACTTCTTTCTCTCTTCGTATATGATGACTTCTTATAGTCAGGAGGGGAACCGGACAAATATTCCTTTAGACTCGATTGTATTGAGCGATCCGTGTATTTTAGCCGATCCGGCCACAGCCATGTATTATATGACCGGAACCGGAGGAAAGCTTTGGAAAAGCAAAGATCTGAGGCTCTGGGATGGTCCTTACACGGTAGCACAAACCGATCCGGACTCATGGATGGGTCCCCGGCCTATGATATGGGCGGCGGAAATCCATGCCTATAAAGATAAGTTCTATTATTTTGCCACCTTTACCAACCGTGCCGTAAAAATAGACACTGTAGCAGGTAATATAATCGAGCGCAGGGCATCGCATATATTAGTCAGCGACAAACCCGGCGGCCCTTATGTCCCGATGCAGGATGAAACATACCTGCCGGCACACATGCCTACATTGGACGGTACCTTCTGGGTAGACAAAGATGGTAAGCCATATATGGTATATTGTTACGAATGGCTGCAAAACCTGAACGGAACAATAGAGAAAATAGAGTTAAAACCCGATTTAAGCGGCTCTGTCGGTGAAGGCAAATTGCTTTTCCGCGCCAGCGATTCGCCCTGGAGCAGGGAGAAAGATAAGGATGGGAACGACCGGCCCAATAGAGTGACCGATGGCCCTTACCTGTTTGAAACAGGTACCGGACGTTTGGGCATGATCTGGACGAGCTGGATATATGATGTATATACGCAGGGGATCGTTTACTCAGAAAGCGGAACCCTCGATGGCCCGTGGATACATGAGCCGGAACCGGTCACACCTCCCAATTTCGGGCATGGTATGCTCTTCCGTACACTCGATGGCAAACTGCTGATGTCTGTTCACAGTCACAAACAAATGCAGGATGGCCGCTATCACCGTGTACCCCATTTGTTCGAAGTGGATATAACCGGGGACAAACTGGCTGTAGGTAAACAGTATATACCCTAAATCCGATTAATATTGCCAATCCAACGACTGATTCTATACTAACTTAACAATTATATAAGCCCAATATCTGCTATTGTAATTTACAGGACAGAGCGGAAGATAGCCTTCTGCAAGCCTGTTATCTTTAAATACAACCGGATACTGTTCTTCCATAAGTTTGTGACGGTTGTATATTTCACCTTCTCTGGAGCAAAAGTCCATATAATATCTGCCATCCGACAAAGGAGATATATAATTCTCGTATAAGCGAATTGCCAGGTATCCCATATTATAGCGCATATTTATCTCCAGGCAAGGATGTATTTTATATTCATCCTCTTCTTTATATATAAGCATATCCACGCCAATACAGCCTTTGTAAACAGGTGAATATTTCTCTTTAAGAATAGCGATTAACGCTAACCTTACCTTGTCCAGAAGGGATAGAGCAATATTCTTTGTAAGCTCATTTACGATATTCTCCTGCGGGCCCAGATAATTTCCCTGATAAGCACCCTTATCAGTCGTATAGAAGAGAGAATATCCGGCGAAGTCGACACCACCCTGTCCATCGCAAATAAATTCCATGGCAAAATCAACCCGCTTATCCAAAACCCTCTCGATAGATACACTAGCTTGCTTCTTTAGTATGCCATGTAATATTTGACGCTCTGTACGCGTAAGCCCTGTCTCCGGAAGCCATAGCAAACCCCGGCCTGACGATGAATAAGGCGCTTTCGCTAATAATTTTGACGCAGAGTTGTTTACCACCTCCTCAATATCTTCGAGCTTGTTGCAAAAACAGGGGACTATACTCTTTGATACTTCGGGTATATTCGCGGCAATGTCTCTTAAACAGTCGCCCGCGGCCTGTCTGCTGTTGAGATAAGTGTATATATCATTCCATTCCGTTAATATAAGGCTTGTATCATATTTTTTGTTCAGTTCCTTAAAATAATATATGGCCTGTGGAGATATCCCCCATAATGATACCTCCATCTCCGGGTAGCGATATAGGCTTTCCTCTGCTATGCCTTTTGGTAAAGAAGGAAAATTGTCTGATAGAAAACTATGGAATTCAGTGTCATTTTTTTCGCCAGTCAGTACTAAATCACAGGCTGTGCCATACCATGCCGGAAGAAAGGACAGTTCTTTTTGCATCGATACGATATTTGCCGGTGCTGTATAATATGGCGAACTGTTTTTTACAGCTGTTTCATGCCCGGGATTGAAGAAAAGGATCATTCGCAATTAGTTTAAGGTCGCAGACCTATTTATTTTCAAGTAAATAATACAAAGAGAAGACGTTATCGCATTCAAGCAAATCACTAAATTCTCTCTATAACTTAATACCTGCAAAATTAGTGAATATCTTTGGATTCTCCGGTCTACCAAACCGTATAAACAGTGTCAATATTAACATAATAATTATCTATTTGACTGATTAGAAATAAGGGCTTATATTTGTCTCAGAATTGAAAATAACTAACTCAAAAAAACAATAGATTATGTCAGTATTAGTAGGAAAAAAAGCGCCTGTATTCAAGGCTAATGCAGTGGTGAACGGTAATGAAATAGTAGAAGGTTTTTCTTTGGAGCAATTCATAGGAAAGAAATATGTTGTATTCTTTTTCTATCCTGCCGACTTTACATTTGTCTGCCCAACCGAAATTATCGCTTTCCAGGAAAAAATAGCAGAATTCGAATCCCGTAATGTCGCAGTTGTAGGTGCTTCGACCGATTCGGCTTTTTCGCATTGGAAATGGCTGCAAACAGAACAAAACGATGGAGGTATCAAAGGTGTTAAATACCCATTGGTCGCAGACCAGACATTGATGATATCTTCTGCATATGATGTGTTGGCCGGCGCTTTCGATTATAACGATGAAGGGGAAGACGTATTTAATGGTGCGCCTCAGGCTTACCGTGGTCTTTTCCTTATCGATAAAGATGGCGTTGTTCGTCACCAGGTAGTAAATGACATGCCGTTGGGCCGTAGCGTGGATGAAATTCTTCGCGTAATCGATGCTCTTCAGTTTACTGAGGAATATGGTGAAGTTTGCCCTGCCAACTGGAAGAAAGGTGATAAAGCACTAAAGGCAACACAAGAGGGGATTTCGGATTACTTATCACACAAACATTAAGGATAAATCTTATATAAGCGATAGAATGTATTAATGCAACATATTTCAAGCATAACTGACTATTGTTGCTGCAGATACATAACTAATAAATAGGTCTGAGACCTTAGTGGAATATTTTTAGGTTAATTTAGTTCTGAAGAGGGTGTGTCAAAAGCCAAATTGCACTATCAAATTATTACCCTCTTTGTCATTGGCTCCGCTTCGCTCTGCCGAACGTTGTTTCTGAATGCAATGAAGAATCCCGAACCTTCAGGCACGAGATGTTTCACTCCGTTCAACATGACAAAATGAAAGTAAAAATTACTTTTGACACACCCTCTTTTGTTTACATCTTTTAATTGTATTTAGTTAAAAGGTAACACTTATTTCAGTAAACAGTAAACAGTAAACAACTCGTATCTGGTATCTTGTCTACTCGTAACCCGTAATTGCCCGAAGGGCGCAGTAACTCGTAACTATATCAAAAAAGTTACAAAAGTTACACTTTTTCCATTATTTTCTATCTGTCACTTTTTTCCCTCTCTGTAAGTCCCCCCTGGGGAAACAACGTTCGGCGGAGCCAATTTAGGGGGCTCCTTCAATACTTCCCTCGCTCGCGCAGACGTCCCGTCTGTGTGTTGCGTAGCAAACATTTTTACCCTGTCAACAAGACACGGACTGGAAGTCCGCGCCAGCGGGGTACTAATGATAATAAAAGCAAGAAGAAATGAGATTTTTTTCATAAATCCGTATATTATAGTTCTGGTAATATAGAAGATGAAGTATAAAATTCAACGGAGATGATTTCAGGAACAGCCGAATAAGATTCGTTTGATTTAATAAAGGTTCCACTTATAATAACTTTCAGCCCGGTTTCAGGTATTTGAGTGTCCAATATTTTTTTAGAAAAATCATGAACTTTTCCTGAATATCCAAGGACTCCATTATCACTATCTGAATATGCATAATCGATAATTAAATAATTATTCTCAATATATAAATAATTCATTTTTCCACTATTATTTATTGCGTCGGAACGATTTTTGAAAAGCAAGAACTCTTTATTTTCGATAGAAAACAAAAATTGCTCTTGTTCTTTATCTTCAGAGCAATTTATGATACATAACGGTATCATAATAAGAATAAAATAATAAAAAATCTTTTTCATTTCAGTAAGATTTAGAGGATTAAAAACTTAAGACAATTGATAGAAAGAAGAACCTTTTGATAGGGCTATAAGAGTTTAAGGGTCATTTCATTACAAATATATAAAAATGTATTTATCTGAAGCATCATATCTTGAATAATTAGCCCTATATATGTAATAACCTATTTCTCATACTGGCACGGTTTTATAAACCGTATCTTACCTAAAAAGCAAAAAGATTTCCCTCGCTCGCGCAGACGTCCCGTCTGTGTGTTGCGTAGCAAACATTTTTACCCTGTCAACAAGACACGGACTGGAAGTCCGCGCCAGCGGGAGTAAATTTCTTCAAAAGGTAACAAAAGTAACAGCTTTTTCAGTCATCTGCTAATCTGCTAATCCGCTAATCTGCTAATCAAAATTTCAAAGAACTATCAGCTAAAAGCTATATATAGATAAAGATTTTCATTATAGATCACCATTATTCCGGAATTTCCCTCAAATAAATAATTTCTATCTTTTATTAAGACTTTATTCTGCCAACTATTCCGTACCTTTGCCGTTGCTAATCAAATTTAACCGAATTGTGAAATATAATTTCGACCAGATAATCGACCGAAGAGGAACAAATGCCCTTAAAACAGATGCTTTAGAGCCACGATACGGCAACCCTGACCTTATTCCGTTGTGGGTGGCCGATATGGACTTTTTGTCACCTCCGGCCGTTACCGAGGCCATTGTAGAACGGGCAAAACATGGTATATTCGGATATACCTGTCCGTCGCAGGCATATTATGATGCCATAATGAACTGGGTGGACAAGAAACACGGCTGGAAAATAGAGCAGGAGTGGCTGACATTTATTCCCGGTATCGTTAAGGGAATCGCTTTTGTTATCGACTGTTTTACAACCAAAGAGGATAAAGTAATTATCCAGCCGCCGGTTTATCATCCTTTTCGTATTATACCTACATTACATCACCGGCCTGTGGCAGATAATCCGTTGATATTGGAAGCCGGGCAATACAGGATGGATTTGGCCGGATTGAAAAAGATGATAGATTCGTCATGCAAGGTACTTATCCTTTGCAATCCTCACAATCCGGGGGGACGGGTGTGGACACGGCAGGAACTGGCGGATATAGCCGAAATCTGTTATGATAATAATATACTTGTTATCTCGGACGAAATTCATTCCGACCTTGCATTTACGCCGCATAAACATATTCCTTTTGCCTGTGTGTCGGAGAAAGCTGCTCAAAACAGCATAACATTTATGGCACCGAGCAAGACATTTAATATAGCGGGTATAGTAAGTTCCTACTCTGTTATCCCTAACAAAGAACTGAGGGATCGGTTTAATGCTTATCTTTCGAGCAGCGAACTGGAAGAAGGACATATTTTTGCCTACCTTGCCGCGCAGGCTGTTTATGAACACGGGGATGAGTGGCTTGCCGAAGCAAAGGAGTATATCTGGAAAAACATTACTTTTGTAGATGAATACCTGAAAGAGAACATTCCTCAAATAAAGGTTATGTTGCCGCAGGCATCTTTCCTCGTTTGGCTCGATTGTAAAGAACTCGGCCTCCGGCAAAAAGAATTGGTTTCGCTATTCGTGAAGGATGCCAAATTGGCACTTAACGATGGTACCATGTTCGGGCAAGGAGGAGAAGGATACATGCGCCTTAATGTAGGTACGCCTTTGTCAAATATCCGGAAAGCGTTGGATAATCTTAAAAAGGCAGTGGATTCGAAACAAATTGATTAAGAAAGTTGTTTTAAAGCAAAATCAGGCACGATTGTTGCATCAAAGAATAAACAAAAGAGTCTCAACAGACTTTGGTTATTAATTAAACAAACAAATACTTAAAAATGAAAATTTCAACAAATAAGTTTGTTTCTTTATCTTATGATCTTAATGTAGGTGAAGGTGAAGAACGTGAACTAATGGAAAGAGCTACAGCTGAGACTCCACTTGAATTTATCTACGGAACAAACTCGATGCTCGAGGCTTTTGAAAAGAACCTCGACGGATTGGCAGAAGGCGATTCGTTCGACTTCGTACTTACTCCGGACGAGGCGTACGGTGAATACGACGATGATGCATTGGTAGACTTACCCCGCCATATATTTGAACAAGATGGTAAATTAAACGAGGAAGTGATCTTCGAAGGTAATATGGTGCCGATGATGGATTCGAATGGCAATCGTCTGAACGGTTCTGTTGTAGAAGTTAAGGACGATGTTATCAAGATGGATTTCAATCATCCGTTAGCGGGTGAAACATTGAACTTCTCCGGTAAGGTTCTTAATGTCAGAGAATCTACTCCGGAAGAAATAGCCGCTTTATTTGCTCCTCAGGGAGGTTGCGGCTGTGGTTCAGGTTGTGGCTGTGGAGACGGTGAAGACGACTCTTGCGGTTGCGGCGGACACGAAGAAAAAGAAATGGCCGGAGCAGGTGGATGCGGTTCAGGCTGTGGTTGCGGCGGACACTAAAATAAGATTTTGATTATATAATAGAGGACAGGTCTGAAGGCCTGTCCTTTTTGTTTCTATCTATGATCTTTGGATATTTTGCTTATTGGCTGGCATCATTCAGTTTGTCCATATCCTCTTTATCCAGGCTCAGATCTACAGCTTTCAGTATATCGAGCTGGCTGGCTTTGGATACACTGGCTATAGGCGCAGTAATGGAAGGGTGAGCTATAAGCCATGCTAGAGCTACCTGGGCAGGAGTCGCGTTCAGCCGTTCCGAAACCTGAGTCAACGCATCCATAATAAGCCTCCCTCTATCGTTCATATATTCGTTTACTGCATCGGAGCGATTACCCTTAACTTCTTCATCAAACTTGTATTTACCGGTAAGGAAGCCGCTCGCTAATGAATAATAACTGACTACACCGAGTCCGTACCTTTCGGCTATACGCTCATATTCTGATTCATACTTATACCTGTCGTAGAGATTATATTCGGGTTGCAGGCAGATATATTCGGCATAGCCGTTATCCTTACTTTTATGAATGGATTCCACGAGTCTTTCAGCGCTCATATTCGAAGCTCCTATATAGCGGACTTTACCTTCTTTTACCAGTTGGGAATAAGCCTCCAGCGTTTCTTCCTGCGGAGTTGTAAGGTCATCGTAATGAGAAAAGTACAGATCTATATAATCGGTTTGCAGGCGTTGCAACGAGGCTTCGGCCTGTTTTAGTATATACTCTTTTTTCAGTCCTTTACTATCCGGAGAAAGCGCCGCGCCTACCTTAGTGCTAATAATAAAGTTTTCTCTCTTTCCTGATCTCTTCAGCCAGTTACCAATGATAGATTCCGATTCCCCGCCTTTGTTCCCCGGTGCCCATGCAGAATATACATTTGCCGTATCTATGAAATTAAATCCGGCGTCAGTGTATGCATCAAGGATTTCGAACGATGCCTTTTCATCGGCTGTCCAGCCGAAAACATTTCCTCCCAGGCAGAAAGGATATACTTCCAGTTTTGATTTTCCTATTTTTCTTTTTTTCATTTTAAGGTATAACTAGTTAATAATGATGTTAAAACAAATGGGAAGATGGGAAAGTTTAGCATATAGATTGAGCATTAAGAATAATTTTATTCATTTATATATTTGCTGCCGATTTGCTGATATATTAAATTCTCAAATTAGAATTTCCGTTCCATCACGACATATTCATATCCGTTTTTTGAGAAACGCTCATCCGTTTCCCCATACCCGAATTTCTTGTAAAAACCAGCTGCATTTGCGCGGGCATTGCACCAGATCCTGTCGAATTTCATATCATTGGCATAATCTATAAGCCACTTCATCAGGGCCGAAGCAAAACCTTTTCCCTGCATATCATTTCGGGTTGCCAGCTTGCGGAACTGTATATCTCGTCCGTGAAGAAAAATAGACATGACAGACAGCAGTTCCTCATTCTCATATGCTCCGATATGTAACCCCCGTTCATCATCTGGTAACTTTACAAATTCCGTATCCTTGTCCGGATACATTACTTGTTGACGCATGTTGAGTACATTCTGGTATGGAGCTTCGGCTATTATCATGATCTTAAAATTTATAACTTAGAAGTAAACGGCCTTCCGATGTTTTGGAGAATACATTATCGAAATACCTGTAATTGGTATCCCGGGTATAATTACTATATATCCCTGTCAGATATAGATGTTCGGTCATTTTCAGATCTGCTCTTAAGCTGAAAGCATGCAGTATGGCTTGTGACCTGTCGCCCTGATAGTCGAACTCATGGACATTTATATTTTCCCAGTCCACATTTTCGGGATAGCCTTTCCATGTGAACATACGATACATCTCATAAGAAGTGGATACACTGATTTTGTTCTTATAGGTCAGGCTTCCTCCTATCTTGGAACTGAATCCGCTTGCCAGATTATAATTTCGCTTGTCCACTACATAATGATCGCTGAGCGTACCTCCTAACAGGACAAGGGTACCGTGCATAAAGGCAGTGAATCTTAAATTTTTCCATCGCTTATTCTCGTATATAAATCCCGAACCTGCAGAAGCCGGAGTACAGAATTTGTATGGAATCTGGCCCGACACATCGGATATCGTATCGGAATCGTAATAATCGAAATGCTGATAGAATCCGAAGCTAAGGAAATCCTTCTCGTTATCGATAACTTCTGTTACATAAAGACGCCCTAGTATATTCAACTGGCTAAGTAATGGTTGTGAACCCTGTACATTCAGGTTGCTGCGGAACGAAAAGTAATCGTAAGGCTTTTCATTCTCGGTGGCAAAGCGGTCTCCATATTCGATATTGATATCCACAGCGGCGCCGACCCCTTTATCCAGTATCTGTCCCTTCAGTTCCAGCGCCCGCACACCGGTACCTATTTCCACAGATACATCCGGCACTCCGAACTGTTTACCCGTGGTGGAGCGTTTACGCCATGCATCACCGTTCAGTACACGGGTAAGGCCCCGGGTAGGAGCAATAAGGAAACCGGCCAATTCACGTCCGAAGCGGTTCATCCCTTCTCTCCGGTCGTCAAGGACCAAATCGGATGTGCGGTAAAAAACCTCTCCTAATGCAAGCCCGCCTACAGGGGTAGCTATAATATCATTGAATGAAGGATATTCGTTTTCCATAAACAATTCCCACATGGCGCTCCCTCCAAGGGCGAAGGCGCCTGATTCCCAGAAGTTGTATCCCCGCGAACGCGCCGAATTGAAATAAAGATTGCCATGGTAGGGATGCAGGAACATATTGTTGCCCATATCATCATTATCCCATACCCACTTATGCTTAATATTTTTTCTGATGGTATGGATGTCAATATACGCATAGTCCTGTTTGGCTACATATCTGTTGAATGCCCATAACCCCATATTGAAGGAAAATATCTGGGTTGCAGCACCAAGCCCTTTCTTTTTGGAGTAGAAGGCAATATCTATAGAGTCGGCAGGTTTCGAAGGAACCACTGTTTTGTGTATGGCAAATTGGGAATATGCCGATACAGCGGTTATAATAAATATAACATGGGTAGTGATAAGTCTTTTATACATAAATGTATGTCTGATATTCAAATCATTTTAAGTGTGTAAAGATAAAATAACTAAAGAATCAACAATAATAATGTTAAAAAGTTTAGAAAATGGAGTATAAAGTAATAAACTTCTATCCTTAGATAAAAAAGTAACACCGGAGACAATTAAAAATTCTTCTCCTGCAAGTTATAGCTATGTTTTGAAAACCTGAAATCAGACACTATTCCCTCATTTTCGGCTTTCCACTTTTTACCTTCATTGTAAGTCCTCCTCCAGGCAGGGTTGTTAAGATCTCGACTTTGTTTTGTTATTTTGTGCTGTCATCCTTTAAGTATAAAATATTGTACATAGCGGATTCCGGTAAATCGATTTTTAACGACTTACCTGTTTTTTTAAAATAAACATGTAAATTTGGACTATGTTAAAGCAGATTATTTTAGTCAGTGTAGGAGGTGCAGTAGGCAGCGTTATGCGCTTCCTCGCCTCAGTATTGATAACGCGCTCCGAACCGTTCCCGTTTCCTGTGGCGACATTCGCAGTCAACATACTGGGCTGCTTTTGTATTGGCATATTCGCAAACCTTATACCTTCGAATAATCTTCGCATCCTGCTTATAACAGGGTTCTGCGGAGGCTTTACAACTTTTTCCACATTTGCCAGCGAAACTTTAACATTAGCCAACAACAACCAGATGGCAATGGCCTTTGTTTATACATTATCCAGCTGTGTGTCGGGCATTGGCGCGGTATGGTTGGGAATGTATGTTAGTAAATGATAAGTTGTAAGTGATGAGTTGAAAGTATATAACTCATAACTAATTTTAACTCTTTTCCTTATGAATAATACACCTAAAATCCGTCTATAATATATTGAGAGAAAATACAAAACATAATAATATGAAGAAGCAATTATTGATTAGTCTGTTCTTTTTATTGAGCATCAGTATGATAGCACAAACATCAAATAAGAAATATGAAAATGAGTGGAAACAGGCAGAAGATTATGAGCAACAAAGTCTTCCGCAATCGGCAGCCAAATCTGTCGATGAAATTCTGCAAAAGGCTATTTCCGATAAGAATACCACTCAAGTGGTCAAAGCCCTGATCTATAAAAATAAGTATAAGAAACAAATAGACAGAAGCGATAATGAGACTATTTTCACAGATTTACAGGCTTTATTACCTCAAACTACCAATACGGAAGAAAAAGCTTTGCTGCATTCAATGTTAGCTGAGTTATATTCCGACTATTATAACAGCAACCAGTGGCAGATAAACCAGCGAACCGATTTGCAGGATATGGTTCCCGAAGATATGAAAGAGTGGAGCAGCAATATCTTTATGAATAAGATTATCGGGAATCTTGATTTATCGGTAAAAGATATCACAACGCTTAAACAATCCACAACCAAGACTTATGACGACATTATACTCTTAGGTACTGACGGTCAGAAATACTATCCTACTTTATATGACTTCCTGATGGAACGCGCTATTCAGATAGCGAAGAGTATTGAGGGAATGGGTTACCGGGAATATGATGCAACGCTTACGGGGGCAAGTCTGGAGCAACTGGCAGCCCCGGCAGATGAATATATCAAACTCAATATTGGCGCCGGAGCGGATAAGCGGCAAATAATCTATCTGTATTACCAGCAATATATGAAGGATTTACTGAGCCGTAATATGATACCGACACTTGTTTTCACGGAGATCGATAAGGCAAACTATCTTAGTCGGAATTCCCGTACATTGTCTGGTGATAAAGTATTAGACATTTTCATCGCTTTGGAAAAGAAATATGAGAACAATGAAGCGTCTACTGAGATTATAAATAAGATAGTAGATTCATATACCGGAACTCAATCAGCCGATGTAAGAGAAAAGATTTACACATGGATAAAGAAAGGTATAGATAAATATCCGGCATCATACGGGGCAAAAGTGCTTCAAGCCAGATTGAATGAAATGGAATATCCGTCCCTGACAATAAAAGGAAATCAGTTACAGTATCCGAAACAACCGTTTCAACTGATATTGATACATAAGAATTTACAAGCTTTGACGGAAAAGCCGGATTTCAAATTATATAAAGTAGAAAACGGAAAGTACAATCAGGTGAAAGATATTCAGTTGAACCTGATTTCTAAAGCTGCCTATCAGCAGGACACATTATCTATAGATCTAGGTGTCTTACCTGTGGGAAAATATTCCTTTAGTTGTCGTTCGAAAGATAGTTTGGAAAATGATAATGCGAAGGATAATTTAAATTTACAAATCAATAATACATTCGATTTTACTGTATCTTCATTAATTACACTGTCCCGCAACAGTGCCAAAGATGAATACGAAATACTTGTAGTAGACCGTATGACAGGCAAACCTGTAAAAGATGCCACAGTTAAAATATATACCTATGAATATCCCAATAGTAAAACTGCTCAGAAGTTAATAACAATACTTAAAACAGATGCTTTGGGGCTTGCCGTTTACAATGATAAGACGATCACTACAGATCAGTACCGTTATAATATAGCTACATATAAGGTTGAATTAGGAGCTGATTCCTGCTTGCGGGCAGAAACCTTATCGGCTCAGAATTACAGATGGAACCAGATTCAGCAAGACGGAGATGAAGAGGCCATCAGTATATTTACGGACAGGAGTATTTACCGTCCGGGCCAGACCGTTTATTTCAAAGCAATAGCCATAGATAATGGTTCTAAATTGCTGGCGAATAAAGAATATACTGTTGAATTATACAATGCAAATGGTGAATCTATTGCTGAAAAGGAAATCATAACAAATGAATTCGGCTCTATATCCGGCGAATTTGTCTTGCCGCAAACAGGTCTTTTGGGAGGATATCACATTGAGATAGACGACGCTTCAGCCTATTTTAATGTAGAAGAATACAAACGTCCTACCTTTGAAATAACCTTCGATAAAGTAGATAAAACTTATACATTCGGGGAAGAGGTGACACTGAAAGGCTATGCCAAGAACTTTTCGGGCATCAGTTTACAGGGTGCCGATGTGAAATACAATATAACCCGTGAGCAGTTTAGCTTCTGGTATTGGCGTTCAGGTAACACCACACCTTTTACGGATGGTATTGTGAAGACAAACGATGACGGTTCGTTCGAAATTACATTCACTCCCGAAGCCGGAGATGGCAACAGGGCACTTCTGCGTTCCATCAATGACAAGCAGATATATACATTCAACATTACAGCTACGGTTACGGATGTGAATGGCGAAACACAGTCGAACACTTATACCCTAACCGTAGGGAATGTGTCGATGCTAATTAATATCGATATACCGCAACAGATGGAGAAAGCAAGCGACTACGAACTCAAAATCGCAGCCCGTAACTTGCAGGCACAGGATATTGAAACTTCGGGGACTTACGAAATATACGCGCTGGATGATAACGATTCTATAAAAAGCAAAGTATTGTCCGGTTCATTCAAAACTGGAGAGCAAACCGAGTTGAAAGCCAGATTGAAATCATTAGCGTCGGGTAAATATCAGTTACAGGTGAAAGCATTGGATAGTAAAGGAAATGAAGTGAGTGAAAAGCAGAATTTCGTACTTTATTCTTATGCTGATAAGAAACCACCAGTAAAGACAAATGAATGGCTGATAACGAAGAATCTGTTATTTGAGAAAAACAAGCCGGCCGAAGTGATATTCGGTTCATCGGAAAAAGATTCATATATCCTTTATCAGTTGTATAATAATAAGAAGGTATTTGAAAAACGTTTCGTAAAACTCAGTGATGCGAACCAGACATTCACCGTGCCTTACAAAGATGAGTATGGTGATGAACTGAAAATGACATTCACATCGGTAAGGGATGGTAAACTTTATAATAAAGAGGCTTCATTGTATAAGAAAACAGATTTGCCGGATACTCAATTGAATATTAAACTGGAAGTATTCCGTGATAAACTGCGTCCGGGACAGGCCGAAATATGGACTATAAGCGTAAAAGACACTACAAACCAACCTGTATTGGCAGAACTGCTGGCTTCGATGTATGACACTTCTCTCGACAAATTATATCCATATACGGCATGGGCGTTTAACCGCCCTTATACAAGCCGGGAATATGTAACGCCTGTAAATTACAGTTTCCCATGGTATAGTAACGATTATACCCGATTGTTCAATTTCTATTATAAATCTCAATATGATATATCGATTCCTGAAAGGACAAAAGATATTATCAACTGGTTTGATTTTATATATTCATACGGACGGAATAATACATTGGGAGATATCCCTAGGCAATATTTGAACTATTCCGATGATGAAGTTGTCGTTGTCGGATATGGTACTCGAAAGACACATATGCTGACTGGTTCAGTTTCGAATGTGTTGCAAGGCCGGGCTGCCGGAGTGGCTATTGCCGCACCGCAGGCTATGCTTGAAGAATCTGTTGTAGTTGCTGATTCGGCAGGAGGTGTAGAAAGTTTATTGGATAAACTTGATCTTTCAAATCCGGTTGCTTCTGCCTCTCAAATCCGCCAGAATTTCAACGAGACAGCATTCTTCTTTCCTCAGTTGAGGACTAACGAAAAAGGCGAGACCCTTATATCTTTCACTGTACCCGAAAGCAATACTACATGGCGTTTCAGAGCATTGGCTCACGATAAAGATGCACGTGTAGGTACATTAGAGCAGATGGTGATTACCCGTAAAGAACTGATGGTGACGCCTAATATGCCTCGTTTTGTCCGTCAGGGAGATAAGACAAGTATTTCCACTAAAATTTCAAATCTTTCGGATAAGTCTTTATCCGGAGATGTACATATCGAATTCTTTGACCCTGCAACTGATAAAGTAATTGATTTAGGCCTTGCAAACCAAAAACAAACATTCTCTCTCGAAAAAGATGCCTCTACATCAGTTAGCTGGATATTCGATATTCCTGCCGGCATAGAGCTGATAGGTTGCCGCATTGTAGCACAAAACGAATCGTTCAGTGACGGTGAGCAACATGTATTGGCTGTATTATCCAATCGTATGCTGGTAACCGAAAGCATGCCGATAGATATTACGAAGCAGGGCACAAGTACGTTCACATTCGATAAACTATATAACAATACATCAAACACAGCGAGCAACTATCGCCTGACATTGGAATACGCATCCAATCCGGCATGGTATGCGGTACAGGCATTGCCGACTATGAGCAATCCGTCGAATGAAAACGCCGTGAACTGGTTTGCCAGTTATTATGTGAATACATTGGGATCTTCGATTGTCCGCCAGTATCCGAAAGTAGCTTCTATGATACAGGCTTGGCAAAAGCAGGGAGGAGATAAGCAAACGCTCGTTTCCAAACTTCAGAAAGATGAAGAACTGAAAGCTGTCTTACTGGAAGAAACGCCTTGGGTACTCGATGCCAAAGACGAAACAGAGCAAATGCAACGCCTGTCTCTGCTATTCGATCTGAATAATACAAAACAACAAACCGATGCAGCCACAAGGAAATTAGCGGAACTAATAACAAATGACGGAGGCTGGTCGTGGTACAAGGGACTTTATCCGAGCCGTTCGGTAACTCAGTATATACTCTACGGATATGCTAATTTGCAAAAAACAGGACAGGTGGAGTATCCGCAGGAGATAAAAGAAATGCAAATGAAAGCATTGAAATATATTGATAATCAGATTGCGGAAGATTTCAAAAACCTTAAAAAGTATAATAAAGATTGGGAAAAGGTTACGACTATTTCTACCAATCAGCTCGAATTTGCTTATGTGCGCTCATTCTATCGTGATATACCGATTAGTCAGGAAGCACGTGCTGCCGAGCGTTTCTATACAGATGTGGTAACTAGGAACTGGACTAAATTGAACCTGTATGAACGTTCTATCCTTTCGGTTGTGCTGAAACAAAACGGAGAAAAAGAGCAGGCAAACAAGATTGTAAAATCAATCAGGGAACATGCCGTTAAGAATGCCGGACTGGGCATGTACTGGCCAAACAACCGCAGCAATGTATTTATGTCATTATCTGCTATCAGTGTACATACATTCCTGATGGACGCATTGGAACAAAATGGTGCATCTAAAGAGGATATGGATATGATGAAACGCTGGTTGCTGAATCAGAAGCGTACACAAGTATGGGAATCCACTCATGCGTCTATTGATGCTATCAATGCCTTGTTACGCTTAGGTACGGATTGGTTTGCAACAGAACCCGCTCCGACGGTAATTAAGGTAGGAAGTCAGACTGTACAACCGGAGAATAAAGAACTGGGGACAGGCTATTTCAAACAAACATGGAATAAGTCGGAAATAGCGAATGATATGGGAAGAGTGGAAGTAACCACCTCCTCTTCCCAGCCTGCTTATGGTGCTATATACTGGCAGTATTACGAAAATCTGGACAAGATAACAATACAAAAAGGCGATCTGAATGTTAGCAAGGAGCTATTTAAAGAGAATGTATCGGCAGCAGGAAAAGGTTTGACCCTGATAACTGAGTCGAACCCGCTGGCAGTCGGTGATAAAGTGATTGTCCGCTTGACAGTACGCACCGACAGGGACATGGATTTCGTACAACTGAAAGATATGCGTGCGCCATGTTTTGAACCGCAGCAGACTATTTCAGGTACAAGATGGGCAGGCGGTCTGATATACTATCAGATGGCGAAAGACGCATCCACTAATTTCTACTTCGACCATTTGCCTAAAGGCACATATGTATTGGAATATCCTGTGTATGTAAACCGTACAGGGGAGTATGCGAATGGGATCACGACTATTCAATGTATGTATGCTCCTGAATTTGTATCGCATACGCAGGGTATAAAAGTGACGGTGAAAGAATAGTAAATATGATATAAAAGACCTTTTACAGCTAAAACTACAGGTACATGAAAACATTCGGCTCTATCATATTAGCCACATTCCTACTGGTTGGGCTTGTATCTTTTATCAGATACAAGTCTTGCTACAGTGGGACAAATCAGACGGAGCATAGAAATACAGAAGATGAAAAGCAACTAGCTTTTACCCGGCTTAAATCCAAAGCTGATTCAGCTTTGGCCTATTGCAAATCGAAAGGTTTCAATACTGAATACTGCTATCTCATCGATTTTAGTATCCATTCCGGGAAGAAGCGCTTCTTTGTCTGGGATTTCGCTAAAGATACGATCAGGTATTCGGGACTTTGCTGCCATGGCTATGGGATGGAAAGTACACAGGCAAAGCCTGTATTCAGTAATGTGGAAGGTAGTTATTGTTCTTCGTTGGGAAAGTATAAGATAGGAGCACGTGCATACAGCAGCTGGGGTATCAATATCCACTATAAGATGCATGGACTGGATAAGACAAATAGCAATGCTTTCAAACGTTGGGTAGTATTACATTCTCATACTCCTGTTGCCGACCATGATATTTATCCCGGACATCTGCCACTGGGCTGGAGTCAGGGATGCCCTGTTGTCAGCAACGAGATGATGCGTAAGGTGGATGAGATGCTCAAAATATCTAAAAAGCCTGTATTGATGTGGATATATATCTGAATTATATGTTACGGATACAATTAGGGGCAGGAGATACCCCTGCCCCGTCATTTTTAGCTCTTATAACGAGCATTTTTTATTCTTTATTTTTGTATAAATATTGGATAGATAGCATCTTGAAGTGAAGGACCGTATGTATGTTCCCAATTATTTTCAGGATATACATGATCAATGTGTTTAACGAATTCTGTTGAGCTTTCTATTACTTCCGTAGGCAAACCGTTACTATCATATTTGAATGCATATGCAAAGGTTTCTTTACTTGTAAATTCTCTTTCAACCGTTGTTTTGTCTGAACTTGTATATGTTTTTGATTGTGAGTCTATTGTGTAGGTTATGACTTCATTTCGGTTACGGCTCAATATCAGATATTCGGCCTCTATCGTCAGAAGTATGCATTCCTGAGGCAACAGGGAAAAGAAATTTACATTTTTAGAAGTATTCACAGAGAACGTATATACACTTTTATATGTAGTATAGGAAGGAATTCCTTGGTGAAACGATTCTACTGTAACCGGTTGTATATTCCCGTTGGCATCATAGATTACATCATAAGTCTCATTTTCATTCTCTTCAACCCATAGCTTGGTTAATTTCGTCAGGTTGCCGTTATTCCATGTAATAGTATATATTTCTTCTTTTGTAATACCATCCAAGGCATACACTACCCATTCAATGACATTGCCATTGTCATCGTATTTAAAATCATAAGTATCTGTTTCCTGCCTGTCGTTATCATTGTGATATACATCTGTAAGATTCACCCTCGCCGTTTTACCGTTTCGTGTGAACTTGTAAGTCGAGGTTTTGTAGAAATTTTTACTATCAGTATCGTATTCCTTATATACGATTTCGGTAAGCTGATTGTTGTTGTCATAAGCAAATGTACTAAACGGCACTTTCTGGTCGTCTATTAACCTTTCTAATTTAGTTATCAGTGTAGTTTTCTTTTCCGGTTCCGTAATTATATCATCATCGTTACTACAAGCCGAAAAGATGCATACGAATAAAAGAGTTACAATAAAGTTTTGTTTTTTCATAAATTTGTAAATTTTGTGTTAAAAAAATAATGCGACAAAAATAATATTTATATTGTAATGGTATTCTGAAATTATTGTTAAAATATCAATATCTAATTGATTTTATTCTTACATTTGTGAATTATTTAGATTAAATGAACTTAAAAACTACATTCGATTAACAAGTAAATTTAGAATTAGGAATATGAAAAAGATTGGACTTATCCTGTTTGCATTAGTGCTATCAACAGGTTTTATCGCAGCTCAGGACGGTAAAAAAGCACCTAAGGTAACTTTTCAAAAAGCAGTACATGATTTTGGTAAGGTTGCGGAAAGTGCCGGTTCGGTAAGTTGCGAGTTTATTTTCAAAAATACAGGTACGGCGCCTTTCCTTATCCAAAGGGTACAGGCAAGTTGTGGCTGCACCACGCCGGATTATACAAACGAGCCGGTATTGCCCGGCAAAGAGGGTAAGATTAAAGTAACTTATTCTACGACTGGCCGTCCGGGGACATTCAACAAGGATGTTACAGTATTCTCTAATGTGCCGGACTCAATCTACCGATTGAATATCAAAGGTGAAGTTATTCGTAAATAATTAACCTTTAGAATATAAGAATAGGATATATCCCGAATAAAGGGGTATATCCTTTTTATTTTACAGGGAATATATGAGAAAACTTATCATTTTACCATTATTGCTCCTGCTTTTTGTACTCCGTACGGTAGCGCAGGATATGACGTCATACCCTGTCGGAGTAAGGAAATTGATGAATGCTTATCCTTCCCGGATTAAAGGATATGACGGAGCGTCTCTCATCATGTATGACGGTTCTAAAATTAGATACGCTGAGGGAGTAAAGAAGAGTCATGGCGAATTGATGAACAGCTCCGATTTAGGTGATATCTTTGCATATGATTACAAACAAGGGGAGTTGAAGGATATACCAAGGAACTATGACCCCGGGCGGATACGTAACGAAGGACTATTAAAGAAAATGTATGGCGCTACTTCATCCGAAGTGCAACAAAATCTTGTTACAATCGCATGGTGTCCCAATCTTATAAACCAGAAATTAAAGGTTACAAACATAAACGGGGTAGACAAACAGCTACAGAAAATCTCGGATGAGTTGGACAAACACCCCGAATTCAAAGACTATCTTCATAGTGCAGGGACTTTCAACTGGCGGAAGGTACGGGGAACTGATCGTATGAGTTTCCATAGCTTCGGTACCGCAATAGATCTGAATGTGAAGTATTCCGACTATTGGCAATGGGACTGCCGTTGTACATCAGAAGACATGGCTGTGAAATATAAGAATCGTATACCACAGCAGATCGTAGATGTTTTCGAGAAGTATGGCTTTATCTGGGGCGGGAAGTGGTACCATTATGACACAATGCATTTCGAGTACAGACCGGAATTGCTGGTTGAAGACTGATTTTTATATAAATGAGTCTGACGCTATACTAAATATTGGTATCTTTAACACAATTATATATCAACACAATGAAGAAACTATTTCTAGCCTGTTTTTTTATGGCTTTTACGTCCTCCTTATTTGCTCAGAAAGAGCAGTATCCTCATGAGAGGGATGCATTCAGGGTTATGAGCTACAATATCCGCAATGCCCGTGGTATGGATAATATAACCAACTATCAACGGATAGCAGATATAATAGAATCCGTATCTCCCGATGTACTGGCTATTCAGGAGCTCGACAGTGTAACCCGGCGCAGCAATGGGATTGATGTTCTCGGTAAATTAAGTAATCTCACCGGGATGCATGCCGTTTATGGAGCTGCCATCTCATTTCAGGGAGGGAAATATGGCGTAGGGATATTATCTAAAAGAAGTCCTTTATCGTCAAGAAATATACCACTGCCGGGAAAGGAAGAACAACGTACACTCCTTATAGCCGAGTTTGAAAATTATATTGTCTTTGCCACACATCTTTCTTTAACCAAAGAAGACCGCAAGTCTTCAATTGAAATTATAAACCAGCAAGCGAAAGCATATGGCAAGCCTGTTTTTCTGATCGGAGATTTGAATGCAGAGCCTGATTCGGAAGAGATAAAACTTTTGTCGTCCGAATGGAAAATCCTTAATAATGTAGAATACATGACTTTTCCGTCCGTCAGTCCCGATAGGGTTATCGACTACATTATGGGATATACGGCAATAGGAAGCACATATCCTGTATATCATGCTAAAGTGTTGGACGACAGCATTGCATCAGACCACAGGCCATTATTTATCGATATAGCACCATAATATATTTTAGGGCTTATTCATAAAAATGCCTTATCTTTACGCAATTACTAAATAATCTATTACAATTAGCCATAATTCTATGTCAATTAACAAAAAGATCACGAAAGCCATCGTGCTGGGCTCGGGCGCACTTAAAATCGGGCAGGCCGGAGAATTCGACTACTCCGGTTCACAAGCTTTAAAAGCTTTAAAAGAAGAAGGGATTTATACTGTATTGATTAATCCCAATATTGCAACTATCCAGACTTCGGAAGGTATTGCCGATAAGGTTTACTTCTTACCTGTAACTCCTTATTTCGTTGAAGAAATAATAAAGAAAGAGAATGTAGATGGTATCTTGCTCGCTTTTGGAGGACAAACAGCTCTTAACTGTGGTACGGAACTATATCTGAACGGTACTCTTCAAAAGTATGGAGTGGAAGTAATGGGTACTTCCGTGGAAGCGATCATGGCTACCGAAGACCGCCATCTGTTTGTAGAGAAACTGAATGAGATAGATGTGAAAACACCTGTCAGTCAGGCTGTGGAAACAATGGAAGACGCCATTGTTGCTGCTAACCGTATCGGTTTCCCCGTGATGGTACGTTCTGCCTATGCCTTAGGCGGTTTGGGTAGCGGCATCAGTAACAATCTGGAAGAGTTCAAGACCTTGTGTGAAAGTTCGTTTGCCTATTCCAGACAGATACTGGTAGAAGAATCTCTCAAAGGCTGGAAAGAAATAGAATTTGAGGTGATAAGAGATAAGAACGACCACTGTTTCACCGTTGCCAGTATGGAGAATTTCGACCCCCTTGGTATTCATACGGGGGAGAGTATCGTTGTGGCACCTACCTGTTCCCTGGATGAGAAAGAGTTGACCATGTTGCAGGAGCTTTCCAAGAAAGCCATCCGCCATATCGGTATCGTAGGGGAGTGTAATATCCAGTATGCTTTCAATTCCGAAACTGACGACTATCGTGTTATAGAAGTAAATGCGCGATTAAGCCGTTCTTCGGCATTGGCATCGAAAGCGACAGGTTATCCATTGGCCTTTGTTGCGGCGAAACTCGCATTAGGTTATACTCTCGACCAGATAGGAGAGATGGGTACGCCTAATTCAGCTTATGTAGCCCCTTCGCTCGACTACCTGATCTGTAAGATTCCGCGTTGGGATTTGAGTAAATTTGTCGGAGTTTCACGCCTTATCGGTTCCAGTATGAAGTCGGTAGGTGAAATAATGTCTATCGGAAAAACCTTCGAAGAGATCATCCAAAAAGGGCTTCGTATGATCGGGCAGGGAATGCACGGTTTTGTAGGTAACCGTGAATTGGAATTTAACGATCTTGATGAAGAACTTTCGAACCCGACCGACCTGCGTATATTCGCTATTGCCAAAGCATTTGAAGAAGGATATACCGTAGAAAGAATACACGACCTGACTAAGATCGACCCGTGGTTCCTCGAGAAGCTGAAAAATATATATGACTATTCACTGATCCTGAAAGATTATAACAGTATAGAAGATGTTCCGGAACCAGTACTGCTGAAAGCAAAACATCTCGGATTTTCCGATTTCCAGATTGCGCGCTTTGTAGAAGATCCTGATGGCAACGTAGAGAAAGAATCTCTTCGTGTACGCGCTCTTCGTAAGAAGATGAATGTACTGCCGTCTGTAAAACGCATCAATACAGTTGCTTCCGAAAATCCCGATTTGACGAATTACCTGTATATGACATACGACAGGAGTGAACACGATGTGCCGTATTTCAAGAATGATAAATCCGTTGTGGTCCTTGGTTCGGGGGCGTACCGTATAGGCAGTTCGGTAGAATTCGACTGGTGTTCGGTAAATGCCGTACAGACAGCCCGCAAACTGGGGTATAAATCTATCATGATAAATTATAATCCTGAAACCGTATCTACGGATTATGACATGTGCGACCGTCTTTATTTCGATGAATTATCATTCGAACGGGTACTCGATGTTCTCGATCTGGAAATGCCTAGGGGTGTAATTGTATCTATGGGAGGACAGATACCGAACAACCTTGCCATAAGGTTACATCGTCAGGATATTCCGATTTTGGGAACATCTCCATTGTCTATCGACAGGGCTGAAAACCGTCATAAATTTTCCAGTATGCTCGACCAGCTTGGTGTAGATCAGCCTGCATGGAAGGAATTGACCAGTTTGAGCGAGATTCAGGGATTTGTAGAGAAGGTGGGCTATCCCGTACTGGTGCGTCCGTCTTACGTCCTCTCAGGCGCGGCGATGAATGTATGTCACGATGCCGAGGAGCTGGAGACATTCCTGACGCTGGCCGCAAAGGTTTCGAAAGAATATCCGGTAGTGGTTTCCCAGTTTTTGCAAAATGCAAAGGAAATAGAATTCGACGCCGTAGCTAAAAATGGCGAGGTCGTGGAATATGCTATTTCGGAACATGTGGAGTTTGCCGGAGTACACTCGGGTGATGCGACACTTGTTTTCCCGGCTCAGAAGATATATTTCGAGACTGCCCGCCGTATCAAACGGATAAGCCGTAAGATAGCGAAAGAGCTAAATATAAGTGGACCTTTCAATATTCAGTTTCTGGCTAAGAATAACGATGTGAAAGTAATCGAATGTAATCTCCGGGCCTCTCGCAGTTTCCCTTTTGTATCTAAAGTATTGAAACGCAATTTCATTGAGACGGCTACACGCATTATGCTGGATGCATCTTATGAAAAACCGGATAACTCAAATTTCGATATCGACTGGATTGGTGTAAAAGCTTCCCAGTTCTCATTCTCCCGTCTGCATAACACTGACCCTGTTCTCGGTGTGGATATGTCTTCGACCGGCGAAGTCGGATGTCTGGGAGATGATTTCAGTGAAGCCTTGCTGGTATCGATGATCTCAGTCGGATATAACATTCCGAAGAAGAGTGTTATGGTTTCGTCCGGTGACAGTAAATCGAAAGTAGACTTACTGGATGCCTGCGCCATGTTGCAGGAAAGCAATTACGATATTTACGCTACAGCCGGAACAGCGCAATTCTTGGCGGATAACGGTGTCAAGGCAATGGTGGTCAGCTGGCCGGATGAAGAAAAGGAACACAATGTGATGGATATGATGTCGAATCACAAGTTCGAGCTGATTGTCAATATCCCTAAAAACCATACACGTCGCGAACTTACCAACGGCTACAAAATCCGCCGCGGAGCTATCGACCATAATATCCCGCTAATAACAAACGCACGGTTGGCGAGTGCATTTATTCAGGCCTTTTGCGAAATGAAGGAAACGGATATTCCGATTAAGAGCTGGCAAGAGTATAAACTGTAATTAGCTAAGGCTCAAATATCACAGGGTTGTTCTTTGAGCAACCCTGTTTTTTTGAATCCTTAAATAGGGGTTTGTATGTGATAACACAGAGACGAAAAAAACGGGAACGTGTTTGAGCCTATCTCCCGGTTCGTATTATACCGTATTCAGAGCGAGCCTTTCCGTTTCGTCTTTTCATCTGTTGCGGGTCGGCCTATGAAGCGGATCGTTAAAATATTTTTGGTTTCTTTTGGGGATTTGGACAAAAGGGACACAAGCAATCTTCGGTTGCACCTGGCTGAAAAGAATCCAATGATTTCATACAGCAATCAAAAATAACGACTGGTGATTGACATAACTAAAGAAGAACATATTCCTAAAAAAGACTTATCTTTGTTACCCTATCACTGATTTCTATGGATAATTTACTGGATCATCTTAATGAGCAGCAGCGCGAAGCTGTTGAATATATAAACGGGCCTTCCCTAATTATTGCAGGGGCTGGTTCGGGTAAAACGCGCGTGCTGACATATAAAATAGCATATCTTTTGCAACAAGGCTATATGCCTCACAGCATACTTGCTCTTACATTTACGAATAAGGCAGCGCGTGAAATGAAAGAACGTATCGCCGAGATAATCGGTTGGAAATATGCGCGTTATTTATGGATGGGAACTTTTCACTCCGTGTTTTCCCGTATCTTACGTACCGAAGCCGGGAAAATCGGATTCAATTCCAGTTTTACCATTTTCGATTCGGCTGATTCCCGCAATATGATTAAGACTATAATCAAGCAGTATCAACTGGATGATAAAATCTATAAGCCGGCCAGGGTGCAGGCTATGATATCTAACGCAAAGAATGCGCTGATTTCCCCGCAGATGTATGCGCAAAACAAGGAGTTGCTGGAATACGACCAGCGTTCGAAGATGCCGGTACTGAAAGATATTTACAGAGATTACAATAACCGGCTGAAAGCATCCAATACCATGGACTTCGATGACCTGTTGTTTTATACTAATGTTTTGTTTCGTGACCATCCCGATGTATTAAAAAGCTATCAGGAGCGTTACCAGTTTATACTTGTAGACGAGTACCAGGATACGAATTTTGCACAATATCTTGTTGTGAAGCAGCTTGCCGATGCGCACCACCGTGTATGTGTAGTGGGTGACGATGCGCAGAGTATCTATTCGTTTCGCGGAGCGAATATAGATAATATACTTAAATTTAAGGAAGTTTATCCTGAATCGAAGTTGTTTAAATTGGAACAGAATTACCGTTCCACCCAGAATATCGTTAATGCTGCCAATAGTCTTATTCAACAAAACCGTGAGCAGATAAAGAAAACGATATATTCCAAGAACGACGAAGGGGAACGTATTGAGGTTGAAAGCGCCTACTCCGATATTTTGGAAGGTGAAATTGTATCGAACAAAATATGGGATATCCGTCGCGAAAAGAAAGCCTCATATAGTGATTTCGTCATCCTGTACCGTACCAATGCCCAGTCACGTATTTTCGAAGAGGCATTGCGAAAAAAGAATATTCCATACCGTATCTATGGCGGCCTGTCGTTTTATCAGCGCAAGGAGATCAAGGATGTGATCGCTTATTTTCGTATGGTGGTGAACCCTTACGATGAAGAAGCTTTCCGGCGTATCATTAATTTTCCTACACGGGGGATAGGCGACACCACATTAAATAAAATAGCCGCTGCGGCCCGTGCGCATAATGTGAGCCTGTGGGAGATAATCGGCGATTCCTTAGGCTATAATCTCAATGTGAATGCCGGTACTGCTAAAAAACTGAGTGCGTTTAGAGAACTTATCGAAAGTTTTATCGCCCGGTTGCAGGAATTGTCGGCTTATGATCTGGCATCCCGGATTGTAAAACAAAGCGGTATCGCTACCGAGGCATACCAGGATCAGACGCCGGAAGGTATGAGCCGTCAGGAAAATTTACAGGAATTATTGGGCGGTATTCATGAATTTTGTGAAAGCCGTAGGGAAGAAGGGCTGGGGGGGATAGGATTGATGGATTTCTTGTCCGAAGTATCATTGCTTAGCGATCAGGATACGGACAAGGAGGCTGATAAGGAAAAAGTGACAATGATGACTGTTCATGCATCTAAAGGATTGGAGTTTAAGAATGTGTTCGTTGTAGGATTGGAAGAAGATCTCTTTCCGTCGTCAATGGCAAAGAATGAATTCCGGGGCCTGGAAGAAGAGCGCCGCTTGTTCTATGTCGCTATTACCCGGGCAAAGGAATATTGCATGATTACATATGCTAAAAGCCGTTTCCGGAACGGGCAAATAAATGCATCGAATCCAAGCCGTTTCCTTCGCGATATAGATACCTGCTATCTGAACGTAATCGGTGGGGGATTCGGAGTACTCAACCGTCCCGAAACATATACAAACGATTTGCATGATTACACGAATACTCTCCGTACATCATATCCTGAAAGCCCGGTAACTCAGAGGCAGCCAATAGCTCCGCATCAGGAGGCTGGTTTTCCTCCGGCATCTCCCCGTTCCAATTTTGTGAATGCGCGCAATGCTACCCCGAGAGCTTCGGCGGGAGTGAATTCAGGTGAAGTACAGGTTGGTGCAGTAATAAAGCATGAGCGTTTCGGTGTAGGTAAGGTGACTGCGGTAACAGGTGATCCCGATAGCCGAAAAGCTACAGTTGAATTTGAGAATTCGGGTGTGAAGCAGTTGTTGCTGAAGTTTGCCCGGTTCGAGGTTGTGGGATAGGAGGTGAAACATAACAATAGAGATGATGAAAACAGAATATGAAAAGTGTATGATGGGAGAGTGGTATAATTGCCATGATAGTATTTTTCTGGAGATGAAAGAAAAATCCCGGAGGATACTGTCACAATACAATGCGCTTCCTTATCATTTCAAATCTGAGAAATATAGCCTTTTACAAGAATTGTTTGGAAGTACAGGGTCGAATGTATCCGTTGGCAATCCGTTTATTTGTGACTATGGATGCAATATCCATATAGGGAATAATGTTTCGGTAAATATGAATTGTACTTTTGTCGATTGTAATAAAATAACGATAGGCAATAATGTCCTTATCGCGTCCAATGTACAGATTTATACGGCAACACATCCCATCGATCTGCAAGATCGCCTAACACCTGATTGGAATAGAGAGAGTGACGAATACTTCTGCCGGACTCTGGCCTTGCCTGTTACCATTGAAGACGGGTGTTGGTTGGGTGGGGGAGTTATAGTTGTGCCGGGGGTTACTATTGGCAAAGGTTCCGTTATCGGTGCAGGTAGTGTCGTCACAAAAGATATTCCGTCCAATAGCCTTGCAGTCGGGAATCCATGCCGGGTGATGCGCTCAATAAACAGATCTGAATAAGTAATGATTCTTTACTTAGCTTTTTACTTCACCGGGGAAAAGTTATTTTTTCCAGAATTTCCATGATGGCTTTTTCTTTTCCTTACCGGTCTTTTCAGTAATAATATTTTCTGTGGCTTTTTCCTTTTTTTCGGAAGGCTGGTAGTGTGGCATATATATAACCGGTACGTCGAATCTGGCATTATTCATATCTTCTGCTTTAGCCCCGTCTTTCAAAGCATTATTGTATGCATTGAATTCCGCACTTTGGATAAATAGATTTTGAAAATGCTCCTTATTTACACAGCCCTCTTTCATTATTTTCTCAGCGAGCAGATATGATGATGTATAGATGGGTTCATCATTGAGGCTGATGGTCTTTTCATTTCCAGTTCCATCTGTAATAATAGCTTCATCTGAAAATTCTGCCGTGGTGATACCCTTTAGAAATACACGGCCGAAAGCCAGAGGTATGAACGCATTTGCTTTCTCTGCATCGGATAATGAGAGGCCATTTTCCATCATTTGTCGTTCTATAGCCATATCGTCTTCGCCTGCCATCCAGGCCATTGTAGCGGCTACATGGCTTATATCCAAATTGTCTTTCAATACTATGAAGACCCGTATGGAGAAGAAATCCTTGTAGGTTGGGAAATCGAATCTAAATACAGTTTTCTCTACACTCGTCCAGACATCATTATCGAGAAGTATTTCACCCGAAATTAATTCGCTTTCGGATTGTGCATAGTACAGCTTTACCCAATGTGTCCCTTCTTCCAGCGTTTGGCTTTGTATGATATCTTCAAGTTGTTGGAGCCAACGTAGAGGGAGCGGATCGGGATGTTTCCCTCTGGTTGTCACATTGCTCATGGTAACATCGTATATGCGTCCGTCAATAGCCCATTGATGATTATTGATCTGATCGTCGAATTCTTTTGTAAAAAAAGCAGAAAGCAAGGTGTGGAAAGAATTTGTGAGGAAATTTTTCCATGCGTCTTTTATTGCGGAACACTCATTCGTACCCATTCCCGCGCACGATTCTATAATGACTTTCCCTAGCCCTATTTCGAGATGTATGTCTAACTGTAAAATGATGGCCTTTGTAGAAGATGAACGGTTAAGCATACATGTCCATGCCGTCATATGCTGGCGGGGGAATATAATCAAATCGTTTTCTATATTACATTCAATATTATGTTTGTGAAAAGCCTCAGCCAGAAAACTGTTGAGTTGCGATTCATGTTGCATCAGTTTATTATCGTTCATTGGGTTCAAATTTATTATCGTTTAGTTTTTCCATCAAAAAAGAATAGCTTATATGATACTTTTCCAGTCGTTGGATATCCTTGTCTGTGATCTCCCGTAATCTGGTTATATCCATATTGTCTTTAAGGTCGGCGAGTTTGACTGTTGCAGCTATCGGGAATTTGGCTATCTGCTCTATGTATGCATTATACGCGGTATCGGGAGAATAGGATAATACAAGGAGTTGATTTATCAGGGCTTCGGGGATATCCTCTGCTCTCAAATCATCAGCAGTAATATCGGTATCTTCCATAATGTCGTGCAGGATAGCTACAATTTTTTCTTCAATTGTATTTACATTATTCATCACTCTCAGAGCATGGAATATGTATGGTTCACCTCCTTTATCCGTTTGTCCGTAATGTGTGTTTACCGCAATCCGGATTGCTTTTTCTAATATGTTATCCATTGTGTATGGAGCTAATTGTGCTAGTTTTCGGTTGTTGTTATATCCATTATATGGGCATTACAAATCTAATTAAAAATAGGAAAAACAGAACTATCCCTCTTTATTTTAACATCGGGTTGAGGTATGATTGAACTGAAAAAAAAGCAGTGCTTATTCCGGATTTAATTTATAAGTATTTGTCCATACTTGTTTTTATTGTTTTTTTAACATAATAAAGCGCAGCAAAAGTGTCTCTTATTGCATCTTTCATATATAAAATATTGAATGGAAAAGATAAATGTCGTATATTTGTTTATTCTCTGTTAATATTTTATCGATGTTTGTATTAAACCTTTTTCAGGTTAGGAAGTCTAATTTTATAAAGACCGGCAAAAAGTTGTCAATAACACAAAATGATAGAGATTATAAACAATAAAGAATAGGAGAGCAGATTATGAAAGTAAAAAATTTAGTACTGATGTTTCTGATGTCTGTATTGCCATTTATCGCTTTTGCGCAAGATGACTGGGATGACATTTATGCTACTTCTAAATCAAAGGATAATAAGAAGAAAGAAGTAAAAGTCAAAAATACAGTTTCTCAGCAACAACAGAAACCAACACAGGTATTGGTAGTCCGCGATAACGGTGAAGTTACACTGGAAACAGAAGGTAACGTAAACATCGATGTGGATGCCTATAACCGCAGGGGTGGAGATGTGACTGTGTACCAAAAAGAACAGTATCCTGAAGATTCGGTGATTTACACCGATGAATATCAGGATTACGAGTACACAGACCGTATAGTAAAATTCCATGAACCCGAGAACAGTGTTAAGATATCCAGTGATAATGAGATAAATGTATATGTCACAAATGACCTGTACAGCAATTATTATCGTAACCGTGGCTGGAACTTTAACGTAAATCTTGGCTGGGGCTGGGGTGGATATTACAGCAGTTTCTATCCTTGGTACGATCCATGGTATTATAGCGGTTACTGGGGTGGCTGGTACGATCCATGGTATTACGGCAGTAGCTGGGGTTGGGGTTGGAGCAGACCTTGGTATGGCTGGGGTGGCTGGTACGCCGGAGGCTGGTATGGTGGTGGCTGGTATGGCGGACATCATCACGGATACTACGGTAGTAGCGCACGTTACAGCTATTCGGGACGTCCCCGGACAAGTTATGGACCCGGTCGGACAAGTTATGGTTCGGGTCGTAGTTCATACGGATATGCAGGCCGTGGATCAGGCATCGATAGTTCCCGTCCTAGTTATGGCGGCAGAGGCTCATCTACCCGTCCAAGTTACGGAACATCTACAGGCCGAGGATCCTCTTCGAATGGTGTTAGTACAAGACCAACAACTCGTCCGAGTTACGGTACATCTACCGGCAGGGGTTCTTCATCAGGCGATGTAAGTACAAGGCCAACAACTCGTCCTAGTTATGGAACATCAACAGGCAGAGGTTCTTCCAGCGGAGTAACAACAAGACCTACAACCCGTCCGAGTTATAATAGCGGAAGCTCAGGCACAGGTAGTGTTACAACAAGACCGACTACCCGTCCAAGTTACAATACTTCAGCAGGTAGCAGTTCTAGTTCGCGTCCTAGTTATAGCGGTTCACCGAGCAGCACTTCAAGTTCACGTCCGAGTTATAGTGGCTCATCCAGTTCTGGTTCGCGCCCTAGCTATAGCGGTTCATCGAACAGTAGCTCAAGTTCACGCCCAAGTTATAATAGCAGTTCATCGAGCAGTTCTTCATCCAGAGGTTCATATAGCTCAGGCTCATCATCTTCCAGCAGCCGTTCATCCGGAGGTGGAGGAAGTAGTAGCGGAAGAAGCAGTGGCGGACGCAGATAAAAAATAAGGACAACTAAAATAAAAAGCTGTTTCAATATTAATTTTTGAGGCAGCTTTTTTGAAAAGATATAAAAATATTAAAAATTGCATTATGAAACATGTATCATTACTACTGTTAACAACTGCACTGACATTTGGGGCCGCCCAGGCTCAAAATGAAATGGATGCGTACAGATATTCGAAAAACGACCTGACAGGCACAGCTCGTTCCGTATCTATGGGAGGAGCTTTTGGGGCACTCGGTGGCGATATATCCGGTATATCCATTAATCCAGCAGGTATAGGAGTTTATCAATCATCAGAAATAGTTACCACGCTTAATTTTCAGAATTCTAAGGTTCAGACAGAAATGAATGCCGGAAAAATTGATGAAAGTAAGTTTAAAGTGAACTTTGATAATCTGGCATTTGTGAGTGTGTTCCCTATATTTGATAATGATGTGGTTCGTAGTATCAATATCGGGTTTTCGTACAATAGGCTGAAAAATTTTGACAGGAAATATAACGCGATTGGCAATAACCTGTCGTATGATATGGCGGCTTATATGGCTGATAGAGCAACAAATAATGGGCGTCCTGCCTCGGCTATTGCATTAGGTGATGAAGGGAATGACTGGAGAGATATCTGGCGCAATCAGGACTGGCTGAGCGTACTGGCTTTTAATGGACATATTATAGATGAGAAAACCCCTGTGGGTTCAGGGCAATATGTCCCGGCTTCTCCCGAGTATGCGGCTTATAGTGACTTATTTGTAGAAGAAAAAGGTTCTGTCAGTACATATGATTTTAATATAGGAACAACGTTTTCAGATATTGTTAGTGTTGGGGCAACATTGTCCCTTACCGATATAAATTATCGTATGTATTCTAGTTATATTGAAGACTATCAGAATAGCGGTTCATTTTGGGGTGGTCAGGAATTACAAAACTGGATGAGAACAGATGGTACAGGATGGCAGGTTACTGCCGGTGTAATTGTAAAGCCTGTACAAGAATTGCGAATTGGAGTTTCATATCATTCTCCTACATGGTATAATATGACCGATTATTTCGCTGCGGATCTGTCTTCCGATTTTGCCGATGGAACAAGTTCCTATATAGGTAGCTTCAGTGATCCCAATTCAGACCGGAGTGAGGATGCTATACTCGATTATAAAATGCGCACTCCTGACAAGTGGACATTGAGCCTAGCAGGCGTTATCGGCGGTAAGGCAATTATCAGTGCCGATTATGAACTGACTAATTACGCGAATAGTATGAAACTGTTCGATGACCGGGGTAATGCTCTTGCTACAGGTCTGGGTGATCCAAATTCTTATATTAAGCAGGATTTCAGGAATGCATCTACTTTACGTGTCGGAGCTGAATATCGTATTACAGACCAGTTTTCGGCTCGTGTAGGTTATTCATGGATGCAAAGCCCGTTCAAAAATGAAGTGAAAGATTTTCCGGGCGACTATGAAGTTGTTACCGACAGCCGCGCAGCTAAGCAGTATGTACTGGATGGCGCTACAAACTATTTCACTTATGGTATGGGATACAGATTTTCACGCCATTTCTATACCGATATCGCGTTTGTAATGAAATCTCAGAAGGATGACTTATATGCCTTTACCGGAGCGGATAAATCTACTTTCAAGACAAATAATTTCCAGGGTTTGTTAACGTTGGGATATAGATTCTAATAAGCTGGTTATAAAATAAAAGGCAGCGCATCTCTTTCGGGATGCGCTGCTTTTGGTTATAACGGATTATATTTTACAAGCTTTCCAGCATTCTCTTTATAACTGTCTGGGCCGATATTTCACGATTGGCCGCTTCCTGTATAACAATCGACTGAGGACTTTCTATTACATCATCGCTCACAATCATATTACGGCGTACAGGCAGGCAATGCATAAAGTAAGCGTTATTTGTCAGCGCCATCTTCTGAGTTGTTACTGTCCACGACATATCTTTACTTAATATCTTTCCATAATTAGGATCGGTATATGCAGCCCAGTTTTTTGCATAAACAAAGTCTGCTCCCGCAAGTGCCTTATCCTGATCATACTCAACTTTTGCTCCACGTACAAATTTAGGATCGAGGTCATAACCTTCGGGATGTGTGATAACAAAATCTACATCCGCCTCATTCATAAAGTCAGCGAATGAATTAGGTACTGCCTGAGGCAGGGCTTTCGGATGTGGCGCCCATGTAAGGACAACTTTCGGACGGGCCGTTTTCTTATACTCCTCTATCGTGATGAGGTCGGCAAAAGCCTGTAAAGGATGCCCTGTTGCCGCCTCCATACTGAATACAGGACGTCCCGAATATTTAATGAACTGGTTCAGTATCTTTTCCTGATAATCATCTTCCTTATTTTCGAATTGAGCAAACGCGCGTACTCCGATAATGTCGCAATAACTGCCCATCACGGGGATGGCTTCGAGGATATGCTCCGATTTGTCACTGTCCATTATTACTCCCCGTTCGGTTTCCAGCTTCCATGCTCCCTGATTGATGTCGAGTACCATTGTATTCATACCCAGATTCATCCCGGCTTTTTGCGTGCTCAGGCGGGTGCGCAGACTGGAATTGAAGAACACCATTAACAGCGTCTTACTCTCACCGAGGTTTTTAAATCCGAAGCGGTTTTTCTTTACTTCGAGGGCTTCTTTTACTGCGGCATTAAGGTCGCCGAGGTCCTTGACATTGGTATATGTTTTCATTACAAAAGTATTTTAATGCGTTTGTTGATTAAGACTATAAAGATAGCTAATAGTACGGAGACTATCATTATGAACGGTAATCTGTAAATATTATTTGTTGCCCCTATCGGGATTATCAGTCCTGCGACGAGAAGGTGGACAAAGTAAATTCCTGCCGCCAGTTTTGATATATCGTATTTTTCAACTGTATATTTTGCCCCTTTCTGTATACAGATAATTAATACGGGGCAAAGGAGGTATAACGACAGAAATAAGTTATGGTAAATATCCGTTTGATAACCCTGGTATGACTCGGTTAATAATGCGATCAGGCTTACCGGTAAAAGAACATACAAATATGGGGTCTTAGCAATATTTGTAAGATCTTTCTCCCGGATATAATATCCTGACACGATAAACGGAAAACCAAAGAAAATACCATTGCAGAACGATCTGTATGGTAATCCGGAGTTTTCCAGTATATATCCGGTAATGTAGAGAATAATACCGGAAAGCAGTATCAGGTCGTTATTCTTTATAAACTTCTTTATTACTGCCAGCATAAGTGTGCCCGATATGAGTGCAGGCAGGAACCACAGGTGATAATATCCCATAATGGTAAATGTAATCAGTGAACGGGCTTCCACCGTATTATAATAGGTGGGCAAATAGATGAACGACCATACAACATACACAATGAAAGTGTGGAACATATACCTTTTTAATGCCTTATTATCACTCAGTTTAGAATGAAGGTAATATCCACTGATAACAAAAAAACACGGCACTGCTATTCTGGCTATTCCGTTAGAAATGAGCCATCCTGCTAATGATTCACTACTAAAAAGAGACTGTGTGTGTATCGTGATAACCAACAGACTGAGTATGATCCTGAAATAATCGAGCCTTATATTACGTTCCATTATTCATCAGTAAAGTTCTTTCTTTGTGTTTTGCGGTTATACGTTTTTTTGCTTTTATGCACTGATGTAACACGTTGCCATCCCGCCGACCGGGACAATTCATTGTCCCGGTCAGCTTTTTTGATCGCTTTTATATAATCGCCGACAGTTATTTTTCCTGCTGTCTTCTTCTTTTTCTTTCTCATTATCTGATTTGCCCGTTGCCCTCTATTATCCACTTATAAGTGCATAATTCCTCCAATGCCATAGGTCCACGGGCATGCATTTTTTGTGTGCTGATACCTATCTCCGCACCTAGTCCGAATTGTGCGCCATCTGTAAATGCAGTGGATGCATTGGCATAGATGCAGGCAGCATCGACCATCTTTTCGAATAACCTGATGGCTTCACGATCTTCGCTTATGATGGCTTCACTGTGTTTGGAACTGTAAGTGGCTATATGCCCGATGGCTTGATCGATACCGGAAACGGTTTTGACTGCCATTTTATAATCGAGAAATTCCGTTCCGAAACTGTCTTCATCCGCTTTTTTCAACAGATCGTACGAATAGTATTGGAACAAAGCCTCATAGGCATGCTTATCCGCATATATTATAACATCCTTTTTCTCCAGATCTTCACAAAGATAATGTAGATCATCCAACCGGTCTTTGTCTATTACCAGACAGTCCAGCGAGTTACATACACTTACTTTACGTGTTTTGGCATTGGTAACGATATCCTTGCCTTTCTTCACATCTCCTTCTTTATGAAAATAGGTATGGCAAACACCCGCACCTGTTTCAATGACAGGTATACGGGAATTTTCGCGCACATAATTAATTAATTCCTGGCCTCCGCGCGGAATGATGAGGTCTACATAATCACGTGCGTTAAGTAGTTCCTCTGTCGCTCCCCGGTCATTAGGCAATAGTGTACATACATTGGGATTCACCCCGTTTTCATCCAATACATTGCGAATGATATCTATAATGGCTTCGTTCGAAAAACGCGCGTCCGATCCGCCTTTCAATATACAGGCATTACCTGATTTCAGGCATAGGGAAAATACATCGAAACTCACATTCGGGCGGGCTTCGTATATAATGCCGATAACCCCGAATGGGACGGTTATTTTAGATAAGTTGAGTCCATTCGGTAATGTCTTTTGCATGAGTATTTTCCCAACGGGGGAGGGTAGGGAAGCCACATTACGGATATCTTTCACAATATCCATTATACGTTGCTCATTTAATAACAAACGGTCATATTTTGGGTTACTTGTATCCATCCGCTGCAAATCTTTCTGATTTTCGGCAAGGATGTAATACATTTTCGACTCGGTTTCTTTGGCAATAGCTTCCAGTATTGCGTTGATTTCCTTTTCTTCCAGTAAGTTCAGGCTTTTACCTGCTTCCATAACCAACCGGAACATGTTCTGGTGATAGTCGTCCATTCTTATTTTTCAATATATAAATAGTCGTAATGCACAATTGCTTTCTTATTATTTTTCCCTATTGTTTCTTTCGCTTTTTCGCTGCTGTACGAAGTGCGGCCAATGCCTACCTGCTTACCTTTCTCGTCGATAATACGGACAATATCATCAGCTTCAAAATTGCCGGAGATCTTTGTTACGCCGACAGGCAGCAGGCTTACAGCCTTATCGCTCAGAAGAACTTCCGCCGCACATTTGTTGATATGTATCTCTCCTTTGGTAAAATCTTCGGAGTGAGCTATCCATTTTTTTATACTGTTTGCCCCTTTGCCCGATGGCTTGAAACGGGTAGATACAACATCTTTTCCTTTTATGAGGTCTACAAGTATATTATCCCTGCGGCCATTGGCAATAATAACTTCGATTCCTTCTTCGGCAGCTTTGCGGGCCACATTGTATTTTGTGGTCATTCCTCCGCGTCCTGTTGCCGATTTGGACGACTGGATACAGTTTTCTATATCGTCTTTCTTAGCGTCTATTTCCCGGAATATGTATGCCCCGGGATTATTGGGGTTGTCACTGTAAATTCCGTCTATGTTGCTGAGTATTATCAGCTTTTTTGCTCCCATCATTGCAGCTACCAGCCCCGATAATTCATCATTGTCTGTAAACATGAGTTCATTAACAGAAATGGCATCATTCTCGTTTACAATGGGGATGACCTTATTGTCGAGCATTACCGACATGCAATTCCTCTGATTGAGGTAATGGCGGCGTGTGGCAAAATCCTCCTTGGTAACGAGTATCTGCCCGCAGATAATACCCTGCTGATGGAACAGGTCATAATAACGGTTGATTAGCTTCACCTGGCCAATAGAAGAGTATAACTGGCGTGCCGAAATGGTATCTAGTTTCGCTTTTACCTTAATTTCAGATTTTCCGGATGCTACGGCACCCGATGAAACCAGAATAACCTCTACATTATTTTTATGTAGTTCTGCTATCTGATCTACCAATGCCGACATACGGGTGAGATCCAGCATTCCGTCTTTACGGCTCAGTATTTGGCTACCTATTTTTACAACTATGCGCTCTTTCATCGAAAATATACCTAAAAAAGCAAAGTTATAATTTTATTTTAAAGTAAAATGTTCGTTTATAGTGAAAATGGGTGGAAAAATGGATTCTTAGGCCGGAATAATATAGCAAGGTGGGTCTGTCCTTAAATCAACCCTTCGGGAAGGGCAAGGTACAATGCTTTTTTCTTTGCATCTATTTTTTCTATAAAGTCTTCTGTGGCAGGGATTATGAGTTCGTTCTCTCCGTCTTTTACCAGAAAGAGAGTATTGATCGTTTTGTCGTCTATATCTTCAATTATACCCAGCTTGCCGGCTGCTTTATCTATAACGGAAAAACCTATGAAGAAATTCCATGAGTATTCTATCTCATCATTACTCTCTTCTTCATAATATTTGCGGGGAAAATAAACCTCCAGGCCCGACATTCGCCTGGCTTTATCCTCATCGTCTATATCCTCGAATTTTATCAGGGCGGTTTCTTTACCTTTGAACCTATATTCTTCAATAAAGAAAGGTACAAGGATATTGTCGATACGGCAAATAAGATACGGGCAATCTACGCGGTCGAATACATCATTCTCGAAGAAAAAATTTATCTCACCTTTTATTCCGTGAGGTTTGATAAATTTTCCTATTTTGAAAACTTCGTTTTCTGTTATCATATCCTATTCGTTAGCAGTGAAAAGTGAAATCTAATGTGCCAATAACACGAAACAATAAAACTGCTTTACCCGTATAATGTTCACTTTCCGTCTTTCACTTAAATATTATTTCTTTTTTTGCTGCTGGTTTTTCTTCCCTCCGCTATTGTTGCTGTTGGTATTCCTCTGTCCGAGGTCTTTCATTTCGGGAAGTTTTATATTGGAGCTTCGTATGTCTATTTTATGATTCGACAAATCATAGAGATCGATGAATATTTTCATGTCATCCACTTCCTTATTCCATTGTATATATGATTTTTTCATATGAGTGGCAACAAGTAATATGAATTGCTCCTTTTCTTTCGGGTCTTCCAGTTCGGTAGCCAGCTTCACCATTTTTTCCAGAGTTTTTCCATAATGGCGGTACTCCATGTCGGGACGGCTGTATTCAATTTTTCCGGGTTTGGAATAAAGGTCTTCCTTCTTTACGATTTCATAAGGGTAGTCGATATCCAGTTTGAAATCGGCCATAATGGCGAGGTGATCCCACAAGATGTGTTTAAAGTCATTTACATCACGCAGGTGGGGAAACATATTTCCCATTATATTGATAATAGTATTGGCACAGCGTTTGCGTTCATTCCGGTCAGGTACTGTGAGGCAGTAGTCGACCATATTCTGTATATTCCTTCCATACTCGGGAAGGGCTAGTTTTTTCAGTTGAGTATTATATTCCATTTTTAGTATTGGGTTATTATTCTTAATTTGATAATGTGCTGAAATCAGTTTGTAGGCCTTATAATTTAAATAAGTATCTAATGTCGTGTTTTAACGCTATAACTATCAATAATTGTTATACTTGGATAAACAATAAACAGGTCCGCGACCCTCGTTTTTATTTCGGTTTGTCGGTTTCAGCCTTTACAGGACTGCAAAGATAATCTTTTTAGTTGAACTCCTTGATAATGTATTCAAAAATATTGAATAAGAATGTAATTTCAAGTCGTTTATGCCTCATGTGCAATAGCCTTAAAATAACAAAGCATCCGTTATCAGACGGATGCTTTGCTCTTATTTTATATTAGTTCATAGCTACTTCGCTTTCTTCAGCGGGAGCAGATAATGTTTTTTTGTATAATTCCGGATCGTTTAATACTTCTACGGCTTTGGCCAGTTCCTTATCATTTTTCAGAGTATAGATATATTCTCCTTTCTGATAATGGTAACGTCTGATGATTTCTGTGTTTATCTGACGTGTAATGTCATCTTTAAATGTTTCCAGATCCCGGTCGAGATTGGGTACAAGCATCGCTTCCAGAGCCTTGAATTCTGCATCCGCATACTTCATGTATCCTTCAAATTCCATTACTTCTTTGAGCGAAGCCATCGATTTTTCACTCATACGGTCATATTGAAAATCTTTTGACTTAACAAATGACTTGAAACTTTCATAGTCTTCATCCGAAATAGAGAATGTTTCGGGGGAAGTAATTGATTTATGCTTTGCGGCCCAGTCTGTAACCCAATCGAATACGATGAACTGATTGGCAAGGTAGTATGTTATGGTAGGAGCTTTCTCTTCCTCGAATGCGATATCCGGAGAAACACCACCACCATCTCTTACCGGACGGCCGATTTCGGTTTTGAATACGGTTGTCAGGCTGTCAGGGATACGCCCTACACTGCCATCTGCGTTGCGGTGTGTGTAATCTATGGCTTGAATACATCTTCCGCTCGGAATATAATATTTGGAATTGGTAACTTTTACACCGCCTCCGTATGGGATTTCCCTTGTCGACTGTACCAATCCTTTACCGTATGTGCGTTCACCTATGAGTACCGCTCTGTCCATATCTTGCAGCGATCCGGCAACGATCTCTGCCGCCGAAGCCGAGCCTCTGTCTATAAGTACGACAATGGGTATCTCCGTGTCGATAGGTTCGAGTGTAGTACGGTACGTCCTGTCCAGTTGTTTCAGCTTTCCTTTGGTAGATAAGACGACTTTTCCTTTCGGTACAAACAGGTTTACAATCTGGACGGCTTCTTCAAGTATTCCGCCTCCATTCTGGCGAAGATCGAAAATTAAGGATGTTACTCCCTGCTTTTTCAGATCGAGGAATGCCTTTTTCACATCCATCGCACTTTTATCGGTAAAAGTAGGGCTGAAATTAATATATCCTGTAGAGGGAGTTATCTGGCCATAATACGGTATAGGATCGATAGTGATCTTCTCACGTACCACCTTTACAATAAAGGGCTTTTTCTCGCCGGGACGCTCTATTTTTATTTGTATCGATGTCCCCGGTTGCCCTTTCAGGTTAGAACTTACAAAGTTACTCAGTGTACGACCGAAAGCTTCTCCTTCTACCTTATCGCAGGTAGTCATGTCTTTACCGTCTATTTCGAGTATGTAGTCTCCGGCTTTTAACCCGGCTTTATCGGCAGGCTTTCCTTCAAAGGGTTCAGTAATAGCTACTTTCCCGTCTTTGAAGGCAATGCTGGAGCCTATGCCGGCATATTCGCCGGAAATCTGGGTGCTGAACTCCTTCATGTCGTCCTTGTTGAAATAAGTCGTATAAGGATCGAGGGTGTTGAGCATATTGTCAATCCCGCTGCGGATAGTTTTGTTCAGGTCCAGGGTATCTACATAGAACATGTCTACTTCCCGTACAATGGAATTGAATATTTCTATATTCTTATTTATGTCGAAGTAACGTTGCTGTTGATTTTTATCAGGAACGTTCTGCGCCTGAATAAAAGAAGCTCCCGTAAGAACCGGGATTGTCAAAAATGTGATGAATCTATATTTCATTAATTCTATCTGTTTATGTCGCAGACCTGTTTATTACTTTAGTAAGTGGAACAACGAGCGTGAATTATAATTCGATGTTAAATCACTAAATCCTATCCCTTACTCATTGTTCTAAAAAACAACACAAAGGAATACTTTTTTTTATAAATAGCGAAATTTGACAGGGTTATATATGTCTTATTTTTAACAAAAAAACATAAAAGGATGATCAGATAATGAAAAGTTACGAGTTACTTCGCTCAGCTGGCAGTTACGAGTAAGCAAGATGCACGTTGGCAAAACGGAGCGGAGCAACGAAAAACTCGTAATCCGTAACTTGTAACTCGTAACTATTATCTTATATTTGCATTTGAATAAATAAACAGAACGAGCATGAAAGGAATTATCCTCGCAGGCGGAAGCGCCACACGACTTTACCCTTTATCCAAAGCAATATCGAAGCAGATAATGCCGGTATATGATAAACCGATGATCTATTATCCTTTATCCACACTGATGCTGGCCGGTATCCGCGAAATATTGGTCATTTCCACGCCGCGCGATTTGCCGATGTTTGAGGCGTTGCTGGGTACGGGAGAAGAGCTCGGGATGAAGTTTGAATATGTAATTCAGGAAGTTCCTAACGGCTTGGCCCAGGCTTTCGTATTGGGCGAAAAATTTCTGAACGGAGAAGCCGGATGCCTGATTCTCGGAGATAATATGTTTTACGGACAGGGCTTTTCCAAAATGCTGAAAGAAGCTGCAACGATAGAAAAAGGGGCATGCATTTTCGGCTATTATGTCAAAGATCCCAGGGCATACGGAGTTGTAGAGTTTAATGAAGATGGTAAGGTAGTATCATTGGAGGAGAAACCCGAAAACCCTAAATCCAACTACGCTGTGCCCGGACTTTATTTTTACGATGACAGTGTCTCCGCAAAGGCGAAGGCGTTGAAGCCGTCGGCCAGAGGAGAATTTGAAATCACCGATCTGAACAAGTGCTATCTGAACGAAGGGACTTTGAAGGTTCAATTGTTCGGACGGGGCTTTGCATGGCTCGATACAGGGAATTGCGATAGCTTGCTTGAAGCCGGGAACTATGTTGAGACAATACAGAACAGGCAAGGTTTTTATATATCATGTATAGAGGAAATTGCATGGCGAAACAAGTGGATCGATAATGAACAACTGCGGGTTTTAGGCAAACGTCTTGATAAAACAGCATATGGACAATATATACTTAGCTTACTAGACTAAAGTTTTTTTATTGTATGAAATTTACAGAGCAGAACATAAAAGGAGTCTGGATAATAGAACCCCGTGTCTTTACCGATGAAAGAGGGTATTTTATGGAGTCGTACCGGAAAGATGCTTTTGAGGAGCATGTCGGAAGGGTTGAATTTATCCAGGACAATGAATCGAAGTCGACCCGTGGTGTATTGCGGGGCTTACATTATCAGACAGGTAAATATGCGCAGGCTAAGTTGGTCAGAGCGCTAAAGGGCAGTGTACTGGATGTGATAGTGGATCTGCGTAAATCGTCACCCACCTTCGGCAAATCTTTAGCCGTGGAACTTACCGAAGATAATAAAAAGCAATTATTCATCCCCAGAGGTTTTGCCCATGGATTTCTGGTGCTTAGCCCCGAAGCCATTTTTTCTTACAAAGTGGACAATGTATATGCCCCGGGATATGAGGCCTCGCTTTTGTGGAACGATCCAACAGTGGGTATTGATTGGGGAATAAAAGAAGAAGAGCTGATTCTGTCGGCAAAAGATAAAGCAGGTAAGCTTTTTACTGAGACTGTTGTTTTCGATTAAGGTAAGCCAATGGCTAAGAAAATAGTAAGAAAGCGAACCCTGAAAAAAACAGGCAGAAAGAGAGCAACGAAATTTGAACCGAAAAGGCTTATTCTGCCATTTGTCATAGCTGCGTGCCTGTGTGTTGTGGCGTTCTTCATTATAAAAGATTATTTTGGAGAATCCGGGTCTTTCGATTCCAGCAAGTATTTTGTAAAGGGAGTGGATGTATCCCATCACAACCCGATCCTTAACTGGGAGAGTGTATTGGAGCAGAACATCACTTTCGCTTATATTAAAGCGACAGAAGGAACTTCCCATGAAGACAGGAATTATCCCTACAATTATGATTTGGCGAGGGAAACCAATATAAAGGTGGGTTCTTACCATTTCTATACATTCGGCCTATCCGGAAAAGAGCAGGCCCTGCACTTTCTGAAAATAGCGCGGTTTAACGCCGGAGATATGCTGCCGGCTATCGATGTGGAACATTCACCGGCCAATCCGTATAGTAAGGATAAAGACTATATTGAAGTTGTCGTAAGTGAATTGAAAGTGCTGGAAAAGGAGTTGTATGAGCATTTTGGCATCCATCCAGTCATTTATACAAATAAAGATTGCTATAAATTATATATCAAAGATAATTTTCCTGATAACCTGATCTGGATGTGTGACCTGCATAATGAGCCGTCCGGTGATGTGAAGAACTGGCGTATATGGCAGTTTTCGCATAAAGGGGAATTGCCCGGGGTGGATGGCGATATTGATTTGAACTACTATCGTTATTCATTTCAGGAGTTTAAAGAATTATTATTACCTTGAGGCTCTAAATATAAATACTGTATGAAAACAAGCATGAATTGCAAAATCGGCGGAGCCAATCACCATTCATCTAAGTGCATGATAATTTTGTCATGCGAGTTTCCATACATCCATTAAAAACAAAATTATAGTATGAAATATATACTTTTCATATCTCTTGCATTTGTTTTCTGCTTTTCATCATGTTTTGATGAAGATAAATTCGATAATACCAGAAAAGGAAACTTTGAGGCTTTGTGGAAAATAATGGATGAGCATTACTGTTTTTTCAGTTATAAGGATGTGGACTGGAACGAAGTTCATACCCGTTATGCAGCACGTATAAGTGAGAGTATGAGCAACGATGCCTTGTTTACGGTATTGGGAGAAATGCTGGCTGAGGTAAAGGACGGGCATGTGAATCTGGTGGCGACCCATGATGTGGCCCGTTACTGGAAATGGTACGAAGATTATCCCTATAATTTCGACACCAAAATACAGGATAATTATCTTGGGACAGACTACAGTATTGCCAGCGGATTGAAGTACAAAATACTGGATGATAATATTGGTTATGTGTACTATGGTAGTTTTTCGAGTGGGATCGGCGATGGTAATCTGTCGCAGGTATTCGACCGTCTGGCCGCATGTGACGGTGTTATCCTCGATGTAAGGAACAACGGCGGGGGGCTAATGACTAACAGTGAAAAACTTGCGTCTTATTTCTTTAATGAGAAGACACTGGTAGCCCATATCCTTCACAAAACTGGTAAGGGACATAATGATTTCTCCGAACCTTATGAAATGCATATAGAGCCGGCAAGCGGGCTGAGATTCCAGAAAAAAGTGGCGGTACTTACCAACCGCAGGTGTTATAGTGCAGCCAATGATTTTGTGAACGCGATGCGTTATGCTCCAAATGCTATTATCATAGGTGATAAAACAGGCGGAGGTTCCGGTTTGCCTTTCTCTTCCGAATTGCCCAATGGCTGGTCGGTACGGTTTTCAGCATCACCCGTCCTGGATGCAGAGAAAGAGCAGATAGAATTTGGCATCGACCCCGATATCTCTCAGGACATGACAGATGAAGATATGGCTAAGGGATTAGATTCGATGATCGAAAGAGCCAGAGAGGTTTTGAAGGCTAATAAATAACGTGAACCAATGATTTAAATAATCTTGAATCAAAAATCACTTTTTACAAAATACTTTATCTATATATTAAGCCGATAGCCTTTAGCTTTTAGCTGATAGTTCTTTGAAAGGATGAACGAGCACTCTCCATTCCCCAAGAGCAGGGCTGTTAAGTTCTGAATCCTTATATACTCTTTGTCATGTTGAACGAAGTGAAACATCTCCTAAATAGAAGGAGATCCTTCGTTCCACTCAGGATGACAGCAGAGAATAACAAAATAAAGCGGAGAACTTAACAGCCCTGCCCCTTGGGGGACTTACGGAGAGAGAAAAAAGGAACAGATAAAAAATAGTGGGAAAAGTGTAACTTTTGTAACTTTTTTGATATAGTTACGAGTTACTTCGCCCTTCGGGCAGTTACGAGTAGACAAGACACGAGATACGAGTTGTTAACTGCTGACTGTTTACTGTTAACTGAAATAAGTGTTACCTTTGTTACCTTTTAACGGTTACGAGTTACTTCGCCCTTCGGGCAGTTACGAGTTACGAGTAGACAAGACACGAGATATGAGTTGTTCACTGATAACTGTTAGCTGTTAATTGAAACAAGTGTTACTTTTGTTACTTTTTAACTATATATAGTTAATGAATGTGAATGTATAAGATGAAAATAATGAAAAAACTGTCAGATGTGTCAGGTTTTAATTAAACATAGTTAATAAACGTAAATATAATAATGAATTATGAGTTTTAAGTAATAAGTTGAAAGACCTGTATTTCTGTTAACTGCTAACTGTAAAAGTTGAATGTGATTTATGATGGTTTTATAGTTAAAATGCAAGATGTATAGAAATTGAGATATTATCTGTTATTATACTATTTTCATCATCCTGCGTCAAATTGTTGTATTAAAGCTAAATATCTAATTTTATTATATTGTGTTTTGACTTTATGATGTTAACGAAATTGAAAATGCTTGATTATGGTCTATATTTTCTGTCATTTTTATGTTGAAAAACAGTTTTTATTGTCATAACGATTAACCTAAAATTTGGCTGTATCAGATTCCTTTTTTGTAACTTTGTTTCTAATTCATGCTAGTTGATATAATTAGTAAAACTTATAAAAATCTTAAGATTATGCCTAAAGTTACAAGAGAAGCTGCTTTAAAGTATCACTCATCAGGCAGACCGGGGAAAATAGAAGTTATTCCCTCAAAACCTCACAGTACTCAAACCGATTTGGCGTTGGCATATTCACCCGGTGTAGCCGAGCCGTGTCTGGAGATAGAAAAATATCCTCAGACGGCATACGATTACACGGCTAAGGGGAATCTGGTGGCAGTCATATCTAACGGTACGGCCGTTCTGGGGCTGGGAGATATCGGGGCTCTGGCAGGCAAACCGGTAATGGAGGGTAAGGGATTACTTTTTAAGATATACGGAGGGATCGATGTCTTTGATATTGAGGTGGATGAGAAAGATCCGGAGAAATTTATACAGACAGTAAAAGCGATTGCCCCTACATTCGGAGGAATCAATCTGGAAGACATAAAAGCTCCTGAATGTTTCGAAATAGAGCGACGTCTGCGGGAAGAACTCGATATTCCGGTGATGCATGACGATCAGCATGGCACGGCTATCATATCGGCGGCCGCATTGCTTAATGCGCTGGATGTATCAAATAAGGATATTTCGAAGATAAAACTGGTTGTGAACGGGGCAGGGGCTTCGGCTGTTGCCTGTACTAACCTGTATATGAAATTCGGAGTCAGGAAAGAAAATATAATTATGTGTGATAGTAAGGGGGTACTTACTACGAGACGTAATGATTTGAGTGATATAAAGAAATGTTTTGCGACCGGTAGGGATATAACAACGCTGGCTGAAGCCTTAGAAGGCGCCGATGTGTTTTTAGGCCTGTCCAAAGCTGATGTACTGACAAAGGAGATGGTTCGCAAAATGGCTCCGGACCCTATTGTATTTGCTTTGGCGAATCCTAATCCCGAGATCTCATACGAAGAAGCAATGGCTTCCCGCGATGATATTATTTTTGCCACAGGCCGTTCCGACTATCCTAATCAGGTCAATAATGTGCTGGGATTTCCTTATATATTCCGCGGCGCGCTCGATGTCAGGGCTACAGGTATCAATGAAGAAATGAAACTTGCCGCGGCACGTGCTATTGCCGATCTGGCAAAGGAACCTGTTCCGGATGTTATCAATACAGCCTATGAGTTGAAGCGTCTGTCATTCGGTAAAGAATACATTATACCTAAACCTCTCGATCCGCGCTTGCTGACGACTGTTTCTGTTGCGGTAGCGAAAGCGGCTATTGAAAGTGGCGTTGCCCGTAAGCAGATTACCGATTGGGATACATATGCGAACAAGCTATCGGAGATGCTGGGTTACAGCAATAAGCTCATACACCGTCTTACGCATTTGGCAAAGAGTGATCCCAAGCGGGTTGTATATTGCGAGGGTAACCATATCAATATGATAAAGGCTGCGATTTTTGCACATAAAGACGGTTTGTGCCATCCTATCCTGTTGGGTAGTGAGGACCGCATCAGGCATATTGCCGGTGAAAACGGGCTTGAGCTGAATGGAATACAAATAATAGATCATCGCAACATATCGGAAGATGTAAGGCGTAGCCGTTACGCAAAGATATTAAGTGATAAGAAATCGAGAGAAGGTATCCGATATCAGGAAGCTTTTGAGAAAATGAGCGACCGCAATTATTTCGGTATGATGATGGTGGAAACAGGGGATGCCGATGCTGTAATAACCGGGATTTACAGTCATTACCGCGAATTTGCGCGTACTGCGCTGGAAGTTATCGGATTACGGCCCAATTACAAGCATTTTGCAGCAATGCATATCGTGCATACCAAGAAAGGGCCTTTTTTCCTGGCTGATACGCTTATAAACCGCTGGCCGGAGGAAGATGTGCTGATAGAAATAGTGAAGTTGACACACGATGCGGTTAAATATTTTGCAACCGAACCTGTAATGGCAATGCTGTCGTTCTCCAATTATGGTGCAGATGATAACGGTAGTCCGAAGAGTATAGCTAACGCTATACGGTACTTCCACGAGAATTATCCTGAATTCAAGATCGACGGCGAAATGCAACTGAACTTTGCAATGAACAAGGAGCTAAGAGACAAGACTTTCCCTTTCAATGCACTAAGAGGTAAGGATGTGAATACATTGATATTCCCGAATCTGAGCTCTGCAAATATATCCAGTAAGCTGCTTATGGAACTCGGCATTGCCGGTGAAAGTATCGGGCCTATTCAGATGGGACTACGCAAGCCGGTTCATTTCACTGATATTGAAAGCTCTGTAAGGGATATTATAAATCTTACGACTGTTGCTGTCGTGGATGCGATTGCATCTCAAAGCGGACAATTGGAAGAGTAGTAAGTATCAGGTACTAAGTATTGAGTAATGACTTACGACTTATTACTCATATCAGGCCTCTCGATTTGAACTCCAGGTATTTATTGATGGAATCGATCGTCAGATTCTCGGGCTTTGACAATATTGTGTAAATCCCGTACCTGTTCAGTTCTTTTACAATAAGCAGTTTGTCATACGACAGCTTTTCAGCCATCCCTTTGCGGAAAGTCTCTTCCATATTGGAGGGTGAGGTATCCAGAACTTCATTAAATTCCGAGTTGAGGAAAAAGGCGACGAGTATCAGATGATCTTTGGCCATACTGCCCAGGTATTTCAATTGGCGGCGCATGCCATTTACTGTTTCAAAGTTGGTATATAGAATTATCAGGCTTCGTTGCGTCAGTTTACGGCGTACAGTGACATATAGGCGTTCATAGTCGGCCTCTTTGAAATCGGTTTGCTGAGCGTACAGAGTTTCCAGTATCTTGTTCCGTTGGCGGCGATGCTTATCGGCAGGCAATATTTCGTCTATCCCTTTCGAAAAGGTAATCAATCCGGCTTTATCGCCTTTGTTAAGCGCTGTACTGCATACCATTAAAGTCGAATTGATCGCATAATCGAGCAATGTCAGTCCGTTGAACGGCATTTTCATTGTGCGCCCTTTGTCGATAAGGCAATATACAGGCTGCGACTTTTCTTCCTGGTATGTATTTACCATAAGTTGGTTTATACGGGCTGTTGCCTTGTAATTGATTGTACGGGGATCGTCGCCGGATATATAATGTTTTATATGGTCGAATTCCGTTGCATGCCCTATCCGCCTGATTCTTTTTACCCCGTAATCGGTCAGACGGTGCGATGCCGCCAGCAATTCATATTTATGCATCTCTATAAATGACGGATATACCGCCACATCCTTATGGTTGTCGAAGATATAGCGTCTGCTGACGAAGCCGAATAAACCTGCTACATAAACATTTAAAGAGCCAAATTGATATACTCCCCGCTGAGTGGGACGTAAGTCGTAATAGAAGACTTCTGATCTGTCGGCTGCCAGAGATGTTCTGAATATCAGATCCCTTTTCTGAAATTGGAAAGGAACTTCTTCTACGATTTTTATCCTGACTTTGAAAGGGTATTTATTTGTGATAGAGATAGATATTGTGTTCTGATCGCCATTGGACAATCTGTCGGGACAATTACGTGTTCCTGCTATTCCTTTCTTCTGACGAAAGACAGTGAATATATCCAGAAGGATAAATACGCAGAATACGCCCAACGCAAGCTGCATCAGGTAGAAATATTCATCGAAAATAAAGCATGTGAAAAGTCCTATTACACATAATGCCAGTGTAATAAAGAGCAGGTTTGTAAGATAGAGACTCTTAATAAACCGTATTATCGGGGAACCTCCGCTTTGTCTATCAATTGCCATATGATTGTATCGGTGGATGTACCGTCCATTTCTTTTTCAGGTGTTAATAATACTCTGTGGCGAAGCACAGGCACGGCCATTTCTTTTATATCGTCGGGTGTGATAAAATCTCGGCCTCTGATGGCTGCCAACGCTTTTGATGCATTCAGAATGGCCAGGGAAGCACGAGGCGAGGCGCCTAATGTTATCCATGGACTCTGACGGGTGGCAGATACTATTTGTGCGATGTATTCGAGTAAATGATGTTCGACCAGCACTTTTTCCACAGTCTGACGTAAACGGTTGAGCTTTCCGGCATCCAGCACAGGGTTTATAACTGCATCTATAGTGAGTTCGCCTTTGTTCTGGCGATCAAGAATAGCGATTTCATCGACGATATTCGGATAATCCACTACTATCTTGAAAAGGAAACGGTCCAGTTGTGCTTCCGGCAGGCGGTAAGTACCTTCCTGTTCGATAGGGTTTTGCGTGGCTATTACGAGGAACGGATAGTCCATCTTATATGTGGTACCGTCATTTGTAACCTGACGTTCTTCCATTACTTCGAATAAAGCTGCCTGGGTTTTGGCCGGAGAACGGTTAATCTCGTCTATCAGGACTATATTGGAGAATATAGGCCCTTTCTTGAATTCGAACTTAGCGGCTCCCGGCATGAAAATACTCGTGCCCAATACGTCTGACGGCATCAGGTCGGGGGTAAATTGGATGCGGCTGAATCCTACATCGATTGTCTTAGCTAAAAGTTTTGCCGATAATGTTTTTGCAACGCCGGGCACACCTTCTACCAGCACATGGCCATTTGCCAGAATAGCAACAATCATTTGTTCTATCAACTGATGCTGGCCGACAACAACCCGCCCGATTTCATTTTTTATGCTTTGAACGCCTTGGCTCAATTCGGAGAAATCTATTCTCGACTGGAATTCTAAATCTGACATATATCTCTGTTTATTTGTTCTTTACAGTTCTATAAAACTCTTCCAACAAGTTATTGTATCTAAGGAATGGCTGGGTTTCTATAAAGGCCAATGTGGATAAGTCTTTATAGATATGGAACAGTTCACTGAGCCGGTCCTTGTCCATCCCCGATTTCGCACTCAATACATTTACAAATTCATTGTCGATGTTTTCGGTGGACATATAATAATGCTTCCTGATGTAATCGAGGAAATATGCATGTCGTTTTATTAATATGGTCATGAAATCATTCTTACGGTAATAAAGGTTACTTATCGTTCCCAGAAATTCTAATGATGAATTCACCGGAGGCTTGATGATTGGAATAGCCCGTTGGGTGCGTTTTGAGCGGAATAGCATGAACAGCAAAAAACCGATGAGAATAGCATACAATGCTACACGCAATGGCGGATTATTCAACATTATCTTAAAATCGCTTCCTTCGCCCAGTGAACCCTGCTTCTGATATTCGTCCCAAATTATCTTACTGTTTTTGGGCAGGTATGATAAACACCGGAATCCAAAATCGTACTTCCCGGTTTGGAGCATGTTCACATTCGCAAAAGCCGAAGGTACGGAATGCAGGTAGATATGGCCTTTACCATACTTAACATCGATAAATACGGTATCTTTCTTATTGTTAAAGGCCAAAGGTCTGACAGAGAGTTTACAACTATCCGTATTAAATTTTACTTGTCCCTGAATACTGCCGAAACTGTATTTTCTTGCAGGGTGGTCAGTAAGGTTATAAACTGTATCTGTCTGGAAATATTTTGTATCCGTCTTTATCTTTAATGTATCCAAAAGCTTTCTGTCTATCGTTTCGGCAGAAATAAAGACGTTATTACCCAACCCTACAAAATCCAGCATATACTCCATATCCAGCTTATCGAGCGTAAAACTTGTGTTTATAAATATATATGAGGTAGTATCTGATATATTATCCAGATCGGCATACCATGAAGTGGGATCATATTCTTCCGTGAGAGTACTGCCGGTTTCTATTTGCTCTTCCATATAACTTGTTGCGGAGTCGGTTTCATAGTCCGGATAATCCGTGACTGTAGATTCCTCATATGTATCGTAATAATCCTTGTCTTCGTATGAGTATGAATCATCATAAGTTAGGTATTCTCCCACATTTTTCTTCAGGTTGTTATAGGCCGGCATGCGGGTGACCCGTATATTCTTTTCATCAAAAATATCGTCCAGTAGCTGATAGGTAATATATGTACCATAAGGTCCGGTTTTCGAATTGATGAAAGTAGGCGACCAGTCTACAGGCTTTGGCGCCCTGGATCTTGCGAATGGGAGTCCGAATAATAAGAGGACAATCACCACTATGAGTGCTATCATCTTCTTATCTTTCATTGGCTATCGTTTTAGAGAAAGACTCCATCCGGCTACATATAAGAGGGAAGTTCGTTTCATCGGGAATGAATTCTCCATACCATATATAATCGAAAATCAGCGTCGTTTCCATAAAATTGGAGCGTACGGTCTGATTTTCTATCTCGTACTGGTAACTGTAGTTGGTCTTATTTGGCTTCCACTCTATAAACTCCTTATCCGTTAAAAGTTTCAGATTTTTTAGATAAAGGAAGCGTATAACAAGGCGGTAATCTTTATTTTTCAACGCATTCGCTATCAGCGAATCAAAATCCATATCGTGTACATTCTCGGTATAAATATCGATTTCGGGCGTATCCATCTTTTTCTTCCCGAATACTGTCCTGAGGTCTACTCCGGCAAATTTCAGGACAATAAGGCATATAATAACAATTAGCGCTATCAGGACTATAACTCCAGGAAAGCCCGATTCTGCTATAGCTGAAAATATATCTTCGAAGAGATTGAAGAACCAATTTTTAACTTTATCCCACCATGAGGGAGTTTTTTCGACTCTTTTGTACTGGAAGCGATTATCGTTCTGGTATTCTTTTATTTTCGTTTCATCAGGGATTCTGAAATCCACAGTTTCCTGTACAGGTGATGTCGTAATGGTTTGTATTGTGTCGGTCTGCGCCGGAAGATATGAGAATAGACAAGTGAAGAATATAAATAATATACTCTTTATAAATGTTATATCTTTCTTATTGTTCAACACAGAGACCGGGTTAATATGGGATGCTTGGAGGAGTATCGTTATGGTTTCCTATACTGTCTATCTCAAATTCCAGATCGTTGCCTTCTATCTTGTTGCGATGGCTGTAATACATGACTCCCATAGCTGTATACATTATTATATATGAGAATAAAGATCCCACAAAGAGAATCATGATGGATAAGATAAAGAAAAAATCGTTGGCGAAAAATTTAACCTGAAACGTACTTGCTATCAACCCTATATAGTAGGGTATGGCAAATACGGAACCAATCAAAGAGAGTATAATTACAAACACTAAGCCATAACCTAATGTTATCCAGAAATTATTCCTGACTAACTCGATGCTTCGTTGGAAACTATCCATAATACCTAGATCTTCATTGATATATGCATATAGATAAAATCCCAGATAAACCATAACAATAATACCCGGTATAATACATAAAACGAAACCTATCGTGAATGCCAGCCCAAAAAGAATCGAAGCCCCGAAAGCAGGCAACGCTACTTTGGCTGTTTTTTTCCATACTTGTATATTGTCGACAACTCCGTCATCCGATTTTACATACATCGACATATAAGATATGGTAAATAATATCATGGCGAACATGGCAAGCCACAGTAGTATATACCCGATGGCAGCCATAAGAAATGAGGATACCGTGAAATCTTCATAGGGATTATTTAATCCGTGAGTTCCCATCTGATAATACATGCTGAACAGGTTTGGTATACAGAATGCAGCTATCAGCAATAGAGGTATCAGATAAGAAAGACCTCTGGCAATAGGCCCGAAATTCTGTTTGATAAATTTTATTGCCATATCGAAGTTACCACTGAAATCGCGGTTTCCGTTCAATCTGATTTTTTCATGTGTCTCCATTCGTTTTTTTGTTTATAAGATAAGGGTAATAAATAAAATACCATATGATAAATAATGCCGACAGGCCTATTATTGTAAGTTTAAGATATATATGCATATCTGTGAGGCGGGTAATATAACTTTCGATAAAAGCAGCTACAATAAAGACGGGAATCAGGCCCACTACTATTTTTGCAGCATCTTTCACCGCTCTCTGCACGGCATCGATCCGTTTGTATGTGCCGGGGAACAGGATGCTGTTTCCCAAAACCATACCTGCACCTCCGGATATGATAATAGCCGATATTTCCAATGTGCCATGCAGCCATATGACAGCCGCCGATTCACCGAGTAATCCATATTGGTAGAAAAAATATTGGAATACACCCAGCATTACCCCATTGGAAAACAGTATATAAACTGTTCCAACAGAGCAAAATATCCCGAAAATAAAAGCATAGAATGCTACCCTGATATTATTGCTGCCTATACCGAAAAACATCCATCCTTTAGCATCGTCTTTATATACGCCCATCGGATCTCCGTTTTCTATATTTTCGAGAGTCATGTTCACGTATCCCTGCCCGAGTACTGCGCTTGAAAAATCAGATTCCTGTTGCAGGGAAAAGATTCCCAAAAGTACGCCTGCAAGCATGAACAGGAATGCATAAAGCATATTCTTCCTGTACCGGTACATGATAAGCGGTAATTCGGTTTTCCAGAAGCGGAGGAAACGGCCGTTCTCCTTTTTTCGGTACTGGTATATATTAATAAAATAGCGGCCGGCAAGCTGATTAAGATATCTTACTGTCTGTGATTTGGGATAAAAAGTACGTGCATACGAGAGATCGTCTGTAAGTTCTATGAAGTTGTCAGCGAGTGTTTCAGCCGGAATATCTTTATCTTTGGTCTGACTGTCTATCTGCTGCCACTTATTCCTATTTTCCTTAACAAAGGCGGCTTCTCTCATTAGTTTGTAGTTCGTATTTAGAATTATTTTCACAAATATAATCCTTTGCCTAAAAAGAAAGAAAGAAATGTGGTAATAATCATACAAAAAAATTAAATTTGTCAATTATAAATAATAGAGAGTATCTGGAATTGTGATTTTTAGTCATTATAATGGGAAAACAAAACAGATATAGGTGCAAAAAAGGCTTGAAGCCTTATTTTATTTATCGAAATGATTATTGAAGTTCAGACAACACAAAATGTAACTATAGATTACGAAACTGCGGGCGTAGGACAGCGTATACTAGCATATCTACTCGATCTTATTGCTATTATTGTGTGGGTTATCGGCTGGTTTTGGATTTTGGGGACGGTGGCGTCTTTTGGAATAAATCAGGCTTTCAGTGGGGATATCTTTGCAATCTTTCTCGTTATTATCATTTTTTTTCCTGTAATCTTCTATCATTTGCTTTTCGAAATTTTAAATAACGGGCAGAGTCCCGGTAAAATGGTCATGAAAATAAGGGTTGTCAACGTTGACGGTACAGCTCCTACATCTAGCTCTTTCCTCATAAGATGGCTTTTTCGTTTGATAGACTTCTCCCTGACAGAAGGTTTTCTGGCGGTAATCATGGTGGCTGTGACAAAAAAATCGCAACGTTTGGGCGACCTTCTGGCCGGAACCACGGTTATAGACCTCAAATTAAATAGTCGTAACAGGGAATTATCCATCACCGATCTCGATTTCCATGAAGATTATAAGGTGACTTATATAGATGTTCTGGATAGACTATCCGATAAGGATATTCAGACTATCAGTTCTATAATAGAGGATCAGCGCATGCGCGACAGCGATTACTTCAACCAGCGGCTGGCCGAACGTATAAAGTCCATTACGGGATATACTTATAATGGACCCGACAGGGTGTTTCTTCGTAAAGTAGTAAGTGATTATAATTATCAGGCAGTACAGGACATATAAAAAAATAAAGCTGCGTGAATATAAAGTAAAGCGGGCAAATATGCCTTATTACATCTTTGAGCCTATCTGTTTATAAAACGTCTATTTTGGGGAATTTTTCTGTTATCATATTGATATTCTTCACTATATGCTCTTCAGGTTTTAGACCGGAAACAACCCTCTTCATCCATCCTTTTTCTTCCGGATTAATGGTTGTGCCCGAATATTGATCGGCTAGTGATAGTATGGAAAATCGTACACTTGAATATACAGAATGCATCTTTGTTTTCATAGGCTTAAATAGTTTGTTACAGTGACTAATACGTTCCTATTAATAAAGATGCATTCTGCTTGTCAAAAGTTGCAAGGATATAAAATATTATTTATTTTTTGTCGTAGCTTTAGTCGTGGATGCAGGTCTTTTACCATCCGTTTTTTCTTCTGGTTTGGCTTCTATTCCCGGTTTAGTATCTGTTTTTATCTTTGCCGCCGGCTTTTTAGCTTTCGGTCCGGTTTTAACCTTTGTGGTCAATCCTGTCTTGTCCTCGGATTTTGCAGAGGCAACAGCCACTTTTTTCTTCGATGCTTTCGGGGCAGGAGCAGGCTTCTCTTCCTTAATGGTTTCAGGTTTTGAAACGGGTTTATCCGTAGCCTTGGATGCAGTGCCCTTTGTTTTTGTCTCCAGTTTCTTAATCTTGTCTTCTAACCGGTCTATTTCGTCTGCCTGGTTGTGGATAGTTGTCAGCAGGGCGTTCAATTCTTCGTTTTCGATCGAACTAGGGAATTCGGCATCTACTCTTTCCTTGAAATCACTCAATACATTCATATAAGTATTGAATGCTTCGTATGGAGAGGCGTAAGGGCTGAACGGCAGGTCATGTTTTGTTCCCATATAATAGAAGTGGTCGCTCGATTGCAGATAATTCCAGTCTTGCAACAGCCGTCTCGACTGGCTCATACTCACACGTTCGGCAACTTCGTAGAGTTTGTGGAAAGCTTCCTGTTGCAGTGTATTGCCTAACCATGCCGATATATCCCTTTCTTCGCCTACCCATGATATCGGGTGCATAGACGAAATACTGTCTACCGGTTTCAGCATATTCAGTACCTCGGAAGGGGTGGCAAATCCGATATTCTTTTCTTTGGCAAATCGAGGCAACGCCCTTATAAAATCAAATATTCCCGAACTTTTCTTTTGGAAGTTGCCCAGTGCCTCATAATTCATAAACAGGTTGATTACCTGTTCTTCCTTTGGTGTGGCGGCTATCCAGTTTATAAATTTGTCGGCGGTAAGCGGATACTCGCTCCAGTTATAATTGGAGAAGCGGGTTGCGATATCATCACTGAATCGTGGGTTGCGCATCAATAGCTTCAGTTTCGGTTGTGCAGCCGATTTATATACATAATTGGGGCTTTTCCATCCTAAAGTTCTTTTTGCTCCGGGAGTGATCATACCCGTAAATCCCATATCGTGGACAAGCTCGGCGATATCGTCCGAGTATATCAGTTCCGTGTTACGGAATATTTTCGGACGTTGCCCAAACAGGCTTTCTATTTTATCGTCATGTTCCTTTACCTGTTTTTTAAACCCTTCGGGATCAATAAGCGACGCCAGGGAATGCCCTTGTGTTTCAGATAAGAATTCGACACATCCTGTATCGGCGAGTTCCTTGAATCCATCGATTACCTCCGGGGCATATATCTCCATCTGGTCCAGTGCCACACCCGAGATCGAGAATGCGGCCTTGAACTTTCCGTTGTATTCTTTTATCATATCCAGCATCAATCTATTGGCCGGAATAAAGGAAACTTCGGCTACCCGCTGGATGAAATCTTCATTGGCAAAGTCATCATAATAATAGTGGTCGCCTCCGATATTGAAGAACCTGTACCTTTTAAGGCGGTGTGGCTGATGTATCTGGAAGTAGAAACAAATATTTTTCATAATTTATATTTTTTTAGTTACAAGTTACGAGTTACGAGTAAACAAGCTACTTGTACTATTTTTAATTTTTTTCAATCAATTTTTACTCTCGCTGCAAGTCCCCCTCCGGGGAATTAGGGAGCTGCTTTAGTTACACAAGTTATTATATATATCCCTTACTTTCTGTCCTGCATATTCCCATTTGATATTATCCACTTCGGCTTTGCCCTCTTTGCTGAGAAAATCCGCCATAGCATCATATGTACAAATAGAATATATGGCATCTGCCATGGCATCTACATCCCAGTAGTCTACCTTTACGGCCTTGTCCAGAATTTCGGCGCATCCCGATTGTTTGGAGATAATGGTAGGGATACTGCATTGCATGGCTTCCAACGGGGAAATCCCGAAAGGCTCGGATACCGATGGCATTACATATACATCGCTGCGTTTCAGCATTTCATACACTTGCTTCCCTTTGAGGAAGCCTGTGAAATGGAAGCGGTCCGATATACCCTTTTCGGCAGCCAGATACAGCATGCGTTCCATCATATCGCCGCTGCCTGCCATAACAAATTGTATATGCTTGGCCCTTTCCAGTACACGGGCAGCTGCCTCCACAAAGTATTCCGGGCCTTTTTGCATGGTTATGCGCCCGAGGAAAGTAACCACTTTGTCTTTTATTCCTTTTTCGGTATTGATGGCTAGTATTTCGGGGCTTAAAGGTTCTACGGCATTGTGAACTGTGGTTACTTTTGCCGGGTCCTGATAGTATTTTTCAATTACCGTCTGACGGGTAAGATTACTTACGCAAATGATATGGTCGGCATGATCCATCCCGTTTTTCTCCATCTGGTATACCTGTGGATTTACATTGCCGCGGCTACGGTCGAAATCGGTAGCGTGTACATGTATCACCAGTGGCTTTCCTAATATATTTTTGGCATGTATACCTGCAGGGTAGGTGAGCCAGTCGTGTGAATGGATAATATCGTAATTGTGGGTACGGGCAATCACACCCGCCATAATCGAATAGTTATTTATCTCTTCGAGGAGATTGTCGGGATAACGTCCCGAGAATTCGATACAACCCAAATCGTTGGTATGCATGTAACTAAAATCGGCATAAATATGATCCCGCATATTATAATATTCCTGAGGGTCCATATATTTTGAAAGCCTTTCGCTTACATAATCCCAATAAACGTCTTTCCATACAACAGGGGTATTGCATGCCCCGATGATTTTCAGAAAACTCTGGTCCTCATCTCCCCTAGGCTTCGGTATTACGAATGTAATATCCATATCAGGCTGCATCGCCATGCCTCTGGTAAGGCCATAACTTGCAGTTCCGAGCCCTCCTAATATATGAGGAGGAAACTCCCATCCAAACATTAATGCTTTCATATACTTTCAAAATTAAGCATTAATGAAACCGAGAAAATAGCAAGTGTCAATTTTCCGTCTCTCATTAATATTTTTTATGCGGTTAATACTTTTCTTAATATTCATCTGCAAATGCTTTTTGTAGGTTTAATGCCCAGATAACCCCTGCCACGCTAAGGGAATACGATATAGGCCCATGTCCGGAATACGGGATGCTGCCGTCGTAAAGTGCCGAGAGCGAAGCAATACAGTCGTTCGACATTTCATCTTCTATTCCGATGAGCAGGCGGTCGAGAAACGAATAGCCACTCCGTTGGAATATTTTCATGTATGCTTCCATATACGGGCCAAGCAACCATGGCCATGAGGCTCCGTTGTATGCGCTATGGGTTTTATCGGCGGCAGAGCCTTCATAGCGTGGGCGGAATCCGATGCTTTTAGGACTGAGGGAGCGTATTCCTTTGGCTGTGAGTAATTCTTTAGTGACAATATCTATGACGGACTTGCTTTGCCGTTTGTCCAGGAGGGGATAGTCCTGGGATATGGCCAGAAGCATATTCGGCCTTACACTCCAGTCCACATAGTTTCCTGCTACATAATCGTAGAGGTAACCGCCATCGTTGTAAAAAACGTCGATGAATGAAGTTTTTACTATTTCGGCTAATAGGCACATTTTCTTTTCAAGTTTTGCATCTTCCAGATGACGGGCAATATCCTGGTTAAACATTAATGCGTTATACCAGAAAGCATTGATTTCGACTAGACATCCGGTGCGTGGCAGGGGATAGTTGCCGGCCGCCACGGCGTTGTCCATCCAGCTAGGGTGTCCTGCACGGTTGTCTACGCTCAGTAATCCGTTTGTTAACGGGGTGAGGCCAGGGTGCTTCCCTTCCTGTATGAAAGCTACAATTTTGCTGGTTAGCAATGCGTATTTGGCATAAAAACGGTCTTTTTCTGTATCGGAAAATCGTTTCAACGCCCAGAGCGCCCAAAGCAATACATCCGCATCACCTATATCTTTGAGAAAGCCTGTCAGAGGGTTCCCTTCCATGAAAGCCTCTATTGTTGGGATTGCGGTATCCATTACCTCTTCGAAGGCTTCATGTTTGCCTAAGCCGATCGTTAGTCCCGGTAAAGACATAAATTGCTCCCGGGCGGTAACTTGTCCCCAAGGGTAGCCGTTCAGCAGGTATAATTCATTTTTGGAGGGACGAAAATAAAACTGGTGACCGGAATTTTTAAGGCAATTGTAGAAAGAAGAGCGCGGTGTACGTTCCTTTACTCCTTCTTCGAATAACAGAGATAGTCTTCCGGTATCGGCATGGACATCGCTTGCCGAAAATATAATGGATTCACCTTTTGTAATAGGGAGTTCGAAATAACCAGGAACATATAAGTCTTCCTTATACGGGAGGCCTTCTTCCTTATCTCTATCATATTCTATCCCCTTGTACCAATTGGGTTCGAATACAAAATTCGCCGCTTTGTTGAATTGCATGTACAACTCGGGATAACCGCTGTACATACACATACTGATACCGTTTTCCACTTCTTTATAGCCATGTTCGGCAACCGTGTTTTCTACCGTCAGGGTATTGATCTCACGAAAGGCAAGGAATGGTTTGAAGCGTATGGTTGTCGGTGAATGTGCATCCAGAAGCGTGTACCGGATGAAGATAGTGTTGTCTTCGAGCGAAAACATTTTTTCTTTCGACAGGATTACTCCTCCGACCCTGTATATGGTGCGGGGTAATGAATCGCAGCTAAACTCACGGATGTATTTGTGCCCCATGGGGCTGTAATTGTCCCCGTCGTATTTATGTATTCCCAGATTGAAGTCGGCACCGTGCTGTATAACAGTTTCATCGAAAGAAGAGAGTAGCACGTGGTTCGAATTGTCAAGTTTGGGCACAGGCATAACGAGTAGTCCGTGTTGTTTGCGCGTATTGCATTCTACGAGTGTAGTACAATGATAAGCTCCACGTCGGTTTGTTCTAAGTATCTCTCTTCGAAGAGAGTATTCTAGATTAACCATCCGGGATTTATCAAATTTAAGATAGGTGTTCGCCTTGTTATAATCCATAATTTTTTAACAGTTATACTGTGTATACATAACTGAATAAGTCAGGATACTTTATCCAGAGCCTATTTCTGATTTTAAAGATAGCAAAAATGTTAATAAATATTCCAAATTGCGCATGATGTTTATTAACATAAAATCAAAAGCAAAAATGTGTCCTGCGTTGTTGTACTTATTTAGAATTATTTTATATTGGATATGTATTTTTATTTATAACAAAAGATATTAAGTTTCAGTTTTTTAATATGGCAGAATTAAGAAATTTAGTACAACTTATTATTTAAACGAGTTTTAAATGAATAGTATTTTTATATCTTTGTAATCCGAAAAACAAGGTAGCTTATATAGAATCCTAATATAATTTTTATGCTGGACATGCTTTCATTTATAACATGGGATGTAAATCCTGAAGCTTTTTCTCTCTTTGGACGGGAAATTCGCTGGTATGGTATTTTATGGGCTGCGGGGGTTCTCTGCACAACAATGGTGGTGCAAAGGATGTACAAATCGGAAAAACTTCCGGAGAAATGGTTCGACTCACTGTTCCTGTATGTGCTCACCGGCCTTATCATAGGTGCCCGTCTGGGGCACTGCCTGTTCTATGAACCGATGGAATATCTGTCCAACCCCGTATCTCTGATAGAGATATGGAAAGGAGGGCTAGCCAGTCATGGTGGCGCTATTGGGATGGTTATTGGTGTTTGTCTTTATTCATTGAAGATAACCGGAAAGAAATTGAACTGGAAGCATTTGATTATTGGTGCTGTAGCCGGCTTCATTGTCGGTGGAATTGCCGGATATATAATAAATCCTGATAATGCCGATGCCACTTTGGGTATTGCTTTTCTTGGATTATCGGTGGGTGCATGTGTGGCTATGTTGTATATGACTTATCTGACATCGATACAGACTTTGGACAAACTGGTGGTGGGCGTGGCTATAGGAGCGACATCCATACGTCTGGGCAATTTGATGAACTCTGAAATATATGGAGGACCTACCGATGTGCCATGGGCATTTCGCTTTATACAGAATATAGAGGATTGGAAAAGGGGCGCTGAACCAATATACTCTCTGCCCAGCCATCCTACCCAGATATATGAGGCTCTTACGTATTTCTGCATTTTCCTTATAGGCTTGTTCCTTTTTTATAAGACACCGGCCAAAACCAAAAGCGGGTTTATTCTGGGAGTTTCGCTGATTGGCATTTTTCTGTCGCGTTTTATCGTGGAATTTATAAAAAACACGCAGGTAGATTATGAGCAGGCGATGGTTTTGAATATGGGACAGTTATTGAGCCTGCCGTTTGTCGTATGGGGAGTATGGCTGGTATGGAGCGCTATAACCAGAAAAGAAGGGCCGATAGATGAAAAGACGATAAAATAACATAATAAAAAGGAAAAATACTAGATAGTATGTTAAAACCAATTCCAATAAAAGATGACTTATTCTATATCGGCGTAAATGACCGGACAAAGCATCTTTTTGAAAATCTGTGGCCGCTGCCTAAAGGGGTTTCTTACAACTCCTATCTTCTTTCGGATGGCAAAACAGCATTATTTGATACTGTTGATATCTGCTACTCCGATATTTTCTTTCATAAACTGGAAATAGCATTAAGTGGGAGACCGCTCGATTATGTTATTATCAATCATATGGAGCCGGACCATTCGGGTTCCCTCGGTTTGCTGAGAAACAGGTATCCGAATGTAAAGATTGTGGGTAATAAGCGTACAGCCGATATGGTACAGGGCTTTTATGGTATTACGGACGGTGTGATGGTGATTGATGACGGGGATGAGCTGTCGTTGGGTAAGCACAATCTTGTGTTTAATCTCACACCGATGGTGCACTGGCCAGAAACTATGATGACATATGACACTATCGACAAAATTATCTTTTCGGGAGATGCTTTTGGAACATTCGGGACTTTGGATGGCGGTATTACCGATACACAATTACACCCTGAACGCTATTATGACGAAATGATACGTTACTACTCCAATGTGGTGGGTAAATTTGGCTCTCCGGTACAGAAGGCATTGGAGAAGTTGAGCGCACTGGATATAAAAATGATTTGTTCTACCCACGGTCCTGTGTGGACTATAGATGAACAGATCAAAAAAGTGATTTCCATTTATGACAAACTTAGCCGTTATGAAGGTGATGAGGGCGTAGTTATAGCTTATGGAAGTATGTACGGGAATACCGAGCAGATGGCCGAAACTGTTGCTTATGAACTGGCTCAGCAAGGAATAAAGGAGATTATCCTTCACAATGTATCCAAACGTTCACATTCTTATATTATCCGTGATATCTTTAAGTATAAGGGGCTGATTGTAGGTTCGCCTACATATAACAACAAGCTGTTTCCTGAAGTGGAATACCTGTTGTCGAAAATAGAAGGACGTGATATGAAGCACCGTTATTTCGGATACTTCGGTTCATTCACATGGGCGGGGGCTGCCGTGAAACGTCTGGCTCAGTTTGCTTTGGATACTAAGTTTGAAGTAATTGGCGAGCCGGTGGAGATGCGTCAGGCTATGCGTCATGATACGTATGATGCCTGTATTTCGCTGGGTAAAGCGATGGCCGAGAGATTGAAGCAAGACAGATAAAGTCTTTAAATTATAAGTTATAAATTATAAATTATAAATGATGAGTTATGAGATGTGGACTTATAACTCATTTTTTATTCTTTATACTCTTTAAATTTCTCCTTGATATCTTCATATCTCTTGTCGCCTACATAGCGTTCTTTAGCCTTGAATTCTTTGGAGAACAGGCTCTTGGAATCATTATAGTCTTTATAGTTTAGCCCGGCGATGTCGGATAGGGAGTATATGAAATCTTCGGTGGAATAAGGGCGTTTATTGTCGAAGATAAGATCGGTATGTTTTTTTCTGTACGAAGGCGACATCCATATCATAAAAGGTATTTCACTCATTGTGGGTGATACCTTTTCATATGCATGCCCTGCAAATTCACGATAGTCGTATAATTCTTCGCCGTGGTCGGAGAAATATATCATTACTGCATCTCCTTTTTGCCGGCTTTTAAGCGTTCCTATAATACTGTTTATTATGTAATCGTTGTATAGGACGGAATTGTCGAATTTATCAATTGTCTTCTTCGCTTTATCATCCCTGAATGGCGCATCTGCGACCAGATTGTCTTTTTTATTATTATATACGATATATTCTTTGGGGTATCTGAATTCGTAGGCCATATGATTGCCTATCAGATGTACCAGTATCAGCTTGTTATTTCTGTTGTTAGCGCTTTCATCGAATATTTTATCCAATACAGGCAGAACAATGTCGTCATGTTGTTTATATGTTGCTACATTGTATTTCTTTTTAGCCAGAGTTAACAGGATATCGTAGCTCGATTTGCAGTCTTCGCTGAATTCCTGATTGCTTATTAGATAAGTGTCGTATCCGCTACGGTTAAACAATTCGAACAAAGATGGTTTTTCCGTAAAGTATTCCGGATGCTTCAACTCCGACATAGATAAAATAGAACGCATGACCGGGATTGTATGTACTTGCGGCGCAACAACATCCTGATATACAATGAGGCTATCTCCAAGCTGGGATAACAAGGGGTTTGTGGTGCGCGGATAGCCATATAGCGACATATGGTGTTTGTTCAGGGATTCACCTATGACAACGATAATAGTCAATGGCACGGTGTCTTTTCGGACGGATTCTACTATGTAGTCCTCTTTCTGCCGCTCTTTTATCGTTTTTATTTCATAGCTGGTCCTTAGTTTATAGCTGACGAACGTTTTATAGAAGTTGACGAAGTAGACCGAACGCGAGACCCTGTTGATACCGACAATGCATAAGATAATGATAATACTTAAAGAAAAAAGTAGTTTATTATTGCTTATTTTTAGCTTTTTGAACGATTTCATCGTGCATATCATCACAATCGGGATAGCAGCATAAATCAATACACCGACAATAACCCATATGCTTAAATAATGAGCCACAAACTCTTTGCTTTCTTCGGGATTTGTTTCGAACAGGCTGGTTACACTGTTTTGCTCCAGCATCACACGTGCAAAAAGCAGATAGGCCAGAAAGATAGAACCCGGAATGACCGATATAGCCAGCATTGCCGAATAAATAATCTTTTCGGATTTGGAACTTAAAAAGAGGGATAGCACCCATATGGCGGCGAAAAGTAATCCGCAAACGAGAAAAACCGCGACTTTGTCGATAAAGGTAAAGTTTTGGGCAAGAGGGCATAATATAGGCACCAAAAGCAAGATGTAAAACAAGAAGAAGAATTGTATTTTTTTCCGTTTCAGTATATTTAGAACCTCACTCATTGACTGTTCTGTTTATTTGGTTTGATTTTTAATTGTTAATTACAGGTTACAAATACCTCATCAAAGAGTACAAATATAGTATTTTATTCTTACTTTTGGTACTGTTAAATATTCGGTAATATCGTATATGTAAATATGAGTAAACGGACGCCTAAAAGACCCAGGAATAAATTGCCGCGGAACAACTATCTTTTAACTAAGCCCACTTATCTGGGAGATAAGGATATTCCAATGTCGGTAGAGTTGATGCAATACGATTCTATGCGGATGGAAGTGAAGAATATCCCTTTACATACACCGTTGAAAAGCAGCATTGACAATTCGAAAGTAAATTGGTTCAGGGTCCAGGGTATCTCCGATGCAACGGAGGTAAACCGTATCTGCCGCGAATTTGACCTGCATGGATTCGATGTGAAAGATTTACTTGCCGACCAACGGGTGGTGAAAATCGTAGCCTATGATAAGGTAACCTTTATACTGATGTCGTCTTTTTATCTGGAAGGCGATGCTGATATAGACGATATGCAGGTAGCGTTTATTTTCGGTGAAAACTTCATAGTTAGTTTCCAGGAAGCCCTTATCCCTGTTTTTGATGAGGTGAAGCAGGATATTGAGGAAAACAACGGGATGATACGGCAAAAGAGTACGGACTTTTTGCTTTATATCCTCCTGAATGCTGTTAATTTATCCAATATTAACACCCTGATGACAGTAGAAGATAAGCTGGCGGATATTGAAGACCAGCTGATAATGAGGAAAGATTCAGTCGATATCCTTCAGTTTATGCACAGATGCAGGGTCAATTATATGCATATCAAGCGTATGGTGATAGCGCTAAGGGAAGAATACAGCAACCTCTTGCATAATGCCAATAAGTTGATAAAAGAAGAAAATATTGTTTACTTTAACGACTTTGACGACCGTATGCGCACCACATTAGGTGACCTGGCTTCGTTTCACGAGTCCCTGACTTCATTGCTGGATTTGTATTATAACAATAATAATCTGAAGATGAATGAAATAATTAAGCGCCTGACAGTCGTTTCCACAATCTTTATCCCACTCACGTTTATGGTTGGCGTGTGGGGTATGAATTTTAAGTTTATGCCGGAAATAGAGTGGGAATATGGCTATTTTTTCTCGTGGATGGTTTTGGCTCTGGTTGCCTTGTTTACTTATTTGTGGATGAGAAAGCAAAAATGGTTTTGAAAAACAACAGGCTGTATTTCAGATTCTTAAAGCTCATAACCCCATGATTCTATCTTGTAACTAATATTTATTAAATAACGATGAAAAAAATAGCTTGTATATTACTGATTTCATTATTTGCCCTTCCTTTCTGCCCGTATAGTATAACCTTGTCTTCACACGAAAATCAGGTTGTAAAGCCCAAAGACGATATTAAGAAAATGTTTGAGAAAGGGCTTTATACCGAAATTATAGAAGAATATGGAAATACGCCCCGTACATCATCAGCCGAAGAGTTGTCGTACGTCGCAGAATCATATATACGGTTGAATGATTTCCCGAATGCTTCCAGATACGCAGATATGGCTATACAAAAAGATGCAAGATCTGCTCGCGCACTCTACGTAAAAGGCTCTATCAGCAGTGCAAATGGAAATCATACACAAGGTATCGCCGATATACAAAAAGCTATAAATCTGGCTCCGAAACAGGCTGAATACTATACCGGCCTTGGCGATATTTATTTTGCACAGGATGATTATACAAAAGCCTTGGCTAATTACAGAAAGGCGGTAAACCTACCCGATCCGTCGGAGAAAGCCTTCTACATGATAGGTGCCGTGTATGCTAATCAGGACAATGTAAAACAGGCATTGGATACTTTCTATGTGGCCAAGTCGAAAATAGAAAAGGACAAGGAGCTGTATGTCACAGTGCTGAATAATATCGGAAAGATCGAATTTGATAATCAGAATTATAGGGATGCATCCGAAGCATACAGGGAGTTGACCGAATATTTTCCCGATGATTACTATTCTATCGAAAAACTGGTCGAGTGTTACAATGCTTTAGGCTATTACAGCCGCGCAGATGTATCGAAGGCGAAACTATATAATGCATACCGGCAGGGAGAACTTTGGAATACCAGCATTGCGGACATGTTTTGCATCGACCATTTTGCAGTAGGGAATAAAGACGTTTCCGCATATGAGCGTTTCGAAGTATCACCGTGCCGTACGATTACCAAATATATATTCTATGTGGCGGACAAAGACGGCCGTATCGATTCCACCATCACTCTCGAATTCACTCCTGCCGAAGAGGAAGGCAAAACCGGCCGTTTCGACCCTGTGATGCAGAAAGGAACGGATAAATACGGCTTTAATGTCGTATATGACGGTAATCTGGCTTATACTACACTGCAATCGGTTGTAAAGGATATTATAGATGGTAAAGTTGATCCGAAACCTTATGTGAAGTAAATTACGAATAGACCAGATACAACTGGCTGTTTACTGGTTCCTGTCCCTTTTCTTTACTCTTACCACATCTCCCGCGTCAGGGGTCAGTTTTGTATATCCATATAGAGAGACTATGCCTAATATGGCAACAAAGATAAATGCCAGACGGAAATCCGCGACCGAATAATGGTCGGTACTGCCGTTTATCATATTTGAGAACCGGAGGAATACTGCGCCCATAGCTATACCCATACCGGTCGACATCTGCTGCACGGTACTGTATAGCGTATTGGCGGCTGTCATCCGTGGTTGTGGTATGTCTGCGAAAGCAAGTGTGGTAATGGCGCTGAACTGCATGGAACGGAACATCCCCGACAGGAACATGACCACCACGATTAATACGACTGGCGTAGTCGGAAGCAGGAGTGCCGTGAAGAATGTAAACACGGCAACCATAAATCCGTTACTGATAAGTACTGTGCGGAAATTATAATGGCGCATGATCCATATCGTAGCAGGCTTCATAACAAGGTTTCCGGCCATGGTGGCAAGAAACAGCGTTCCCGATTCGAAAGGGCTTAAGCCGAAACCTTCCTGAAACATCAGGGGAACAAGGTAAGGTGCTACTCCGATTACCATGCGTGATATTGATCCCGTGAATATCGTAACCCTGTATGTTGGTATCCTGATTACCGAATAGTCTATCAATGGGTTGGATATATGCCGCGAATACCGGATATTAAAAGCCAGTAGACCAATACTGAACAAAACGACTATCCCTGAAACATAGTATGGTACTTCGGTACGGCTGAGCAATTCCACTCCATACATAAATCCGGCAAGAGCAAGGCCGCTGAGAATGAACCCCACAAAGTCGAAATGCCGTTTTACCGGAGTGTCGTCTTTCTCTTCGGGTATATGATGCCATGCAAGGACGACACAGACAATGCTGATCGGTATATTCAGATAGAATATCCAGTGCCAGTGCCAGTATGTAGTGAGGTAACCGCCCACCAATGGTCCAAGTATAGGGGCAACCAGTGCAGGCCATGTGATATAAGCCATAGCGGTCACCAGATTCTCCTTAGGTGTTGTTTTCAGTACAGCCAGACGGCCTACGGGCGTCATCATGGCACCTGCCATCCCCTGAAATATGCGGAAGATAACGAACTGGGTCAGATTTTGCGATGTACCGCAAAGGGTAGAGGCCAGTATAAAAAGAATAATAGACAAGCAGAATACCTTGCGTGTTCCGAAACGGTCGGCAATCCATCCGCTGACAGGGATGAATATGGCCAATGCGATCAGGTAAGATGTTACTCCGGCACTCAGATGTACAACATCCGTCCCAAACGACTTGGCCATGGCAGGCACAGCCGTATTCACAGCCGTGGTGTCAAGCCCTTGCATAAAGAAAGCGATAGCAACAATCAGGGAAACTGTGTAGGACTTGTTTAAAATCTTCATTTGTGAATACCGAACCTTAAAATTCGGGTGCAAAGGTACTACTTTTCAGGCAGAAAGCCTTGGTTAAACCTCAATATTAAACAAGTTCCTGTTGTTATATTTTCCTAAATTTTCGGCATTGTACCTGATATCTTCATCATACCAGTCGGCTATGTCTATCCCTGTAAGTGCCGCGCCACCTTTTATATCTAATTGTATGAAACTATGGTCGGTACATGTAATATCCAGCCCGCAGGGAACAGCATATGTATAACCTCCTGCCGATTCACCGTCAATATCGTCTTGTGGTATAGCATATACAATATATTTGCCGGGAAGTACATTGTCAAACTTGTATTTTACCGTTTCTCCCTCTTCTGATTCGCCTGTCAATAAGGTTATTGTACTACCTGTTTCGATGTTTTTCAGGCAGACATTCATTGCAGGCACGTAGTCGCTGGGGTAATAAATCAATCCTTCTATAGATGCATATTTATTGCAGGATGTGCAGATTATAAGCAGTAAGCTTATGAAAAAGAGAGTCTTTAGTGATTTCATTATTCCTGGGTTTTTAGTTTGGATAAAATACAAATGACTTATTAAAGATAGTTTCTTTTTCTATACGGAGGCTTAAAGGACAGGATAAATGCATGGAAATTATCAGTTCTAATCAATGGGAAACCTTTTTTTTATTTTTATTAACTATGTTTAGTTAAAACCTGACACATCTGACACATTTTTTACTGTTTATATAATATGTTATTTACATATATTAACTATGTATAGTTAAAAGGTAACAGGTGTATCAGTAAACAGTCATCAGTCATCAGTTAGCAGTCAACAACTCGTAAGATGTAAAAACTTTGTACCTTTGTGTCTTTGCGTGAAACAAAATAGGGTGCCCCTCGCTCGCGCAGACGTCCCGTCTGTGTGTTGCGTAGCAAACATTTTTACCCTGTCAACAAGACACGGACTGGAAGTTCGCGCCAGCAGGGGGGTAAAAGGTAACAAAGGTAACACTTATTTCAGTTAACAGTAAACAGTAAACAGTATTTCATGCAGAGACGCTAAGACGCAAAAAGTAACAAAAGTAACACCTTTTTAGCTATTAGCTGATAGCTTTTAGCCAATAGCTTATGTACAAAACTTGACAAACTTGACACATTTTCCACTATTTTTTCTCTGTGTAAGTCCTCCCTGGGGGATTGAGGGGGCTCGTTCATCATTTCAAAGAGCTATCAGCTAACAGCTAAAGGCTATCAGCTAAATATATAGATAAATGATTCGGTTTTTGATAATGTGAATTAATAGTTCCAACTACTGATTCGCATTTTTAACTAACTTCCGGTTTTCCTTACATTTTAACAATATAAGGTTAATAAATAAAAAACAGGAGAGCAGCCTGGAAGATAATATTTATAATTGACATGACCCGGATATGTTATTCAGCCTAAATTCGTTATCTTTGGCTACTATAAAAAAGGAAACTCTATGAACTGGCAACAACTCCTCTCTGCAAAACGTTTTGGAATGGAAAAATATCATGATGACAAGCATCATGACCGTACTGATTTTCAGCGCGATTACGACAGGCTTATATTTTCGTCTCCGTTTCGCCGCTTGCAAAATAAGACGCAGGTTTTTCCCCTTCCGGGCAGCGTTTTCGTACACAACCGCCTGACACATAGTATCGAGGTATCGTGTGTGGGGCGTTCGTTAGGAGAAATAATAGGCAGGGAACTGAGAAAAAAATATCCTGATTCTCCGGCTCATTTCGAAGAGATAAGCTCCATCGTGGCTGCTGCATGTCTGGCGCACGATTTAGGGAACCCTCCGTTCGGACATTCCGGTGAAAGGGCTATTACCAGCTATTTCAGAGAAGGGAACGGCAGGCATCTCGAACAGAAAGTGCGCGAGGAAAACGGACGATGGGAGGATTTCACCAACTTTGAAGGGAATGCCAATTCAATCAGAATGCTGATACATCAGTTCAACGGACGTCGCCCCGGCGGATTCGTAATGACATATTCTACATTGGCATCCATTGCCAAGTATCCCTATTCTGCGCTGGCAGCCGGTAAGAAGGGTAAATTCGGCTTTTTTCAGGCCGAGGAAGAAGATTTCAGGAAGATTGCCGACGGATTGGGAATGCTCTGCTTGCAGGAATCTCTGTTGAAGTATGCGCGGCATCCGCTTGTATATCTTGTCGAAGCTGCCGATGACATCTGCTACAGGACTATGGATATTGAGGATGCTCACAAGTTGGGTCTGCTTTCTACCGAACAGACAAAGAGTCTTTTCATGGACTTCTTTTCTGAAGAAAGACAGAAAAAGATGCTCTATACAATGCAGCGGGTAAGCGATACTAACGAGCAAATTGCTTATCTGCGTTCAAGTCTTATAGGACTGCTGGTTGATGAATGTACAACCGTGTTTCTGAACAATGAAGATACAATATTGGAGGGGCAGTTTGACGGCGCATTGATCGATCATATATCTGCCTTGCCAAATAAGGCGAATAAAGAGGCTAACGAAATTAGTTACAGAAAGATATATAAAGCTAAGGATGTAGTGGATATAGAACTTGCCGGACACCGTATCATCGGGTTTCTGCTCGATACGTTCATTACGGCTGCTACTGATGATGATCCCAAAGGTAAGTATTCGGAATTAGTATTGAGCCGTGTGTCGGAACAGTTCGAAACGGATGCCCCCACTCTCTATGGACGTATTCTGGCTATACTGGATTTTATTTCAGGAATGACCGATATATACGCGCTTGATCTCTACCGGAAGCTGACAGGAATGAGTTTACCTACAGTATAACTTATTTTGAAGGAAATATTCTAAATCCGCTTTCTTCTAAACTCAATTATCTATGAATATGCCGGATTACCAAACTGTTTTTAATGTGTAAGGGAAAACCCCGATATTCTTCGATATAATTGATAAGTAAGGAAAACCGGCTTCTGATAGTAGGATTGTAGAAAATAAAAGAGGCTGTCCAAAAAGTATTTTTTTTATATCATTTTGTCATGTTGAACGGAGTGAAACATCTCGTTTCTTAGGATCGGGATTCTTCACTCCGTTCAATATGACAATAGGAAGTAATACTTTGCTAACGTAATATTATTTTTTGGACAGCCCATTTCATATTTCCTATTCAGCCATTAATCTTATCAATCCTGGCCTGATGCCTCCCCCCTTCAAAGTCGGTATTGAAGAAGACTTC
>NZ_JBHSGN010000078.1:0-67713 GCF_042654545.1 Dysgonomonas termitidis
CGGACGCAAACCGAATTAAATATGAATTGGTCTGCTGAGTTTTTCAGCAGACCCTAATTATCTTCCAGTAGTTTTTCGATATCAGAAGCGCGGTAAAGGATTTTACCGGCCAGCTTGATATACGGGATACGCCCTTGGTCGCGGTAATCCTGCAAACTGCTCCGGCTGATCTTCAGTTTTTTCGACAATTCCTCGTCCGTATAAAAGCTCTCCCCGTTCAATTTTACCTTAACTTGTCTTAGAAAAACAAAATGAAGCCGTTGAGAAACGCCCTCATTTTTAGCTATATTCAATTAGCTTTCGAGATATTAGTTAGCTTCCCACGGCTAACTAATCTTTATTATCACAATGGATTTTACATGTTATAATTCTTTTACTTTCAAAATTTTATTAACTCCGACTTTCAAGTCGGGGCTAATAAACAAAACAATAAATATTAACTACTGATTCGCATCAATAATAAATCTTTATCTTTTCCAGTCCGGTTCTGGAAATAGCCGGACCGGACTGTAACGGATATAAGTTTCGAATATCTCTTTATCGGGACCAATAATACGAGGATCTCCTGAGCGCTCCAATTCGTTCAGCAAAGCTATTTTAAGCTCTTTTTCGACTGATATATAATTAGCATTACCGACTAAGTTGTGTAAACAGAATGGATCGTTGCTCACATTGTATAATTCGAATTCAGAACGTTTATTGTACGCCAAGTCAAAATAGGGACGGATGGCAGGATCTTTATAATTCTCGATCAGGAATGACTTTGAAGGTGCATCATCGACATCAGTAAATGCCTGTTCAGGATGATGGATACCTTTTTCATCGATGCCGTACATCGGATAAACCTGGCCTGTTTTATTATTGATTGCTTGAGGTGCTCCAGCAGGCCAACGTTCGGGCTTCATATTCCAGATAAAGAGATATTCCCGGCTACGTATGGCGCGCTGAGGGTATCCGAGGTTTTCCCATCGGGAAGAGGAATGCCGTTCCCGACCCATAAACACATATTTTCTGGTTTCATCTACTATCCCTTCCTTTTGCGACCGTAGAATATTCACGATACTTCGCCCTGAAATAGGAAGCATTCCATCAGACTTTACTCCTGCAAGTTCAAGAATAGTAGGTGCAATATCCACAAAACCTACCGGATCTTCTATCTGACGTTTACTCGGAAATTCTTTTGGGTAACTGATTGCCAGAGGAACATGTACACCATATTCAAAGCAATTTGCTTTTGCTCGCGGAAAAGGCATACCATTATCGGCAGTTACTATAATGATAGTGTTGTCAAGTTCACCTATAGAGTCTAGGTAATTCAATACTTTATAAAGATGAGAATCTGCCCATTCTATCTCAACGGTATAATCAAGCATATCTCCTCTTATCTCTTCTGTATCGGGAAAGAAACCGGGAACTTCAACTTGGGCAAGTTCTTTTCCGTTACGTTTCCATGACCCTTTTTCATAAGCACGGTGAGGTTCGGTGGAACCGTACCAAAAATAGAATGGTTGTTCCGGTTTGCGTTGCTGCATGAAATCACGGAAGTTGCTAAAATAGTCTACAAGACCAATACCCTTGGCTGTTCTTGGGTCCGACAAACTGGATTTTGTGTACCGATGTTTGTTGTAGACATGTCCCGCCGCGTTCTCTTTTCTCCATAGCGAATCTCTCTCATTTCTGGCATAACGGAAAGGATCGACTCCTTTTCCGGTAAATCCGGTGTGATAACCATTCGCTTTGAGGAGGTCTACAACCGGGACAAATTCTTTCATCCATGATGAAGCATGTTGTCCTGCTTGTTTATTCTGCCAATGATGTCGCCCCGTTACCAATGCACTCCGTGATGGTGCACTTCCTGGTGATCCGGCATAACAATTTGTAAAATAAACTCCGTTGGCTGCCACTCTATCAAAACCGGGAGTATGAACAAACCTACTTCCGGCAAAACTTGTATGTATATATGTCTGATCGTCATTGATCACAAAAAGGATATTAGGCTGTTTTATCCTTTCTTTTTGTTGTTGTTTGCATGCACCAAAGATCCCCGAACTAAGGGAGAGTAAAACTATTCCAGATAGATATTTCATAGTATTATTTATATATTAATTCAAAAAATCAGCGTTCAATCCAGATGCTCTTGGTTCAAAATCAGATTTATTTATCCAATCCGTTGGAACCTTTTTACCTTCTTTCATGCGATTCCATGCATTTCGGGCAGTACCCATGTAAGGATATGCGTCAAATATAAAACCCTGTTCAAACATTCTTGGATCCTCTTGTTCTGCCAGTTTTTGCATAAGTTCGCTCCGCATTTGTTTTTTTAATGTATTATAATTGGCATCTTCTGCCAGATTCGTCATACATTCCCGGTCTTCCGAAATATTATAGAGTTCTTCTTCCTGCCGTTTGCCGAAAGAAAGTTGCCAGTAGATCTCCGTTTCGGAATTCCGCCGTGCTTTTAATACTTCTGTTTTTGTCGGACTGCCATCGACATTCATATACCCTGTTTCTGGATTTCCTGCCGGCCAGCGACTGGTTTCAAAATTTGCCAGATAAAGAAAGTCATCCTTTACAATGCCCCTAATCGGATATCCTTGGTCATCTGGGCGTCCTACATCGTGTCTTTCTTTTCCGATCAAAACATAATCCCTTTGGGGCTTACTGTTCTCTTTTGTCAATAGATCGAGAAAACTTTTTCCTTCTATCGGTTGCATCCCTGATTTTTCTTCCGGTATTCCGGCGACAGCTAAAAATGTCGGTGCCAGATCTATAAAACTTAAAAGATCCTTTATCTCCCGACTGGCTTTCGTTATTCCTTTTTTCCACATCATGGCGAAAGGGATATGATTGGAATATTCGTATTCTTGTCCTTTAGCACGGGGAAACGGCATTCCATGGTCGGCTGTAACGATGACGATTGTATTTTCCAGTTCTCCCTTCTCTTCCAATGCCTGAAGGATAGCAACTAGGTGTTTATCAAAATGCTCTATTTCTAACGCATAATCCAGCATGTCCGTGCGTACAATCTCGTTATCCGGCCAAAAAGAAGGAACGGAATCGACCTGATTGATATTTTTTCCGGCTTTTAAAGCAGATCCGAATTCGTATCCTCTATGCGGCTCTAAGGCTCCATACCAGAAACAGAAAGGCTGATCTCTTGGTTTATTCTTGAGAAACTCTTTAAAATTAGCCGCATAATCAATATTGGATATTCCCTTTGTCGGGGGTGTTAACTTGATATGATTCCACATTTTCCCAACCATATTCCGTGGATTTCCGAACGAGTCATTGGTAAACCCGGGTCCCCAGCCTTTTCCCGTTGCCCCTACCTTATAGCCGTTCTCAGCCAATACCTCGGGATAAGATTTGAATTTAGCGGGGAAATCAGCCCAGTGATTACAAGCTTCTTCCAATTGCCAGGAATTGCGTCCTGTAATAATACAGGCACGAGAAGGTGCTGATTTGGCATTACAGGTGTACATGCGATGAAACAACAAACCTTCCTGTGATACCCAGTCGAAACCAGGCGTATTGAGCCAGGCTGTTCCATATGCTCGCATGTGGGGATAGGATACGTCGTCTGCGATACAGAACAGGATATTGGGACGTTGTTTTTCTTCTGCCTGTCTGCAAAATGCCAGACAGCTTGTTCCGGTAGCCAAGAATAAAGGAATAAATGTTTTTTTCATTTTATATTATAATCAGTTAAAAGCATTATAAAATATTTTCAAATGCAATGAGTAGACCCTTGCCTGCTTCCGAGCGTATAGTGATTTCATCTGTGTTTTGAGATAGCACACTCCCTCCAGTAACTTTTATCAGTTTCTTATCTTTATATTTTATAAACACAGTTGAAGTTGATACAGTCTTAATCATTAGTCGGTTATTCTCCAATTGTATATCGTCCAACTGCCCTGTTGATGAAATTACAGATATATTTTCTCCCATATTTCCTATCAGAAAAGCTTTTGATGTATCATCTGGCTGTATGAAGTTGAACTCCAGATACACATTTTTCGCATCACTTGTATAAGGAGAATTTAAAACTCCCAGCAATTGAGATGTATTCACAAGCAGGGTACAGGAATAATTTACTGGTACGGCACTGAAACCTATTACTTGTCCGAACGCAGCAGTTGAGTCCATTTGTGTATATATCTCCGGGGATGCTCCTACTTTAGAGTTATAATTTAGTTGTTTTCCTTTTACATAAGGTCTTACACGTTTTGTCTTATTAAGTGTTTTCCCTATATTCACTCTATCTCTTTTCGATAGTTGAGTTAAATCGCCCCAAAAACCATGGCCCGAAATCAGACTGGAGTTTACATTATATTGTTGTGCCCAATATGGAGAAACATTGTTTGGATAAACAGCATAAGTAAATAATTCTTTTGGAAAAAGATGTCCATATTCGTTAATAACCGTACGCATGCATTTAGTCCTGTATATCGAATAATCGCCATAGGCAGAACCTCCGTTATTTATAAAAAAGAATATACCTTCTTGTAGTGGCATCAAGCCTATGACGCAACGTTCAGGTTCTGTCAGGTCAATTTCTACAACTACATCTTTGTTATATTCATGTAGCTCTCTCATGATGCGTGTTACATAAAACGGAAAAAGGTAATTATATCTATCTAATCTTTCCTTTTTGCTATATCTGTCGTCTCCATGATCTAATCCCGCCAAGGAACTGTTGAATGTATTCATTGCATCCCATTTAAAAAAGCGAATGCCATTATCTATTAACGCCTTACAATCTTCAAGAAACAGTTCTGAAAAAGGGCCTACAATATCGAATACAGGCCTGTTCCATTGTGCTACAATTGGTTTTCCATTCGACCGGCGGATTATCCACTCCGGATGCTTCTTGTACCTTTCTGTGAGACTGTCTATTGCCATAGGGGATAGCCAAATGCCTGCAATCATATTGTGCTCATTTATGCGATCAACGAGAGGGGCTAATCCATTGGGTAAACGTTTTGAATGGGGAGTCCAAAAACCTAACTCTTCTTCCCATCCGTCATCAAGGACAAAAAGCTCGATATTCATTTCGGCAGCCGCATCAATTTCTTGAAGTATTCGTTCCTCTGTAAGAACACCTCTCAAATCGTGCCCGCGCCCGCGCTTTTGAGATTCCCTTTGCATAGCCCATGTATTGTAGTAGAAATGTGAATCTCTTGATTTAAGGTGTTCAGTTATTTTTGAAAAAAGATAGTCATGTATCAAGGGTTCTGTCGGTTGTTTATGATCAATAAAGCTCAAGCTATTCCAAACTGTTTCATAGTAAGAATCATATGGAATAGTTTCATTGTCAAGATATCCGCCTCTCTGCATTTCTGTGGCAACTGTATGAGTATTTTTGTTTCTGGTATGTTTGTGGGCAATAAACCAGAAATTTTCGTCATGAAGTTCGGTATCATCACCTTCCACTCCTTGACTTTCATCTACATCTCCTTTCTTCTTGGAGGTAATTTCTGACAATCTGAATCCGGCAGCACCATCTTGTGATGCATGTTCGTATGTAGAAATGATCTTATGATTTTGAGTATGAACAACCGAGAACGGGCCTTTTAATAATAGCGCTTCATTACTCTTAACATTATGTTTTTTTATAGCCGGATGGAACATATGATTCCACGAAAGGAAGTTTGCAATCTGTATTTCCTCTACATCGGTCTTGGTATCGCTATTTAAAGCGTATTGTGGATATACGAAGTATAATTTTCCTTTTTTTTTGTTCAAAGTAAAAATATGTCCTTTGCTTGATTGTAGTTGTATTTTTTCTCTGATAAGGGTTGAATTTTCAAAATATTGACGGTATAATTCCAATTTCAAGCCTTTATAAGTCCCCTTTCCCTCAAAATAGAAGGTGTATTCGACACCATCATTAACCATTTTTCGTTCTTTGTATTTTATGAATTTCCATACAGGCATTGAAGAGGTTACAGTTTTATTGTTAATCTGGAATTCAAAGAAAGGTGTATCGTTGCCTGCAATCAGCTCAGTCTGACTCGCTTTTTCATAAACTGATTTGACCAAAATGGTATTATTCTTAAAGGACAACACCTGTTTCATCAATCCATTTTCATAGGCAAATTCATTGTCATTTAATGATCCTTTGCCTAATACATTATTGCTGAAAAGAAAAAGTAGAATTGTAATAAATAAGTATGATATGCTAGATTTCATTTAATGGTTTTCTTATATTATGATTTATTTAACCTTAAAAATATAATAAAAAAGAAGACCATAGGAAACAATTATTGTTTCCTATGGTATAATACCTAATTAAAGTTAATCTTGGTATGATCCCCAAAACTTTAACTCGCTCAATTGAGTATGATAATTAGCCTCTCTGTTTTTCCGTATTACAAAACGGATGTAACGGAATGGCGTATTAGCATATTGAGGATCCAATTCAACCTCAAATCCGACTTTTATAAACTCATGATCTTCATTTGTCAAAAAGTTAGGATCGGTTCCTCCTGAAGGTAATACCAGATCATAGTCTGCTAGTTTCATCCAGTCGTTTCGCCATTCTCCAGTTCCACCTAATTCTTTCCAATCGGTCCAATACATCAGATTCTGTTCTTTACTACCATCGCCAATCTGATCCAATGGTTTAGGGCTATTTGTAGCCCAAACCTCTAAACTAATGAAAGTATTAGCGGAAAATATAGGACTTCTACTACGCATCCAATACCTAAGGCGGCTATAAGAAGCTTTCTTAGTCATATCAATTGTAAAGTAATAAGGAAGAATATAAGCATTTGGTTCGGGCCAATCTACAAAGTCATTTAACTTATTATCATTCGAATGCCACCACTCACTATTATTCCAAGTATCACCATCGTGTACCTGTTCAAATCCACGTTTCGCTGTTGTATTATTACCAGCTAAGTCTCCTCTATACAGACATGTTTTATCGGTATATCCCCATCTTTGCCAGATGTATCCAGACTGATTACGTCCCACTATCTCTTCTTCGAATAACGGTGTAAGGATCGTATCGAGAGGTTGGGAGAGATTTCCCCACTTATCCCGAATCTGAAAACGAAATTCCTGGGGCTTATCAGTTAATCCTCTGAAAGTTGTTTTTCCTACCAGAGTTTTAGAATAATAAGCATCGTAGAACTGATATTCACCATCATCATCTTTAGTATACATCGTTAATGAGATTTCATCTTGTTGCAAGTTTTCCCATAAAGTATATATTCCTCCGAAGGTAGGATTTATATTCAAAGACTGCTTAATCTGTTCTACCGGAGGAAGAAGTGGCTTAATTTTAACTTCAACCGGAGAAGATTCGTTTTTGCTTTTATCCAATACATATAGAAATACAGTATATTCTCCTGTATCAGGATATCCCTCCAGTTTTATAATATTGTTATTTGCACTTGAAAAAATCTCTCTTTTATTTCCGTTTTCACTATATGTATAGACAGCTTTTACTGCTAGTAAATCATCATCCGACGGCAGGCTATATGTTATAATAGCACCTCCATGAATATTCGTTACATTAATATTGGTGACAATTCCCGGTGGAATACTATCTGTGGGATCACTCCAATCTTTTACATTGTCACAATTCCACAAAAACAGTGTGGCAAATATTGCTATTAAAATAGATCGTATTTTCATTTTCATTTCATTTTTTGTTTACAATAAAAAAACAGAAAAATTACCAGCCGTGGTTTTGTAATAAGTTTTTGTTATTCATTAAAACACTTTGCTTTATAGGCCATAAATAGTCTTTAACCTCATATTTTAATTGATAGACCATTGTTTCCTGATAAAAATCCTGAGATGTTTCTCCCAATATATTTAATCCTCTGATAGGACGGTTCATATATTCCTTGGCTAGTTTCCAACGTTTCAAATCCCAAAAGCGTGCACCTTCAAATGCCAATTCATTCATCCTTTCTCGTTGAATAATTTCTCTGAATCCGTCTTTAGTTTTTGGTTTATTCGGATTGGAAGAATACTTTTCCCAAGATTCTACTACACCTTTCAGTCCGGTACGTTTTCTAACGATATCAATATATTCATATGCTTTAGTTCCGGGTCCTCCTATTTCGTTCAAAACCTCAGTATACATCAAATAAAGGTCTGCTAGCCGTATGATAGGGAAAGCATAACGATATTGAGTAAAACTGTCACTGGTTTGAGATTGTGAAGAAAGATAATGTATCATTTTTTTACATAAGTAGCCGGTACTTGAATATCTGTTGGTCGGCGAATTCCCTCCCCCTACTTTTCCATATTTCAATTCTGTAACCCAGAGGTCATTGTCTTCATTCACTCTACTATTACCATATAGTGTGCCACCATCGAATATAATAGAACCATAAAAACGAGCTTCACGATCGAAATGAAGATTGATAGTTTCAAAGTTTTCTTTTATATAATATTTATCTTCTGCACCAGCTTTTCTTAGCCCCATTAGATCTACATTCACCCATTCTTTATCCTCTTCGATAGGAACACCGTTTTTAGTGTAGAATTGTTCTACAATATGTAGAGGCGGAGCATAAGATTTACGGACGCTACCACTGCTATGTGCAAATGCGAACACCGGATGGCATGCCCGCTGCAAGTTATCTGTATTCGAATTTGAATCTCCCCAGATAATTTCTTTGTTCCAGCGCTCGGTAGCAGCGCCTCTGGTTTGCATAGCCAATATCGTTTTTTCGTTCAGTTTTGCCACATAACTGGTTGTTTTGAAATCGAACAATTCATGTCCGCCCTCATGGGCAACTTTAATAGCCTCTTCTAAAGCTGTTGCTGCTCTTTCCCATTTTTCAGCACTATATGTTTGTGGAAATAATTGAATTCCACGATTATCAACCATATCTGAAAAATCGGTATTACCATTGTATAGTGGGCTGGCGGCAATAGTCAATAATTGAGCTTTAACAGCCAGTGCAATAGATTTGGTTGGTCGTCCCATCTCGTTCATCACATCTACTATTTCCAATGGCAATCCTTTAACAGCTTCATCCAGTAACTCTACAATATAGTCAACCACTTCGTCCACCGGCTCGCGATAGCGCTGAACTTCACTTGCAGGAGAGTTTATAGACAGATTTTCTTTTATCAAAGGAATTGGTCCATACATACGAAAAAGCCAAAAATGATAATAAGCCTTCAAAAAAGTCACCTCCGCAATCCATTTGTCACGTTCATAATCTTCTAGATCAAAGGGCTTGTGAATGTTTTCCAAGAAAATATTACAATCGCTCAATGCAGTGAACATAGCTTTTCCTCCTTTTAAATCGTATGAGGTTTGCTTGCTCGCCCAGTAATCACCGATAGGTGCATTTGCTCCTTGAGTACCTCGGGCAACATGCCAATATCTGGCACTCATTCCCTGTACTGGATCTATGTACCATACTTCGTCACCTGACAACATTGCGGGGTTAGAACCGCCTTCGCCAAAGTTGGGCAAGAATGAAAAACATCCATAAAGAAAGGCTTCAGCTTGTTGGCGATTTTTAAAAGCATGCTCTACTGCAGGAATATTGTCAGGTACTACATCAAGGTAGTCTGCACAAGATAATAAAAACAGACATAATGCCACAGAGATGGATTTGAGAGGCTTATTAAATATATATTTTTTCATAAAAGTTTATTTTAAAATGAAATATTAAGACCTAAATTTATTACACGTTGAAGTGGATAACCTAATCCGTTTCCTCCCATCTCCACATCCCAGAGTTTAAAATTACTGAACAATAAAAGATTTGTTCCATTTGCATAAACACGGCACGAACTCAATCCTAGCTTGTGTATAAGATGGTTTGGTAATGCGTAACCTATTTCTGCGCTTTTGAAACGCAAGAAAGCACCATCTTGCATAAACATTGTGTTTTTTTGATTATTGTTTGCTATTACGGTATTAGCTAATCGAGGCCATCCTGCATAAGGATTTTGAGAGTCAAGTGACCAATAGTCTTCAGTTATAAATTGTGCAAGACCAGTTTCTAATGTCTTTTGTAATTTTTCATCTGTCGATGATGCAAATGGAGACATTGCTTTAAAATCTATCCAGAAAGAAGAACGAGCCGATCCTTGGAAAAAAGCAGAGATATCAAAATTTTTATATCCAAATGAAAGACCGAATCCATAATTGATTTCAGGAGTATTAGGATGCCCAATAGGCACCATGTCTATTTCGTTGATAACACCATCGCTATTAATATCTTTATATTTAATATCTCCCGGTAAGTATTCGCCAAAATCTTGGCGTGGAGAATTTGCAATATCTGCTTCGTCAATGAAGAGGCGTTCTGCAACATATCCCCATTGTTGCTTAGCAGACTGTCCTATTTTAGATTTCCAAGGTGTTTCGCTAAAGTCAGGTTCTTCGTAATAGCGATAAGTAGAACGTGCATAAGTAAAGTTTGCTCTTCCTACAAACCACATATCATTATTTATCGAATGATTGTAATCGACAGATATATCCATACCTTTACCATTTGCTTCTCCTACATTCACATCTGGAGTTGCCCATAGTCCCATAGAGCTTGGAATATCTGCACGTGGTTGAAGAATATTCGTCCTCTTTTCTTTAAAGATATCGGCTATAATATCAATTTTACCGTTAAGTAATCCTATTTCTAATCCTAAATTAGTTTTATATGCGATTTCCCATCCAATTTTAGGGTTAGGGTAATTATTTATCTTCACTCCATTATGGGATATTCCATTAAATTCGTATCCAGTAGTATAGTTGTCTCCTCCTCCTATATTGACTTGAGAAAGGTAGAAGAAGCGTTGGTCACCGATTTCATCATTCCCTACCAAACCATATGTTGCACGTAGTTTTAGTTTATTAACCACTTCTTTCAACTTGTCTGACCAAAAAGATTCATTGGAGACAGACCATCCAATACCAAACGAAGGGAAAAAGCCCCAGCGGTGTCCTTTGTCGAATTTCTCAGAACCATTATATCCAAAGTTGAACTCTGCTAGATAACGACTATCATATCCATAAGTAAAACGTCCGGAAATACCTAAATTTCTTTTCTGTAAAGACTCTGATAAAGTTTTAGCATTGCCAGTCAGTGAATTACGGACTATACCTACAAGCATACCACTCATATTATGTTCCTCAAAGTCGCTGTTATATGCTACGGAAGCTTCTCCGTAAAATGAACTTGAAACTGTTTTTTCTCCCGGATTGTAATCAATGAATTCAGTTCCGCCAGCCGGATTCAATTCCGTTAAGGTATATTTATTAGTGAATCTGTCATAACTGCCAATTTCGTAATAATAAGGAGAATAAGCACGAGTCACATCAAATCCGGCCGAGCGAGTGGTATTTCCTAATAGGCGTGCGCTAAGACCTTTTACCCATTTGTCTAAGTCTTGTTTCAATTCCATTTGAGCCATCAATACCGACTTGCTCTCTTGTTTATATCCCTTAACCATTTCTGCATAAGGATTCATATATTGATCACCCTGATATCCTCCGAAAAGAATGTGTGATACATTAGCATATTTATCGTCAGGAGCAAAATAGGCGGGAAAGCGAACCGGACTTACTTGGAGTATCTTCTTATACATGTCTGTACCCCCGTTGACAGGTCCCGTATAGTCGTCGAAAGTACCGTGTAAACGCACAATGGCTTCAGTTGAAGAAGTTAAGTTTATATTGATATTAGACCGGATAAGGTATTTCTTTAAATCAATATTATTATTAAAATTATTTCTTTTATCTACCTTCAATACTCCATTGTCTTGAGAGAATGATCCTGCAATATAATATCTGGCAACGCTACCCCCGCCAGAGATATTTATGTTTGCTCTTTGGTTCATCGTGCTACTCTTAGTCAACATATCCATCCAGTCCACAGCAGGGTATACATACGGGTTCCCTCCACGAATGGTGTTGTCTATCTGGCTGTTTGAATAAGGTATAGGAGCCAAAGGATTACGAGTGGATACAGCTTCGTTGGCCAATCTCATATATGTAATAGGATCTGCCATTTCAACTTTCTTAGTGGCAGAAGAGAATGAATTTTCTAAACGAACAGAGATTTTTACCTTTCCTTCTTTTCCTTCTTTAGTTGTTACCAAGATTACACCGTTTGCGCCACGAGCACCGTATAGGGCTGTAGCTGTGGCATCTTTTAAGATGGCAAAACTTTGAATATCGTCGGGATGTAGACGTGATAAGTCATTGCTTGAGACTTCAACGTTATCAATGAGGATAAGTGGGTCTACTTTTCCTGCACCGAAAGATGTGACACCACGTATAAAGAAATCGGCATTGTCTTGTCCCGGTTCTCCACTAGTCTGATAAGCAATAAGTCCTGCTATCCGGCCGGCGAAAGCAGTAGTAAGGTTACTTGATGGTACTTTCAAATCTTTTGTATTCACTGTTTGAATAGAAGAAATTAGACTTTCCTTCTTTTGCTTACCGAAAGCAACTACTGTTACTTCATTCAACATATCAGATTTTTCTTTCAGTGTAACATTTATTTCAGTTTGAGTACCAACTAGGATAGTTTGAGATTCCATCCCCAAATAGGAGAATACCAACTTGTCCTCGTCCTCTACATCTATACTGTACGTTCCGTCAGTGTCGGTCGATACTCCGCGAGTACTACCTTCCACAGTTACTGTAGCTCCAGGTAATTCGTCACCGAGATTATCAATGATTTTTCCTTTTACTGTTTTCTTCTGCTGTATTACAGCCGATTCTGTTGTGTTGAGGGATTTTTTGTCATCTCTGAAAACCATCACTTGGCGATCTTTGATTTTATACGATAGACCTGTTCCTGCAAATATATCATCAAGAATCTTGTCCAACGTTTTAGCATCAGCATGTACGTTGACTTTTTTCTGTATGTCTTTTTTGAGATCATTGGAGAAGAAAAAAACGTATTCGGACTTCTTTTCAATAACATTTATTACTTCTTTTATAGATTCTTTTCTAACATCGAATGTGAGAAGTGTGGTTTGTGAATATGTATTGGAGAAGGCTGAGCTTACTCCTAATAGCATTAATATTATAACTAATTTCATAGTACGTAAGGTCTTGGAGAAGTTTTTTAGATATAACTTTTCCTTGAAATGTTTTAATTTCATATATTTATACCGATTTTAAAGAATTAATAACTCATAGTTTATTTAAAATCCAAGAAGATCGGGTAATATGGCAGTATTACCCGATTACTTATTTATCCAGGGTGTCTATCATAAGGTCTCTATTTTTGGTTAAACATAAGGTTAGCTTTACAATTTTTGATACATAATAAATTTTTCTATAATTATAACAAGGAATTATATTTTATGTGTTTTCATCCTACCCTAAACATGATTTGGTTTAAGAAAATAAGGTTATTACTATAGTTTTTCCTTTTGTTTTTAATGTGTTAGTGTTAGTATAGAAGTTGTTATTTCCTTTTTGTAATTACTCATAGTGTGATCGTTTTTTATTAGAAATAAGGTTCGATTATTTTTTTTGAACAGTAATATGTCCGTCTTTTATATTATATTCTATAGGATTGGTGTTATGTATAGTTTCCATAATATCCTGAATGTTATCAAAAAGGACAAGTTTACCATCACACTTCATGTTTTCAATCCCCTTATCATAAGTGATAGGTATATCATAATAGCGTGATAGCTTGTTAAGAATGGAAGCAAGCGATTCGCCGGAATATTGCAGTAAACCATCCTTCCAGCTTATATAATTGTAAACATTCACTTTTTCGGTCTTTACTCTGCCTTCTGCTACAGTTAGCTTCAAATCGGGCCTCAATTCTACTTCTTGATCGAAAGCGGTTACAGCTACTTTTCCTTCGACTAAGACTACGGACTGTGCTGATTCATCTTTATAAGCAGAAACATTGAAACGAGTACCTAAGACTTTTACTTTCATTTCAGTGGTGTTTATATAAAAAGGCCTATTTTCGTCTTTCGCCACCTCTATATATATCTCTCCTTCTGCTCTGATCTCTCTATGATTGTCTTGAAATACCGGAGGAAACTCTAGTGTAGATCCTGAATTAATCCATATTTTTGTGCCATCTTCCAATACAAGGAATGATCTTTTCCCGCTGGGAACAACCAACTTATTGAACCGGATTTGTTTCTTATCAATAGCTTTTGTTGTCTTTTCATTATCACCATTTGAGATAACTATATTCCCATCAGATTTATATTGTATATCTGAGTTTTGTTCCAACGTCACAACCTCATCATCAGCAAGGATAAGCAGAATATCTTTTCCATTCTGTTTTTTTTCGGCCAATCCTGCTACAAGAGTCTTTTCTTCAGAACTTTCTTTAAAGTAAAAGAAATTGAAAACAATAAATAAAGCAATAGCTGCGGCTCCGGCTATACCCGATATGCTGTAAAGGGTACGTCGGCGTTTTTGTCTTTTTTGTATATTAATTCTTTCCTTGATCGCTTGCAGTATGTCGTCTTTTTCGTCAGGGGAAAGTTTATAGTTGTTTAATGTCACAGACTTTAATATTTTAGTTGCTTTATCGATCTCACTTTTTAATTCGGGATTCTTTTCGAGCAATCCTTCCCATAAAATGCAATCTTCTTCTGATGAAAAAAGTTTCCAACATAAAAAAGAATCATCACATAAAAGTTCATAAGTCTTATAATGTATGTACTCTTTGTTCATAGAATATATTAGTTTAAGATAAGACATATTTGGGTATTTTTTGTTCCCATTTTTTTGAAATATTTTCAAAAAAAATTATTCACGCATTCGTTTTATGGCTCTAGATACCAATTTTCGGACTGCGGGGGCAGTCATATCTAGAAGTTCTCCAATTTCTTCATACTCCATCTCTTGTATAAATCTCAGGTAGATTGCATCGCGTTGGCGGTCGGTAATTTTATTTAGTAGGCGGTCTATATGATTTTCTATATCCTTTCGTTCTTCTTCGCCAATGAGAAAATCGAGTATTGTGGATTTTATGGAAAAAGACATTTCAAAATATGAGATAGCTGTTGTTTTTACAGAAGAACGATGCAAGTCGAATAACTTATTTTTGAATATCTTGAAAAGATAAAATTTCAATCGGATAACATTTTTTAATATTTTCTTATCGAAATATAGTTTGTAAAAAACATCTTGAATGATGTCTTTAAGTGTTTCGCGGTCAAATCCTAAACTGATTCCATAAGCAAGCAACTCATCCACATATTTAGTATACATGAATGAGAAAGCCTTGTCATCCCCGGAAAGAAAAGATTTGATATACTTTATATCTTCCTCATCAGACAATTTCGAATTATTTTCATACTTATTGGTATTTACCATAAATATTTTTTTAGGGCGTTACCCTATTAAGTTTTTTTGAATATTCACTTATTTTAAGATTGTTTGATATGCAAATCTAATGAAATATTTCTATGCCAAGAATATATTTAGAAAATATGGGGAAGTATATACTTTATCGTACAATATGGATATTCTTGCAGCTTTGTCTTTTGGAGAAATCAATTGATGTGTTTTATTTGTAATAGAGTTTATATTTAATAGTTTATTAAGACGTTCTTTTACATACCTTTGCGATTCATTAATCACAAATGAAATACGACAAGATTCGAAAAAATCCGAAGCAATTATTATCATTAACGGGTTTTAATTTATCGGAGTTTGAAGCATTTTTGCCAACCTTTAAGTATCATTGGGAAGAATATCATTCTCATTTTACGTTAAAAGGTCAGCCCCGCATACGGGTTTCTTATGGGAGAAAGAGCAGTCAATTACCCTGTATAACAGATAAATTGCTGTTTATTCTATCCTATATGAAGAATAACCCCTTACAGGATTATCATGCAACGTTATTCGATATGACTCAACCCCAATGCAATCAATGGATACATCGCTTATCTGATATTTTGGATAAAACCTTAAAACGTTGGGTGAACTACCCGACAGGAATCATTTAAGGGTAAAATATCCGGCAGGCCAATGTGAAAATATATTGCTTGATGGAACAGAAAGGCCAATAGAACGTCCGCAGGATTCAGACAGGCAAAAATCATGTTATGTACTTTTCCAGTTTCTTATGTATAACAGTGCCCTGTCTTGAACCATTCCCGTAGAAGTAGTATGCCAGGTTAAGATTCTTTGCGGACATGGCCCGGATATATTCTTTGCTGATGTTCGGCGCATCCGGATTTTCACTCTTAGCCATCACTTTATAATAGGTCTCATTACAGCTTATATAATTATCTTCCAGTACCGCCTGGCCAAGAGCTTTGATAGGTTGTCGAATATACCGGCTGTTTTTGACAGCAATCCGTTTGCTGTTGCTTTATTTATATGAAAGCCGTTGTCATTGAAGTACCTTACTATACGTTCAACAGGCATTGAGTAGATATACCTGAGTTGTGCCATGCCGGCGATGAAGGAACCCTCAAAACTTGAGTTTTGGAGCGGAGTTCGGCTTGCTTTACAACAGAAGACCCGTTCGTCTTGCCTATATGTGTGAAGCCTGTAGCCTATCTTCTGGAACTTCACCGGGATCATCCGGTACCTGACAGATTCACGGATGCCTATTAAAATGGCTGTCCGTATATCAAACTGCGTATCATCAGGGTACACATCTTTAACCACTTCTTCCAGTTCATTGTGCATATCCCGTTTCGCACCATTATTCTTACGGGCTTTCAGGTCTGCTTTCGGCCTGGCTTGCCCGGAAGCTGTTTGCTGTTCCTGTCCTGTTCGGGACTGCTTTTCAGATTTATTGGATATAAGCTTGGATATGCCTCTGATTTTATTTGCCGATTTAGTGAGGGATTCGTCTTTCTGAAGTAAGGCTTCCTGTAAGGAAGCAATAGTTTCCTCCATGGACTTGATCGTCGCAGACAGCGTTTCTATCTGGGTTAATAACTGCTTGTTGAACACATTGGCTGCTTCCAATTGTGCCGTCAATATTAGCTTCCATCCTGTTTCTTACCATGCCTTAAAGGTACGAAGGAATATGGACATAAGCAAGTATTTATGTGATTCATTTAATTGATTATCAAATCATTAAATTAATAAAAAGCGTGTCCTGTAGCGTTTACGGAAGCGTACGCTTTCAAGTGAGACCCCTGACATTATGAAGCTAAAAGTCTCCCGGGACAGCTCATAATAGCCTGTAGCCGGATCTATTTTAGGCAGTTCAAAGCTACCCCGTTCCAAGCGCTTGTGATACAACAGGAAGCCATCGGTATCCCACTTTAATATCTTTACGCTTTGCCTATTCTTACCAAAGAACATATAAATATCACCGTTCATTGGAGAAAGCGGGGATTCCGATTTGATGAGATTGAACAGAGCGTCAATCCCGTTATTCATACGCACAGGATGTTGACACAAAAGTACCTCGTGTTATCGTTAAGACCAAACATAGAGCATTATTTTTCAGGATGATATAATGATAGTAACGAAATTAAACTCTCTGCCGTACATTCCTGCAAGGTCAGATTGACATTATTGGGAAAGGTAATGCTGATACCTTTGAGAACACTACCTGCCATGACAGGGTGACTCTGTGGCCTGAACTGGATAAAGGTTTGCGGATTATCGCCATTTACAAAATCCTCGCATCTGGCCTCAGCTTGAAGCTCTCTTATAAAGATTCCATGGCGTTGAGCCCAGTCTAAGAGCCTTTCATAGTTAATGTTATTATCCTCACAATATGACTTGAATGATAAATGCGGGGTTGTCTTCAAACATTCCTTATAACCTTCAAGAACTCTCATCTGTACCGATGATGTATTCTTTTCTGCGGGATGATTTTCCATACGCTTTTTTATTTGCCAAAATGATGGGGCATGCGAATATTTCCACGACACAGGGTTATGCACAAATCACGGAACAGAAAATATCGGAAGATATGGACAGGTTAATGATACGCAGGAAAAAAGACGCTCCGGGAACAGATGCAGGCCGGGATAAGACAGCAGGGACACATGACAACCAATGACATATCCAAACTATAATACCAACGGCAGGCTTCACATGAATAGCCTGCCGTTTCACAGTATCATAGTATCCTGCAAAATACTTACCAGACGGAAATTACCTGAACTTCTCCCTGTAATTATCTTCCAGTAGTTTTTCGATATCAGAAGCGCGGTAAAGGATTTTACCGGCCAGCTTGATATACGGGATACGCCCTTGGTCGCGGTAATCCTGCAAACTGCTCCGGCTGACCTTCAGTTTTTTCGACAATTCCTCGTCCGTATAAAAGCTCTCCCCGTTCAATGTCGGCTTCCGGGCAGAAAACAAGCGCTCTAATGACGAAGAGAGGCGATCCAATGAATGGAACAATGATTTTATCCGTTCATTTTCAGATGTAATTAATTTATTACCCATATTTTCCGGTTTATATTATATTCTAAAACTCATACCTGGGGTACGATTAACATTTTCCTTTCGTGATTATATCTGCTTCCCTTTCTTAACAGCCGCTTTTCGCAGATAATCCACCAGTGGAATAATCTTCTCCACATCTTCCGGTTTGTAGTAGACTTTGCGGCTGATCTTGCTAAAGCCTAACGCACCGTTATCCCGGAGCGTCTGTAAAGTCCTTTGGGATATGCTAAGCAGCAGGCATACATCCTGGTTGTCCAGCCATTCGCCGGCTTCCTTACCGGCATGTAAACGGCAAAGGGTTTCCATGCGGGTGATAAAACGTTCAAAAGCCGAGAGCATTTTCTCAAATAGTTCCGCGTCGATATTTACAATTTCCATAACATTCCTCTTTTAATTTATTCCTGATGCAAACAAAATACAAAAAGTAAAAGGATGTATGCCGCTGACGACCTGTTGCATCCTTTATCATCATATGTCACCGGGCAGGAGGTTTTGAGAGGGGGAAAAGCTCCGTCAAATAAAACCGGAAATCCCCATAGCCACAGGCAAAGGTATTCCCGTGTCCTGAACGGCGGGGCAAGGTCAGGCCTTCCGGTTTCCGGGAAAAATCATCCTCGCTTTGCTCCGGTATTTTTCCGGAAAACCCTGCCCCGCCTGGACCCGGCCTTTTCCGGCCTGTAGCTATGGGTATCTCCGGCCCCACAAGCCGGATTAACAAAAAAAGAAAAATAAATATGCTACAGAAAGAAACAAAGCGTAATGCAGCAGAAGGTGCGGAACTGGACCTGCTTTCTTCAATCTACAAAATTCAAATCCGTAACGAGGAGAAAATATCGGATGCAGACCGCATATTCTGCGAAAGGCAACAGGCAAGCCTCTACCGCAGCCTGGATGAAATCGGCCGCTGGTACGGCATCTTTGCCGGGGAAGCCGCCAAATACACGGAAAGCCATAAAGTGACCTACCTGGCCAACGGGAAAGTCAAAATACATGAACCCTACCGCGGTTATGAAACTATCAGGACGGACTATACGGATTTTGAATTCAAGCCGTTTGACGACATCGACAAACTGGCTGAAAAGAACTACAACGCCATACTGGCTTTTGCCAAATCAATCGTCGCCTATTTTAACAACACATATAATGTGTCGGCGCCTTACCCTGAAATAGATAAGGAGAAGCTGCCGGTGGGATTCCGTCCGCTTTATCAAAGCTATGTGGACCAGGTAATCGAACATCTGGGAGGACGCAGCTTCCGGGATACGGCGGAAGATGAACTGATCAGGAGATTCCTTCACGCGGTAAGTCCCGGCCGCTGGAGCAAGGTGAAACCCGAACTGAAGAAAGACAAAATCGTATTTCCCGATGTAATCAGTTTTGACAGTTTCTGGACGGAGAAAAACAAACTGCATTATAACTACCGGAAGGAGCTCGAAGACCTTTGCGCCGGAATAGCCTTCGGCGCGGATAACACGCTGCATGGAGGCACATCCATGATAATCCGGTTCGATGACGATAATGTGGACATCTCAAGCCCATATACTTTGTCAATAAGCAATGCCGAAGAAATGAAATTCTTCAAGAACGGGCGTATCGACGTCAAGTTTAAAGATGCTAAAAAGGCAGACGCCTGTTTCTATAAACTGAAACTGGATACTATTGAATTACAAAATGATGAAGATTAACTTTTAAACAGGAACCACTATGTACCGGATAATTCCCCAACAGATACCGCAGGACAGGCGGGCGGAGATCAATGAAAAGATTTTATTCTGCATCGACACAGGCAAGAATGAGTTGCCGCCTGAAACTATCTACAACTGCTACACAGGCGTCGGCGGGCTGCATAACCTCAAGCAGGAAGATTTTGCCAGCTATCATGAATATTCCCAAGCTAAGAAAGAATTCGAGATGGGACAGTTCTTTACGCCGCACGAGATTTGCAGGGATATGGCAGGATTGATAAAGCCCGGAGAATCGGATATGGTACTCGATATGTGCTGCGGTATGGGGAATTTCTTTAACCATCTGCCGAACCAACATAATATATATGGTTTCGATATCGACGGCAAGGCTGTTTCAGTCGCCCGTTACTTATATCCCGACGCCCATATCGAAAAATGCGACATTGTCCAATACAAGCCGGATAAACGCTTTGATATGATAATTGGAAACCCGCCGTTCAATCTGGAAACAAACCGGCAGCTATCCCAGTTCTATTATATGGGAAAAGCCCATTCCGTCCTGAATCCGGCAGGCATACTGATGATAATCGTCCCCTGCTCTTTCCTGCAAAACGAATTTTGGGAGAAAACAAAAGTCACGGCCGTAAACCGTGATTTTTCTTTTATAGGACAGGCCAAACTGGACGCCAATGCTTTTGCCTCAGTCGGAGTACATAATTTCAATACCAAGGTAATGGTGTTTATGCGTGAATCGCGGCACATTGAAATGACCCCGTACAATGCAGAGGAGTTTCTTTCATGGGAAGAGCTGGGTAAACGGATCGATGCGGCCAAAATACTCAAAGCCAACCTGAAGGTGAACCTGATAAGGGAGATGCATTCGATAAACAGGGAGGAACTGGAGCGATTCGAATATAAGTTAAATAAGTACCTCTTTGAGTTGAAGACGCACAGGCATCTCCAAAAGCACTATGACAAAGCGGTCGCGCTTGTTGCCAAGTTCCACAACCAGCAACCTCCGGCGGATTGCACCAATGAACAGTACAGGGAATGGGAGAGAAATAAACTGACGACAACCAAAGTACTGGGCATCATCCGCAAGTATATCACCAGCCAATATGTAATACCCCGTAAAGAGGTCGCCTTGGTTAAAACAAGTTATGGCTTCAAGTTGAAGCAATATGCTCCCCGCCTGCTGGATGGGATAAAGCACCGTTTTGCCAATATAAACGACCTCGTTCTGGGCAGGGAAAGCCTTCCGGTTCCTCCCGGATATACTCCCGGGATAAGAAAGCAGATAAAAGCAGCCGAAAAACTGATTAGCAGGAAGCAACGGGAATATGAGATTCAGAGCCGTATATTCTCTGAAATGGATACCGATCCCGAAATTCAACACTATCTGGATAACGCGACGTTTATCAATAAGGAACGGGAGGTTTGCCGGTTTACCAATTTACAGAAACATGACCTGAACCTGATCCTCCAGAAAAGGTACTCCCTGCTGAACTGGCAGCAGGGTTCGGGTAAAACGGCGGCGGTATACCATTATGCGAAATGCCTGCTCAAATACCGGAAAGTAAGGAATGCGATCGTGCTGGCCCCGGCAATAGCAACCAATCTCACATGGGAAACATTTTTGAAAGTGAACAGGGAGCGGTATTATACCTTGCGAAGCTATAAGGACTTCAGGAACATCCCCGAAGGAACCTTTCTCGTGGTCAGTATATCCATGCTCGGTAAATTGAAACGGGATTTGAGTAAACTGATAAAACTTCATTCACGGAAATTCTGCCTGATATTCGACGAATCGGATGAGATCACCAACCCGGTATCACAACGAACCAAAGCGGCGCTGAGTATATTCCGAAGGTTGAATTACAAAATACTCGATACGGGAACCACCACCCGGAACCACATCACCGAGTTATACAGCCAGTTTGAGCTGCTGTATAACAACTCCATCAATATGATGTGTTGGTGCGACAGGATCTATCACCAGGATAAAGGCGGGGATATTGTCAGGAAGGTCAATGACTGTTACGGCGAACCTTTTCCTGCATACCAGGGACATAACCTGTTCAAGGTTTGCTTCTGTCCGGGCAAGGCCAGTGTATTCGGTATTGAAAAGCAGAACCAGGATATCTACAATAAAGAGGAATTGTTCGACCTGATCGGAAAAACGATTATCACCCGCAAGTTCAGGGACTTCGCCGGGGAGAAATATGAGGTAAGTACCCATCCGGTAACTCCCGCCGATGGAGAACGGGAGGTTTACCGCGTCATTGTCGAGGAATTCTGCCGGATATGCGAATTATACTATAACAGTACCGGGGACACAAAAAAGGAAGCCGGATTGCGTTTGATGAGGCAAATAAAACTATTGATTAAAGCCTGTTCCGTACCCAACCTGATAGACGGTTACTTCGGCGATCCGTATCCAGGCAAAACAAGATATATCCGGAATATGATAAAGTCGATACCCGGCAAGGTAACTATAGGATGTACTTCTTTGGCCGCTTTGGATATGTACGGGCAATATATATCCGGACAATTTCCCGGCAGGCCCGTATTTATTATCAAGGGGGATGTCACATTCAAAAAACGGCAAAGCATCATTACCGAATTTGAGGATACCCTGAACGGTATCCTTATCTGTACGCAGCAATCGCTGAAGAGTTCGGCGAATATCCCGACCTGCAACGATGTGATACTCGAATCCCTGCAATGGAATATCCCGAAGATGGAACAGTTTTACTTCCGCTTTATCCGGCTCGACTCCAGAGACCGGACGCGGGTGCATTTTGTATCTTACGAAGACTCGATTGAGCAGAACCTGATGGCCCTGGTACTGACAAAGGAACGGCTGAACGAATTTATCAAATCAGGCGAAATAAAAGAACAGTCGGAGATATTCGAGGAGTTCGACATCACCATGTCCGTAATCGAAAGCCTGCTTACCCGCGAACAGGACAGTGAAGGGAAATTCCATATCAGCTGGGGTAGCCAGAGGCTGGTGTGTTAAATAATGGCTACTGAGAAAGGATTAAGCCTGCCCTTTCTATTATAACAGAATCAAAAAAGAAACAAAATAAAGAAAACAGAAGTGTTTATTTTTATTATCTTTGTAACGAAAACGAGTAAATGTATTCTTATGAATCCAATAATAGACCTAATAAAAGGTATCCATCCCGGTATTTATCTTGACCGGGAATTAAAGAAGAGAAAGATGGCCAAAAGCCGCTTTGCCTTATCTATTGATGAATATCCGCAGACTTTAGTAGCAATAACTAAGGGAAAAAGACGGATGAATCCTGAGCTTGCATTAAAGATAGAACAGGCCCTGAATATTGAAGAGGGATTTTTCATGATATTACAGGTGTATCATGATATTGCTCTCTTAAAAAAGAAAAAGTGCAAGGACTATCATCCGGATTTGACAAAGATAAATCCGACCCTGTTCTGGGATACGAGAATAGAAAATATCGACTGGGTAAAAAATAAACGCTCGGTTATCCGGCGGATTTTTGAACGGGGAAACGAGCAGGAAAAAGCAGAAATTTTCCGCTTCTATGGAAAAGACACTATAAATGAGGCTTTGAATTTTTATACCGATATTAAGCCTTCTGTCAGGGATAAGGCAAATAAGTTTCTATCAAAAGTATAAGATTATGCTATACTATAACACGATTACGCCTTTGCTGCTCGCATCGTTAAATAAACTGATGCAGGCCGGTATATTGAAACCGTTCAGGCTGGTCGGCGGCACAGCTTTAAGCTTGCAGCTTGGCCACAGGGAGTCTGTCGATATTGACCTGTTTACGGATTCTGAATACGGCAGTATTGATTTTGAGGCTATAAAGGATTATCTGGACAGGGTATTTCCTTATGTTTCGACATCGGAAATTGATTTGGTCGGATTCGGAAAATCTTACTATATAGGAGAATCCGCTTCTAATTATATTAAGCTGGATTTATACTACACGGATCCTTTTATCCGCCCCGTAAAAGAAGTTGACAATATCCGGCTAACGGATGTCGAGGATATTATAGCGATGAAACTGGATATATTCTCGCGCAACGGTCGGAAAAAAGATTTCTGGGACTTGCATGAGTTATTAAACAGCTACAGCATCGACCGGATGCTTTCATTCTATACGGAACGTTACCCTTATGCCGAAAACGAGCAGGAAGTTATTAATAACCTCACACAGTTCGATTTTGCTGAAAACGATCCGGATCCGGTGTGTCTGAAAGGGAAATACTGGGATTTAATCAAGCTTGATTTTGTTGAAACCATAAATACAAAATAATATTTTCAGGCCATCATCATAGGATATGGCGCTTATTTTTTTCAAAAAGCAGCATGCAAATTTTATGAATACAAGACTTGACATTATCTTTGCGTGAATTTTAAACAAAACAACAATGAAAAATTTAACAGAGAACTTAGCTCAACTATTTGCCGAGTTTGGGAAAGATGCAAGTTCCCAGGTGGAAAGTGGAAACAAAGCAGCCGGACAACGCGCCAGAAAAACATCTTTGGCAATCGAAAAGGCACTGAAAGAATTCCGCAAAGCCTCACTGGATGCATCCAAAAAGTAATCCCCATTCTTATCTGTAGTTGTAAAAGGTTGTTTTTTTATCAAAATAACCTTTTTTATTTGATAACAATTATCCCAAAAAGGGCATTCATAAATAAAAACAGGAGGTTGCCGCTCCTCACTGTAAACTACTTTTCTTCCGGACAACATTATAAATTCCTTTTATTCCTGTCTGTATCACCTCGTAGCCGTCCAATTTCTCATAGATTGCCCCTAAAGTTTTACAACCATAATGTTTGGCTTAATAGTTCTCCTCATTTTCCGCCAGTATTCAAAATCGATCCAACCCTGTTTCCGGTAGGATGAAAACAACTCCCGCAGCTGTCCTGTCGTCAAATGTTTTATATCATAAAAACGCTCTGTCATTCCTTGTGTTTTTTCTTGCTGTAAAGGTAAGGAAAAATAGAAAAATAAGAGATAGCCCATTCATAATTATAGGTTCCCCCTTTTGATGGATAAACGGGAAAAAGGGGAAGATGTAAAAGACCGCCGTTTTCAGTCCCACAGGCAAAGGTAGCCTGCGTGTCCTTAACGGCGGAGCAAGGCCGGAGCCGCTAAAGCGGTTTCCGGGAAAAATCATCCTCGCTACGCTCCGGTATTTTTCCGGAAAGCCCTGCACCGCCTGGACCCGCGCCCTTTAAAGCCTGTGGACTGAAAAACGACGGTTTCCACATGAGTATTCATTAAAAAAGGCATGATATGAAAAAAACAACAGTAGTGAATATACGGCAGAATGAATATGACGTATATATCGGCAGGGCGGGAAAAGGGCAAGACGGATATTTCGGCAATCCGTTTCCGTTAGAAGATAAGTCAGCCAGAGGTTCGACACTTGAAAAGTATAAGGAATATTTCCATAAGCGTATTCAGGCAGATCCGCAGTTCAGGGAAAAAGTTCACGCCCTTAAAGGGAAAAGATTGGGCTGTTTCTGTAAGCCGCATCCCTGTCATGGAGATATTATTGCCGGATACCTGGAATCGCTTTCATAATAAGTGTAATCATAAACTATCTGGATTATGAATCTATCCGAAGCGAAAGTAGTGGTAACTACACAGAAAGAAACAGATAACGGCAGTCACGCCGGCGATTGGTTCCTGTTATCCGATTACGGGGATATGGGTGAATTCTTTGGCGCGTACTGTTCGTATTTCCCGGAAGAGAACAATCCGGTGTTCAGGTATCCGGCATGGGAAAATATTCCGGATATATTGATAAATGAAGAATGGTTCTGCCCGAATTTCTTTGAGATAAGGGACGCGCTGGAACGCCTGGATGAATCGGAAACAGATCATTTCCTTGCCTGGTGCAGTTATCACGGGCATGATATAGCTGTGGACGATCCTCACCTGCTGGTTACGAATTACCGGGACAACCACACATCCTGTCCTGAATTTGACTATGACATGATAGAAATACCGGATGATACTTCTGATTATCAAATATTTAACAGCAGCTTCTTTGATATTGAACGCAATTCGTTTGAAATATTCAATGATAATTACGATTAACAAATACAGCCATGCAGATAGAATTCTTAGGGCCGGTTTACCCTACAAGCCGGAAAGCGGTGAACGCGTTTACGGATATACTGAATATGATACTCCTGTCGGATAACATTGTGGAGTTTAACAGGAACCTGTTGCAAAGGAACCGATCCGGCAGGTTATCCGCCCATTTCTCCTGGTCGTTTGCAAACTATACATTCAGTTTATGGCAGCGGGTAGGTTCCGGTTCGGATATATGCTTCGGGCATAAGCTGATTGAATTGCACTATGTGACGCTGGTATGCAAAGACCGGCGAAGGGCAAATATAACGACTCATTAATAACACATAAAAGGATGTCGAATAAAGGAAATAAACACGGAAGAGTGACCGCAAGGCTGCTCTTCTCTCATTTTACAACACTTAAAAAGATAAAAAACAATGGATACGAAAAAAGAAATCGATATGGATATGGTAACCGGATTAATGGATGAAAGCTATTCACTGGCCTATGTCGGTTATGACGAAAACCTTAATAAAAAAACCGCTGCCATTGCAAAATGCCTCGAGGCAAAAAACGGCGACGCGCTTTTGGAAGATGTGGAGGAATGGTATTTCCCGCAAATGGAAGAATCGGTATCGGATATTATGGAAGGCCTCAAAAAGGACCTGGCTGACCTGGGCTATAAGAAATGGGAAGCCGAAAAATTCTTTGAGGAGAACGTAGAAGGGATCAAAGAGGCTATCTACAGCCGGGACGACTCGAATCCGCTAAAAGACCTCCTGGGGAATACAGGTAAAATACCTGTCCGTGCAGAGCTGTTATCCAATTACGATTGCATCAACTCGCACCGGCTGGAATCATCCGGCGGGTACAGCTACGAGGAATCCTACTTCGGGGATATGGTCGATGCCCTGAACCTTAACCCGGCGAAAGTGAAAGAAGTATTAACAGGGCGCGGAGAGAAAACGACCGGCAAATTTCCTGACAAATGTTCAAGAAACGGAAAAGAGCAGGTTTCCTATGAACAGTTTTATATAGAGCTGGAAAATTCCTGCTGCGGGGCGAACCTGCTGACCTATGCCGCGACAATAGATTTGCAAAAACTATATGAAGCGGATTTCAACCTGCCGGGAATCATAATACCCAAAGGCAATGCCTGCGGCCTGTTCAGCTCCATGCAGGGAGGCGGCAGCCTGATGGAAATGGAATTGCGGGACGATGTGAAATTACACCTCGCCTCAGGCGGATATCCCCGTTTCCGGCTAAGGGTGGAAGAGGACGGTAAAGGCTATGATTATTCCATCAGGCAGGTGTATGGGGTCATTGACTCATTCTATGGTAAGCCCCTGGACATTATTAATCAACCTCAGATACCTCAAACAGTATGAAACAATATGAAGTAAAAACAAGGTTCGTCTTTGAAGGGATATTCCGGGTGAACGCGGAGAATCGGGAAAAGGCACGCGAAAATGTTGAAAAACACTGCGGCCTGGTAATGGGTGGTAATATTCATACAACCCTGGACGAAAAAGACGTTGACTGGGATTTTGGCATTCATCCGGAAACGGAAATAGCAGGTGTAAAGCGAATCGGGAAGAAAAATAACCAACTCAAATAAATAAAATATTTCATAAATGTTTTAGCATCCTGTAACGGTTCCGGTTAAACTTCCTCAAACAATAAAGAGAATATATAAATCATTTTTTAACAATCTTAAAAATTACAATTATGAACGAATTAATGACAAGAAAGGAAACATTCGATTTCCAGACAAACAAAGTAGAGATCATGGATCTGCCGACACTGAAGCGTACCCACATGGAAGATGATTACGAAGGCAATCCCCTTCGCGGACTCTATCATTTCCAAGCAATTGAAAATGTAATCGGCATCTGTGATAAGTACAACCTTAATTATGATGTCGAAGAAATATTTGCGGCGCATAACAACAGCAAGCATCTTCCGGGCGTTACCGTTTTGAAGAAAGAGGAAATTGCCCACGGGGAGAAATCGGTAGTCGCCCATATCCTGAGGCGGATATTTACCACCATCCGGATCAATGATTATGAGACTGACGAATTAACTACCACAATTGTATTGACTTACCATCAGGACGGTATCCAGGCTGCAATCGGACCATGTGTAAAGGCTTGCCATAACCAATGTATCCTGAGCGCCGAACGTATCGTTTCGAATTATGGAAAAAATAAGGTTGGCACGGAAGAGTTATTCAGGACGGTAGACGGGTGGCTGAGCCAATTTGAAACCCAGATGACCGAAGACCGTGAGCGGATAAGGCGTTTGAAAGGGACAAGCATCAACCAGCGGGAAGTATATACCTATATCGGTTTGCTTACAGCCCTGCGTGTAGCCCATGACAGTCCGGATGAAACACTTTCGGCCGGAGTGGAAAACTACCCGTTGAATCAATCGCAAATCTCAGCGTTTACAGAAGATGTGCTTAAAAAGATGAAGGGACGCGATACCATTTCGGCATGGGAGCTTTACAATATAGCGACAGAATATTACAAGCCGGAAAAGACCTCGATCCCATCCCTGGTACATCAGAACGTCGCGTTCGTATCAGCGCTCGACAGCTTCTGTCAGTTTAAGGATAAAGAAGTGATAGATGTGGAGGCTGTATTAGTTTCCTGACAATAAGTATTGAAGGGAGCCTTCCGGCCACTCGTGACGGAAGGTTCCCTTCTTATTTATAGCAATATGAACTTAAAAAAATAAAGACACGAATTATGGAAATCAAATGCGAAGCAAGATATGCAGAAGCAGTGGCTTATGCGGAGAAAACCGGAGATAAAACATTGCAGGATTGTTTAGACAGGCTCAGGCAATGGGAGATAAACCAAAAATGCGTGATTACACTCTGTTATGATCACGCACCCCTGTCATTTTACTTTGAAATGAACGACCAATCCGGCAGGCGGGTGATGAACGGAGGATTGCTCTATCATGGAAACCCGGATGAATCCCGGGCGGTTACATTCGATCCTGCAAAAGGCTGGCAAATACATACTTAACCCCATCATTTAAACGACAGTTATGACAAGCGACGAATTGGTCACTACATTCAATATTCCGGCAGATAAGAAGAAAACTTTCTTTTTTAATAAGGAAACAGATCATCCGGAAGCGGAAGCAAAAAAGTTTTGCAAAAAGAACCGGATGAAATTTCTCGGCATCCGGGAGATGGAGCCTTATACCCTCCACACATGGCAGCATTATAAAACGGTTGCCTTCGATGCAGAGTGTGATGAGAAAAGCTGCCGGTTCTTTTACGGGTTCGGTAAATTTTAAATAATCGCATTCAAGCCGGGAAGCCATAAATGTATTTACGGATATCCTGACCATTGAAGTATAACAAGCCATTAACCCATTGATATGAAACCTGAAAACAGGGATAAGGAAGATTATACATATAAAACAACTTAAATAAAATACAATGATGACAGAATCAATTATTTCCGCTATCTGCAACTCATGCGGCTGTGATAACGGACAGGCGCAGGAGTACCTTGATGATGAGACCGGCAACCTCCGGGAGTTAAGGGATCTGGGTGATCTGAGGTACAGCGATATGGAAACAGCGTGCGATAACCTTGGACTGGAACGCGACTACATAGCGTATTTTATCAACGCCTTAGCGTCTTAACCCTAAATTAAAATAGCCATGAGTTTTTTCAAAGATATAGATACCCGTTGGAAAGGCAAAAGAATCAGGATAAAGAAAGGACATCAGAGAGCCGGAGAAACGGCCGTTTTTTCACACACCCTCAATGGGTATGACGGATTCGGGCTGGTATTCAAAAGCGACGAAGGCAAGTCCGGTATCTTCATCCGGTCACGGGAATTGGACTTGATTGAAATCATTAAAAACGAATTACCATGAACCGAAGCCTGATTATTGTCAAATCACCAAAGTCCATGATAATAAAAACCATGCAGGTCCCATCTATCAATTGAAAACAAAATTATTATCATATGAAATATTTTACAACTATAAGCAGCCTTGCGGAACTGAAAAAGCAGTACCGGAAACTTGCGATCGAAAACCATCCTGATAAGGGCGGCACAACGGAAGCAATGCAACAGATAAACCTGGAATTTGAGAAGCTGTTTGCCGTATGGAAAAACGACACGGGTACCACAGATACAGCCACAGGCTACGAAAGCGATTATGCGGAAGCATCGGCAAAAGAATATACCGATTATGTCTATAATGAGTACCGCTACCGGGGAAGCAACTATAAAGGTCAATCCCCGGAAGAAGTCGTGGATATATTGCATATATGGCTGAAAGAAACTTACCCGCGATATAAGTTCTCCGTAACCAGAAAGCATTATGATTCAATCGGTATTTATTTGATAAGGGCTGACTTTGAAGCATTCTTCAAAGAATCCGCCTGCAAATGCTCAAAGCAGCTTAACCATTACCATATAGAAAAAGATAAGGACCTGACAGATCGCGCCCGTGAGGTAATGGACAATGTATATCGCTTTGTTAATTCATATAATTTTGATGATAGCGACGCTATGACGGATTATTTCCATTGCAACTTCTACCTGAACATGGGTATCGGCACCTGGGAAAAACCATATAAGATAGAGATACCAAAGCTGCAAGCGAAGAAAGGAACATTACCTCCGGTGTTCAAACATCCCGAAGGGGCAACCCATAAAGCGATCAGGCAGGCGCTCGGGAAAGCACGCTTCAGCTATATTGAAAGTAAAAAATACAGTGGAATGTTGATACTTGGGGAAGACCATTACAGCGATGGTGGCGAACATCATTTCTGGGGGCTTAACTATTCAAGCGGGAAAATGGCCCGGAAAAGGATAGACAAACTCCAGGCTGCGGGTATCATTTGTAAAACAACAGGCTGGAATGGCGGATACATCCGGTTTACCGGTTATACACCCGAAACGGAAGCGCTGCTCGAAAAGGAAAGGCAGGAGTGGATTGAAGCGAAGAAAGCCTGGGATCTGGAACACGGGAATGAAGAAAATATGGAAGCGGAGGGAGCCTCAAGGCTCTCTTCTTATTTATAGCGGTATGAACTGATAAACAAGTCATAAAAACTATGATACAGCAGGATAAAGACACGCCGGATATAATCGACCGCCTTCTGTCCGGATTCGATGCGCCGGAGTTCTTATCTTTCGTCCGGTCCCTTCTTGAATATAAGCCGGCAGCAAAAGTAAAAGTCAAATGTAAAAAATACCAAAATGAAAAAGCATAAGCAGGAGGATGTCAGCGACTGGATGGAAGAAGCCAGGGAACTGGCTAAAGCTGAACGGGAACTCCAAATTGACAAATGGGTAATTATATCCATCGAATACCGGAAGAAAGGCGGTGAGCGCATAGTCCTTCACCGCTACGACCTCCCAAAGGATCTCCATGAGAAATACGGATGGGTCATCCGGTGGAGGAAGGCCAGGTGCCAATGCCTGTACCCTCGTGAGTCAATAGAGCTTTACCATTCCTATTATGATAAAAGAACGGGAATGAATACGGGTTTCAATTCGTGCCTGTCAAAGCTGGCAGCATCCAAAGCCCGGATTACAATAGCAAAGAAACGGGAACAGGAATACCTCTGTTTTCAAAAGCAGAATAATCTCTTTTTTGATGAGAATACCGACGAAGACCTGATTAAATTCAGGGAAAAGCTCAAAAAGAAAGAAGAGAACTACAATCTGCTTTATCAAAGCATCCGGCATGCGGCGCAGAGGCATATTTCCGGGCAGAAGAATAAAGAATCAGCCTTGCCGTAAGGCGGCTATGTTTAATTAAAAAAACTAAAAAACGATGGAACTTTCATCAAAACCGACAAAACACATACTGGTAAAGGCTAATTGCCAAAGCGAGTGGGATTGCTGCGACTTTGCCGTCATCACCTGTGACGATTCCTGGAAAAAAGGACTCAGGAAAAAACTGGACGCTATCGGGGCATTCAATGCTCCGGACAGTTTCATCTCTTTCAGATTCTATGATAGCAGCGTGGAATTTTACCAATCGAAAGATGACGAAGCTGAATTATTATCAGGAGAAAAGGAATGGGAATTTGTTACGCTTAACGAGGATGAAGAAGAATCATTCGAAAAACCTGAAACCCGGCTGGAACAGGGGTTGCTGGTCCTGTACAAAGACGGCAGCGGATTTTACAAGGCTTACGGTAAATATACAGGCGAAGAATTCTATACGGCTATATTTCCTATAGGTAAAATATTGGATAGTATGGAAAATAAGTGAACTCGTGAAAAATAAGAAATCCGAAACTTATTGGAAAGGCCGGATTTCTTGTTTATTCTATTATCACAGATAATACTATTCGTCCTTATCTGCCATAACCGTATAAAAGACATTGGCAAGGATTTCACAATCGCAGGATCCGCCTTCTTCCCTGAGTCCGGACAGGATTTCCGCATGATTTTCGTAGACAATATTATCCGTAAGCCAATTTTCCGTATAGCGTAAGTATTGTTACACTCTTTGCCGGATAGTTTTTCAACCGGGTGATCCGGGAAGGAATCCTGTTGTTTCTTATCCAGGACAGTAGCATAAACGGAATTGCCGGAGATAAGCGGAGTCCTGCGCATAACAAAATAGACATAAGCAAAACAGTCCTTATATGTCAGGTAAAATTCCTGTTCTTCCTCTATAGCGGAAGCAAACTGTTTGCCCATCCCCTTTTTCATTGAATCGAAATAACCGTACCAGCATTCATCCGGCAGGGTAAAACGAGTATGCAGCCTGTAGCCTGCTTCTTTTATCCGGGCAAGGTGATAGTCTATACTTTCCAACTCCCGGTTATGAAAGGCATTGTCAAAATAATCATACACTTCACCGGGAAGCTCTTTATCTGTCAGCAGGCATAATTCAGACATAGCCAGGTAACCTCCGGGCCTGATATATTTTCTCCACAGGGACAGGCGTTTACCAAAATCCAATTCTTCAAAGGCGCCTTCGGATAGGAGTAGATCCAGGCTTTCTTCCGTAAAAGGCAAATCGGTATATGAGGACAAATGTGTTTTTATCCTGTCCCCGATACGACTCCCTTTTGCTTTGGCCCGGATAGATGGAAAGAACAATCCGTTCCTATCGACAGCTGTAACGGTTCCTTTCCTGTATGTCCCGGCCAGCAACAAGGCTTGCTCTCCCGTACCGCAAACAATATTCGCGATCTGCGGCTCGGGATTCTTTAATTTTATCTGCTGCAATACCTTGGTGGTAAAGGTATCGCTCCCCGGGCAATGCCGGATTGCAGGATATTGGTTCGCAGGATTCATAAGCATTGTAAAATTACAATTATTATTTGATTCGCATATTCATAATCCACGCCCTTTTTTATTTTGAGGCGGCTTATGGACTACCGGTTTCTTATTTTCGACAGAAGGCATGTTAGACTTCCTGATGTCCGGATAATCACGTTTCAATATCTCATTGGCTTTATCCCGCATCGCGCCTAATACCTTATACTCATGTATATGCCCTGAAAAATCCAATGCCTTACCGGCCAACTCCCTGAAATCATCTTTATATCTAAAGCCGGGCATCTGATCGATACCCAAAATGCCATGGCCCGCAAGGCCGGAAAGACTTGTGAAATAATAAAATTCCATGGAGGCTATTTCTTTCAAGACACTGATATTACAGGTATCCCCATCCAATTTCACGGGTAAATGTTTTCCATCCCAGATATTGTTTATCAAACCGTCTGCCGCATATGGTTCCGCGTTCCAACTGAATTTCGCTTCCTGCAGGCTGTATTGCAATACACTTTTATCCAAAAAGAAGCTCCGGTCAGGTGGAAACCCGGCCTGCTGTACCATCGGGAACCTGATGGCTAGATCACTCATCCCCCTTAAAACGCCGCTGTCACATTCCAGATAATGGAGATTAAAAATGGTATGATCGCATACCGGATTATAAAAATTATCCAGATATGTTTCCAGATTCTTTTGAAACAGTTCCTTTCCTTCCGCTGTTCTGGAAAATAACAGTACGCCATTATCCGTTTCAATGGCATTATAACAGCCCGGTCCATCCTTTCTCAGATGGTCATACTCTCCATACCGTCTCTCTTTGAGCGGTATTGCCGCCTCTTTCCGGATATCCGGATAATCGCGTTTCAGTATACCGGAAGCCAGCTCCTTTATATCCTGCATAAGTTTATTTGCCGTGGCGCCGGAACACCCTTCCATTTTCTTTACCAACTCCAGAAATTCTTTTTCGTATTTGAAGTCCGGCATTGCTCCGTTCAACAGAACCCTGTTATATGAAATCCCGTCGACTATTTCCTGCAACGTACTTATATGGAAGGTATCCCCCCTGACGGGAATATGTACGCCGTCAACATGATTCGTGATCCGTTGTATTTGTTCCGGGTTTGGCTCCCAGCCGTTTATCTTTATACCGATGCTGTCTTGCAGGACACCCGTATCCGTAAAACATTCGTCTTTGAGCGGAAATTGTAACGGCAGATGCTTATCAGGAAACTTCAGGGGGATATCGCATTTCTCCCGCAGTGAAGGATTATCCGATTCGATATAGTGGATATTGAAGTAAGTATTGTTGCATAAGGGATTGTACAGGTTGTCCATAAATAAAGCCATACAGTCGTGAAACAGCCTGGAACCTCCTTTTGTTCTGGAGAACAGCAATACGCCCTTATCTGTTTCAATAGCGTTATAGCCGTCATACCCGTTTTTCGGATTCTCAACCGACATAGATAATTAATTTAAAGTTTTTTGAATAACGGATCTCAATGTAAAAACTTATTTTCCCTTAAACCGCATTGGACCCGCAATATAAATATTGGTATTTGTATATCATCCGGTTAATTACTGTATAGACAGTGGGCAGCCGGGCAAAAATAAACAAATGTATTTTTGCCCGGCACCTGATTTCCTCCCCGAATTGTAGATGTGCGGTAAGGAAACCCGTATTACCATCTGGTGTTATGATGCACATTCAACCGGGCTATCTTTTCCAGCTTCTTCCAATAGATACTCCAATATTCATTATCTTTATCCGGCTGGTTCATCGGATTGGTACTGTCGTTATAAAGCCAGAAGCGATGGATATTGCCTTGTTCATCCCTGTTGACAGCGCTCTCGTCATATTCCGTTATTTCTTGGATAAAACGGTTTGTTAAGCCGAAGAACAAAGAGAACAGGGGCAGTTCCCTGCTGTTTCCTTTCAGTGTACGGGCATCTGTCGATGTTTCTGTCGTATTGAAGCCCAACGGTTTATATTCCCTGTTGAAAGCCATCCATTCCCCTTTTTCATTTCTTGCCAAACCATACGGCAGGTTTATTCTAAAAAAATCTGATAACATAATTTTTTAAATTTTGATTTTTAATATATTCTCATTCTATTTCTTCGTTCCACAGTTCTACATCCGTTTTCGCAGTCGCCAGTGAATAAATTATAAATACCCAATTGAGGATATACGATACGATCATCATTGTCATCATGGCTGTTCCTCCTCCGAATTGTCATTATTAAAACTGAAACTGAGCATGAAGCTGTTGCCTTCCGAACTAAAAAAGTATATGTCGATGACAGCCTGTTCTTCCGACTGTGAGGTATAGTACAGGCGGAATGTATCTTCTTTCAATTCATACAGGTCATTCGGCAGGAAAGGCTCACTGTTTCCCATCCTTAAAAGGCCGCGGCCTCCTGTCTGGAAATATCTCATTACATACCCGGTATCCTTATAATATCCGGCCTGCTCCAATTGGCAGCGGATTTCAATGGTCTCACCTTTCTTTATCTTTTTCGGTACAGGCAGGTGAGTAACCTTGAATTCATAATCCTGTACAATATCAAGATTGCCGCTACAGGCACAGGCCAGCAGCATTATCGCCGCCAGCCAGATTATAAGCGCACAGGCGCGTTTTATTTTCGTTAGCATATTTTTCATTGCTGTTCTTTTATATTTTAGTTATTACTTTATATTGTCAAAAATTATTTATTTATCCTTACTTCCAGCCTGCGGTTCCTGCTGCGGCTTTCTTCACTGTTATCCGGGCTGACAGGCTCAGTGTCGCCTTTACTGGATGTACTGATATGCAAGGATGATATGCCTTTGCTGATCAGGTAGTCCTTTGCCATGTCCGCTCGCTTTTGTCCAGCACGGAAGTTGCCTTCCCTTGTTCCTATATTACAGGTATGCCCGGTGATTTCGATATGCGCCTGTGGGTTTGCCTGCAATAAGCTGATATATCCGTCCAGTATGGCTTTTTGCTCAGGCGACATAATAGTTTGCCCCAGCTTGTAACCGCCTATGGTTATTATGGATGGCAGGTTCGGACCGCAATCACACCCTTTTGTACCTGTTTGTTCCCCCGTCCCCTTTATTTCTACCGTTGTATCAGTGATAACAGTACCTGTCGGGGAGAGTATGGAATCGTTTTGGGTATTGCCAACTGTTTCTTCCGTATCTTTTACTGCTATGATTGTGGCAGGTGTAATAGATTCGACGGGTTTGTCTGCTGTTGCGGAATCTTTTTCCGGAATCGGTGTTTGCTGTTGTTCCTTTTCCTGCTCCTTCTTTCGTTCCTGCATCCGTATCCGGATTGGTTCCGCAGGCCTGTCTTTTGTTCCGGTATCCGTATTTCCTGCCGGATAACCATATATATCGTCCCATCCGCCGGAATACCGCATTTCCCTGTACCTCCGCCTTTCGGCCAGCAGGTCGCCGCTACCGATGGCAAAGGCCAGCTTCAGCTTTATGCCTATGGCCAGTGGCGATACTTTCTCCATAAAGGACAATCTATTGTCATGGGCTCCATATACAGAGGTTGGTAAGCCGTTTATATGAGGCTCTGCCGGATTTTCATAATTATACCCGACAAACCTCTCCTTAGCGTATCCCCGGACAACATTATTCAAGCCATAGTCTATATAGACACCCGTATATAAGTCTGTACCAATGCCGATATTCCATTTTATACCTGCTTCCAGTGTCCCGGTATAGGATAATCCCATCTTCAACGGCTTCTCCATTGTCCTTACGGGAAAAGTGCCGAAGCCCAAATCATCCTGCCAGATTTCTTCCTGATAATAATCCGTATAGTATCCGGAAGTGGTAACTGTACCGCCGCTTGCCGTGTACCTGCCGTAAACCGGAATGCCCAGCTTAAAGCCCAGCGAGGCATAGTACCTGTTATCCTTTCCCATGCGGTATATCAGGGAAATAGGGATATTCAGCAGCCCGCTACGCTGGTATTCCTTATAGTGGTCTACCAGCGAACGGTATTCGATGGGATTGCTGTCCGCGTCATGGGTTGCATAGGAAGTCTTTACGTTCCGGATGCTTATGTTCCCTCGGTAGAAGGCATATTCCAGTCCCGTGGAAACACCCCAGTTACGGCTTATGTAACGTGTATAGCCGATACCGAAGGCATATCCCGTGCCTGTTTGAGCCTTTCCGATATTGGGACGGTAGCTTAATGCGGACAATCCGCCTGCCATCCACAGGTTCAGCTCATGGGGGACATAAGCACCCTCCAGGTACCGGGCTAATAAAAGGCTGTCGCTTATTACCGCTTCCGTATCGTTCCATTCCTGGTTCTCCCCTGTCTGGGCGCAGGCTGTCTGGAATCCCATCAGGCAGGCCAGCAACAGCGGATACAGCCTGTGCAGGCATATTTTAGGTATCTTGGGCTGTCCTGTCCGTTTTTCTCTATCTTTTATATTCTTCATTTCTTTTTGTTTTTAAATTCAGTAAAAAAAGCTGTTAGTTATTGGCAGCGCGAAGCGACGAAAGCTATAAGCTAACGGCAAACAATTTACCGCTTTGCGCCATTTGCTCATCTTCAAATCTGCTAATTTGCTAATTAAATTGGCACATTGGCCCATTTTCAAATTAGCACATTGATTACTGTACCACCGCCTTGAGTCCTGTTTCCAGTTCCTTTGCCTTGAACTTCAGGATATAAACACCGGGAGTTTGCGGCAGGTCTACCGGGATCGTATGCTGTCCCTTAGCCTGCACTTTACCGTAATAGCGTCCCGTATAGCTGTAAACCTCTACTTCCGCGTGTTCAAGCAGCTTTTCATTGCTTGTCCCCACCTGCACATAGACCCGGCTGTTATCCCTGCTGACGGGATTCGGATAAACCTTTACGCTGGCAGGCAATGCGACAGGGATATAGTTGTACGGGCAGGAGAAGTAACGCTTGCCATCTGCGTCCGTTACTTCGACCATATAAACCGCATTCGCGTCGAGGTTGCCTCCCCCTGTGTAATAACTTCCACCGTGTTCTTCATGGGAGCCTTCCTTCAATAACCGCCCGTCTTTATACCATTTATAATAATTGAAGCTATGCCCGTCATTGGCGTTAGGATTGTTGTTTATCAGCAGGGTATGGTTACGCAGCTGCTTTATAAGCGGTAAAGTGGTAGTTCCCGTGACAGACCAGACGGAGTTGCTTTCATCCCCCTTATGTAGCAACTGCACATAATAGTCTCCGCAATCCGGTATTACAGGCTCGATATAAAAGACGCTGTTTTTTGTACCGATACCTGTGTCAATATCAGTATCTGTGCCGGATTCTGTAATAGCCTGCCTTGCCTTTACCAGCGCTACAGGGGAGCCGTCCCAGTTTTCATCCAGTTCAGGGATAATTTCGGTGGAGCCTCCGGCTGTGGAAGCATCAAGGAAAAGGGATGCGTCTATACCGGTATCAATAGTTGTTCCCGCAACATAACGGTAAGCCCTGGAGCCGGGCTCGCCATAGTAACTGCCTTCGAGTTTCAGCCGCCCGTTGTTTGTAAACAGCTCGCCGTCGGATTGCAGGGCTATATCCCCATGCATCAGTACCGGAATGTCCCCGATACTGATCTTTCCATGCCATGCCGTCTGTACGTCCTGAGCTTGTATGGGGATGGATATTGCCATTGCACAAAAGCATAAAAGCGGCAGACAGGTAAACTTTATAATATATCCTCGTTTCATATCTTTTACTTTATACATTTTGTTTATTAAAACCGCGCCAGGTATAAATTAAACAGGCGGGTCGGACAGTTGCCCGTACAATCCGCTTTCAGCCTTAATGTGCCCGTATAAACAAAGTTGAACATGATCTCCGCCGTATGGTCTGCTGAATCGCCATTGATCTCGAACAGGACGGAAGTACCGAAGGCCACATCCGATGCCAGCTTGAACCTGGCCGTGCCGTTTCCGTTTGTCCTGACGCGCAGGTTATATAATCCCGGTACAAGGTCGCTCCATGTATATATATCGCTGTAACCGCCGGAGGTGATGCTGCCTGTAGCTGTAGAGCCGGATGTAATCGTTGTCGGCGAGGCATAATTTGTAGAAGGAGCCCAGGCCGAACCGTTGTAGGCAAGTACCTGCCTGTTACTTGCGCCCATACCGTTCAAGTCTTCAGCCTTGATCGTGCCGTTAGCTATCCTGGCCGATGTAATAGCATTGTCTGCTATGCCCAAAGTATAAGGGTCAGTGGCTGTCCCCGCACCTGCACGCACAAGTCCGCCATCTGTCGTGGCGTTAACAACTTCATTTCCTATGATCCCGTCTGCCTCTGTTGTGATACCAGTTTCAGCAGAGGAAGCCCAGGTTGTACCATTCCATTTAAGTACATTCCCGCTTGCTGTTCCGGCAGGCAGGCTGATAGTCGGCGTCGTTGTGCCATTGGTAACAGTAATACCGTTTGCCCCGGTAACGGAAGTGACACCCTGGCCGTCTCCGGCAGACCATGTACCGTCGCCTCTCAGATAGGTTGTTGCTGATGCAGTACCTGTAGCATTAACCTTTGCAACCGCTACACTTTTGTCGGCAAGTTTCGTTCCCGTAATATTTGCAGTTGCGCTTATATCAGCATCGGCAATTGTGCCATCCGATATTTTTGCGGATGTTACAGCATTATCTGCAATTCGTACTGTAGTTATAGCTCCATCCGATATTCCCAATGTATAGGGAGCGGCAGCAGTGCCCGAACCTGCCCTTGTTAGTCCTCCGCTCGTTGTTGCATTTGTCACCTCATTGCCTACTATGCCATCCGATTCGCTTGTAATACCAGCATCGGCAGCAGAAGCCCAGGCTGTACCGTTCCATTTGAGTACATTGCCTGTAGTTGTTCCGGTTGGTAAGCTAACAGTCGGTGTTGTTGTACCGTTAGTTACGGTAATACCGTTTGCTCCGCTGACGGAGGTGACGCCCTGTCCGTCTCCAGCAGGAGCAGACCAAGCGCCGTCACCACGAAGGAAAGTTGTTGAAGAAGCTGTACCCGTAGCATTGACTTTACCTATGGTAACGCTTTTATCTGTAATCTTGGCTGTTGTAACGGCATTGTCAGCAAGCCGGGCTGTGGTTATAGCCCCGTCTGAGATACCTAATGTATAAGGAGATGTAGCTGTGCCTGAACCTGCCCGAACCAAACCGCCACTCGTTGTTGCATTAGTAACCTCATTACCTATAATACCATCCGATTCGGATGTAAGACCAGCATCGGCAGAAGAAGCCCAGGCTGTACCGTTCCATTTGAGTACATTGCCTGTAGTTGTTCCGGTTGGTAAGCTAACAGTCGGTGTTGTTGTACCGTTAGTTACGGTAATACCGTTTGCTCCGCTGACGGAGGTGACGCCCTGTCCGTCTCCAGCAGGAGCAGACCAAGCGCCGTCACCACGAAGGAAAGTTGTTGAAGAAGCTGTACCCGTAGCATTGACTTTACCTATGGTAACGCTTTTATCTGTAATCTTAGCTGTTGTCACGGCGTTATCAGCAAGCCGGGCGGTAGTTATAGCTCCATCCGATATTCCCAATGTATAGGGAGCGGCAGCAGTGCCTGAACCTGCCCTTGTTAGTCCTCCACTCGTTGTCGCATTTGTCACTTCATTGCCGATAACTCCGTCTGATTCACTTGTAATACCTGCGTCAGCAGAGGAAGCCCAAGCCGTACCGTTCCACTTTAAGACATTCCCGCTTGTCGTTCCGGCAGGTAAGCTAACAGTCGGCGTTGTCGTACCATTTGTTACCGTAATACCATTAGACCCGCTGACGGAGGTTACACCCTGTCCGTCACCCACAGGAGCAGACCAAGAACCGTCGCCACGGAGATAAGTTGTAGCGGAAGCTGTGCCTGTAGCATTGACTTTACCTATGGTAACGCTTTTATCTGTAATCTTAGCTGTTGTTACGGCATTGTCAGCAAGCCGGGCTGTGGTTATAGCTCCATCTGTTATTCCCAGCGTATAAGGAGCGGCAGCAGTGCCTGAACCGGAGCGGGTTAAACCGCCATTAGTCGTAGCATTTGTTACCTCATTACCGATAATACCGTCTGATTCGGATGTAAGACCCGCGTCGGCAGAAGAAGCCCAAGCCGTGCCATCCCATTTGAGTACATTACCGGTTGTCGTTCCGGCTGGCAGACTGACAGTCGGCGTTGTCGTTCCGTTGGTTACCGTAATACCGTTTGCCCCACTGACGGAGGTGACGCCCTGACCGTCACCGGCAGGAGCAGACCATGTGCCGTCACCACGAAGATAAGTTGTAGCGGAAGCTGTGCCCGTAGCATTGACTTTACCTATGGTAACGCTTTTATCTGTAATCTTGGCTGTTGTAACGGCATTGTCAGCAAGCCGGGCTGTGGTTATGGCTCCATCTGTTATTCCCAGCGTATAAGGAGATGTAGTAGTGCCTGAACCAGCCCTTGTTAATCCTCCATTCGTTGTTGCGTTTATTACTTCATTACCTATAATCCCGTCTGATTCGGATGTTATACCCGCATCGGCCGAGGAAGCCCAAGCTGTACCGTTCCATTTGAGTACATTGCCTGTAGTTGTTCCGGCAGGTAAGCTAACAGTCGGCGTTGTCGTACCATTTGTTACCGTAATACCATTAGACCCGCTGACAGAGGTGACACCCTGACCATCTCCGGCAGGAGCAGACCAGGAACCATCTCCACGAAGATAAGTTGTTGCTGATGCTGTACCTGTGGCATTGACTTTACCTATGGTAACGCTTTTATCTGTAATCTTGGCTGTTGTAACGGCATTGTCAGCAAGCCGGGCTGTGGTTATGGCTCCATCTGTTATTCCCAGCGTATAAGGAGCGGCAGCAGTGCCTGAACCGGAGCGGGTTAAACCGCCATTAGCCGTTGCGTTTGTCACTTCATTCCCTATAACACCGTCTGATTCGCTTGTTATGCCCGCATCAGTAGAGGAAGCCCAGGCCGTACCATTCCATTTTAAGACATTACCTGTCGTTGTTCCGGCTGGAAGACTGACTGTAGGCGTCGTTGTACCGTTGGTGACAGTAATACCGTTTGCCCCATTAACGGAAGTTACACCCTGTCCGTCTCCCACAGGCGCAGACCAGGAGCCGTCACCACGTAAAAAGGTTGTTGCTGATGCTGTACCCGTGGCATTAACCTTTCCTACGGTAACGCTTTTGTCGGCAAGCCTGGATGATGTAATACCACTGTCGGCTATTCCCAGCGTATAAGGGGATGCGGCAGTACCCGAACCGGAGCGGGTTAATCCACCGTTTGTTGTCGCATTAGTCACTTCATTGCCTATCACCCCGTCCCTTTCGTTTTCATGTACCAAACTAATAATACTATCGCCAAGTATTGTATTCCTGATGTCATTCGTGATATATTGCAGGATACTGTCTCCTAATACCGTGTTGGTTATATTATGCGCGATATGATTGACAAGCGTATCCCCCAATGTCGTATTATATACATTCCTTGCAATATTGTTTATCAATTCTTTGAGATAAGCATTGTTATTGCTGACATGGTAACTGATACTATCCATCAGGGCGGAACCATCCAGTCCGTTCGTAATATGCTGCATTACGGTATCGCCTAATTGCGTGCTGAAATTATTCGTAATATAATAGCTGATGCTGTCACCTAAGTTTGTCAGGCCGATATTCTTTGTGATATAGTTGATAATACTATCCCCCAGTACGGTGTTGTATTCATTGACGGCTATATTATCTATCAATTGTTTGATATAGCTGTTATTATTACTGATAGCGTTTACTACGCTGTCCATCAATACGGAATTATCTATATTTTGAGTAATATAATTAATGATGGTATCACCTAATATTGTGCTGTAGATATTGGAGGCGATACTATCCCCCAGATGTATGATTGTTTTATTGGACAGCTTATTGATGGTAATAGCCCCGTCCGCTATTTTATCGTTTGTAACACCTCCCGGAGCAATGCCGAGCGTATAAGGCGAAGCATTTGTCCCTGCTCCTGCCCGAATTAATCCTCCTCCGCTTGTCGCATTTAACACTTCATTGCCTACAATACTGTCCTTTTCCGCCAGCAGTCTGGCCAGCGATTTAAGCGATTCGTCCATAAATACGGCGTCAGGCTGGCGTAGCCATTTTGTCCCGTCATTCTGGTAAAGTCCGGGAACGACATCGCCTGTCGTCGCCACATTATAGACGATAATGCCTTTTACATGCGACTGGAGGGGAGAGGCGTTTGCGCTACCTTTAAGCTTGACCCTCGGTAAGGCAAGCCCCAGTGTAGCGTTACCCTCACTTATCTTATCGTCCGGGTTTAAGTCCAGCACGGCGGAACTATTGGGAGCCGCCTTACCGCTGATACGCACCTGTGCGCTCGTAATCGCTATCCCCGCTATCGCAAGGATCAGCATAAAAAAGATTCTTTTTCTCATATTATAAATTGTTTAGAATGGATAATTAATGATTGATAATGAATAATCGATTGGTTATAATTACATAGTTAATAGATTGTATCAGGTCAGTTTATCATCAACCTGACTCCCGCACCGAACTGCATATGGAAACGGCCTGTGGTGTTTCCCCACAAGGCCCGCTCCCGTGCATTAAGAAGTAGTACAATCCTATCGGATAAATACGTTTCCAGTTCCAGCGTAACAACTCCCCCGTAGATAAAAGCGTCCTTGTTTATAAGCGTAGCCCCGTCAGGCAAAGCCTTTTTACCCCAGTTCGATGTTTCATACCCTGCCAAGGCAGAGCCGCCCAATGAAAGGAAAAAAGTCTTTGAGGGATCAGAGAGAATATTCAGGTAATATCCTCCTTCGGCTGTAAACTGCGCCACAGGGATACAAGTATCCTTATAGGGGTAATACCTGTTCAAATACTCCCCGCCGAATACCCATTTATTGCCATTACCTGCATAGGTTGCCATTGCCGCTCCGAAGTAATACCCCGCTTTGCTTTGATTAGAATACGAGTAAACTCCGTCAACCATACCGCCCGTTACCTGTATGCCTTTCATACCCGGCAGGGCGCGTTGCGCCAGGGCGTTACCTGACATAAGCAGGAATAACACCAGCATATTCAATAGTACTGTTATCCGCTTCATGGCTATTCCGCTTTGAGTTCGTTAATCACCTTTGCCCGTACCAGGTCGGCATTATCCACTGTAAAGCGCTGATGGCGTCCCCCGTCCTTCTCATGCAGGTCTACCAGCAGCATCTTATCGTCCGGCAGGGTAAACAGCGGCAAAGCGAAGACTATGCGTTCAGTGCGTTTACTGCCGATAACCGTCAGGTTATTATAGTCCCTGAGCGGCCGGATCACCTGTTCCTGTATGGCGGTGCGTTTGGCAACCTTCTTATCCACAATCCGGAATGTGATAAAATCCACGTTAAACGGCACATTTGTCGTGTTTTTCAACTGCATATGGAAATACAGTAGCCCGCCATTCGAATAAATGCTTTTTAGCGTATATTGGATACCGAAGCGTTTTGATCCGATATGCTTTATTTCCCTGCGGTCGTTTTTGTGGATGGATTTCATGACCAGGCGGACAAGCGCGGGCGGTTCCTGCCCCAGTTCCTTTATACGGATGTCGAGGGTATTGTCCGGCTTGTTCACGGTTTCGCTGTTACGGATAAAGTCGGCCATCTCGATAGAGAGCTTTACCGGCTCGTCCGCGTACTTGACGTTAAAGGAAAAATAGCTGCCGTCTTCGGTAATGACAGAGAGGTTGCTTTCCTTACTAAAACCCTGTGTGGCGGCTTTCACCCGGAGCACATTCTCCGTACCGTCGGCTTTAGCCGCCAGCAGGTCGGAAGAGCCCAGATCCACATAGCGTATAGCGGAAGGGAAAATAATATGCACCGTCTTACTGAATGTCACCTCCAAAGCGTATGGCGGTATCATCCGGCTAAAGGTCAAAGGCCGTGTAAGTCCGTTGAACAGGTCGCCCGTCGAGGATTTCGGTATTTGCCTGTCCGGGGTTTCCTGCGCCTGTATTGTTATAAAGATGCCTGCTATAAAGGCAAGCGTTAAAAATAACTGCTTCATAAGTATAAATGAGTTATAAGTGATGAGTTATAAGTTATAAGTATGGGTTGTTAAAAAAAGTATAGTTAATCCGGTTGATTACTGTTCACTGCTGACTGTTTACTGTTTTGGCATTAGCATAACCCTGTATCCGGACTTGAGCGTTACCTTCACCTGCCTGATCTTTTTCTGCATATAAGCCGATATGCCCTGTATGGCTCCCTTGCTCAGGTCGGATGTGATTTGCGCCCCCGCGCTTTGCGTCATGGTAAAGCTTGTTCCCACGCTGTTGCCCATATTGGCGACGATCTCTTTGGCCGCGTCCAGCTCCAGTGAGCCGGGGATATGGACACCCTTCTGACCGTCCGTGTCGTATGTAACCATCTCCACAGGAATAACCGTACCCTGATGCTCTATCGAGGAGACAAGTATATCCAGCCGCTCGCCCTGTACCTTGGCGATACCTGTCAGGATGGTATTTTCGGGGATAAGCGTTGTTCCCGCCATCAAAGGCTCTGTCAACCGCAAGCGTGTTGTTTGCCCGTCGGTCACGGTCTGGTCGTCATAGATAACAGCCGAAATCGTGTTTTTGGCGCTTACTCCGGCTTCACCGCTTACTGTATGAAAGCCCGTATTACGCGGCTGGTCATACATCCGGAACAGGTCTTCATTACTTATGTCCTGAGCCAGTGACGATACGGTATGCTTTTGTATCTGCCGGACGGGGCTGACCCTTGCCTTACCATCTTTGGAGGAAGCCTCCTTGCCGTAATTCTCAATCCTGCTTTTCAGGGAATTCGGACTGTTTGAGGGAGGCTCAGGCTGATTCTGTGCCTGCGGCATATACCTGGCCGCCATCTCATAGGATTTCTCCATCAATACTAATTGTTCGTCCACCGAACTCTTGGCATTCTCTTTTTCCTGCATCCTGGCCTCCAGTTCCTCCAGCTTTTTCTTCATCTCTTCCTTTTCGGGATCGTCCTTCGGTTTTTCATAGAAGTTACCCAAAGTCCGGTTGATGTCCCTATAGGCGGAAACGGAGTTGCTGACCGGGGCTTTTTCTTTCTCCGGAACCTGCCTGCTTTCCTTTGCCGCGTTTCCCAAATCGATTGTCACCTTTTCATTTTTGGAACTCTCCAGCATATCGGCATAACCCTGTAAGGACTGCATCCTTTCCTTTTGCCGCTGCTCTGTTTGTTCCTGTTCATAGGCGCTCATCTTGTCGCCGACGATACCGTCTTTCTTCGGGTCGGGTATATCGGCGTTAAAGCCCGTGCCTGCCTGCTCTCCGGCCTTGTCTTTCTCCGACGGGGAATAGATCAGCCACATACATCCCGCGCAGACAACAGCCATCAATGCGTAAACCGCATATTTCTTCAGCTTTTGCTTTTGTCCTTCGCTTAGTTTCGGTTTATCAGCCATAATTTTTCTTCTTTTCAATATTCATACTATCCAAAACCGGAGTATCGATATCAGAGTCTAAAAAATCCAATCCCAAATCTTTCGGTCTTGTCTTTTCAAGTTCCAGTCCTTCCATATGCCCTATCTTTAATTGTTCCTTCCGTTCCTGTTCCCTTCCAAAATTCCTGATAGTCGTAAATGTGAAGTAGAGGTTAAGGATTGTAAAGCCCAGGAGCATAATCAAAATCACAGTCAGCCGCTTGTCAGGGGTAATCTCCCCGCAGAGGCCTTTGAGCCTGTCTTCAAGCCAATAGCCCAGTTCTTTTATTCGTTCTTTCATATTGTATCCTATTTAGCCTCCCCAACCCCTCCAAAGGAGGGGCCAAGTCTCCCCTCCGGGGAGATTTAGAGGGGCTATTATCTGTCCAGTACCCTTAAATCCTTATTCTCCCTGATTTCGAATCCTTCGATGGTAAACCCGTGCGGGTTATTATCGGAGCGGACGGAGTTCAAAAGCTTGCAGGTTGTTATCAGGCTGCGTTCCGTGATATTGCTCTCACGGATTATCATCTGCCTTGCGTAAGTGTTCACCTGGTAGGGATAGGTATCCAGATTGCAGGAAATACTATCGACCTGTATGGCCTGGTTGATATTCCCCGAAATAATCCTGTTATAAAATCCCTTCTCCGACAGGTCTTTATAGTAGTTGAAAGCCGATTTATCCGAAAGGAACAATGCCCGCTGGATATTGCTTTCAATAGCCGACTTATCGGGAGACAGCGTGAAGAACAGTTCATGGAACCGCCTGACATGCTCGCGGGCTTCCACAGGCCTGTTTTGCGACAAGTCCTGCGAAAGGGCGAGCATCAGCGATTTACCGTTATCCAGCACATAGATCTTTTGCCGCTGCGCTTCCGCGAAGCCATAGGCGCTCCAGACGGAGTAACCTGCGACAACAGCGCACAGGCACAAAAAGACAACGCCAAATACACGGAGCTGCTTAAAGCTCGATTCGATATTTTTTAATGATTTAAATTCCATAAATTCTGATTTGAAAATTTGATAATTAGTAAATTCGGAAATGGAAACACATTTGCTAATCTCCGAAACTGCTCATTTGCTAATTATTAAGGAGTCCTCCTTGAAGAGCCGGGTTGTCCTTCGTTCCCCGTTGAATAGTTCCGTCCTTGTGGCTGGCTGCCACCACCAACAGAACCACTACTACTGCTACCGGAATTGCCGCTTCCCTTTAATCTTCCTACAATATTTCCGCCTGCAGCTCCGGCAAAACCTCCTGCCATTGCAGCACCTTTGGTCGCCGTACTGTTCACATTCTTACCGAAGTTGCCCATGCCGCCTGCCGAGATAATCCATCCGGCAACAGTAGGGATTGTGAAGTAGCCTACAATGCCGATGATGAGAAAGACAATGTAAATTGCATCTGAACTGTCCAGGGAAAAGTTAGGGTCGGTCTGCATCCGTTCGATATCCGATTGCAGCATCAGGGATTGCAGCCTTGCCAGTATCGTGCTGAACAGGTCTGACACAGGCAGCCACAGGTACACGGAGATATAGCGGGTGATCCACTGGGTAAGCGTCGATTGGAAGCCGTCCCAGACGGATATGGCAAAAGCCAGCGGGCCGAGTATGGCAAGGACAATCAGGAAAAAGGTGCGTATCACATCGATTATCAGGGCTGCCGCCTTGAAGACAATCTCCAATACTTCCCGGAAAGCTTCACGTATCCATTTCTTGGTCTGGTACAAACCCCGCTCGATATACATCCCTGCTATTTCGCCTACATCGGTAATTCCCAGTTGGTCCAGCCTTTCTTCAAAAATATCGTTATCCACTAAGTAGGCTGTCTCAGGGTTCCTTCGCATAGCCTCATATTCCAGCCTGTCCTTTATTTCCGCGTACTTTTTCATATCCAGCGTTTCGGATTGCAGCATCCCGTTGGTTCCCTGTACGACCGGGCTCATAATGCTGTTGATCGTTCCGAGCACCACGGACGGGAAAAACATAATGCATAAACCGATGGCGAAGGGACGGAGCAAAGGATATACATCTACCGGTTCAGCCCTTGACAGGGATTGCCAAACACGGTATGCCACATAGAACAAGGCTCCCAGCCCGGCAATGCCTTTGGCGATACCGATCATATTGCCGCACAGGGGCATCATCTGGTCATAGAGCGTGCGCAGTGTCTGATGAAATTGATCGAAATCCATGTTTTTAAATGAAAAATTAAAAGTGAAAAGTGAAAAATTGAAATACCTATCTCCTCCAAACCCTCTAAGGAAGCCATAAGCCTCCCCTTTTGGGGGAGGTTGGAGGGGGTGGGATTCTACCAGTAGCGTTCGGAAGGATTACCGTATAAGGCGTTCACACGGGCTGTTTCTCCTTTCTTCTTGGCCCGCAGGTACGAAACGCCGATATTCTTATTCGTATAGTAGCGGACAAGGTTCCGGTATTCCAGCATCGAGTCATGGCAACTGTTGACCACATCCATACGGTCTTTATCCGAGAGGGAAAGCGTTGAAATATTGACTACTCCTTTCAGTTCGTTCAGCACATCATTGCTTTGCTCCAGCAGCTTTGCATAACCGTTGGCAATGGCGCCCAGTTCCTCTACAGAGTAATTGGGATCGGACAGCATCTTCTGATAGTTATGCACATAGATATCGGATATTTCGCCTACCATCAGGATGGTTTTTTGCACTTTTTTGGCATCCTTTACCAAGCCGTTTACAGCTTTCAACGCGTCATAATACTGCTTCGACTGATTATAGACCTTTTGAACTTCCTGAAAACTTTTGACCATATTCGTGGCCGTCGTGGTTGTCTGGGTGACGTTGCGGGTCGTATTGACGATGCTCTGGGCCAGGTTGCTCGGATCAAATACCGCCCACTGGGCCTTGACCTGCGTTGCCATAAGCATACAGCTTACGCACAATATGAAGATTTTTGTTCTCATATTCAGCTAATTTTTAATACGTTAATAGAATAAATTATTCGTTTTGTTATCGTGGTTTACCTAAAGTCCCCCTTGTGGGAAACATCTGTTGACTACATTACATTCCGTCGATTTTTAATTCGCCGAAGCGAAGGCGAGGCAATTAGGGGGCTGATAGCTGCTTAATCGCCAACTCTATATCCCCTCCCAGTTTTTCCGCCAGGCGCATCACTTCGAGTTTTTCGGTTTCCTCGGTCGTATACGTCAGGTATTCCTGCGCGGAGACTTCCGTGGCATACACAGCCGACTGCATACCGCCAAGCCCGATCCATACTTCTTTGTATATACGGCTTGGATTATTGGACATATTAATCGAGAGTATCTGGGCTTTCTCCTTATCAGTCAGACCCAGTAGTGCCTGTATCGAATCGAACTTGTTCATATACTTCCGCTGGTCGAGCAAAATTTTGCAGTCGGAGTTATTGATAATGGCTTCCTTGACAATCGGGGATGAGATAATATCGTCCACTTCCTGCGTCACAACAATGGCCTCCCCGAAGTATTTCCGAACGGTTTTATAGAGGTATTTGAGGTAGGCTGCCATATTCGGAGAAGACAAGGCTTTGTCGAGTAGGTCAGCTCCCTTGCGGGAGCTTTCCCCTCTAAGAACCGTACGTGAAAGTTTCCCTTCATACGGCTCAAGCAACTTAAAATTTCTATTTGCTAGAAACCAGCTCATTGTTACATCTTTTTAATTGGTCATTCTTTCTGCGGCAGCTATCATGCACTAAATGATTCTGTTTTTCTGGAGTCGTTTTCTTTTCAGTAGTTCCCCAGTAATCATTTATGTCAATCGGTTCTCCGCATAAAGGACATATCCCCTTCTGCTTTTTCCATAGGTGTAGCAAGGGCTTCTTGTCATCGAGATGTTTGAGCATCTTGTACTCTTCCCTCTCTTTGAAATATGTATCCCATTCGGGGTCAAACGGATTCGATTCGGCTTTCACTTTAACATAGAAGGTAATCTTTGTATCATACAGGCGTTTAAGGACGATTCTATCATCTTTCCCTTTCTTCTTGAAATTCGCCACAAAGCACCAGTTCCTATTTCTAATTCTTGTGAAATACCTGTCTGCAACCCAATTTTTACCTTTTTTTGGATGCCTTCTTCTTGCCCATTGCCATAACTTTTCGAATATCAGGTAATCAGCTTTACTGAAAGTTTCAGAAGCCACACAACTTTTGTAGTAGTTTACCCACCCAACAATTACTGGATTTAAGAGCCGTATTAGAGATTCCTGTTTGCTACCCTTGTTGGAATCTATAATTCCACGGATTTTCTTCATGAATTTCTTTAGCCCTTCCTTCGATGGTTTGATTAGAAGTTTCCCATTGTCGTATTTACGGATATTGTACCCCAGAAAATCAAAACCTTCTGTTATGTGAGTCATCCTCGTCTTTTCTTCTGAGAGGGTAAGCCCTCTTTCCTGAAGAAACTCCTCCACCATTGGTTTGATTTCTTCCAAAGCTTCTTTAGTCCTGCCTGTGATTATAAAATCATCCGCATAGCGTACCAGATGAACTTTGGGATAATAGGTCGTTGTCCTGTTTACGAACTTCTTGTGATACTTCTTTGCAAGCATTACCTGCAATCCGTCCAAGGTCATATTAGCCAGAGTTGGAGAAATAATTCCGCCTTGAGGTGTTCCTTCTTCTGTCGGAAACAGTTCTTTATTGAATACAAAGCCACATTTGAGCCATTTCTTTAACATCGCCTTATCCATTGGGATATTGTTGATAAGCCATTCATGGCTGATATGGTCGAAGCATCCTTTAATATCCCCTTCCAAAATCCACTCGGGAGAAGTTTTCTTTGATAATACGCAGAAACATTGTTGCCTTGCATCAAATGTGCTTCTTCCTTTGCGGAATCCGTAAGAATTACTGTCTGCCGTAGTTTCGGCAACAGGTTCTAATGAAAGCAGATATAATGCTTGCATCGCCCTGTCCTTCATTGTAGGAATTCCAAGAGGTCTTAATTTACCGTTACTCTTTTTAATATGTATCCGTCTTAGCGGTTGGGGAGTGTACCCCCGTCTTTTCAGTTCACTGATTGCCTGAAATTTAGCATTCGGAGTTGACCATGTTGCACGGTCTACTCCCGCAGTTCGACTGCCTTTATTAGATGTAACACGTTTTACAGCCAATGCTTTGGCGTAAAACGAATGCGTCAGCGTCCACTGCAAAGCTTTCACCCTGCCGTATCTGCCTTCTTTCTGAGCTTTTACAATACGCGCTTGTAGCTTATCAACTGAAGTTTGGCACTTGTCCCAATTGATATCGAGCCAGGTGTCCCACTTTTGGTCAGTAGATGCACACGATGTTTTAATGTCGTTCATTTGCTTTTCTTCTTTAAATAAGTTCTAAAAGTTTCTTGTAAAAAGTCACCTTGTGGAAGTCAGCCCACTTTCGTGCCGAATGATATTGTCCTGCTCAATCCATGAGCAGGGCTCAATCCGTATCTCCCTCATTACAAGGGAAGCGTTCGCTTTTTCCACATTCCTATACCCGCATCCCATTCGGCGTTCCTTACGGTCGGCTTACCTGCTATTGGCAGGAGAAATACGGGCTTACCATGTTCCCTGTAAGTGACAAATGAATGGGTTAGAATCCGTCTATCCGCCGGCAGTCATTATGTTCGTGTAACCTTAGCGTGGAGAAGGTTAGCCGACTGCGTCCCTTTTGGGTTGAGCCCAGCATCGTTAACGGCTCATTCGAAGTGACGACGTTTATCAACGGTTCACATTATGTTATTCATACCATTCAGCCTAGCTCCCAGAGCATATAATGCTTACGCTCGTTGCCATTCCCTCACGGTTCAGGCTTCTCCTTTCGGAAGGGCTTCATTGTCGGGACAGCTCTCACACGAGTTCATTACTTACTATCGCATGTGCCCTAGGCTACTGCTGACGAAACAGCAGGTTCAATCAAATTATCGCACTCCTGCAATAACCAGTTGAACAATCACTCACAAGACTTACATGTCACAGCCAGGCCTCTTCGCATATAAACTGTTTCCGGACGCCTTCCAGGTGGCGTAACTTATTGATAAAAGCTTCCATAATGATAATCGTTACAACCGGGAAAAGGTCGCGGTTCTCTTTGATAGCATCGATTTCGAAGACGATAAAGCGTTTGTTCAGCAGGTCCAGTTCCTTGTCCGAGTTCAGCAGGAAGTCGAAGCGCCCGCCCCGGTAATATTGCCGGAGGGTAGTCAGCAGGTTATCGATATTGAAGTCAGCCTTGCTTACCTCTATCTCCCTTTCTTTCAACGCGGCCTTATACTCATCCCGCATAAACTCATAAAAAGTGTTGAAGCTTGGGACAATACTACTATCGGTCTGGATCTTTGTGATATATTCATCCACAGCGCTGCCCAGTTCTCCCGATTCGGTCTTGGTGATCTTATCGTCCTCGCTCTTCCAAAGGGTCAGCAGCAAGGTTCTCAAACTGTCCTTTTTCTCCACATCGAACTGCCCGTCGTCGGTATAGAACGGATTGAACGAGATCGGCTTTTTTTCGGTATAGGTAAAGTAAATCCCGTCTTCCCCTTTGGTCTTGCTGCGGATCATCTCACACAAGCCCTGATAAGAGTTTCCCGTATCGACAAGGACGACATGCGTGCCCTGCTCCCAATACTGTCTGACCATATGGTTCATAAAAAAGGACTTGCCGCTACCCGAAGGCCCCAACACGAACTTGTTACGGTTGGAGATAATCCCTTTCTTCATCGGCAAGTCGGATATATCCACATGGAGCGGCTTGCCTGTTACCCGGTCTACCATCTTAATACCGAATGGAGAAGGTGAACTTTTGTAGTTTGTTTCCTCCACAAAGAAGCACAAGGCCTGCTCGATAAAGGTGTAAAAGCTCTCTTCACCCGGGAAATCCCCCTGGTTACCCGGAATACCCGCCCAGAACAAGGTCGGCGTATCGACCGTATTGTGCCGGGGCTTGCATCCCATCAAAGCCAACTGGCTGCCCACATCGTTTTTGATTCGGCCTAGTTCTTCTTTGTCCTCGCTCCATGCCATTACGTTGACATGGCAACGCACGGAGGTTAAGCCGAAGCTATGCGCATCATTGAGATACTCTTCGATCCACTGCTTGTTTATCTGGTTTGAACGGCTGTACCTTGACAGCGAGTGCATATTCCTTGCCTGCCTTTCAAAACGTTTCAGGTTCTCCGCATGGTCATCGATAAAGATATATTGATTCACCATATGGTTACAGGTCAGCAATACCCCGATAGGGGCTGCGAAAGACAAACGGCAGTCGCTTCTATCCGTGGATAGCCGTTCATAACGGGTATCTGTCTCTACCTTGCCCGGCAGGTCATCCGCATCCGAAAGGGTATGCAGGCACAGATACTTGTCCCCGACCTTCATTTCGCCCGCACCGAGCGCCATATCCTGTAGACAGGTCGTGTCATTCTGCGATAAGGAAAAATACTTTTCGATAATGCCTGCCGCTCCCGTCCCTTCGGGATTGGCCGGGGATTGGCCGCCTACAATCTCATCGGTAGTCAATCGATGCAGTTTAATAAATCCCGAATCGTTAATAATCCGTTCGAACTGCCCGACTGACTCCAGGAATTTTTGCGCCGTTTCCCTGTCCTGCATTTCCTTTGGGACGATAAAGCCACGGGTAAGAGCTGTAAAGCTGCTTTGCTGTTTAGCCCGCTCTTTGGTTGTCTTGGTCAGAAAGAGGTAGCAAGTGTGATTCAAAAACGGCCGTTCGTTGAAATGACGCTCGAAACTGCGGGACAGGAAACTGATGTCTTCCTTTTGCAACTCCGGTTTGTAATCCTCTTCGGTAAACCAGTCTTGTTTACAGACAACCGAATAGTTGGGCAATACTTTTATCGCTTTTGCCCAAGCCGCGTGGATCGCTTCGTATTCGGGAGAGGTGACGGTAAACAGTTCGGGCAGTTCTATCCGGTAGGCGACCGTTATATCCGCGTCTTTACTCAGGATACAGTCATGCTCTACTGCCAGTAGCGGAAACTTGCTCTCTAATGTAGCTGCTGTTAGCGTATTCCGCATAGATCCTCCTTTCTTTTGATACGGGAGATAAGTCGAATAATGCGCCTGCGGTTGATGATATAGCGGGGATGGTTACGGATAGCCTGCAACTTCATGAGCCCGAATTCCCCGTATTTATCATTCAGGTAAAAAGTGCACCAGACCAGTGTCCCGGCGGTAACAACCCCGAACCCGATGCAGATCAACTGGCTGATGCCGACCATATACATAATCACAAAGACTACGAATACGCCCAGCAGCCCGCCTGCGAAGATGAACAGGTACTGCGATTTGAGGCCCTTAAACTCAGCGGGCTTGCCGATTCCTTTATTGATTGAATATGCTGCCATTCTTTTTCGTTATTAAAAGATTAATAAGAGGATCTGTGACCCTTACAGGAAAAAAGATCTAAGAATTGTAGCGGCTACAATCAGGAAGATACACGCCCCGAACCACGAGGCGGCGGTCTTGGAGGTGTCGGGGTCGCCACTCGAAAACTTCGAGTAGACTTTTACCCCTCCGATGAGTCCTACAACGGCCCCGATGGCATAGATAAGTTTGGTGGCCGGATCGAAATAGGATGTCACCATATTGGTGGCGTCGGTGATGCCCTGCATGCCGTTGCCCTGGGCAAATACTCCCAACATACTTAACAGTAATACTGCTGAAAACAATACTCTTTTTTTCATTGTCGAAATATTAAAAAGTGATACAAAAAAATGAATCCGGCAGCGAATATATAGTGTATAAAATGTTGATTTAAAGCCCTGACGATATGTTACACCGTATGTCATCACGTGTCATCGATATGAAAAATAGATTGAACTATTTTATCGGAGGAATAAAGACTCTTAATTACAATAAAGATTCTATAAGTTACAATTTATGGCTCATATATTAATATGATTCAATTAAGAGGCATTTATTTAAAATCAGTCAAGTATGATTTTTTATAAGATAGAAATAATTATTTTCTTACACTTTCTGATTAATTGCTGAATATATCTATGTAAATTTGGGCTTATTTATTTTATATCCTTGATTCTTAAGCTAGGTTATATGTGGATTTTAATGTAAAATATGATTTGAGTATAAAATATAAAAATATGCCTTTACGACTACTACATTTCTCTGACATTCATTTTTATAATTATAAAGATGCTAGGTGGGATAAGGATAGAGAAATTCAAAACGAAATAATCCAGGATTTATCTAGAGTATTGAAAGATGATAGTACACAGATAAATCATATTTTGATCTGTGGAGATATTGCATTTTCGGGTAAAGATGAAGAATATGAGGATGCCAGCCAATGGATTAACAATGTTTGCCTAAAAACAGGTTGTGAAAACCAAAACATTTTTTTAATACCTGGAAACCATGATGTCAATAGAAGCCAAATTAGTCTTGCATGTAATGAATTGCGTTCAGTATTAAGGGAGCAGAATATTGAAAAATATGATGATTTATTAGAAAAAGCATGGTTAAGAAAAGAAGATAAAGATGTATTATTATTGCCTTTTATTCCCTATTATAAGTTTGTTAAAAAGTATCAGATAGAGCATGATCATATTTGCTGTGATAGAATTCTAGATATTGACGGAGTGTATAAACTAAAAATTAGGGGGATCAATAGTGCACTTCTGTCATATATTCCTGAACTTGATGATGATCCAAATCATGATATGGCAAAATTATGTATTGGGGAGATTCAAGCCTTAATATCAACCCATGAAGAAAATGTAATACATTTATCAATGTGTCACCACCCTATACAATGGTTAAAGGATGGAGAAACGATAAAAAAACTACTAGATAGTAGAGCTTCAATTCAATTATTTGGGCACGAACATAATGCTAAGACTGAATGCAAGGAAAATATTCTTAAAATATATTCAGGAGCAATGCAGCCATCCAGAAGTGAGCATCCTTATGAACCTGTATATAACATAATTGATATTTCAATTGAAAATGAAAAAATGAAAGTTGCGATAAATTCTCGAAGATGGAGTATTGATACACGTACATTTGAAGAAGCAGAAAAAGTTATATATGAACTAGAGCCAGATTTGAGAAAAAGTATAATTAATAACAGGAAACAGTCTCAAAATATTAAAAAGACTGATGAATCTAAAGTTTGGTATGAATATTTTAGCATGAAAAATCCACTCGAACAACTTCAAATAGGAAAAGAGCTCAATGTTACTTCTAATGAAGATGAACTATTGCCTATGTTGGATAGAGTTGATCTGATATATAAACGTTTAAGGGAACAAAATAGACTTGTTGAATTATTAACTTTAATAGGAACAAAATATGCTGGAAAGTAAATTAGTTAGCTGGTATCAGGTATTAGGTGAACAATCATTAGATCAAGATAAACTCAATAGCAGAATTGAAGTTCTTGAGGAGATTTATAAAAATGAAAAATTAGATTTTCTTCTATCATGTTCTCGGTATTATCTGCTAAACAAAACGAACGAGGAATTTCTCACAAAGTTCATAAAATATTTTGATAGTAAAAGTCCTATATATACTATTGAAAGTAAAGAAACTGAGCAAAGAATTCTTGCAGGAGCAATATTATACAATTCTGTTGTATTGAAGAATAGGAGAGATTATAAAGTATGTATTGGTTTAGTATTCGATACTCTCACGTTCTCAACGAACCTTGAATATTTAAATAAAAGTATTGTTGATGAAGTAAAGAGTACATTGACTGAAACAATACTTAACAATAGGGAAATAGAGTCTGTTTCTAACTTGAGAAGTGAAAAAGAAGTTAATGAGACAATATCAAAGGTTATATCTGCCTTTAATAAATTAAACAAAAACCAACAAGTGTTGGGAGATGAATTAAATTGCTATGGATGGCTCATTAGCGATATTTATGCAGGAGACCAGCAAAAATATGAAGGACGTAATAAAGTTGAGTTAGCTTTGATATTTGGTAAAGAACTTAGTGATTGTACAACTATTAACTTGCCCATGGCTAAAGTTGATGTATTAATAGAAAAGAAGTACCAGATTTGTAAAATTGATGTAACTGAAACGAAAATACTATTTAATAATTTCGTTAATGCAACTTTAGATTTCAATAATCTTCATATTTCTGATGCTGCGAATTTATATTGTCCTATTCTGTCTGCACTGAAATCACTTGCCGATACTGAGCAAAAAGATTCTTTTCTAAAGTTAATTAAAGATCAGTTTAGAGTTAATTTTGAGTTGGAATTAACTATTAGCTCTTATGCTAAAGAGGTTTACAACGAATGTCTATTATATAAATTATTAAACAATGCCTGAGGATATATTATCAAAGTTGAATGCTGTTACAGAGGACGAAGATATAACATCAAAACTGGATGAAGGGGAAAACGACTCTGAAGATGATGATGAATTGGGAAACATTTCAGAAAAACAAAATAGTACAGAACTAGCAGAAGGAGATTCGGAGGAGATTAGTACTATCCATAACGGACTTCGACTAGACACTGATGGACTAAAATCGTTAATGTCAGAAAAATTGACAAGAGTAATAGTTTTTGCTGGTTTACCTGATGCTGGTAAAACAACATTATTGAATGCACTTTATCAACCATTGGTGAAAAAGGGTACAATTGCAGAGTATGAGTTTAAATCATCTTTAACGTTAGCTGGTTTTGAACGAAGAGATGCACTATGCCGAATGTCTTCAGGGAATAATGAGCCCACATTTGTGAGGACTAAATCTGGAGAAATGGACATTCTACATTTAGAGATATGTAATCCAAATAACACTATCAATTTAGCAATTACAGACTTATCTGGTGAAGATTTTAAGGACATGTTAAAATCTTCAATATTCTGCAAAGAATTTACTTTATTAAAGAGAGCTGATTCTTTTTCTTTATTAATTGATGGCGACCAAATCACAGATTTGTCTAAGCGTAATTACATAAAAGTAAACAGCCTAAAACTATTAGACATTTTTATTGAGGAAAATATGCTGAGTTACAGAACAAAAATTCATATAATATTTACGAAATGGGATATTATAAACACTCGAATCAAAGGGGATGCCAAACATAAAACTTTTATAGATAATATGAAGAAACAAATCGAAGATAAATTATCTATGTTTGAGCTAGTCTTCCAAGATTTTACAAGAGATAATATTTTTAGAAAAAATTTAGATGAAGCTATAGACATTGATTCTTTTTTTGAATCATTTGTAATGAAAAAAAATAATTGGGAATATAGTGCTGAAATAAAGGGCAATAAAGCCGAACAGGCATCTGTAAAACGATACTTTTCAAAAATAAAATAATAATGAGTGAGCAAATTAGTACAATTCTTGTGGGGTTACCAGGTTCAGGTAAAACGTCTTTTATCGCTGCACTATGGCATATTTTGAATGAAAAGAAGCATTCTTTGAAATTAAACATTCGGCAATCTGATAGAAAATATTTAGAGGAAATTCATGCTAAATGGGCTGTGTTTGAAGAGATAGAACGTTCAAATACTGGAACATTTTATTCTATTGAATTAGATATCATAAAAGATGATAGTAAAGTTTTAAAACTAAACTTCCCCGATGTTTCAGGGGAGTTATATAAGGATATTTACGATAGCAGAACAATAAGTAGTAATTTATCGAAAAAAATGATGAATACAAATTCTATTTTATTGTTTATTCATCCAAATTCATTAAAAGTCGATCGGTATATTGGAGATGTAGTCAAACCAAATGAGATTGACGAAGCGCATGTAGAAGAGCAAGACTTAAGCAATTTAACTAACTTTGAAATATCACAATCGCAAGCAATAATAACTGATTTAATCATTGCTCTGAAAAATAGAAATAAAATAAAAAACATTGCAGTTATTGTCTCTGCTTGGGACACGATTAAAGACTTTACACCAGAAAAATATATAAAAGAGAGTTGTCCGTTATTCCACATGTTTCTTAAAAACTCTGGTATTAAATACAAAATATGGGGAGTTAGTGCTCAAGGGGGAGATTATAAAAATAATCAAGACATGCGACAAATTCAAGAATACGAAGATTTAACAGAGAGAATAAGAATTGTAGATTGCGAAGGAGAGAATAATGACATATCTTTACCTTTAAATTGGCTTATTGAGCAAAATGAAAATTGAACAGGTCTTACATGGATATAAAGATGGGCATGAGTTACTAGCTTCATCCATATCATTATCAGTTAAAGATGCTAGATATATGCGTATTCAGAGCGATATTTCTGGTAATTTATCTCTTGAAGATTATTATCTAAAAGGTTATCCTTTATTAGAGGAGAAATTCTATGTAATAGCTACTACATGGTATGCTCCTGAAATGAAACGTCCTGGTTGCGTGTGGACGCATTCATTATTAATACCTTTCGAAAGTCTTTTCAAAATAAACAATTTCAAATATATAATAAGGAATTTATTTGTACGCCCTGATACAGGTAAAGTTTTTTCGTCATACAATAAATCATTAGATATAGGAGACAATTTACTGGTGAATATGAATCCTGAGATTCAATCTTTATCTTCTATTCTCAATCAAGCATTGTACAATATATTCTTTTCATATTTTGCAACTGATAAGCCTATTATAGCTCAATATGCAAGAGAAACAGATTTGGAGGAATATATTATTTCTCTATGGAATATACTTCCTTATAATCAAAAGAATAGTTTTTCTTTTACCATGGGAACAACTGAATTAATAAAATTGAATGAAGATGTTAATCCTGATATTCAAATTCTAAAGTCATCAAATAATAGACAATTCATAAAGAGCTCTATATTTGAAGTAATTCCCAATTTAAATAATAAAGAACTTCGTATTGATGATAATATTTTATATTTAACGAGATTATCAGAAAAAATCCCTGCTTCATATTTTGCATTTTTGCAAAATTTTAGTAAAGATGTAAGCAGAGGTAAACAACAATCTCTATCCATTTGTAAATTTTACAAACTCTTAACAGACAAGAATATAAAAATATCTGAAACTGAAATTATAAAATTACTAGGAGAGTCTTTTATATCCCCAACTGAGGCAAGAAAGCTCAAATTTTCATTAATTGGAAATAATAATCTTAATCTCTTTGATGAAGGTAAATTGTTATTTGGGTTATTAACCAGCCCTTATCTTAAATCATTTAATTTAACTGATTTAAATTATGAACAACGATTAGTTAGATTTATATCAGATAATTCGATTGATAGCTTAAAATATTTCTCAAATGCAATAACACAATCAGAGATAATCCCAAATACCGAGTTACATAAATATTTGTTGCTTTTAAGCAAGCACCTAACTCCTGATTTATTACAAATAATGAATAGTAAATACCGAGAGTTATTAAGTGTTTGTGTAATGATGAATCCTGATATTGTATCTATGTCAGAATATTGGTATACAAACAAACAATTATTATATGAGAATTTCAAAAACTTAGTAACTATAAAAGATCTCAATATTAATTGGCAAGAGATGCTTAATCTTTTCTTGAATGAGAATATTCCAATTGATTACTCTCTTATAGTAGATTATGTACCAAATGCAGCCGTAAATATATTAAATTGGGTTAATGAAAATGAAAAAGATTTACCCGATAACTATTATCTTGTTTTAGAAAAATCTAGGAAACAGGTTGTAAAATGGATTAAGGATAATGACCAAATAAGTTCAAGATTATTCTTCCTCATTATAGATTTAATAAACCCTAACGATAGTCTAACTCTGGAGATTTCACCTCTTCATTGGATGAAGATCATTGAAAAAAATGATATAGACTTTTCCGGAAGGTCTCCCCTAGAAGAAAAAGCTAATTTCTTTCTGGTTGCAATAGCATTTAATTTTCCAATTAAAGAATCCATCATCCTTCTTGAAATTAGTTTTAATTATGTATATACGACAATAATGAACGCTGAATTGTATACTCCTAATTGGGAGTTATTAGATAAGCATACTCCTGATCTCGGATATCATAATTGGGATAAAGGGGAACGATTGCGTATGACAATAGCAGAGAAATTGATATCTGCCAATATGGAAGCCAAAGAAATTAAGAGATTTGTGCATAGCAAAAAAGATAGAGACGATTTCCAAAAAAGATATAAAAAATCTAAGAAAGGCGGTTTTTTCTTTTTTTTCTTTGGGGATTAGATTAGACTACTTTTGTGTCAATCAGTTCACACATACTTTCCCATGTCAAAAGATTCCATACCTTCCGTCATTCTCTTTGATTTTCTTATAGCCAAAGGTTTTCCGTCATCATCCAGACAGTCACCCATTAGTTTTTCCACATTATCCAGGTTGCTTACCTGATTGGTGAAGAATTCAAAGAGGTCGGTATCCTTGATACGGTGTATAGTCGTTGCAGCCTCGATAATTTGCTTTTCATCGTCTGTGGCTACAGTCAATACACCTACGGCATTTGCCATTTCTTCATAAGTGAGTCCGGCTGAGAAGTCCGGATCGAGTCCCGGAGCCAGGTCATCCATCGCTTCAAAACGTTCTTGTTCTTCCTCCAATTCTTCCTGTGTAACAGATGAAGCAGACAAAGCCGATTCCACGTCATCATCCGATATTTCCGGCTCTTCCCCCATAAAACCGGATGGTTCCAGTTTCTCGCTATATGCGGGAACTTTTGCCGCCAATTCAGGATCTTCCAGATAAACAAATGCCGTTTTTCCGACTACATCCGATACTTCTTTTTCCGTTACCGCTGCAATAACAGGTTCCGGGGCATCCTTCGGAGGCCTGACCGGGATTTTATCCCATATGCCGAATAAGTTTTCATCAAATACGATTATCCAGCACCTGTACAGGATATAACCGCATGCAAGCAGCCTGACTGTAAAATGGATATAATTCTCTGTCATAACTATAAAAATAAATCGGTATTATTCCTGTACATATCGTTAATCTCATCCCTGTATTCTTTCAGGTGGTTCTCCAATACATTATCAATAAAATTAGGGACGCTGATGTCTTTGGCGACAATACTGAGAATTTTTGAAATCTTATCGTATAAATCCGCATTGACATAAGTCTGCCTCTTTGTCCCGGTATTCTTTTTTAAGAACAGGGACATATAATCCTTCGGCTCACGCCTGCGCCTTGCTTTGGATTGTACGGCCTCTTTCTCCGGTTCTTCTTCAATATTTCCTGCCGGAACATCTATTTCCGTATCTACCGGTTTTTCCTTTACAGGCTCACTGCCCAGGCGGGGAATATCTCCCGTCATCATGGACTTGATAAGCTCTTCGTCCACATCGACTTCTTTTCTTTTTGCCATACCGTTATAAGTTTAGTATTTTACACAGTTCTTCCGCTAAATCATCGATACAACTGCCTTTCAACAATTTGGGGGGAGGCGGGAAAAGGGTGCTCCTGAAAAATGGTTTTCCTTTCACCGATAGTTCCTTATCGAAGCGCCTCGATTCGGGGAGTACCGTTTCCATGACTTTCAGGTTAAGCCGTTCCATTATTTCGCGGTAGGCGTCATATACCTCCGTACTGGCACGCCGGTCTACCTTATTCCAGAAAAAGAGGAAATCTTTCAGGGGTATCCCGGGCTTTCCTTTCAGGTAATCGAGAACGGCCGTAGCGAACGACATGGTGCTTTGCATAACGATCCTGTCCGCTACAATCGGCGTCAGGACATAGTCCATATTGATAATGGTCTTGAATACACCGTCCGAGGAAAGGCTTCCCGGAAGGTCCACAAGGATAATATCGAGATCAGGATCGGCCTCCAGCAATTCTCCTATCTTATCCCTCGCGCCCGCAGGAGAGGAATCGACAACGGCATAAGCCTTTTTCCGGATATGTTCCCATTGAACCATCATCAATTGCTTGTACTCGTCTGTCTTCCCGACCGTCTGCATATCCCTCTTACGCATGTGGCTTATACTGTGCTGGAGCGTGTCGCAGTCGACGACTGCCACATTTTTCCCTTTCACATAATGCAGGTAACCAGCCAGCAGGATAGTTACCGTCGATTTGCCTACGCCTCCCTTTTGGTTGGACATGGCTACCAATAATGTCTGTTTCATCTTAAAATTGTTTTTAGTAAAAAAAATAATTTGTTTTGTTGCATTGCCTTGCCGCATCCATGCAATGACGTGGCATGGCAGTAAAGCATTGCTATCATATTGCAGGCATGTGACCTTGCGCCCGTGCATCGAAGCGGTCATGCAGGAATGTATTATTGCCCTATGGCATCGAAGCACGATTACTACCTTGCATCGTCACACGGTTGCATTCTTGCGGTAAGACATCAGTGCCTTGCTATTTTGTTGTGATAGCATAGTATTGCATGATTGCACTCCTGCGGTATCGTATTATTATGTTGAAGCGCTGCTACCCTGTCACCATCCTGCATGACTGCAATAGTATATCACTGCCCCGCGGCATCCTTGTCCCGTCACATGATTGCTTTATAGCCCTGCGGCATTATTCTGTTATTGCCCTGATGCACGTTTGCATTATTGCCGCAAATAAAAGCCGAATTCTCCTTTTTACCTCCCTTTTTTTCTTCACTGACGATATATGACACCGTATGTCGTCTTGTTACATAATACGATCTATTTTATACGCAGATGATCGGGCCTAACTTTGCTTTTGAAATGATATACAGTTACGACAATGGCAAAATCACCCTACAAAACAGGAAGATATGCGCGGCGGCCAATAATTTGCAGCAGGCAAATTTATGTTCAAGCGAACATGGCAAGTTGTGTTTCTTGCTGCACGAAATACTTCTTGCAGCGCGAAACAACTTGCCACTCGCCTTTCGGCTCGGGGCGATTTACTCCAAAGTCGTAAATCGTGTATGAATGATTATCAGTAACTAAATATTGTCGGTATGACAGACGATAATAAGAGCAGGAAAAATAAAACGGTGGGACGGAAGCCTAAAAAGGACCCATCGAAATACAGGTATACAGTCAACCTGAACGATGAAGAAAACGACAAATTCCGCCTCCTTCTGGAACAATCGGGAGTCGAGAATATAAGCCGTTTTATCCATCATGCCCTCTTTTCAAAGGAAATCAAGATAGTAAAAGTGGATAAGGCGACGATGGATTATTACATCCGGCTGACCAATTTCTACCACCAGTTCCAAATGATAGGGAACAATTATAACCAGACGGTGAAGGCTTTGAAGACCAATTTCAGTGAAAAAAGAGCGCTCGCTTTGCTCTATAAACTGGAAAAAGCGACCATCGGACTGATCCTTTTAAGCAAACAAATCATAGCGCTAACGAAAGAATACGAAGAAAGATGGTTGCTAAAATAAACAGGGGAAGCTCGCTTTACGGTGCGTTGATTTACAACCAGCAGAAGGTAAACAATGCTGCGGCAAGGGTCATTTCCGGGCACCGGATGATTACGGATATGACCGGGAATACGGATAAAGTCATTCAGCAAACAATGCTTTCATTCGAAAACTACCTGCTTGCCAATAAGAATACCGAAAAGCCGATTTTACATATTTCCCTGAATCCGTCGCCGGAAGATTACCTGCCGGACAAGCAGTTTTCGGAACTGGCTAAAGACTATATGGACCGCATGGGATACGGTGACCAGCCATACATCGTATATATACATGAAGATACCGGACGCAGGCATATACATATCGTTTCGACCTGTGTAAATGAAAAGGGTGATAAAATATCCGACACCTACGAATGGAACCGTTCGATGAAAGCCTGCCGGGACCTGGAACAGAAGTACGGGCTTAAAAATGTCGCCGATAAGAAGAACGAACTGCTCGAACCTTACCTGAAAAAGGCTGATTATGGTAAAGGCGATATCAAAACCCAGATTGCCAATATCCTTAAAAGCGTGAGGAATTCCTACCGTTACCAGACTTTCGGGGAATACAGCGCTTTGCTTTCGTGCTTCAATATAGAAGCCAGGCAGGTAAAGGGGGAACACGAAGGTGTTCCCTTCACCGGTATTGTTTATTCAATTACGGATGATACGGGAAAGCCTGTCAGCAAACCGGTCAAGTCTTCACTCGTTGGAAACAGTTTCGGTTATGATGGCTTGAACAAACGCATGAAGCATAACAGCAAAGAGTTCAGGGCCGGAAAATGGAAACCCCGGATAAAAAATGAAGTTGCCCTGGCAATGCATGGCTCCGGCGGAGACCGGAACAGGTTTGCATCTGTACTCAAGGGATACGGTATCGATGCCGTTCTCCGCGAGAATGAAGAAGGACGCATATACGGGGTAACATTTATCGACCATCATTCAAAGGAGGTCTACAACGGTTCCCGCTTCGGAAAAGAATTTTCAGCCAACCGGTTCAACAGCCTGTTTAACGTGCCTTCGGACGAGCCCCGGCTCACTAACCGGGCTGGGGACGGCAACCTTTGGAAAGACACCCTTGCGGGAGACTTCCCTTCGGCTGCTTCGGAAATGGAATCGGCTATCGAGCAGGCATTCGGCATATTTAGCTTTGAACAGCACGGGGACAATTACGAAGAAATTGCCTTTACCAACCGGATGAAACACAGGAAGAAAAAGCCGCGTGGTCCAAAGCTGTAAATTTTTAAATTAACTAATTCGCTGATATGCTGTTACATTATTGGCACATCGGCACATTTTCAAATTAACTAATTGATTTTATTATGCAACAGGAAGACGATTTGAGGGGATTGGCCAAAGTGATGGAATTCATGCGGGCCATATCCATTTTATTTTGTGTAATCCATATCTACTGGTACTGCTATGAAGCGGTACTCGGTATGGGGATCAACATCGGGGTAGCCGATAAAATACTCCTGAACTTTCAGAAGACGGCAGGCCTGTTCAGCAATTTACTGCTGACAAAAATGTTCGCCGTCATTTTCCTTGCGCTTAGCTGCCTGGGAACAAAAGGAGTCAAGAACGAAAAGATTACATGGGAGAAAATATACGCGGCCCTGCTTTCCGGGTTGGTATTCTTTTTCATGAACTGGTGGATACTGCACCTGCCTTTCCCCCCTGTGGTAAATATGGGACTGTATGCGCTTACGCTTACCACCGGGTACATATTGTTACTGATGGCTGGCGTATGGGTAAGCCGGATGCTTAAGCACGATCTCATGAAAGACGTCTTCAATGAAGAGAACGAGAGCTTTATGCAGGAAACCAGGCTGATAGAGAACGAATATTCGGTAAACCTCCCGACAACATTTTACTATCAGGGCAAGACATGGGACGGATGGATCAACGTCGTTAATCCGTTCAGGGCTACAACGGTACTAGGAACGCCGGGCTCGGGAAAATCCTACGCCGTGGTCAATAATTTTATCAGGCAGCAGATTTCCAAAGGCTTTGCCGTTTATATCTACGACTATAAGTTCGATGATTTGTCGGTGATTGCCTATAACGAGCTTCTTAAGAATATGCACAATTATGAGGTAAAACCTAAATTCTATGTGATCAATTTCGATGACCCGCATAAATCCCACCGCTGTAACCCGATTGCACCGGAATTTATGACCGACATCAGCGACGCATATGAATCGGCCTATACAATTATGTTAAATTTGAACCGCAGCTGGATTCAGAAACAGGGTGACTTCTTTGTCGAATCGCCGATTATCCTACTGGCAGCTATTATCTGGTACCTTAAAATATATAAGGAAGGAAAATATTGCACGTTTCCCCATGCCATAGAATTTCTGAATAAACCCTATGCCGATATATTCACCATCCTCACTTCTTATCCGGCCCTCGAAAATTACCTTTCTCCCTTTATGGACGCATGGCAATCAGGCGCCCAGGATCAACTCCAGGTGCGCCCGTAAGGGTACTCAATAAATATCTCTTTGGCAAGAGATTAGGTTCGCGTTCT
>NZ_JBHSGN010000079.1:0-49348 GCF_042654545.1 Dysgonomonas termitidis
AGATACGGGTTGTTAACTGATAACTGTTTACTGTTAACTGATATATCTGTTACCTTTGTTACCTTTTAACAGTGACAGGTTGTTTACTGTTTACTGCTAACTGTAAAAAGTGTCAACTTTGTCAGGTTTTAACAAGTCGTGGGTTTTTACAGAGTTACAGGGGAAATATCATTAACTGATAGCTATTCACTGCTTTTTCATGAGTTTACCTCGCATTTAATTGTGAATTATGATTACCAAAAAAATAAAAACTTATCTTTGCAAAGAAAAATGAATGATAGGTATATGAAGAGATCCCATTTCCTGCAAACGCTATACTTGCAAAAACCTCTGCTGCTTATTCTCCTCATCGCTACATTATCTACTTTACCGTGGATCGGCCTTGGAGAATTCTATACGAAAGGGGAGCCCCGCGAGGCAGCTTTAGCTATATCTATGATCGAAAAAGGGGAGTGGATCATCCCATCCAGCTATGCCGATGAATTTGCATACAAACCCCCTTTGAACCACTGGTTGATTTCCGGGTTTTCTCTCGCTATAAACAAAGGGGAAGTGACTCCATTCACTTCGCGCCTGCCATCGGCTCTGGCTTTTATTGCCATGATCGGGATTTGCTTTATGTTTTTTGCCCGTCGCCGTCCTGTTCTCGAAGCCTTTATATCCTGCCTGATAGTGATTACGTGTTTCGAAATACACCGGGCGGCTATGACCACGCGGATAGACATGTTGCTCACATTCCTGATGGTCGCCTCACTGATTCAATTATACACATGGTATGAAAAACGACGGTTCGGGCTGCTTGCATCGGCTTGGGTTTTCCTTAGCCTGGGCACTTTGGCAAAAGGGCCTGTAGGCGCCCTGCTACCTTGCTTTATTTTCGGGATATTCTTGCTCACCCGACACGAAAACTTCTTTAAATCCGCACTAAAATGCCTCGCCATATTAGCCTCGGCCCTCGTAGTCCCGCTAATTTGGTACTACGCGGCATACCAGATTCAGGGAGACGCATTCCTGGATAAAGTGTTTGCTGAGAATTTCGGCCGGTTTCTGCGTCTCGATTCCACAAGCCTGGATATAGATTATGAATTGGGAGTGGAGAACCCGTGGTATTACTATCCGGTTTCCCTTATGGCCGGATTCCTTCCCTGGACTATATTGCTGGCAATATCCTTATTTTTCATCCGGTATAAAAAACCATCGGGGACGGCAAGATCCTTCATATCCAAGATTTTGTCGATGGATAAGCTACTTCTGTTCAGCCTGCTTGTAACGGTTGTAACCCTAATCTTCTTTACGGTTCCCGCTTCAAAGCGGAGCACATATATTATGCTCACTTATCCGTTTATCGCCATCTTTATTGCCCGTTTCTTTATCTTTCTTACAGATGCCAAACCAATGGCAGTACGCATATCTACCTCGATATTGTTAACTGTAAGCATACTGGCATTGTTGGTTGTACTGTTGGCATATACGGATATAATAACCGAAGATATGGCGCGGTCCCTGTCGAAAAGGGAAAGGACTTTACGGGACATTCATGTCTTTTTCACGCTATTCCGGCACCCCGGATGGCTTGGCTTATTGGGGATAACAGCGCTGCTCGCCGCCATCGTGAATACTTTCTATCTGTTGAGAAAAAAGATGAACCTGAAAATACTGATGGCCGGATTCGGACTCATGTTGTCCATAAATATATTTATGGACTCATATTTACTGCCCGGCTACAAAGACGCGTATTCGACCCGCCCGTTCGCTGAACTTCTTGCAAAGAAATATGACCTCAAAGACAATGTATATGTAACCAACTACCTGAAAAATTACAGGAACCTTTATTCACTCAACTTTTCCATGCACAATAGTTTTAAGAACATAGAGAAAGAAAAGCCCGATTATGGCTACTTTATCGCCTTGGAACTGGACATAGACAGAATAAAAGAACAGTACAAAGAGTATGAGTTTACACTACTCGAATCGAGCGACAAGATGAATGAAAATAAAAATGAAATACTCTTTTTCAAAATAGAGAAAAAGAAATAGCATATTCAGACAAACTTAAAAAGCACACATGAAGGATCAGTTAACCGGACTGGCTAAACGAAAAGCCATCAGACAATTAATCAAATATGGTCTGGTAGGCGTTGTAGGATTAACAATAGATATGGGCATATTTTACCTGCTGGTAAATAAGTTCTCTGTACATTATCCGTTTTCGGCAACGATAAGTTCATTGCTGAAAGGGAATATGTCCATAGGCATGCTGGATATACTCATATCCAATATAATAAGCCAGACTCTGGCCGTTATAAACAATTTCATCCTCAACAGTTATTTCACATTCAAGGTTACAGATAAAAAACTGAAGCGCTTCATGTCTTTTGCCTCCATTGCTATAGTAGGTATGGTCATTAGTTCGATGTTACTCACTTTATTTATCGGTATTATGAAAATAGACGATATGCTGGCAAAAGTATTTGCTATTTTCATTGTCGCAGCCATACAATTTGCCATAAATAAATTTTTCACATTTAAAGAACATGAAAAATAATCTAAAGCAATTTCTTGAAGAACAATTAAGGGATTTAATCAAACAAAATTTCGCATCGTTTGTTTAAATACTAAAGAGAATAATAAATTGTGACAAGACTACGCCTAATGAACCGGCTTTATTGTATTTAAAGCGCTATTACTTGAAAAAACAAACTCACATAACCATTCTCGTGATAATAGAATTAAAAAAAAATGCTAAGTAAAGGTTTAAGAAAGCACGCTTCAAATTCTGTAATAGGACTCCTCCCATTCATCCTGTTCATCATTTTACATACAATGAACGTAATGGAACAATTCGCATTATGTGCAGGCTTTGCCTTGGCTGTCATTGGTGAATTCGTCTTCCGCATGTACTATAAAAGCCGGGCTTTCAGCGCAACATTCTATATTTCCGGAGTGTCGATCCTGATTAGCCTCATAGTATGGCTAATCACTCATCCCTATGTGGAAAAGCAAAACACGTATATTGTCATTTGTGAAATTTCCATAATTTGCTTATTCATGCTGCTCAGAGCCAGTAAGACCTATATGTCCGCTCACTTTTTTCGTCAGAAGAATCCGATTCAAAAGGCCCTCTTAAATGAGTTTTACGAGTCGGCGACATTGATACAATATGGGCTCACCCTCCATGTTTTCGGTATAATGCTGTACCGCCAATTTACAGTAAGCAGTCAGAACGTTTATATATCCGAAATTATTATCTTCTCTATATTACCAGTCTTTATCATCCTATTGATAGGCATCTATCAGGTTCTTAAAATCAGTAATCTGGTTGCCAGGCTTAGAAAAGAAGAATGGATACCTATCGTTACGGAGAAAGGTGAAGTTACCGGCAAAATAGCAAAGAATGTGTCCATGAATATGAAAAATAAGTTTTTACATCCTGTAGTCAGAGTAGCATTGATTTCAAACTCTAAAGTGTATTTACAGGAAAGACCTCTGAACGACATTCTAAATCCGGGAAAACTCGACTACCCGTTCGAAAAATACATGCTATTCAACCATGAAATCAATCTGGCTGCACGCAACAGTATCCGTAAGATGGTAGGTGATGAGATAGAGTTTTCCATTAAGTTCCTGCTGAAATATGTCTTCGAGAATGACGCCACAAGACGCCTGATATTCTTATTCACGGCTAATATCGACGATGAGGATTTAATAAAAAGGAATGGAAAGATGAACGGTAAATTCTGGACAATAAAACAACTCGAAAACGGTTTTGCAGATGAAATATTCAGCGAATGTTTTGAGTTGGAATTTGAATATCTGAAAAATATGGTACTGGTTCCATCAGATATTTTTGTGCAACCAAAGGCCAGCGTAAATTAACCTATCACAAGTTCTTCCGGTTTTTCCATACCTGAAAAGAATTTACCATATTTTGCCAGAGCACATACGCCCCCGGACCAATTGATGAAATAGGATTCAAATATGTTTGCGCCATCCAGATAGCAAGGATGGTATTTTTTTGTCCGAGTCCTTGTCCTCCGGCAACAGTATCATCATAGACGCGGCCCAGCCTACGTCCGGTTAAGAACTGAGAAACGCAAACCACCAAAGCCGCGAATGAGACACCTGCCTCTACAAGGTAATTCGGACTTTCCTGGTCTGAAATAAACTGAACGGTTTTTCCTGTGATAATTACCAGTGCGACAGACCAGATGTAGAAAGAAAGGCTTTTGGCTTTCTGTATCTCATAATGTACTCTTGGCAAAAACTTTTGCAGAAGAAGAGCTCCGAAGAACGGCAGGAACAACAATATGAATACTTTCTGAAAGACAACCCATAACGAATCGGCGAAAGACGTAGCATTCACTTCCCCGGTAAATGCAAATATAACAGGGGCGACAACAACTATTGTCATATTACTGAGCAGGCTATATGCCGCCAGGCTGGCTACATTACCACCCAACATACCTGTAATGACAGGTGCCGATGTAGCTGTAGGTGCAAGAACGCAAATCATGGCTCCCTGCGCGATTATCGGATGTACGGGGAACAGGAGTAAATAAACGGCGATACTGCCGGTAACCTGTATCAGTATCAGCCAAAGATGAAGGCGTGTGAACTGAATATCCCTGAAAGAAATATTGCAATAAGTAATAAGCAGCATTACGACAATAAGGTAAGGGGTAAGAAAAGAAAGCGCCCCCATATACCGATGCAGTATAATCCCTGTAATCATGGCTATAGGCATCATATACGACTTTATCTTATTGAGCATAACGGTGATATTCAGAGGTCTTTAATCATATAAATAGTACAGGCATAATGTCCGGAGCTGCCAAGAGGATAATCCAACTGTTTAAAACCGAAAGACCCGTACATGGACACAGCTTTGGAAAACTCAGGAAACGATTCGAGGTATAGTTGTTTATAACCCAGTTTAATAGCACTCTTTACCGATTTATCAAACAACCGGAGCCCCAGACCTTTTCCTCTGGCTGAAGGTGATAAATAAAGCTTGACTAGCTCGGCGCATCCGTCAGGTAATCCTTTCGTTGGATATATGCCGCATCCCCCTATAAGTGACCCATTTTCTTCTGCAACCCAGTATTCGGCTCCTGCTTCGGAAAAATACCGGAAAAGAGCGTCTGTTTCCGGATCACTATATACCGTACCCACTTTTTCAGAGCCAAATTCTTCAAACACAGCCCTGATTAAAGCGGCAAGCTCCTTGTTATCTTTTTCCTCTATGGGACGAATCAATATTTCATTCACTATTACAAATCTTGATAAATATATCCGGCTCTTAAAAGACCACGCCTCATTTACTTTCCTCAGGTAACGACGATCCTACAATAGCATATACTTTATCTATCAACTCCGGCAAGTCGTCCGGCTTGAGATCGGCGGTTTCTATCGGGTCGTGGAAAGTAAGCGTTATCTTCACAGGATTCATTATCCACGAATGGATAGGCAATACCTTATACGCTCCATCGATAGTAAGCGGAACTATCGGCAGTTTAAGGCTAAGCGCCGTCTGGAAGGCTCCTTTCTTAAATTCAGCCATTTTCCCGTCCGGAGAACGGTGACCTTCCGGAAAAACAACAGTAGACATACCATCTTTGAGCGTCTCTTTTGTTTTTCGCATCGTATCCACTATTCCCTTGCGGGAGGTGGAGTCTACAAAGACATGGCCGGCTTTATCGGAGGCAAAACCTACTAAAGGCATCTTTTTCAGGCTTTGCTTCATCAACCATTTGAAATTATGCCCCAAATAACCGTATATCAGGAAAATATCGAACGCGCTCTGGTGATTGGCCACAAAGACGTACGACTGATTTTTATCGAGATTTTTATTCCGGTTAATTTTAATTCTTAATAACGCAACCGTACATACAAACCTACCCCAGATCACTCCGGGGTAATATCCCCAGAATTTGTTATTGCCAATGACAGAGCCTATTATAATAGTCAACGTACACCAAATGGTAGACAGAATCAGCAATGGAACAAATATTAACCACTGGTAAGGAAAGTATAAAATACGAGCCATATTATTTATCTTTTGGGGTTAAAAAGAAAGGAACTGCTACAAATGCAGCTCCTCCCTGTTATTTTTCAGGTGATTAGGGAAATTACCTGCTAAGATTAGCAATACTTTCCTTTATCGTTTTTATCTTGCTCTCCGCATCTGCCTGCTTCTTGCGCTCGTTTTCTACAATTTCAGGCTTGGCGTTAGCAACAAACTTTTCGTTGCCGAGTTTATTTGCTACCGATTTAAGGAAACCTTCCAGATAAACGAGTTCTTCGTTCAGTTTCTTCAATTCGGCTTCTATATCAATATTATTACCCAAAGGTACGGAAAATTCAGTTGTACCAACTAAGAAAGATACCGCCGTAACATCTTTTTCACTTACAGTCTTTATTGCAGTAAGATTACCCATTTTGGAAATAACACTATCGAAAGCCGTATTGTATTCTCCGATAACCTCAAGCGATAATTCCTCTTTATTCGGTATATTCTTTTGCAAACGGATGGTACGCACTCCCGCAATGGTTTCTTTTACCTTTTCGAAGGCTTCGAGCAGTCCGTTATCAAATGAAGCCTCTTTTGGCATATCGGAAACCATAATGCTCTCTCCTTCTTTCCTTTCGGCCAGCACCTGCCACAATTCTTCTGTTATAAACGGCATAAACGGATGAAGCAGACGAAGCAACGAATCGAAAAAGCCAAGCGTAGCCTCATACGTCTTAGCATCTATCGGTTGCTGGTAAGCAGGTTTTACCATTTCCAGATACCATGATGAGAATTCATCCCAGAATAGTTTATAGACTGCCATCAGAGCTTCCGACAAGCGATACTTACCGAAAGAATCGTCGAGTTCCGCGGTTGTTTTAGCCAATATATTCTTAAACCATTCTATCGCTATTTTAGCCGATTCGGGTTGTTCAATATTCTTATCCACTTCCCATCCTTTTACCAGACGGAAAGCATTCCATATCTTATTATTGAAGTTGCGCCCCTGTTCGCAAAGAGCCTCATCGAACGGAATATCATTACCCGCCGGAGCAGTGAGCAGCAATCCCATGCGCACACCGTCTGCTCCGTATTTCGAAATCAGATCGAGCGGATCAGGAGAGTTGCCCAATTGTTTCGACATCTTACGCCCCTCTTTATCGCGTACAATCCCTGTAAAATAAACGTTTTCGAAACAAGCCTTATTACGATATTCATATCCGGACATAATCATGCGGGCTACCCAGAAAAATATGATATCCGGGCCTGTTACCAAGTCATTAGTCGGATAATAATATTTTATATCCTCATTGTCGGGCTTGTTGATACCATCGAAAACAGATATCGGCCACAACCATGAAGAAAACCATGTATCGAGGCAATCTTCATCCTGAACGAGTTGGAAACCACTCTCCTTTAAGGATGGATATTTTTCGATTGCAAGCTTTTGTGCCTTTTCTTCAGTTTCGGCAATCACAAAGCCCCAGCTTCCCCCTTCGGGGGGACTGAGGGGGGCTTGGATATAATAGGCCGGGATCTGATGTCCCCACCATAATTGGCGGCTTATATTCCAGTCCTTAATATTTTCCATCCAATGGCGGTATGTATTTTTAAACTTGGCCGGATAGAATTTGATTGTATCGTTTTCAACTGCATCGAGTGCAGGCTTTGCCAGGTTTTCCATTTTCAGGAACCATTGCATCGACAATTTCGGTTCGATAGGTACATGCGTACGCTCCGAGTATCCGACACTATTGGTATATGCCTCTGCTTTTTCGAGCAGACCCAACTCCTGCAAATCCTTCTCTATCTTCTTACGCACATCGAAACGATCCATGCCTTCATATTGAAGCCCGTATGAATTCAATGTACCATCATCATTGAAAATATCGATACCTTCGAGATTATATCTCTCTCCCAGCATATAGTCATTCACATCATGAGCTGGAGTAACTTTCAGAAATCCTGTCCCGAATTCCATGTCCACATATTCATCCTCTATAATAGGTACAACACGATTGGCGATAGGTACAATAACTTTCTTCCCCTTCGCAAAAGCTGTTTTCGGGTCGTTTGGATTGATACATACAGCGATATCACCGAAAATAGTTTCGGGACGGGTGGTAGCAATTACCACAAAATCGGCCCCCTCAACTCCCCCGGAGGGGGAGCTACTAAGAGAGTCTTGTATTTTTGATAAGACAGATTCAGTATGTGCTATCACTTCTTCGTTTGTAAAGCGGAGAACACTGTATCCCAAATCGTTTAGAATCTCATCTCTTAATTTATCCGCTGCTTCAATTTCCGGTTCATTATGGTATTTTCCATCAACTTCGATAATAATTTTCTTATCCAGACAAACAAAATCAACTATAAAATTCTCTATAACATGTTGTCTTCTGAATTTGTCTCCTAATTGCTTTTTCTTTAACATCTCCCACAAAGCACTTTCAGCCTCAGTCGAAAACTTCCGCATATCCTTCGCATGCTCCTTTAGCAAATTATAATTATCCCATTTTGCAGTTTGATATTTTGGTGCGTCAGCCACACCCCCCTCGGGGGGCAGGGGGGCTAGTTTATACCTTATATAATACAGCTTTCCATGCTCTTCCTTATGGATAACTTCTTCATCTGAAATCGCCGTTTTGGCGGCAGGGTCCCAGTTTACCATACGGATGCCGCGGTAAATAAGTCCTTTATTATATAAATCTACGAATACTTTTATTACACTTTCCGACCGTTTTTCATCCATAGTGAAACACGTACGATCCCAGTCGCACGACGCTCCCAGTTTCTTTAGCTGTTCCAGGATGATCCCACCGTGTTTGTGAGTCCAATCCCATGCATGTTTCAGGAATTCGTCACGTGTAAGATCATATTTACTTACACCTTCGGACGCAAGTTTTGCCACCACCTTTGCTTCGGTTGCAATGGAGGCATGGTCGGTTCCCGGTACCCAGCAGGCGTTCTTACCCATCATGCGGGCACGGCGTACAAGTATATCCTGAATAGTATTGTTCAGCATGTGTCCCATATGCAGCACACCGGTGACGTTAGGCGGAGGGATAACAATCGTATAAGGTTCGCGACTATCGGGTTCGGAATGAAAGAACCTGTTTTCCAACCAGTATTTATACCACTTGTCTTCTACTTCTGCAGGATTGTATTTACTTGCAATTTCCATAATTAATCATTTAGTAACAGATAGAGTTAATGATACGCTTTTGAATCATAATTGACTATTGTTGCTTTATTTACCAAAATAATAAACAGGTCCGCGACCTCAAAACTTTTAGAGGGAACAAAAATACGAAATAGTTTTCAATCATTTCTTATTTTGCAGTATCCAAGTAAAGATGTATCTTGTATCCTCAAAAAAACATGTAGTCCCAATATCGTATGAAAAACATATCCGGATTGATTTTATTATCGTTTATCTTGCTTGTAACAACAGCATCTTGTCGCAACAAGCAAAGTTCCGAACCTGTATCTCTGAACGTAATGAGTTTTAATATATGGAAGGGTGGAGGTAAATCCATCGAGGCCACGGCTGAAGTGCTGGTAAACAGCGGTGCCGATATTATAGGCATACAGGAAGCCACGCGTAAAGACCAGAATACGGCAAAGCAGATAGCAGACAGTCTGAACTGGCATTCTTATGTATATGGAAGAAGTACAGCCATCATTAGTAAATACCCAATTGTAGACACATCGGAGAATAAGCAAGGAGTAAAAATAAAGATAGATGACAGCCATTTTGTGTGGATGTTCAATGTTCATCTGATACATTGCCCTTACGAACCATACCAGCTGAACGGAATCGAATATTGTGAAGCTCCGTTTCTTTCCACAGGGACTGAAGCGATTGAATCTGCGAAAAACTCCCGCGAAAAAGAGGTTAAATCTAATATAGCAGATATCCTAACCGTTCAGAAAGAAGGGTATCCGGTATTCTTAACAGGAGACTTTAACGAGCCATCCTGTCTGGACTGGACAGACAAGGCTGCAAAAGCAAAGCTGTGCAAGATAGCTGTCGCATGGCCATCGACGAAAGCCTTTATAGATGCCGGACTAAAAGATTCTTATCGGGAGAAATATCCGGATGAAGTCAAAGATCCCGGACATACATGGACAACTCTGCCTGAGACAAAGGCATATACAGAAGTCCTGGATCGTATCGATTTTGTATTCTTCTCAGGGGACAATATCAAACTGGAGAATTCCCAGATTGTAGGAGAAGAAAGTCCTTTGAGCAATATAAAGTTTAATAAGTATCCATCCGATCACAGGGCTGTACTCAGCACCTTTACTATTGAATAACAGGATAAGCGTATTATTTTCCCAATAGCATAATCATCAATAAGCCCGTACACACGGCTCCGATAGTCGCAACCAGTCCGGGCAACATAAAGGAATGGTTCAAAACCCATTTACCGATACGGGTAGTCCCTGTACGGTCGAAATTAATAGCCGCTACCACAGTAGGATAGTTCGGCAGGAAGAAATATCCGTTTACAGTAGGGAAAAGAGCTATCAGCATCCACGGAGATATTCCCAATGCAATCCCCAGAGGCATCAGCGCCCGTACAGTAGCGGCCTGACTATATAGCAGAATAGACATTACAAACAAAGCGATTCCGAATATCCAGGGCATTGAAGTCACGACTCCTTCGATGGAAGCGCGTAACTGCTCCATATTCCCATTGATAAAAGTGTCCCCCATCCACGCTATTCCGAATATGGCAACTACGGCCTGCATTCCGGCAATAAAGACAGAACCCTGCGCGGCTTTTATCCCGTTTGTATTTGTAGTAAGCAGGATAAGGGCGGCGGCAGATAGCATCAATATTTCTATAATAATGGGCATATTCAAAGTATTGCCTCCTATTTTACGCAAACTTTCTACCGATCCGAGCAGAATGATAAAGACAGTTGCCAGAATAAATATAAGGACAGACAATCCCGCTTTACTCTTCAACTTATAATCTATTTTTTCTATCGAGGTACTTTTAGCAAACATGCCATTCTCTACCCGCCGGAGGTATTCAGGGTCCTCATGCAATTCCTTTCCTACACGCATACTGAATACAGCACCCAGTAATACTCCGATCAGGGTCGATGGTATACTTATCATCAAAATATTAAGCAGGGAGATATCGTATCCTGCCAGCATACTTAGCAAAGCTACTGTGGCCGCCGAGATAGGACTGGCAGTTATAGCTTGTTGAGATGCAATTACAGCAATGCCGAGGGGCCGCTCGGGACGTATCTTTGTCTCACGGGCAACCTCCGCTATTACAGGTAATACGGAATAAGCGACATGTCCTGTTCCGGCAACAAAGGTAAACAGATAAGTGACTATCGGGCTTAGCAATGTAATACGTTGCGGATGCTTCCGCAAGAGTTTCTCTGCCATCGACACCATCAGATCGAGTCCTCCTGCGGCCTGCATACAACCTGCCGCCGCAATAACGGCAACTATCATCAACATGACATCTATGGGTGGCGAGGTCGGCTCCAGTCCGAAACCAAAGACAAGGACTGCAAGCCCTAATCCTCCCATTACTCCTAATCCGATGCCTTGTATACGGGCTCCGATAATAATGGCTGTGAGAACAAAGAGGAATTGTATCAGCATATAAGTCTTATATTATGCGATTAGAAATTGATGTCAAATATAACAATTAATTAAAAATATGAATGTCTGACTGAGGAGATAATCTTTCTAGCTCTATGACATTTGAAGTGGGTAAATTCATCAACAAAACGGAAAATAATTATCTATATCATTTTAATGTGTCGATTAGCGAATTTGGCAATGAAAACGTTCTTTGAAATATCAGAAAGGTTTAGATTTAAAAATTAAAAAGGGGTAACTTTTACATAGGCTATATTCCCGTGGCAGTTGGTTGTTACCTTTTGCGCCTTAGCGTCTCTGCGGGAAATGCTGTTGACTGTTAACTGAATATATAGTGTTCTTTGTGTAAATCTTTGTGTCCCTTGTGGCAAAGAGTTTTAACCACTAAGTACACGAAGGGAGTCGCAAAGGGCACAAAGGCTAAAAAACTGTTACTTTTGTTACCTTTTAAGAAAGTTACGAGTTACTTCGCCCTTTGGGCAGTTACGAGTTACAAGTAAACAAGATACAAGATACAAGTTGTTAACTGATATATCTGTTACCTTTTAACAGTTACGGGTTGTTTACTGTTTACTGCTAACTGTTTACTGTAAATAGTGTCAGATATGTCAGATTTTACTTCAACCGCTGTTTACTATTCACTGTTGGCGGCCGGATTCATGATGAAGCTCTCTTCCTTTTCCAAAATGTCATATTTAACGCTGACTTTTACATTATTCTCACTACATTATTTAGCATATATCTATAATTATACTAATTTTGCACCTTATTCTAAAACCTGTACCTATGCGTACACTACAAGAGCTTGTAAATACGGAAGATCCGGGTTGGCCTGTTATCAAGGAATGGATAAGTATGGCCAAAAACAAGGTGGAAATTCTACCTTGCGAACGCGAGCGAGCCGAAAATGCTCTGGTAAATACCCAAGTCACCACACGTTCCCTGATGGGAGCAATCATCTACGAAACAGGCGGCCTGCTCATCGACAATGGTTGGATACGAATCCTGGGCTCAGGTAGCGACCGTATGAAGAGAACCCTGCCGGACTGGAATCAGGGCAAAACATTTGAAGAATTCGGAGAACCTACACCATATCTATTGGTGGCAGATGATGCTATCGGCGGATTCTATGCTATTAACGCAGGCTTTCTGGGAAAAGACGCTGGTAATATGTATTATTTTGCACCCGACTTGTTACGCTGGCTGCCCATGGAAATCGGATATAGCCAGTTCCTTCTGTTTTGTTTCGAAACGGATATGAACGACTTTTATGAAGGGCTGCGCTGGAAAGACTGGGAGAAAGATATTGCAGTACTGAATCCCGATTATTCTTATAACTTTTTCCCGTTCCTCTGGACTAAAGAGGGGAAAGATATAAATAAAATAACGAAGAAGGTTATACCTGTAGAAGAGGTTTATAACTTCAATATGGAAATGAAAAATACACTAGGATAATATAATAAAACAAATAATACTTATGCAAGTCACAGAGAAAGAAGCGGATGAAATTATCCAACCGATACGAAAAACAGACCTGATTTATCAGATTGAGGATAAACCGCCTTTCAGCGAGGCCATGTTCGCAGGATTTCAACACCTGCTGGCTATCTTTGTGGCTATTATAACCCCTCCGTTAATTATATCCCGGGCATTAAATTTCAGTGCCGAAACAACCGGCTTCCTTGTTTCCATGGCATTACTCGCTTCGGGTATATCTACATTTATACAGTGCCGTCGTTTCGGCCCTGTGGGTTGTGGCTTACTCTGTATACAGGGAACTAGCTTTTCTTTCATCGGTGCGCTGACTGCCAGTTTCGCAGCTAAAGGCGATATGACGGAGGCAGCCATCCTTGCCGCTATATTCGGAGTCTGTATCGCTGCCTCTCCTGTGGAGATGATTGTGAGCCGCTTGCTGAAATATACAAAGAAGATCATCACTCCGCTTGTTTCGGGCATTGTGGTAACAATGATAGGACTCTCCCTGATTAAAGTAGCGATTATATCCTGTGGCGGCGGATTCGGAGCCATGGGACTTGAAGGAGAAAGAGGATTCGGCAGCCCGCAGAATCTGGGTATCGCAGCCCTTGTCCTAATATCCATCCTTATATTGAACAGTATAAAGAATAAGTATATCCGTATGAGTTCCATTATTATCGGTATTGTGATCGGCTATGTCGTGTCATACTTCATGGGATGGATAGATTTTTCAAATATGGGTGAAATAGGAGCATTTACTATTCCCCAGCCATTCAAATACGGACTAGGCTTTGATCTCTCTGCTTTCATTGCCGTAGCTCTTATCTATTTTATCACTTCTATCGAAGCATACGGTGATATCACTGCAAACTCGATGATTGGCGGAGAACCTATAGAAGGCCCTAAATTTATGAAGCGTGTACAAGGTGGAGTATTGGCCGACGGCATCAATTCGGCTATTGCCGGAATATTCAACTCTTTCCCTAATTCGATATTCGCGCAGAATAACGGACTGATCCAGTTGACAGGGGTAGCCAGCCGCCGGGTAGGTTACTATATCGCAGCATTCCTTATTATACTGAGTGCCTTCCCTTTCATCGGCGGTATATTCTCTATCATGCCTGAGCCTGTACTTGGAGGCGCCACATTGCTGATGTTCGGTACTGTTGCCGCATCGGGAGTACGCATCATTGCATCGCAAAACATCGACAGAAAAGCCATACTGGTACTTGCGGTCAGCTTTGCCTGTGGGCTCGGCGTGGAACTGGTTCCTGATATCCTCTCCCAAATGCCGACAGCTATAAAAGGAATCTTTGCATCGGGAATTACGACCGGAGGTGTTGTTGCTATCCTGGCTAATGTGATTATCCGTATCAAAGACTAATATAAGTGAAAAACGGAAAGTGAAAAATTTAAAATAATACAAAGTAGCTCGTAACTTGTTTACTTGCAACTCGTAACTAACTAATATGAAATTATTAAAAGACCGTATCCTTAAGGATGGAAAAAGCTTTGACGGAGGAATCCTTAAAGTAGACAGCTTTATCAATCACCAGATGGACCCTATCCTGATGAAGTCGATAGGAGTGGAATTTGTCCGTAAGTTCGGGAATCTGCCGATAAATAAAATTATAACAATAGAGGCCAGTGGCATTGCCCCTGCTATCATGCTGGGTTACCTGCTTGAATTGCCAGTCGTATTTGTAAAAAAAGCAGTACCGAAAACAATGGTAAATATGGTGTCGACCATTGCCCATTCTTTTACTAAAGACAAAGACTATACAATCTGCGTAAGCAAAGATTTCCTGAATCCGAACGACAAAGTCGTTTTCATCGATGATTTCCTGGCTAACGGTAACGCGGCCATCGGTATATACAACCTGATAAAAGAAGCCGGGGCCGAACTTTACGGCATGGGCTTTATTATTGAGAAAAGCTTCCAGGACGGAGGACAGCGTCTGCGCGAACTCGGTATCCACGTAGAGTCGCTGGCTAAAATCAAGGAACTGGGTGATAATAAGATCATCTTCGAAGATTAAGCAATGGATAAAACAATCTTTTTTACCCCTGATATTCTCTCCAATCTTGAACTGCCGGTGGAGGAAGCTCTGCATTGCATAAAAGTATTGCGTAAAAAAGAAGGCGATGAAATACTACTTACCGATGGAAAGGGCTTTTTTTATGATGCCGAAATAATGCAGGCTAACCCGAAACATTGTATAGTAAACATCCTCAAAACCATAGAACAGCCTAAAGGCTGGGACTTCAACCTGCAAATAGCTTTTGCCCCGACAAAAAATATCGACCGCATAGAATGGTTTGCAGAAAAGGCCACGGAAATAGGGATCGACCGCCTCAGCCCTATTCTTTGCCAGCATTCCGAACGGAAGGAGATAAAGGCCCAACGGATAGAAAAAATACTTGTTTCAGCAATGAAACAATCCCAAAAAGCCTTATTGCCTCAATTGGATGACATACAATCTTTCTCGAAATTCATCAAACAGGAATATGACGGACAGAAGTTCATCGCCCATTGCTATCCGCAGGAAAAAGTACTGCTGAAAGACATTTATAAAAAAGGCAGTAATGCTCTTATTCTTATCGGGCCGGAAGGTGACTTCTCAGAAGAGGAAGTCAAAATGGCAATAGACCATGGATTCAAACCCATTTCTTTGGGAGACAGCCGCTTGCGCACCGAAACGGCAGCATTGGTTGCCTGTCATACATTACATGTCCTGAGCTGAGATAGATTTCAATCCCTGTCGCTTCTATAAATAATTTGTTCCTTACTTTATATTAATGTTTACAGTAGCAAAATTATTGTCTTTATCTTGTAACTGTATGGATGTACTCCCCCATATATCTGATTTGGTATCAATCTGTAGAATATCAACATTTTGCGGTTTGGCATTTGAGATAATCACAGCATCACAGGCTTCAGACGGAGAAGTTATCTTCCAATCTTTGCCCCAAAGACACAGAACGGATGTTCTCTGATCTCTTTTCATTTCTATATCAAGTCTGTCAGATGTAAGATTGGCCATTGCCGCTACCATCACTTCGAAATCCATTACTGTACCTCTCTTATCTGCTATTTTGCAATAGGTATTTCCATGATCTAATGCTTTTATTTTCAATATATCATTCTCGATAAGCACTTCGGCACTTGTACCTTTTATATCTTCCAGACTATAATCACCTACACCAAAAGACAAATCATCAATAGTATATATTGATCCTTTTTCAGTAATGAGAGTGTGTGAAGAGGGAATGAGCGATTTTGAATAAATGCTCATTCTTACCTTTGCAGTTTGCTCTCTACTATCTGTTATATCTAATTCCACGAATCCGTTACTGATGAAGTTTACAATCACTTTGTTTCCCTCAATTCTTGATTTTGCGATTTTCTCATCCGACGATGTTACTGCATATTCTCCATTGCCTGATAATATTTCGAACTCAACATCCACATCTTCAACTGAATGGATTTTATTTTGGTTGATAGATAATGTTAATGTGTTAAAAGGCTTTTCCGGCACTTCAAATTCAGATGTATCTTCAGAGCTGCAACTAAAGAATAATGTGGAAATAATAAGGATGAATGAAATATTAAATATTGCTTTCATAATAATAAGATTTTGGCATTTTATACTATTAGAATTATAAAGATACAAAGAAGATTTTTAACAAATACTAAAATTAACACTCTTTCTATAAAAAACACCAGAACGACATGTGTATATAAATTATATCCTACAGATCAATGCTTTCAGAATTTATATTCCCCCAGCTTACTCACTATTTTTATAGCTTCCACCGCTTCTTTTACATCATGTACCCGCAAAATATCAGCTCCGTTCTGTAAGGCGAAAGTATTCAGAACCGTTGTTCCGTTCAGGCCATCAGCAGATGTGGTATCTAACAAATTAGCAATCATCTTTTTTCTCGAGATCCCCACCAAAAGAGGTAATTCAAAAACAGAGAAGCCACGCAGCGCAGCCATTAACTCATAGTTCTGATCCATCGTCTTACTAAACCCGAACCCCGGATCGATAATAATATCGTTCACCCCGAGTAAGTGCAGTTCCGCTATCTTTTTAGAGAAATAATAGAAAATATCCTGAATCAGATTATCATAACCGGTCAAATCCTTCATCGTTTGGGGCGTACCGCGCATATGCATCAATATATAAGGCACATTAAGCCGGGCAACCGTATCGAACATGGTTTTGTCTATTTCACCTCCCGATATATCATTTATAATGGATACTCCATGTTCCTCAACACAAAAACGGGCCACATCCCCATAGAAAGTATCCACTGAAAGAACAGCATCGGGAAATTCCCTGTTGATAAGAGGCAAAGCAAACTTCAGCCGCTCTATTTCTTCCTGCGCAGACAGTAAAGTCGAGGAAGGACGGGTTGACTGCGCTCCTATATCTACAATTGTTCCTCCCTGAGAAAGTATCTCCGAAACCCTGTCTATAATCTGCTGCACGGTTTCTTTGCGGCTACCGGAATAAAATGAATCGGGAGTAATATTCAGTATCCCCATTACAACGGGATAAGACAGATCTACTAGCTCTCCTTTAATATTGATTGTTTTCATCGGATTTTCTTATAGGGTTTCGTAAACAGGTTACGAATAAACCTAACATTTTTCAATATGGATACAAAGTAAGTGTTTTTTTGTTACAGTATCAGCTTACCCATCCTTATTCCGGCTTAGCCAAATTGTTAAAATCTGACAGATCTTACACTTTTTTTTTCGGTTGTCATACTTTTCTTCTTTTTATGTCCGCCTTTTCTTCTTGGGAAGAAGCCAGCTCTTTCATCTCCCTTTCTATATGTTCGTTTTTCGGAGGGTACTTCGTGATTGCCACAATACAGGTTTCCAATATTTCTTCCATCGGTTTTTGCTTCATATTTTGCCATAGCCGTTTTTTGATATAGATAAATAAGATTTTTATTTATATGGAATTTTAGGATTTTTCAGAGTCTGTCTAGGAACCTATAATAATATTTTTGCTAAACTTTTAGACTTCAACGGTAATAGGAGATAAGAAAATATTTATACTTCCTATTTATAAGACTCCTGTATTTCCGATAAGTATGAGAAAATGAAAAAATTAACCATTTATTCGAAAAATTCAAAAATTCTACAAAATTGAGTGATATTTTTATCTGAAAAAACTAAACTTAATTTATCTGATTTGAAAAAATGAAGTATTCGAATTTGTGTGCAGTCTTTATATTATCTGCTTCAACAATTTGTTGCAGAGCGCATAGTATAAGAAGGAACGATATGTCTTCGTTTTATCGGTCATCCTTATTTCATACGCAAGGTCAGTTTGCGGAAGGGCTTTTCAGGGAAGATGATGATGATATCCGTGTGAGTATAGCCTTGAATTCCAACCTTAAAACAGACGCCCTGAGAAAATTATCCCAAAGTAAAGACTGGAATGTCCGCTATGGTGTGGCCCGTAACATAAATACTCCACCGGATATATTAAGTAAACTGTCGGCAGACACTGATTACCGTGTCCGTAAAGGAGTTGCCGAAAACCTGAAAACTCCTCCCCAAATACAGGAAGCCCTGTCGAAAGATGACGATTTGTATGTGCGTTGGGCTGTGACCCGGACCATGAATGGGACAATTGACTTATTCAGGAATTTATACGCAGATGATAATACACGGGAAAATTATGATCGCAGGGATGATATCGACATTCGCCTGGATATAGCCTTGAATCCTAGACTTAAAACAGACAGTCTGAGCCGCTTATCCAAAAACAGCGACTGGAATGTCCGCTACGGTGTGGCGCGTAACCTGAATACCCCACCGGATATATTGACTAAACTGTCGACTGACCCTAATTATCACGTCCGTAAGGGAGTTGCCGAAAACCCGAATACTTCCCCTCAGATACTGGAAACCCTGTCAAAGGATAACAACCTGTATGTCACGTGGGCTGTGACCCGAACCATGAATGGCATGGCAGACTCCTACGATCTTTTCGCTCAAAAATATGCGGATATGTATAAAAGTAAAAATACTGCCAAGGATTATGGAAAGAAAACAAGGAATGAGTTTACACAAAGAGTGAGTTCAGGTACAAACCTTGTTGAAGAAGTAAAAATGGCGGCTCTTACAGCCAATCGAAATAAAACGGAGAAAATATTAAAGAGATTATCAGAAGAGAATGACAGCTTTACCGAATGGGAAATAGCCAAAGACGTAAATACACCGGAAGAGGTATTAGCCAGACTTGCCGAAAATGAAGACAATGAGGTTCGCTGGAATGTGGCAGAGAATCTGAATACTCCTCAGTACGTACTAAAATTTTTATCAATGGATAGGAGTGAAAATGTACGTTGGATCGTATCCGAAAATCCGAATACGCCACGGGAAATACTCGTCGTACTGGCTGAAGATGCAAATACGGATGTTCGTTGGGGAGTGGCAAACAACCCGAACACCCCTTGGGATGTATTAAAAAAGCTGGCTGAGGACAATGACCAGAATGTTCGTATCATCGCGATCAAAAACTTAAAGAAGTAATTATTATAAAAAATAGCAACAATGTCAATTACAGAGTATTTTTTCATGAAGAAACATTTTATTGTATCGTTATTTATACTTTATCTCAGTTGTGGCTTATGCTCCGCTGTTTCCCCCGGAAACTACAATTATAAAAGAAAGTACACAAAAGAGTATATATGGACATTGGAACGCTTGTCCAGGGATAAAAATGTTGAGGTGGTTTCCCGGGTCGCTCAAAATCCCGGTTGCCCGCAAGACCTGCTTTTACTCTTTTCAGAAAGCGCGGATAATCTAATCCGTTTGGGTGTCGCGCTGAATCACAATACATCCAAAGAGCTTTTGCGCAAACTGGCGCTAAACGCTCCCTATTTCAGTATCGCGGTGGCTTCAAATCCGAGTTGTCCGAAGGAATTATTTGAAGAATTCCATGCTACGGGATCTTTGGACATCCTTTGTGCCATGGCTTCAAATCCCACCTGTCCGAAGGATATTTTGTTGAGCCTTTATGAAAATGACAATCAGAAGGTCAGCGTAGGAATCGCGTCCAACCCTGATTGCCCGGAGAAACTACTCGAATTACTTTCGCGGTCAAAGGTATTTAATGTACGCGCAGCCGTGGCAGCCAATCCTTCTACCGAAAAAGATGTATTGGATAAGCTATCCCGGGATGAAAATGTAAAAGTCCGTTTGGGCGTGGCTTCGAACCCGAATTGCCCCGAAAAACTGTTACAAAAGCTTTCAGGTGACAGATCCGTTGAAGTCCTTCACACTGTCGCGTCAAATACGAACTGTCCGAAAAAAATACTGGATAAGTTTGTCAGCTATGAAGACGTTAACATGCAGTTATCCATAACACGAAATCCCAATTGTCCGAGCGCGGTATTGGAAAGATTATCCGTATCCGGAAACAGTGCGATCCGCTGTTCTGTGGGAGCGAATCCCAACTTACATAAAAATATCATGGATGTTTTATCCAGAGATAAGGATTTCAGGGTTCGTGCGGCACTTGCCGGAAATCCGAATTGCCCCGAATATTTATTGGAAGAGCTATCCGGAGATGAAGCTATGGAGGTCAGGGCGGCAGTGGCTTCGAATGGAATCCAATTAAAGAATTTTACAGCAAAAGAATTGATAGAATCCGTACTTATTAAAAAGTCTGATAAGTAAAATAAATTCCATGCATTAGTTTATTAGAGTATATATTGAATTGAGTAATGAATAATAATTAAGATATATTCCTCTTTGTCATGTTGAATTACCTTCGGCCTTAGCTGGGAGATGAGAAATAACACGGTAAAAGATGTGGTAATATAAGAATTTGCCTTCCTCCCATCGGCGCGGTTTCACAAACTGCGTCTTACTTAAAAAAAGTAGAAAGATTTGCCCTATGAGCAGTACTCACACTGCGAACCCGCAAACGAAGGGTTAATTATCTCCGATAGTGGTTTGCCCTTTTTCCCTATCCCTCACAGCTCTATTATCCCCTCTTCCAATACGGTCAGTTTCTCTATTCCGGTTTCAGTCACCACATATGTGTTTTCTATTCCCACGGCCCCTACTTCCGGAATCACAAACTTCGGTTCCAGCGCAAAAACTATATTCTTTTCCAGTAATTCTTTCGAACGGGGAGTCAATACCGGAGGCTCGTTTATTTCAAGGCCGAGTCCGTGTCCGACAAACTTAGCCTGTTGTTTCGTACCCATGAAGTATGGTTCAAGATTATTCTTTACGACCATTTCCATCGGGATATTATACAGTTCGGCACAAGCGGTTCCGGGTTTGGCAACATCCATTATATGGTTATGAATATCTATCGATACCTGATGGGCACGATAAGCGATATCTAATGTCTTTCCTACCGAAAATACACGTGTCATATCGGTCATCCAAGGCGAATAATTTCCTGCCATATCCACCATAATGGTTTGCCCTTTTTCTATCCTTTGTCCCGATGCGCCCAGAGGTAAAGTAGGACTACTACCTGCTCCGCCCAAAGCGTAATCGTAAGGAGACGGAGCTTCTGCATTCTCTCCGGCCAGCAAACTTCCCATATAGATATCCATATTGTCGCCGTAACTGCGGAAGATGCCCATAGAGCCGTGCAAACGCATCAGTTTTTCTATCTCTATCTGCAATTCTATATCAGTCATACCTGGCCTGTAAACGGATGGGATCAGCTTATAAACAGCTTCGTGTTTCCGGGCGCAGACCCTCACCTGTTCCAGTTCGAAATCCGTTTTCACACTGCGTATCTTACGCATAAGAGTTGAAGCATTAGCAGCTTTGGTTATATTAAATGTTCCCATCAAACGGGCGCATTCACCGAAGGAAAGGACATCTGTCTCTAATAATAATGTCTTGGGCAATGATATGCCCCTGCTTTGAAGTTCTTCCGTAATTTGTTCCGGCTTCCGGATATAGATCGTATTTTCAAAAGCGATACCTTCGGGCCGCTTAATAAAATGTATAGGGGTACCCCCGGCCGGCAGATAATAATAACCATTGTAAACCATGCCTGTCATATAAAATACGTTCACAGATGTACTCAATATACAAGCTTCTACTTCCATCGCCTGCATTGCTTTCTGCAGACGGGAACAGCGAATCTCCAAATCTTTTGTCAATGCTTCCTTGTTGTTCATAATCTTTATTTATACAATCCTTTATTCAGAATATAATCATATATGTCATCCGGCAAAAAAGCCCTTACATCTTTTCCTTCGGCAATGCTGTCTCTGATAAATGTCGATGAAATCTCGATAATAGGGGAATCCAGTGCCTCCACCTTATCCCTCAATTTCGTAGGAATGGTGATACGGTGACCTAATCGCGGATATACCCTGATTTTATAATTTTCGAGGATCTTGTCATATTCCCGCCAACTCTCAAATACATTCCAGTTATCGGCGCCGATAATCAGCGTGAAATTATATCCGGGATATTCATTCCGCAAAGCGTCCAGGGTATTCACCGTATAAGATGGGGTGGGCATTGAAAATTCAAAATCACTGGCTTTTAACTTTGTATATTTTGCCAGCGCAAGTTCTGTCATTTCCAGACGTATATGTTCATCCGAAAGCTCATTCTCCGATTTTAACGGATTTTGCGGGCTTACCAGAAACCACACCTCTTCTATTTCTGTGAACTCCACTATATAATTCGCGAGTATCAGATGCCCGATATGTATCGGGTTGAAAGACCCTGAAAAGATGCCGATATTCATTCCTTCAGAAAATCAGTTACCACGTTCAATGCTTTTGCTTTCGCCTCTTCCAGATTATCGTTGTGTATCACCACATCGAACCGGGATGCGAATGTCATTTCATATTCGGCTTTTGCTATACGGGATTCGATAACTTCGGGCGAATCGGTTCCCCTTTTTTCCAGACGGCAACGCAGTTCATTTATGGAAGGTGGTTCTATGAACACAGATAAAGCTTTCTCTCCGTAATATTTCTTTATATTACAGCCGCCTACTACATCCACATCGAAAATCACATTGCCTCCGCCGTTCATAATACGTTCCACCTCTGTTTTCAGCGTGCCATAAAACTTATCCGTATATACCTCTTCATATTCGAGAAACTCGCCATTGGCGATTTTTTCCCTGAATTCTTCGGGACTATGAAAATAGTATTCCACTCCATGCTTTTCTGTTCCCCTTGGCGGACGGCTGGTAGCCGATATTGAAAACTGAAGGTTCAAATCCCGCGAAAGCAGGTAATTGACGATTGTAGATTTACCCGCACCTGAAGGAGCCGAAAATATGACTAATTTACCCATTAACTTTATAAGTGACCTTTATAATACGTTCAATACCTGTTCTTTGATCTGCTCCAGTTCATCCTTCATGCGTACAACTATCTGCTGCATTTCGGCATGATTCGACTTCGAACCCATTGTATTTATCTCACGTCCCATTTCCTGAGAAATGAAACCCAGCTTCTTGCCTTGACCCGAACCGGATTTCATTGTTTCGAGGAAGTAGCTCAGATGATTTGTCAGACGTGCCTTTTCTTCGTTTATATCCAGTTTTTCGATATAATAGATCATTTCCTGCTCGAAACGGTTTTTGTCATAATCGAAGTCCTCTATTTTGTGCAGGGCTTCTGTAATACGGGTTTTTATTTTATCCACACGTTCGGCTTCATGTGGTTCTATGTCAGTCAGAAGCCGTGATATATTCGCTATTTTTTCTTCAAACAGTTTTTCCAGCATAGCCCCTTCCTGTTTGCGGAAAGAAAGCAATTGCTTCTTCGCTTCACTTATTGTTTTCGAAACGGCAGCCCATTCGGCTTCATCCACTTCCTGCGATTCGTATTTTAATACGTCCGGTAAACGAAGTAAAGTCGAAAACCAATCGGCAGGAGTATCTATTCCCAGTTTACGGGCCGATTCCTTTATCTGGTTATAATATCCTTCGAGCAGATTGTGGTTGATCTGGTTTGCTGTTTCATTGCCGATATTCTCCACATATATAAGGAAATCTACTTTTCCACGTTCCAATTCACGGGAAAGCATATTGCGGACTTCCATTTCATGTTCTTTGTATAGGTTTGGCATACGGACCGATAGATCCAGTTGTTTGCTGTTAAGGGATTTTATTTCTACTGTAACCTTTCTTTTTTCAAGTTCGGTTGTGGCTTTTCCAAAACCTGTCATTGATTGTATCATGCTGCTAATTTTAGATTTAGGCACAAAAATACACAAATATTATACGTTCCTATTAAAAAACAAGAACTTTAAATGTACAATCTGCGTTAATCATTAGTAAATCCTTAATTTTGCAATTAGTCAAAATAAAATAAAGAAATCAGAATGGACACAAAACTATTCCTGCAATATCCAAAATGCGGCACATGCCAGAAAGCGGCCAAGTGGCTAAAACAAAACAATGTGACCGTACAAAGCCGTGATATAACAACCGATAACCCTACAAAAACAGAACTGGCTGCATGGATAAAGAAGAGCGGATTGCCTATCGCAAAGTTCTTTAATACCTCAGGCAGGATTTATAAGGAAGAGAATCTGAAAGAAAAGGTCAAGTCCGCATCCGAGAGTGAATTGATAGATATACTCGCATCCAACGGAATGGTTGTAAAACGGCCGCTGGTTATCGGGAATGACTTTGTACTGGTAGGATTCAATGAAGAAGAATGGTCTGAAAGGCTAAAATAATAAATAGTCCTGCATGGAGGAAACAGAAGACGTAAAACAAGTACCCCAAAAGACCCCGAAGAAGAAAAGCCTGATTAAAAAGCTTTTCAGGATATTCCTGTATATAGTCCTCGGACTTATCGGGCTTAATGTGCTTTTATATGTTCTCCTTTCCATACCGTATGTGCAGCAAAAAGTTGCGGACTTTGCAGTAAACAAACTGAAAGAGACGATGAAAACGGAGGTCTCGATAGATGAGATCCGCCTAAGTCTGTTCAATAATGTAAGCCTTAAAGGCATCTATATAGAAGATCAGGCCAGGGATACGTTGCTTTATGCGCAGGACCTGAGCGTAAGCCTCAGCCCTTGGGAATTTATCAAAAGCAATAAACTGGCGATTACAGGAATCACGGTAGACAATTTCCTGATAAATGTAAATCAGAAAGATAGCATAAGCGACTTTAACTTCCAGTTTGTAATAGATGCATTTTCGAGCGCCGACACCACCAAAGTGGATACGACCAAAAGCTCGCTGGTAGTGGTCTTCGAAGACGTCAGTCTGAAACGCGGTCGATTGAATTATGACGTATTGTCTGTGCCGGAGACACCGCAGATGTTCAATGCATCGCATATATCACTATATGATGTAAATGCCAATGCAGACCTGAACTCGATAGATGCCGACAAATTCGACATCGCGCTCAACAGTCTGTCGGCAAAAGAAAAGTCGGGAGTTGAAATCAAAAGCCTGAAAGGGCATTTATACTCCGACAAGTCGCAACTCTGGGTAGAAAACCTCTCCTTAAACTTACCTAACTCTCACCTGATAACCACTAAAGTAAGATATAACCTATCGAACAGCGCTTTCGAAATAGGCACCGACGACACGGAATTATCAGCCGGAGACTTAATCGCGTTCCTGCCGAATCTCAAATTTCTGCGAAACAGACTTTCACTGAAAACCAATATATCGGGAACGCTGCCTGCTGTGAATATCGAAAATATAAACCTCACCTATGGCGATGATTTTGTCCTTGAAGGGCTGGCCAGTCTGGGCAGTTATGAACAATACGGCAATTCGGATATAAATCTTTCAATCAACAAACTGAAAGCGTCGCCCAAAGCAATTTCCGATTTTGCCAAACTGGGCGATTCCACATTTGTGACTCCCGATATACTGAGAGACATGGGAGACATATTCCTGAAAGGAACATTGACAGGGCAACTGAATAAGTTTAAGCTCAATTCCGAAGCATGGTGCAGGCAGGGGCTCGTCTCGCTCCTCGCTACCGGTGGTGTGGATACAACATTTACCAACTTCAATGTAAATGCCGGGCTGAGAACACGTAACTTCAATCTGGGCAGGTTGCTCGGAGGTACGGCAGGACTGGGTAGCCTCTCCGCCCATATAGACCTGAGAGCAAGGCAAACTGAGAAAGAGTCTCTCTCTGCACAGATGCAGGGAAATATAGATGCTTTGCAAATAGAAAAAGAAACGATGAAGAATGTTCCTTTCAACGGATTTTACAATGCTCAAAAAATGGGATTGACTGCCCGCGCCGACTGGAAAATAGGAAAAATATTCGTTGATGCCGATATGTCCCAGGCTAAAGTACCTGACATCAATGTACGGGTCAGACTAGACTCGCTACAGATAGACCCTTTCTATAAAAATCCCGACTGGGTAAATCCCCGTCTGACCATGGCTCTGAATGGCAGCATCAAAGGCCTGGATATTGATAATATGACAGGGACGGCTACTATCGACAGTCTTGATTTTCATGATGATAATTTTTCGTTTACACCCGGAAAATTTACGTTGGAAGCCGGCAAAAAAGAGGATAACAGTAAATATATAGCGTTGACCTCTTCGCTGTTCACCGCGAATATTACGGGCCGGTACTCATTTATGTCCCTTTCCGATGAATTTTCAAATCTGATGAATGGATACCTGCCTGCAATCTTCCCCGCAACCAAACACGTCAGGAAGGAACAAAATGACTTTACCTTTAATATCACTGCCAATAATACAGAGAAACTCGGTGAAATATTCGTATTGCCTGTCAATGTCATAACCCCTGCCACAATAAGCGGCCGGATCAATACGATCGATAAGCAATTATCGGTTAAAGGAAATATTCCGCATCTCCGCTTCGGTGAAACCGAGATCAAAAACACTATAATAAATGTCGTGAACCTGGATACGGAATTTAATATCTCCGGAGGCAGTAGTGTACTGATGAACAAAGGCAAGTATAATATCGCCCTTAATACAACCGGGCAGAGCGACACAATATATTCATTCGTAAGTGTAACCAGCGATAGTACCGATATAAATATAAAAGGGGACATCGAAGCCCTGGCTGATTTTAGCAGGAATGAGAAGAATGAACTTGTATCTTCCCTCAAGATAACTCCGTCAGACATCATGGTGGACAGGCTGGCTCTCAACCTGCTGCCTGCCGAGATACTGAACGAAGGAACGCGAACCGAAATACATAATGTAGGTCTGGGTGTGAACAAAAAACCGTATTTCAATATAGATGGGGTAATTTCGAGAGAAAAAAGCGATAGCCTCAGGGTTTACTTCACCCATGCCGAGATAGGAGACCTGCTCGAGGCATTCGATGTGAAGAACATCCGGGGATGTATCCACGGGGATGTCCTGCTCACAAATATACTCGACCAACCAGAACTATATACAGAAGGCTTCCAGATAGCCGATATCGTTATCTTCTCCGACACATTAGGCACAATAGACCTCGACAGCCACTGGAGCAACGAATACGGGGGGGTGGCCATGCAGGCGGCGCTGGTCAGGGCAGAAGAAACCCTTGCGGAGATAGACGGGACTATCTATACCAATCAGGACTCACTCGACCTCCAGCTGAGGATGGAAAAGATGCCTCTGCGCTGGATGCAACCTTTCGTTTCCGACATGCTCAACAAGGTAGATGGCACCATCAGTTCCAACCTGATGATAGAAGGTAACACCAAAGCTCCGCTTGTGAGGGGATTCCTCGGGTTTAACGACACACAGATAGGTATAGATTACACCAATGTAACCTATACAATATCCGATACCATCAGGGTAAGCCCCGACAGAATAGGGTTTGACAATCTGATATTGAAAGACAGCCAGGGGAACACGGCAAATGTGAGCGCAACCGTTACACACAAGAATTTCGACAACATGAAGTATTCGCTTAATATGCGGATGGACAAACTCATGGTGCTGAATACCGAACACAGGACTGACAGCCTTTTCTACGGGCGGGTTTACGCTTCAGGTAATGTAAAGATAGATGGTACTAACGACGGTATCAATATAAACTTGCAGATAAAGAATGACAAGAATTCCATATTGAATATCCTTTTACCTCAACATTCGGAAGCGACAGACTATAAGAGTGTGGTATATATCAACGTACCGGAAGAAAAACTGAAAAACTCGCTCAAAGATATCGTTGCCAGGGCCAAAGATCAACCATTACCCATACAGCTGACCGTAAAACTCGATGTGACCCCCGATCTGGCAATCGGCATCATCATAGATCCGGTAACGGGAGATGAGTTGCAAGCAAAAGGAAACGGTTCCATTACGTTCAGTTATAATATGCTGAATGAGAATATGTCGGCATATGGCGATTATTCATTGACAGACGGAACGGTGAAACTGAACCTGCAAAATATAAAGAAACTGGACTTTAAAATACAGAACGGCAGCAAGCTGCATTTCATAGGAGACCCGATGAAGACCCGCTTCGAAATCACAGCTTACAGGAGGGTCAGGGCGGCATTGGAGACACTGGACCCCAGTTTTGCGATGGATAATTCATCATCAAAAATATCTGTCGACTGTGTACTGGGTATCGTAGGAAATATGGATAACATGGACCTGACATACAATATCAGTTTACCCGATGCAAATGATGATGTACAGCGAAGAGTAAACACCTATATCAGCACTGACGAGCAAAAAATAAAGCAATTTGCATCCCTGATTGCTATGGGTACATTTTATTCGAGTTCGGGGAGTAGCGGGGCAAACTTTGGCGACGGTATATGGACCAGTATCGCCGGTGGTGCCCTATCCAGTGTTATGTCGTCTCTGGTAGGTAATATGCTGGGGGATAAATGGCAGGTAGGCGCTACTGTGGAGTCGAACGACGGTACATTATCTGACATGAACATGCAGGTAAACGTTTCCCGTACTTTCTGGGATGACAGGCTGATACTGAAAACAGACTTAGGCTACCGCACAGATCAATCGAGTGTAGATAATACTTTTATCGGGAATTTCGACCTGGAATATAAATTGAATACAATATGGACATTGAGAGCATATAGCCATACCAACGATAAATATTACCGCCAGGCGCCTACAACACAGGGTGTGGGTATTATTTACAACAAAGAAGCGGCGACACTGAAGCGCCTGTTCCAGTCATTTAAGCCGAGAAGGTTCAGACGGAACGAGGCTCAGCAGGATCAGGATCAAATACAAAGGCAACAGAACGCAACAAGCCCCGCAGAACAACAAACACCTCCTGCCCTACCGGCTGATTCGACTCAAACGGCAGTGAACAAGCAGCCTGCCATAAGTGATGAACGGAAAAAGTAGAGAGGACGGCGTGTCAAAAGTAAGTATGACAACTTTTACTCCGTGGTGAAAAGCCTCTCGCAAAGACGCTAAAGTGCAAAAAACATTTTTCATTCTACACTTTTGGCTCTGCCGATCTTTAATTCACTTGTCACTCAATACTCATTGCTTACCAGTGCGGGTCAGTAGTTGGGTTTTAATGTTCTTCTAATCTCAACTGATTAGCATATTTCGTATACATCGACAAACTCTTTTTTCTACCTTTGCATCAAACCATTTATTTTTTTTAATCATGATACTCATTCACAAGGCGACCATTATAAATGAAGGAACATCTTTCATCGGTTCGGTATTGATAGAAAACAATGTTATAGCGGAGATATTCAGAACGGAAGAGATTCCCGACCGGCTACTGAACAATGCAACGGTTGTTGACGGCAGGGAATTATGGCTGATGCCCGGAGTAATAGACGATCAGGTACATTTCCGCGAACCGGGATTGACACATAAAGGAGATATTGCCAGCGAGAGTCGCGCGGCTATTGCCGGAGGTGTTACCTCGTTTATGGAAATGCCTAATACTAAGCCGCAAACGACAACAATTGAACTCCTTGAGCAGAAATTTGAATTGGCTGCCGAAAAATCATTCGCCAATTATTCCTTCTATATGGGGGCTACAAATGATAATATTACAGAACTGAAAAAAGTCGATCCGAAAAAAGTGTGCGGGGTAAAGGTGTTTATGGGTTCTTCGACAGGGAATATGCTTGTGGATGACAAAATGGTCTTGCAATCCATTTTTGCCGAAGTGGATATGCTCATTGCCACCCATTGCGAAAAGGAAGAAATAATACGGGAGAATCTGGCTAAATATAAATCCGAGTTCGGAGAGGATATACCGATTCAGTATCATCCACTTATCCGTAGCGCCGAAGCCTGCTATCGCTCGTCTGCCGAAGCTATCGAGCTGGCAGATAAATACCAGACCCGTTTGCATATTTTACACCTTTCCACCGAGAAAGAAATAAGTTTATTCGATATAAAACCCTTGACGGAGAAGAAGATCACCGGAGAAGTTTGTGTTCACCATCTCTGGTTTTCGGATGAAGATTATTCCAGATACGGCGCGCGTATAAAATGGAATCCCGCGGTGAAAACCAGACAGGACAGGGGTGCTCTGATGCAGGGACTACTGAAGAATAAACTGGATGTAATCGCGACCGACCACGCACCCCACCTGTTGGAAGAAAAACAGGGCGGTGCATTGAAAGCCGCGTCGGGAGGACCTTTGGTTCAGCATTCGCTGCAAATGATGCTTGAGTTGGTCAAGAAAGGCAAAATAACAAAAGAGCAAGCGGTGAATAAAATGTGTCATGCGCCAGCCACCATGTTCAGGATAGATAAGCGGGGATATATCCGTAAAGGATATTTTGCCGATTTGGTATTGGTGAATCCCAATAAACCTTATACTGTCACTAAAGATAATATCCTGTATAAATGTAAATGGGCGCCGCTGGAAGGGGAGACATTCTCCACTTCGATAGAAAAGACTTTCCTGAATGGAAAGATTGCCTTTGAAGATGGTGTGGTTTACGACATGAGAGGGGAAAGATTACATTTCGACAGATAGGATATTTACTGCAATTATAAACTTTTAGCCATCAGGGATTGTTCCTCTATATAAAGTATGAACAAATCAGATTAAAAGATTTATGAAGAGAACTATTACACGAATCGTTCTATTGGCAGCGGTTCTGGCATTTACACAATTCAGCGCAATCGAGGCTTGCACCCGTATAGTCTATCACGGACTCAATAATACGGTACTGACTGCAAGAACTATGGACTGGAAAGAGGACAGCAGGAGTAACCTGTGGATCTTCCCCAGAGGTATGGAACGGAACGGTGAAGTGGGCAGCAACCCTTTGAAGTGGAAATCGAAATATGGAAGCGTGATTACTTCTGCATACGATATTGCCAGTACAGACGGGATGAACGAGAAAGGTCTTGTAGCCAATCTTCTCTGGCTTGCAGAGTCGGCATATCCGGAATGGGATAAGAAGAAGCCGGGCTTGTCGATCGCTGCATGGGTGCAGTATATACTCGACAATTTCGCTACTGTAAATGAAGCCGTAGCATATATGGAAAAAGGGACATTCGAAGTCGTTTCGGATATGATGCCCGATGGTTCCAGAATGGCTACTCTCCACCTGTCCCTGTCAGATTCGGACGGTGATAGCGCTATTTTTGAATATATAAACGGAAAGTTGGTGATACATCACGATAAATCCTATCAGGTGATGACGAATTCGCCCGTATTCGACCAGCAACTGGCATTGAATGAATACTGGAAAAGTATTGGAGGCCTGACTTTTCTTCCGGGGACTAACCGTGCCGCCGACAGATTTGTAAGGGCTTCTTATTATATAAACGTAATTCCGAAAGTAGATGATACCAGACTGGCTGTTGCCAGCGTATTCAGCGTCATACGGAATACATCGGTTCCTTTTGGGATAAGTACACCTGACGAACCGAACATTTCATCTACCAGGTGGAGAACAGTAGCAGACCAGAAGCATAAAGTATATTACTTTGAGTCTGCTTTATATCCGAATGTTTTCTGGGTAGATTTTCAGAATGTCGATTTTTCGGAGAAAGCCCCTGTAAGAAAACTGGATTTGGTCGGGGGTAAAACTTATGCGGGAAATACCGCTGATAATTTTGTAACATCCGAACCTTTTAAGTTTCAGGGAGTAGAGTGATACATCTTCATATATGGTAAAAATTTGATGGAAAGTTTAAACAGGTTCTTAGAATTCATCTACTTTAAGCTTCTTTCTGTAATTATCTAAAGTAGCCTGTAATTCCTGGCTTATCTTTTCATATCCTTTTTTACCATAGAGATTATGCAGTTCATTCGGATCATTCTTAAGATCGAATAATTCGTTACAATCAATGTCTTCATCATTCCGGGTTTCGCCTTTACCATAAAAATGGATGAGTTTATACCTGTCTGTCCTGATTCCATCGTGCCGGCGGACATTGTGGATTGCCGGATAGTCGTAATAATGGTAGTATAAATCTTTTCTCCAATGTTCAGGCGTTTTTCCGCTAAATAAAGCCTCAAGGGATACACCGCTCATTTCAGCCGGTTTCTTTATTCCTGCCAAAGACAGGTATGTAGGTGCAAAATCTATATTCTGAACCAGGGCATCGGTCTTCGTACCTGCTTTGACAGCTTTGGGATAACGTATGATAAGCGGAGTTCTGAATGATTCCTCATACATGAAACGTTTGTCAAACCATCCATGTTCTCCCATATAGAAACCCTGATCCGAGGTATAGACTATGATGGTATTATCCATCAACCCTTCTTTTTCAAGATAGTCTATCAGACGTCCGACTTCATCGTCAATCGATTTTATACATCGAAGATAATCTTTCATATAACGCTGATACTTCCAGTTAAGCAGATCGTCTCCGGATAGATTACTGTCGATAAATTCCATATTTTTGGGATGGTAGGCATTTTCCCAGGCTTCGCGTTGTGCAGGAGTCATCTGATTCATCGCTTGTTGTAGGCCGCCGTTATTCCACTCTTTATTATATGGGGTAGTATTTCTCAATTCAATCAGCTTAAGGTCATAAATAAATGTCATTGTCTTGCCGATTGTCATATCCTGAGTCTTAGCCGCAGAACAACGGCTTTCGTAATCATCATAGAATGTTTCCGGCTTTGGAAACTCTACATCTTCATACAGGTCATAATATTTGGCTTCCGGCATCCAGTTCCTGTGGGGAGCTTTATGATGCACCAAAAGGGCAAAAGGCTTGTTTTTATCTCTGGTTTCTATGAATTCTATGGAATGGGTAGTGATAAGGTTAGTTGCATAACCCTCTTCACGCACATATTTACCTTGAGACTCCTTCGTCTTGAAACTGGGATTGTAATAATCTCCCTGATCGTTCAATACACAATAATAATTGAATCCTTTTGGCTCGCATTGCATATGCCATTTTCCGACAACTCCGGTCTGATAACCTGCCTGAGTTAATAATTCGGAAAAGAAGATCTTAGTTGTATCAATGCCTGCTCCCAGTTGGCGTTGTCCGTTCTGATGGCTGTATAAACCAGTCATAAGGCATGCCCGGCTGGGAGTTGACAGCGAATTCTCAACAAAGGCTTGCCGGAATAACATTCCTTCATTTGCGAGACGGTCTATATTGGGAGTAGTAGCTATTTTCGATAGCGGATGCCCATATGCGCTGATTGTCTGGAACGAATGATCGTCTGTCATTATATGTATAATATTGGGACGGGATTTATTTTGTTCCTTTTGTCCATAGCCATATGGATTGAGTATTGATACAGGTATAATTACCAGACTGATCCTCTTTAAATTTGTCATGGAATATCAAGTGTGTAGGTTAATACACTAAAATTAATAAGAAAAAATTGAATTATGAAACAAATATTAGGATTCCGTCCAAAATAAACAGGTGAAAAGGAAGCTCTGAACCTTTTAAGTCCGATGCTTTTAAAAAAAAATGTCCCCTTTGCAGGAGACACTTTTTAAGGAAAATATCTTGTGTTTTTTTACTCCCACTCGATAGTGGCAGGAGGTTTTGATGAAATATCATAAACGACACGGTTTACACCCTTTACTTTATTGATAATCTCATTTGATACCTTAGCCAGAAATTCATATGGCAAATGTGCCCAATCGGCAGTCATCGCATCCGTAGAAGTCACAGCACGCAAAGCTACTGTATTTTCATAGGTGCGTTCATCACCCATTACCCCAACCGATTTGATCGGCAACAGAATTGCTCCCGCCTGCCATACTTTATCATAGAAGCCTTGTTCACGAAGCATACGGATAAAGATATCGTCGGCATTCTGAACTACTTCTACTTTTTCCGGAGTAATATCTCCCAATATACGGATGCCAAGCCCCGGTCCAGGGAATGGATGGCGTTTTATCAGGTTTTCCTTCATGCCCAGTTCCAGACCTACACGGCGCACTTCGTCTTTGAAGAGCAGGCGCAGAGGTTCTACCAGCTTCAGGTTCATTTTTTCCGGTAGCCCGCCTACATTGTGATGCGATTTGATGACATGGCCTGTGATGGAAAGCGACTCTATAATATCAGGGTAAATAGTTCCCTGGCCCAGCCATTTTATATCTTTAAGCTTATGCGCTTCTTCGTCGAATACATCAATAAAGCCTTTACCTATGATCTTACGTTTCTGTTCGGGGTCGGTCACGCCGGCCAGTTCTTTGTAGAAACGCTGTTTGGCATCTATGCCTATTACATTCAGTCCGAGATGTTCATAATCCCTTAATACATTTTCAAATTCGTTTTTGCGAAGTAATCCGTGATCTACAAATACGCAGGTCAGGTTCTTTCCGATAGCCTTATTCAGCAAAACGGCAGTGACCGAAGAGTCTACACCTCCCGAAAGGGCAAGGATCACCTTATCGTCTCCAAGCATCCCTTTCAATTGGTCCACTGTGGAATCGATGAAAGAAGCAGGGCTCCATCCTCTTTTCGAATGGCAGATATTCAGGAAATTACTTAAAAGTCGTGTGCCGTCTGTAGTATGGTAAACTTCAGGATGAAATTGTACGGCCCATGTTTCCTCTCCTTTTATTTTATATGCTGCTGCCGGTACATCAGCTGTGCTAGCTACTATTTCGAAATTCTCCGGCACTACTGTGATAGAGTCTCCGTGAGACATCCATACCTGAGTACCTTCAGATATTCCGTCAAACAGGGCAACGCCGGACTTAATCTTTGTCAGATGTGCCCGTCCGTATTCGCGGGAATCGCTTTTTTCCACTTTCCCACCCGATGTATAGGCCATATATTGCGCTCCGTAACAAATACCCAATACCGGATATTTACCTCTTATCTGGCTGATGTCTGGTTTAAAGGCGGTAGCATCGTTTACCGAAAAAGGACTTCCCGACAGGATTACGCCTTTTACGCTTTTGTCATCGAAAGGAAACTTGTTGTAAGGGATAATTTCGCAGTAAGTATTTAATTCTCTGATTCTGCGACCAATCAATTGGGTGGTTTGTGACCCGAAATCGAGGATAATGATTTTCTCTTGCATAAAAATAACAAGTATAAGTTATTGTTTTTAATGCGCACAAAGGTACATTATTTTTCTGATATTTTGTTTATTGGTATATGTGATTTAACACGAATTTCTATGGATAATCCTGTCATAAGTATAAATCAACCCTGCTTAATATTCATCATTATTACTCGCTTCGGGAGGAATGAACTCAACCCACTTTATCCTGGGCGGGCGTGTGATATGCGTATAGGGCAGGCATTTTTCCAACAGGGCAAAGCGTTGCTTTAAGGAATCTATGCTTTTTAGACCGAGGCCCGTATATTTATCCCGCTGGCGCAGACGTCCCGTCTGTGTGTTGCGTAGCAAACATTTTTGCCCCGTCAACAAGACACGGAATCGAAGTCCGCGCCAGCGGGGGATTTTGACTCCGTCGATTTGCAATTCAATCGGCACATTAGCTTTCTGCCAGATATGCCAGATTTTATGCAAATGACTCATGTCGAAATAGTGTTAGTAAATTGTCGATAATTTGTTATTTTTAATCATATTTAACTTGTATATTTGTATTAATGAATTAACCTTAAAAATAAGAATAAAGGATGGATTGTTTCATATCCTGTATTTCACAATCAATAATAACGGTTAATCGATTACATATCGAAAACGTTAAACCTTTAAAATTTAACATTTTAGATTTGTTTTTATACGCAAATAAACTAGAGAGAGAGAGAGAGAGAGAGAGAGAGAGAGAGAGAGAGAGAGAGAGAGAGAGAGAGAGAATATAAGTAGTCAAGTCTTACCTAAAGATATACAACTCGAATTATTGTTATTCGGGTTTTTTAGCATGTATATATATGATAACAAAGATCTTACCTTCTGTATTCCATTCAGAAGGTAAGATCTTTGTTACGTAAGGTAGGGTCGATACAGATTTTTACAGATTCAGAAACGATTTATTCGGTAATTACTTCTCTATTATTAATGAGTAACCTCTAATTTTTTTATTATGAATGTTTACTTAAAAGAAAACCAAATTAGTAAGAGCGTATGTAAAGCACTGCTGTTGTGCGGTATCTTATTATGCTCCCATGTCTTTGCTCAGGCTCAAACAGTAACGGGTGTAGTTAAAGACATAAATAATGAGCCTATTATAGGGGCAAGTGTCACAGTGAAAGGAACGACTAATGGTACCTTGACAGATATAGACGGAAAGTATGCTATATCAGCAGGTACAAATTCAGTGTTGGTCTTTTCCTTTGTCGGTTATAAGTCACAGGAAGTAACTGTAACCTCATCGGTAATTGATGTGGCCCTCGAGGAAGATGCCCTTCAGCTGGATGAAGTTGTGGTGACAGCTTTGGGTATTAGAAAAGAAGCGAAAGCACTGGGCTACTCGGTCAGTACAATAAGTGCAGGCGACTTAACAAAAGCGGCAGCGCCTACTTTAGGTGCCGCTCTTTATGGAAAAGCGTCCGGCGTGCGTATCCAGACAGCCCCGGGAGGTATCGCAGGTGCCATTTCTATCAATATACGCGGTCTGAATTCCCTGAACCTGACCAATATGCCTCTGGTCGTGGTGGATGGTGTACCTATCCATAACGGTGATGCTAACCTGAGCGGTTACTGGGATAATCAGCGGATATCGTCTAATGGTTTGGCAGATATCAATCCCGAGGATATTGAAAGCCTGTCTATACTGAAAGGTGCTGCGGCCTCTGCCTTGTATGGTTCGGAGGCGACCAACGGCGTTGTGATGATTACGACCAAAACAGGTAAGGGTTCTACGGGTTTGGGTGTGGACTTCAATGCCAGTCTGACATGGGACCCGGTGGCTTATATGCCCCAATATCAGACTAAATATGGCCCGGGAGCTAATGGGTATCAACGCACTGCGGCAAACGGACTCGATGAAGAAGGATGGAGGATTAATGGCTGGGATGACAGACATGGCGTAAACCACAGAAGAGCGTCTTCAACGACAAGGTATTGGGGGCCGAAATATGATGGTAAAGATGTAATCTATTATGACGGAACAGTACGCAAGTACTCTCCGATAAATGATAATCCATGGTCGGAAATATTCCGTACAGGCTTTACCCAACAATACAACCTGGCTGTTACAAACGCTACTGAAAAGGGCAATCTCCGCTTTTCTTATACTTATATAGACAATTTGCCTACGCAGTATAATTCCACGTTTCATAAGCATAATTTTAACCTGACAGGTAATTATAACGTAACGAAAAATATTTCAGTCGGTTACGGTGTTAATTATATACTCCAGGACCAAAAAAATCCGCCTTACCGTCTCAGCCGTACATTGACTAATTTTAGCGGTATGGCGGGGCCTTTCGATGATGTTAAGTACCTGCGCGAGCATACAAGAACAAGCTTAGGATACCTGAACCGGATTTATTCTGATGCTAATCAAATTACTCCGGATGAAGGATTCGAATGGACTCCGGCTCCTTATGCATTGGTAGACGAATATTTTTGGAATATCCTGAGTAAGGAATATCTGAATAATACCAACCGCTTGTTGGCAAATGTTACTCCAAGCTGGCAAATTGTAAAGGGTCTTACTCTGAAAGGGCGTATAGCAACAGATTATACTGCCGAAAAGATCGAGCAAAAAGAGCAGGCGGCGAACTCTCGGTTGATCAACGAAAACGTAGGATACTATATGGCGCGTAACAATCGCTATGAAATCTTCTACGGTGACATTATGTTGAATTATGATACCAACCTGACTGATAAGTTGGGTATGAACGCTATGGTCGGCTGGCAGGGACGTACGGAAAAAGAATTCAATACCTGGGCCAATACCAATGGTGGGCTTTCGGTAGAAAACTGGTTTCACCTGAATGCCAGCAATGAACCGAAATCTTCTGAAATGCGTAAATTAAATCTGTTGAAGACCGCGTACTTCGGAACATTAAACCTGTCATACGATAGCTGGGCTTACCTGGAAGGAACACTCCGTCAGGAAAAAGTATCCACGCTGGCACCCAAGAAGAATGTATTCTATTTTCCATCTGTGAGTGGAAGTATTATTTACACCGAACTATTTAAAGATAAAATGCCTTCGTGGTACGATTATGGCAAGATCCGCGCCTCTTACGGCGTTGTGGGCAATCCACCGCCGGCGTATTACGCCGTTCAGGCCTATACGCAAAAATCAGTCGGCGGTAAGTGGATATATAATAGTGTCGATCCTAAAGTGGGCAATTACAACCTCCGCAACGAAAAGAAATTCGAATGGGAATTCGGATTGGAAAGTAAATTCTTTAACAATCGCTTAGGTTTCGAACTTTCTTATTATACCAATAAAATACAGGATATGATCTTGGATGCTACCATGCCTGCATCTTCCGGTGCAACAAGTATGACATTAAATATCGGCGACATGAAGAACAGAGGCGTTGAGCTTTCCCTGTACGGTACGCCGGTTCTGACACGTGACCTGAGATGGGATGTGCGCGCCAATTTTGCATGGAATAAAAATACCGTGGTTAAGCTGGCGGAAGGTATCGACCAGATAACACATACAAACTGGGATAACGGGTCCGCGTATCTTTATTCAAAATTAGGAGAACCAGCCGGAGATATATATGCTTTGGCGCCTAAGAAAGATGACAAAGGTAATTATATTATCCGTGAAGATGGTTTCTATCAACTGACCGATAAACCGGTTAAAGTGGGAAATGCCATGCCGAAGATGGTCGGAGGTTTCGCCACTACTTTCTCTTATAAGAATTTCGTGCTCGATGCTTCGTTCGATTACCGCATAGGCGGTGCGGTAATGAATATGCCTTACCAGTATATGATGGGACAGGGAGCGATTAAAGAAAGTCTGGATTATCATGATGGAGAAGGTAAAGGGCTGACCTATTACTTCGATGCCAATCGTAACGTCGTTCCTTTCACAGGTTCTGCAGGCCCTAACGGAGAGAGGATTTATGATAACGGTGTGATATTGCAAGGAGTTAAAGCGGATGGAAGCGCTAATACGACAATGATTCCGGGTGACCAGCTGGCATATTGGACTTACAACTGGGGTGGTTATGATCCGACAGATGTAACTTATTATTCTCATGGCGTATTTGATAATACCTATGTAAAATGCCGCGAATTGTCAATAGGTTATAATCTTCCGAAGTCTATACTTTCTAAAGTCAAGTGTAAGAGTTTAATGGTATCCGTATTCGGACGTAACCTGTTCTATGTTTACAAGAACATGCCGATGCTGGACGCTGAAGCAGCAGACGGTACATCTTGGATAACACAGGCCAGCCTGGGAGGTTCTACTACGACAACCCGCTCGGTAGGTATTTCGTTACGAGCCAGCTTCTAATTCTTTAATTAATAAAAAAAGAACAATATGAAAAAAATATATTTATTTCTCATTGTATTGGTTGCGGCGCTCACATTCTATTCCTGCGCCGACAGCGAGTATTCGGATAAATACCCTGATCCGTCAAAAACCGATATAGCATCCTGTGACAAACTGATGACAGGTGTGTTTTATACAGGGCGTGTTTATACGTTCAATTCTTATTGGCGCATGTACACATGGGATAATACCGTTACGGGAAAATATGCCCAGACACTCGGATTTATGAATTCGCAAGGTTCCCTTTATTCGGCTAACGACAGCTATGCTAACGACCGATGGATACATTTCTATAATACACTGACACAGTTTCGTGTACTTCAGAATGTCTATGAAGGGTTAAGCGACAGCGAAAAAGATATATATAGAGTATTCAAGAATTTATCCGAAGTATTTGTTTACGATCATTTATCGCAGATAGTGGATACTTTCGGCGACGCGCCGTTCAAAGAGGCCGGTTTTCTTGCCATTACCAGTGATGTGGCCGGCAGCTATCCGGCATACGATAAGGCTACGGACATATATACTACGATGCTCGACCGTCTGGGCGAACTTTATACAGATATACATAGTTTAAAAGATAATCTGGACAAACAGGCGTCTGCATCCTTGCCTAAGCAGGATTTTATCAATTACGGCGATCTGGATAAATGGGAAAGGTATTGTAATTCGCTTCGCCTGCGCCTTGCCGTACGGGTCGCTTCACAGGGTGACTTATCTGCCAAAGGAAAGCAGGTGATAGCTGAAATCCTGGGTGGTGGCTATCCCCTCGTATCCAGCCTGAACGAAACTATTAAACTGGATTCCAATGATAAAGATACCGGAGCTTTTTTCAATCCGGATGATCTTCGGACAGGCTATATTGACCAGAGCCGTGCATCACAAGCCATGTTAGATGTATTAACAAACGCCGTTTCGGGAGAAAATGACCCGCGCCTGCCTATCATGTATTCCAAGAACGCGGCAGGAGAATATAAAGGACTCTCTACTCGCGAAACGTATGCCGAACAAGAGGTAAACACCGCGAAGCCGGAATCAGAGCGCGTATATTCGCGTATCGACTCTACTACAGTGATGTACAATACACAGTTTATAAGCCCGATCTTTACAGCGGCCGAAGTAGACTTCCTGAAAGCCGAAGCATATCAGAAAGGATGGGCCAGCGGCGATGCAAAAGCGGCGTTTGTTGACGGGATTCTACACTCCGCACAGTTCTATTTCGAAGAGAATGCCATCAGCCCGAGCAAAACCGGAACAAAGATGGACATGCCGGCAGAGTCGGTTATTCAGGCTTATGCAGAAAAGGCATGGGATGCCGCCTCTAACAAAGAAGAAGCCATCATTACTCAGAAATGGCTGAATTTTGGTTATATGCAGCCGTTCCAGGCTTGGAATGAAGTGCGTCGTACAGGATACCCCCAGTTATATTATCCGGAAGATCAGGCGGCTCAATTATTGAAAACATTACCTTTCCGGATTCGTTATCCGGATTCCGAAAGAAGTAATAATACAAAAAATTATGATGCACAGATACAGGCTATGGGTGGAACAGATAATGCCTATATAAAATTGTTTTGGGCTAAATAATACAAGAGATGGGGAATACTCTGAAGTTTTGAAATAATCCTGAGTAATATAGTAGATTCACACAGACATTAAAGTTATAACATTGAAAAACCCCAGGCCTAATGACAGCCTGGGGTTTTTATTCTTTTTCTGCTCTATTTATGATGATATAAATCTCCCTGAAAAAGCAGTTTGCGTGATATCCGGAGCCGGGCAGGTAACGGCAATCAGCTGAGAACTGATATCATGGCAGGTTTTATATAGAAAGAATAAGGTAAGGGATTTTTATTTTTCTTAAAAAAAATCAGTTCATTTGTAACACTTCTTTTTTTATTGCGTACATATAATTAAAGGAAAGTGTTTAATGCCATATTCAGCAGAGTTAACTATCAGTTGTTATTATGCTTAGGACGTCAGTAAACAGATGTGAGACCTAAATAGAAAGGGTGACAGGATTAGTAAATGATAAGTTTCGACTCAGGTATAATCGAGCAGTGCAGGAAAGGCGAACGCAGGGCGCAAATGCAAATGTATACAACCTTTTACAAAAGGGTTTACAACACATGCTTTCGTGTACTCCGTAACCCTGCCGAGGCTGAAGATACGATGCAGGACGCTTTTCTGAAAGCTTTTTCGGGACTGGATAATTACAATGACTCTGTTCCTTTCGAGGCCTGGCTCGTACGAATAGCGATTAACGCGTCCATCGACAAGCTGAGGAGGAGAAATATGGAAATGACAGAGCTGCATGATAATATGAATTATGACATTGCCGACACGGACGATAATGCCGATTGGGAGCAAATAATGGCAAAAGTAGGTCAGGTGAAGTCAGCAATAGATAAATTACCGGAATCGAGCCGTCTGGTTATAAATTTGTATCTGATAGAGGGTTATGATCATGAAGAGATCGCTGAAATACTAAACATAGCACCGGGTACGGCCCGTATACAATATATGAGAGCAAAACAAAGATTAATCGAACTTATCTGAAAGGAGAGAGAGATGAAAGATAGAAAAGAATATATAGAAAAGAATAGAGAACTATTTGACGATAAGGAGCCATCGGCAGGTCATACAGAACGATTCGAAGCTTTGCTTAACAAGCAGATGGGTATTCAGGAAGCTGAAAAGAAACCTGCTAAAAGAGTAAACCTGATAAGCTATATTTCGATTGCCGCCTCCATTGCGATATTAATTGGAGTAGCCGTCAAATTCTATGCGCCACAAAGCTTGGAAGTGGCTCCGCCAACTGAAAGCTCCATAGCAACTGATGAATTCAGGGCGACAAACGATTATTACAATCAGCAAATGGAGGAGCAGATTGCGGATATCATGTGTAAACTGGCCTATACCGATACCGAAAACCAGGCACAGCTGACTCGCGATATAGAGAAGATAATGAGCAACAATACGGCCTTTGTGGATGAGATGTCAAAAAATGAAAATCAGGAAATGGCAATACGCTATCTGGTGAAACACTATAAAACAAATATACAAAAACTGGAAAGTATAAACGAAAAATTAGGTAAATACACAAAATGCTAAAAATGTACACACGATGAAGAAGAATATATTATTAACGGTTTTATGCTGCCTTACCCTCTTTCATACATTTGCGAATGAAAGCACAGGTAATCAGCCTCAGGACTCTGTCAAAGTATTCAAAAAGAAACTGAATCTCAATCTGGATAAGGTGTTGGATGGAATAGACATAGATTCAAGCCAGTTCATGGAATTAAATGGACCCAATCTCGATCTTAATATGGACTCTATCACGGCATTGAACGACTTCATCATCAATATAAACACAGATTCTATCACAGCACTGGCCATGAACGCTGCAAAAGAGGGTATTAAAACAGCGAAGTCAAGTCTCAGGAATCTCAATGTTGATGGCAAAGGATACACCGCTTATGCCTTTAGCTATGATAGTAAAGGGACTAAACAACGTGCTGAAGGTACACCTACCCGTATAGAAAAGAAGAGCTTTTCGAATATATCCGAGATCGAATTCTTCCATAAATACGGAAATATAATAGTCAAGGAATCAAATTCGAGTCAGATAGATCTGGAGATACAATATTTCGATAAGAGGGATCAATCCGCTTCATGTAATATAACAACAAGCAATAAGCTTCTTTCCATCACTACGAATAATACCGGCAGGAGTAATTCGAAACCTCAGATTAATTATATAATAGCTGTTCCTAAAAATATATCTCTGAATATTAATCTGGACTATGGCGATGTGAAATTGGATAAACTAAACGGAAGTCTCGACGCGAACCTTTCGTACAGTGATCTCTCGGCACAGGCTTTAAATAAGGCTGCCTCAGTAAAAGCACGGTATAGTGATGTGAAAATAGGAGAAGCACAGGATATTAACATATCGGGATCTTATTCGGATTTCAGGATAGAGAAGGCAAAGAGAGTAGAGTCGTCTGGTAACTATAACGATTGCCGGTTCAATAACGTACAAACCCTTGTGATTCCTAAATCCTCCTCATACGGTGATATGAAAATAGGTACTATCGGCAGTATGACAGGGCAGCTGATGTATGCAGATATAATTATAGACAACCTGCTGTCCGATATCGACATTCGCAGTTCTTATGGCGATGTCACGATTAGGGGAATGTCGCCTAAAGTGAAAACGATAAATGTAAAAGGCAGTTACTGCGATGTTTCAATAGGTTTTCCATTGAATATGTCTGCAACATTTGACGCAAGCCTTATATACGGAGATCTCAATATCTCGAAAAAGTATACTGTAAAATATACCGAATCCATTGAAAAGAGTAATAAGGTGACTAAGAAAGGCCAGATAGGAAGCGGTACGCCTACTGCAACTATAGTAGTGTCCAATAATTATGCAGATATTGATATAAGGTAAGCAAAAGAAGGTGTTTAATGTAATATTATTAAATAGTAACTGATTATTGCTGAAAGTAATAAATAGGTCTGTGACCTTAAAAACAGAAAGAACTATGAAAGTAAAAAGTATTATCCTGTTAGCAGTGTGTTGTGTGATATCTTTAGGTATATCGGCACAAGTTGTAAAAGAAAAGAAACCGGTAAGTTCATTTAACAAGATTGCCGTAAGTGGAGGTATAGACATTTATTTTTCCCAAAGCAACTCGCACTCATTGGAGATTGAAACCGATGCGGAGAATATGCCGAAAATTGAAATAACAGTAAGTAATGGCAATCTCGAACTGAAGCGGAAAGACGGCGAGCGTTTTAAGAAAAACTCCAGAATATACGCCTATGTTTCTGCCCCTGCATTAGATGCGATAGCCATATCGGGTGGTTCGGATTTCAATGCGAAAGAATTGAATAATAAAGGAGCGTTGTCTATCGCAGCATCAGGCGGTGCGGATATAGAGATAGACCGGTTGAATGTAAATGAGGCAAATTTTGCTTTCTCCGGAGGTTCCGACTCTGATATCAAGGATTTAAGAGCGAATAAGCTCAAGATAGCAGCATCAGGCGGAAGCGATTCAAATATAAATATCGGCAGTGCAGATGACGTAAGCCTTTCCGTTAGTGGCGGAGCCGATGTAGAACTATCGGGAAAGGTGAAGGTTATCTCTGTCAGTTGCAGTGGGGGAGCCGATGTTGATATCAAAAAACTGACATACGAAACTATCAATGCCCACAAGTCGGGTGGAGGTAGCATAAGTAAGTAATAGATTTGTGATAAGAATAGAGGTGTACCCGAAAGTACACCTCTACTTTCTTTTACTTCGAACGAGACCGCTTCTTAATTCGTCTTGAACTTATACTGAACTTTGGCTAAATCTTCATTAGCCTTTTCAATTTTACTTTTCAAGGTTTCTTTGTAAGCGATCAGTTTCTTATGCAGGTCTTCATCTCCCGTAGCTATCATTTGCAGGGCAAGGATAGCTGCATTCTGGGAACCATTGATACCCACTGTGGCAACAGGTATTCCCGGAGGCATTTGCACGATAGCCAGCAATGCGTCCATTCCGTCGAGCGAAGCATCGATAGGGACTCCGATAACAGGAATAGATGTCATGGAAGCTATAACACCCGGAAGATGGGCTGCCATGCCGGCGGCCGCGATAATAACTTTGATTCCGCGTTCGTGGGCTGCTTTAGCGAAAGCCTCTACACGTTCGGGAGTACGGTGTGCCGACAAAGCGTTTATCTCGAATGGAATCTCCATTTCATCGAAAAACTTTGCAGCTTTTTCCATTACGGGAAGGTCGGATGTACTTCCCATAATTATACTTACGATAGGTTTCATTTAATTATTTACCAATTAGTTTTTTGTAATCTGCTGCCGAAAGCAGACTGTCCAACTGGGCAGCATCGCTTACAGCAATTTTAATAATCCAGCCTTTTCCGTATGGATCTTCGTTAATCAATTCAGGCTTGTCTTCCAGATCGGCATTTACTTCGAGTACTTCTCCGGATACAGGCATCAACAGGTCAGAAACGGTCTTTACAGCTTCTACGCTGCCGAATACTCCGTCTTTGTCGATTGTTTCCCCTTCGGTAGTAACATCTACATAAACGATTTCACCCAGTTCGCTTTGAGCAAATTCTGTAATACCAACTACAGCTTTATCACCTTCAACTTTGATCCACTCGTGATCTTTTGAATACTTCAGATTTTCAGGAAAATTCATAATCTCTTTATTTATGTATTAATAAATTATAAGTTCTTAATAAACATGATAACACCCCAATATGCCCCCACCAGTACACACAGGTATGAAACGATAAGACCAACCAAGAAGCCCGTATATACCTGTCCGGGAGTATGCCGTTGAAGCGTCAGCCGGGACACGCCCAAACACCCTGCTAAGATAAACAAAATGATGAACAAAATGAATGGATTCAGCCCTTTAACGTAGTAACAAACTGACAAAGTGCAACCAATCAGCGCTCCGATCCCCATCATATGTGCACTGATCTTCCAATATCTGGTTGTGACGGCAGCTATAACGATCAGAACGGGAGGAGCAACCAGTATCCCGATAAACCATGCATATAATCCGGCCGACACAAAGTAGTATATCAATAAGCCGTAAGAACAGAACGCCGCGACAAAAGGAATAAACCTGTCATTCCTGTTTTTCAGGTCATAATCTTTTATCAGCCCGGCTTTTCTCAAAAAGTATATGCTACTCGCGGGAATCACGCATGTAAGGAAAAATACGGGAGTGATAAACCGCATGAACTGTCCGGCAAAGATCAGCCTGAAATCCGTATACAGAAACAAAAGTGAGACACTATACACTCCCATAAAAAAGGGATGCAGGATAATAGATATTATCCGGGCAAGAAGTGGCTCTTTTTCTTTTGGTGGTTCATATGAGAACGGCGATTTACCGGAGCCGTACTTATCGCCGGCATTAGCGGGATTGTTTCTTATCTCCGGCACATTGTCTGTTTCTTCTATCATATTTCCTTTCTTAATCGGGCAACAGGCAAGTTCATCTGTTCCCGGTATTTAGCTACAGTACGGCGGGCAATTATATACCCCTTCTCTTTCAGTATCTCTGAAAGCCTGTCGTCTGTAAGTGGTTTCTTCTTGTCTTCGTGTTCGATACATTCTTTTAATATGGCTTTCACTTCGCGGGAAGAAATTTCCTCGCCCGTGTCGGTCTGCATCGATTCCGAAAAGAAGTATTTAAGCGGGTAAATCCCGAAACTGGTTTGTACATATTTACTGTTGCTCACCCGTGATATGGTGGATATATCGTATCCTGTACGTTGAGCTACATCTTTCAGTATCATTGGTTTCAACTGGGCTTCATCCCCTGTAAGGAAGAAGTCGTACTGCATATCCATTATCGCCTGCATGGTACGCTGGAGTGTATCCTGCCTCTGTTTGATAGCATCAATGAACCAGCGGGCGGAATCCAGCTTCTGCTTTACGAATAAAACAGCATTCTTACTGTCGGCGGACATGCTTTCCTTATTATCGGCATACCCTTTGAGCAGGTCGGAATATTCACGGCTTACCTTCAGGTCGGGAATATTGCGATTGTTCATGCTTAGCAGAAGTTCTCCGTTATATGTTTCCACGATAAAATCGGGAATGATGGTACTCAGGGTTATGGACATGGAATCTCCCCAGTTATTCCCCGGTTTGGGATTCAGCGTGGTAATTTCCTGTATCGCACCTTTCAGCCCAGTCTCATCAATATCCAGTTGCCTGATGATCTTATCATAATGTCTTTTAGAGAACTCTTCGAAATAATCTGCAATTATCTTTATAGCTAATTCTGTATTATCTGATTTTTCTTTCCGGGTTAATTGCAAAAGGAGGCATTCCTGCAGATTCCGTGCTCCTATACCTGCCGGCTCAAAGTCCTGGATTATCTTTAGGATTTCTTCGAGTTTAGAGACGGAAATGTCGAGGTTCTGCTGAAAAATAAGGTCATCCGAAATTGCAGAAAGAGACCTGTCAAGATAACCGTTTTCATCAATGTTTCCAATAATATATTCGGCTACTTTTTCATCATTCTTCTCCAATTCACATTCGCCCAATTGCTCTATCAGGTATTCGTGCAGGGAAGCGGCTACCGAGAACGGTATTTCTTCTTGTTTACCCGAGGCTTGTCTATTGCTGTCCCGTAATTGATAATCAGGAATCTCTTCTTCATTCATATAGTCACCTAAAGTCAGATCTTCCTGCGATATATTTCCATCGTCTTCCGAATTGTACTCATCATCGAAATCCGATGTGTCATCTGTCGCTTCAAGACCTTCTTCAAGAGCCGGATTATCTTCGAGCTCCTGCTTTATTCGCTCTTCCAACTCAATAACAGGCAACTCGGTTAATTTAATAACCTGCATCTGAAGAGGCGAAAGCTTCTGTTGCTGCTTGAGTTGTAAGGACTGTTTTAGAGCCATAAAATGCTTGATAAATTCTACTAAGACAAAGATAATAATAAAAACAATATTTTAACGTAATGGTTCAGCTATTGAATAACATAAGAATTGTAAAGTTTCTTCTTCTTGGTCTCCGGAAGGGCAGAGCCATTAAACTCTGTGAGTTTTTGGTCATACAGAGAAATACAGGACGGCACCGGGTATTTTGTTAAAATCTGACATATCTGACAGAAAACTAATGTGCCGATTAGTAAATTTGCCGATGTGCCAATTGAATTGCAAATCGACGGAGTCAAACTCCTCCGCTTGCGCGGACTTCCAGTCCGTGTCTTGTTGACAGGGCAAAAATGTTTGCTACGCAACACACAGACGGGACGTCTGGGCGAGCGGGGTCAAAAAGGTAACAAAGGTAAATGGTATTTGTAATCAATTGATAATAAATACATAAGCCTGCTTTTTAAAAATAGTGAGTAACAACCGGGTAACAAAAATGCAGAAAACAACATTCGCCTGGAAAGATTAAGTCTGTAAAGATACATTTCTTTTCCGATACCACCAACTACCTTTCTTTTCCTTTCCATGACATCCCTGTACGGCCATAATCAAGCGTCAAAAATAACGGTTGCAAGATATAACATATTTTATTTATAACGGGTACTGTTTTACATGATTTTAAATTAAAGCCTTACATTTGCAATCTAACAACCTGTTTTTTATAAGCGGTCATGAGGGCAAAAGATTATATCGAAAAAAATAAAAACAGCATCAGCCATTTGGAGGAAGTTACACAGGCCATAGCTGACCTGTATCCCCTCCGTTCCGATGAGGTTGCAACCGGTGAATACCATGAGCGTATCCTGACCGCCGACCGGCGGTACCAAAAGTACAGGTACTCCGCGATGGATTATGAACTGAATAAAAGCATCATGGCCGGGCAAAAGCCTGTCTTTGCCTACAATCCCGGTGAAATAAATAAAGATACGGCCCCGGCAGTGCGCCTTGA
>NZ_JBHSGN010000080.1:0-109870 GCF_042654545.1 Dysgonomonas termitidis
AGATACGGGTTGTTAACTGATAACTGTTTACTGTTAACTGATATATCTGTTACCTTTGTTACCTTTTGCGCCTTAGCGTCTCTGCGTGAAATACTGTTTACTGCTAACTGTTTACTGTAAAAAGTGTCAACTTTGTCAACTTTTGTATAAAACTATCTAATAGCAGTTACTCCTATTTTTTTATTACCGACCACAAGTAAAATCTAAAAGCAGAACAAAACGATTCAAAATAACATTATATTAAACAATAATGACACCTTTTGGCTACAAAACAGTCATAATTGTTAAATATTGCACTTTTTTATAAATTTTTGTACATAATTGAAAAATTGTTGTACATTTGTCGACTATAAAAATACGATCTATCACTATGAAACATTATTTGTCTTTTTAGAATCTTTTTGAGCTATTTCTGATTACTATCATTTCATAATGATAGAACTATGACAAATATAAAATCATATTAAAACAATCGTATATGTAGTACTAATCTAAAAAGAGTGTGTGTATATGAAAAAAAGGTTGTTATTGATTCTATCCTGCTTATTTCTAAGTATAGGATACATTGCGGCACAAACAACAAAGATCACGGGAACTGTTGTTGATGATCTGGGAGAACCCGCCATAGGCGTATCTGTGGTAGTAAAAGGTACTACCATTGGTACCGTGACTGATGTCGACGGAACGTTTTCCATTAATCTTCCCGATGGAAAATCAGCATTAGTATTTTCCCTGATAGGGATGAAATCAAAAGAAGAGACTGCCAGAGCAGGAATGAGAGTGGTATTGGAACAAGATGCCAAAGTTATGAATGAAGTTGTAGTCACAGCAATGGGCATACAACGCGATCAGAAGATATTAGGATATGCTGCTACTCAAATCAAATCGGATGAAATATCAGCAGCGAAATCCGGGTCTGTAATGAGTGGACTGAACGGTAAGGTAGCCGGGGTCAATATTTCCACAGCAGGACCTGCCGGAACCTCACAAAAGGTACTGATCCGCGGTATATCTTCATTCAACGGTAATAACCCTTTGTATATTGTTGATGGTGTGCCAATCACTAATGAACGTTCAGGAACTGACTATGTCGATTTTGGTAATAGCGCCAACGACATAAACTCCGAAGACGTGGAATCGGTAACGGTACTGAAAGGAGCGTCTGCTACCGCACTTTATGGTTCCCGTGCTGCTAACGGCGTTATAATGATAACAACCAAAAGGGCAAAAAATGAAAAACTCACAATATCCTATGACGGTGCGTTCACAGCATCAAACGTCCTTCGCGTGATGCAGACCCAGGATCTTTATGGGCAAGGCTGGGGTGCTTGGGACAGGGCCGAGAATGGTTCCTGGGGACCTCGTCTCGATGGAACTATCCACGAGTGGGGATCAGACGAATTGGACCCGGTAATGACAAAGCCTTTTTCGTATGTGAAAGATAATATTCGTAACTTTTACAAAACCGGTTCTGAATTGAATAATGTTCTATCGGTACGTTATGGAACAGATAAACTCGGGCTTTACGCTTCATATGGAAATGTGACCAGCAATGGTACCCTGCCTAATAACGGGGATACATATTCACGTAATACAATCTCTTTGCGCGGAAATGCAAAATGGGATAAATTCTCGGTAGATGTATCTATCAATTATGCACGTAAAGATATACGCCGGACGCAAGAAATGGAAATGGAACTTCTGCAACACGCAGTGGATGTAAATTATTCGGAAATGAAAGATTATAATGATGAACGTTACAATCTTGACAACTATTATACTTACTATGCTACTAACCCTTACTGGATGATTGATAACAACTATTATCTGTATCAGGATAACCACACATACGGTAAGATCGAAGCTTCATATCAGTTATTAAGCGGACTAAAAGCGACGGCAAGACTTGGTGGAGACTTCCTGAATTACGACAGGGAAAACATTAATGCGAAAAACTCTTTCACTCCGGGTTCTTATAGCGACTTAGGTGGAGCTACGGCACAGAACGGGTATTATTCGAACTACAGGTACAACAGAGACCAGTTGGATGCAACAGCATTCCTTTCGGCCGACTATAAAATATCCGACTTCTCTTTAGGCGGTACTGCCGGATGGAACCTGAATAAGCGTACATACGAATATACCGGAGGTTATGTAAACGGCCTGGGTGTACCCGACTGGTACAATCTCCAGAATACAGGTTCGGCAGCATATGCCGATCAGTATAACGAAGACCGTCGTCTGATAGGTATATTCGCTCAGGCGGAAATTGGCTATAAAAACTTTGTATATCTTAACCTGTCGGGACGTAAGGACTATTCTTCCACACTTCCTAAAGGTGAAAACAGCTATCTTTATGGAGGAGCCAACCTTTCACTTATCCTTACCGAACTTTTGCCGACACTGAAAAATTACAAAGTAGATTTTCTGAAGATACGTACCGCTATAGGGCAAACCGGTAATGACGCTGGGGTTTACAGGACTTCTTCATGGTTCGAACCGGTAGCCGGATCTAACTCTACATATTATTACACATGGTTGCCTATCAATGGAGTACTGGGGTTGACCGAATACAACAGGCTTCCAAGTCAGACATTGAAACCTGAAATTACGACTGAATATGAATTCGGCTTACAAGGTAGTTTCTTCGACAACCGTATCCGCTTAGATTTTGCTTATTATAATAAACAAAGTAAAAACCAGATAATCTCAGCGACACTAGCTCCCGAGACCGGATATACATCCGAAACACGCAATGTCGGACTCCTGGAAAATAAAGGGGTGGAAATAGCTGCCGGATTTACACCTGTGCGCACAAAAGACTGGGAATGGGATGTAAATACCACATTTACTAAAAATACGGGTAAAGTGCGTGAGCTTTGGGATGGTTTACAAGAATATACTATTGTTTCATGGCGCGGTATAGAATATAAGATGAGATTAGGACAAGAAATCGGAACCTTTCAGGTACCTGACGTTGACCGTGTGAAAGATGCGAGTAGTCCTTACAATGGATATGCAATAGTTAACAATAACGGATTCCTGACACAGTCGACCAGCGATAAGAAGATTATTGGTTCATCTCAGCCGGATTTTATCCTGGGATTGAATACCTCCGTTAAATTTAAAGATTTCAGGCTGACTGTAGTAGGAGACTGGCATAAGGGTGGATGGATGGCATCTAATACATCTTATATTACTCACTTCAATGGTAACTCGACGCAAACGGTATTTAATGAACGTAATTCTTTCATTTATCCAAATTCGGTGAAAATAGTAGACGGAAAATATGTAGAAAACAATATTCCGCTGATGTCAAACCAATTCAATTATTATGGCAACTACTCATACACTCCGACAGTAAGGGACGAGATGATCATACCTAAGGATTTCTTTAAGATCAGAGAAATAACACTTTCCTACGATGTGCCAAAGAAATTCTTAAGCTCTACTCCTCTGAGTAAAGTGGTATTAAGTGTCATCGGCCGTAACCTGTTCTTGTTTACGCCTAAGAAAAACAATTATGTAGATCCGGAAGTGGCAAATATGGGTAATGACCTGAATTCCGAATTCGGTGAAATATCCAGTGCGGCTTCGTACCGTACATTTGGTGGTGCCATTAAGGTTGAATTTTAAATAGAAAAATGATGAAAAAGAAGAATTTAATATACATAGCCCTGTCAGTGCTTCTGACAAGCATATCATTTACATCGTGCGACGGTTATTTAGATGTAAATGAGAACTCAAATTATCCTGCAGAGGCTAACCTCGAAAGCTTGCTGCCTGCTGCGGGAGCAAGTACAATTGCCCAATTAGGATTGAACGGACAACTTATAGGTGACTTATGGTGCCAGTACGTTACTCAGGGGAACTCTACGAACCAGTACAATACAACTGTAACCTATAGTTTGAGCCAGGAGTCATATAACGCTTTTTGGACCAATGCTTACGCTAATACCCTTAAAGATCTGAAGATCATGATCCCTTTGGCCGAAGAAAAAGGTGCATGGAACTATTGGTTGATAGGTAAAGTGCTCACGGCATATAATTTCCATGTACTTACCGATTTATATGGTGATATACCGTTCACGGAAGCTTTAGACATAAAAAAATATCCGGCGCCAAAGTACGATGACAGCAAAACCGTTGTATATCCGGCTATCATTGCGCTATTAGATGAAGCTATCGCCAAAGCTCCTCAGGCGAAGGTTGCCAGTAATCCCATAATAGATACAAAAGATTTCTTTTTTAGGGGGAATATCGATAATTGGGTAGCTTTCGCCAAAAGCCTGAAACTAAAAATATACATGCGTGATTTTGAAGCCAACAAGACAGAAATAGAAGCTCTTATCAGTGCCGGCGGACTATTGACAAAGAACTGTGCTTTCAGTGTATTTGAAAATGCCACTAACAAAGGAAATCCTCTGTACGAGTATAACATTCGGCAATTAAATACAAAAGAAAATATAAGGGCATGCCATACTTTCACAGAATTTCTATTAGCAGCGAACGATCCGCGAATTGAGAAGATCTATGAATTAACAGCCGTAGCCGCAGATGCCATCGCTAAAGGCGAAACGCTTACTTACAGGGAAATGTACGGAGGTCTGCCTTGCGGAACAAAACCTTCTACAACTGCCGGAGCTGCCGATGCTGTACCTCTCGTAAATTCATCAAGATACAAACAAACCTTTGCCGACAGTGTTTATCTGATGAATGCAGCGGAAGTTAGCTTCCAGGTCGCAGAAGCCCAGGCCAGATTAGGTAAGACTAATGAAGCTAAAGCTGCCTATGAAGAAGGTGTACGCCGTGCATTCAATCGCTGGGGGTATGACGCTACCGATTTCATAAAAGCCGGAGGCCCCTACGCATTCAATGCTTCTTCTCCGGACGCCATGTTGAAAAGTATTCTTACTCAGAAATGGGTGGCCGGAGCAAAAGCCAACTCATGGGATTCTTGGATGGATCGTAACCGTACAGGCATTCCGGCAATCAGTGATGCGGAAAAGGTTCGTGAAAGCAATACTACTCCGGGACTTGCTGAAGGATATGAGTTAGGTACTTTGGTGAGTCCGGGAACAACCGTACTTCAGCGCAGAGAAATACCCCGTCGTCTGCCCGTACCTAATGTTTCTGCCCTTTACAACCCTAATGCTCCGGCGACTAAACCTACACAGGAACCGCTATGGTGGCAGGTTGCTAACGGCAAGTAATATGAAACATCAATTCCAATTTTAGTATTCAGTACCTAATTTTAAAAAATATGAAACAAATAAAATATATTCCATTCTTATTCTTATTGCTTCTGGGATTCGTTTCCTGCGATACATATGGAGATTATGAAATTGAATATTCTTCCATTCACCCCTTAGGCGGTAAATACAGAGTGATAGTAACAGATGAAGCGGGGGCACAAGTGTACAAAAACTATTGTGAAATTTCCAATACAATAGATGGTTCTACCACTCAGTGCTGGTTGCGGATAGGAAGTTATTCCCTCAGTGGAGCAAACGCTTATTCAATCAATGGAAAAATCAATTGTGATCTAAGCTCTCTTACTTTTTCGGGAACTAACATAGAGAATCTGGCCGGGAATGTGGCCTCCTCTACCAATACATTTACCCTTACCGGAGGAAAGATTACCCTGAAAGGTGCAACTGCCCCGTCAGGTACAGTGGCAGATGCTATATCTTTCACTTTCACAAATTCCCGTTTTCCGGGAAAGACCTATAAAGCAGAAGGTTACCGCTTCACTGGTTGGTCTGAAGACTAAGACGTACACGATCAATAATAAATTGTAAAATCAAGAAGCCCGGAGTTCTTATTGCCCCGGGCTTTATACTAAAAGGGGGGAATTATGTCCGTATTATCCCTCAACTTCAAAAGAACGGACATCATACAAACACTATAATGCAGAGATGTATCAATTTTGGAAGGGACTGACAGCTTACCTCAAGCCAGTCTCTTTCACCCCTTTTTATTTTCTTTTTATAGAGTATTTATGTTCTATGCTTAGAATGCCCTTATATATGATCCGCTCTTCGAAAGCAGGTGTCCTGACCATTCCCACTGATTCCATCAATCTGACAGAAGCCGTGTTTTCCGAGTCGGTTATTCCATAAACTTCATTTACTCCGGTTATCTTAAAAGAATAATCTATGAGCAGTTCCAATGTCTCTTTTGCAAAGCCACGGTTCTGATATTCGGGAGAAATGTTACATCCGATTTCAGTTCTATCGCCTTCTATCTTTAGAGCACAATCCCCTATAAGTTTTTCAGTATCCTTACTGATAATAGCCAGCCCAATCCATTCTCCTCTTTTTCCAAAATCTGGATTGCCGTTTTGATTTACAAAGTCCAGTGTCTGTTCTTTTGTGAATGGTTCCCAATATTGATATCTGGCGACTTCAGCGAGTGAGCGATAAGAGAAAACAGCATCTGCATCAGCTACAGCTATAGGTCTAAGTAAGACCCGGCCTGAAAGAATGAAGTTTGGCATCTCTTCATTCATGGTTAAATCCCAAATTTCTCAGGATATCTCTTTCTTCTTCCGATGCATTTATAACCGTATAGGCAAAGTATTCGCGTCGCAGCGGATATTCATTCCTCAACCCTTTGAAATTATCGGGAGAAGCCTTTAGCAAAGCGAAATCATCTAATGGATTATAAGTATCCAATATTGCCCCATAGATCCGATCCACATTTTTTGCATATCGGTTCACATCTATTACTGGACTTGCAGGAGCAGGCTCTTTAACCAAAGAAACAGGTTGTTTATCCAATCCGTAAAGATCGGCAATCGACTCCAGTGACATACGTGTCGCATTCGCTTTGCCATCGGCAGAATAACCCGCGATATGAGAGGTGGCTATATCTGCCAGGCCGAGATATTCCAAATCGATCCGGGGTTCATTCTCCCAGCAGTCTATAATGGCACCCGATATCTTATTCTCCTTAATTGCGTCTTTAATGGCTACAGTATCTATTATCCCTCCGCGTGCAGAGTTAATGATAACAGGCTTTTTCTTCAGTAAAGAGAAGAATTCTTTGTCTGCCAGATGATATGTTTTGTATTGCCCTTCTTTTATCAGAGGAGTATGGAATGTAATTATATCCGCCTCATCCATTATCGTTTGCAGGCTGGCAAAATCGCTGCTTTTTTCCTGATCCTGTCTTGGAGGGTCATTCAGCAGGACTTTCATTCCTAATATTTCACAGGCTTTTGCTACCTTCTTCCCTACATTACCCACCCCGACAATGCCTATTGTTTTATCTCTTAAGTCAAAACCTTTTTTCCGGGCAATCGTAATAAGGGAAGACACCACATACTGCATCACTGAACCGGAATTACACCCCGGAGCATTTTTCCATATAATACCATGCGCATCACAATACGCCGTATCTATATGGTCATAACCGATAGTAGCGGAGCAAATCAACTTTACATTACTTTCCTTCAATATGCTTTCGCCAAAATGGGTCACTGTACGGACAATCAATGTGTCCGCATCTTTTATCGTATCCTGCGTAAAGGCAGAGCCATCGAGATAAGTTACATCTCCAAAATGCTCAACGATTCCTTTCAGATACGGTATATTTTTATCAGCTATTATTTTCATTTGTCAATTTATGAAACATATTTTCTATCGAGTCTATTTCCCCGATTTCGTGGTCTGCGATAAGCTGACCTTTATCCAACAGGATAAATCTTGAACAGATATCTTTTACCTCATGCAGGATATGTGTCGAAAACAGCACCACCTTATTTATAGATAAATCTATAAGCAGATTATTCAGACTTTCGCGTTGGTTAGGGTCCAGTCCGCCGGTTGCCTCGTCCAGAATCAGGAATAAAGGGTCGTTAACCAAAGCCTGCGCAATTCCCACCCGTTGCCTGTTCCCTTTCGACAAGTCTTTTATTTTCTTCTTGTACTCCTTTTGCAGGCCTGTTTGTTCTATCACTTCCGATATACACTCTTTATCTGCATCGTATATTCCGGCCACATAACTGATGTATTCCTTTACATACATATCTTCATACAAAGGGTTATCTTCGGAAAGATAGCCTGTTTGCCGCTTTATTTCCAGAGAATTCTCAAAAAGGTTTTTCCCGGAAAAACTTATATGCCCGCTATCCGGCCGGATAATTCCGGACAGAATTTTCATCAGTGTAGACTTTCCTGCCCCGTTAACACCCAGCAGCCCGATTATTTCCCCTTTATTCATAGAGAAACTGACATCTGATAATACTATCTGATCGCCATAGCTCTTCGATATATGTTCTATCTGTATCAAATACTTCTTTTTTAATAATTAAAGGTATAAAAATAACAAATCTCCCTGACATTAATCAGGGAGACTTGCCTTATTCGTATTCAAAATCGTTATGATCTTGCTTTCAGCTCCTTGTCAAGAGTATAGATACCGAATCCGTTATCCTTGATCATTTTCAGAGCATCGATATATCCCTGTGCTGTAGATTCTTCTTCTACCTGCTCGTTTACAAACCATTGCAACATGCTTTCTGTAGCATAGTCCTTTTCTTCACGGGCTATAGTAACCAGATTGTTAATCATAGCGGTTACTTTTTGCTCATGTACCAGAGTATCTTCAAAGGCTGCCAACGGAGATTGCCATGACTGAGCAACTTTTGCTATTGGTTTTAAATCCACTTTACCTCCTCTTTCAATCACATAATTGAAAAGTTTCATTGCATGTTGCTGCTCTTCGTCAAACTGGTTTTTGAACCAATGAGCGAAACCCGGCTTACCATCTGCGGCAAAATGGGCAGACATAGATAGGTAAAGGTATGCAGACCAAAATTCTGCATTGATTTGCGCATTTAATGCGGCTTCTAATTTTTTACTTAACATAATAATGATATTTTTGATGATAGTTATTGTTCTGAACAATTTAGATACAATATTACAAATATAATATTAACCCATCAAAAAATATAGATATTTGTTAACAGGATATTGATAATAACTATAAAGTCAGCCACCTCAGATACCGCAATAACATATAGATAAATATATTTCTGAAAAATATCAAAAACAATCACTAATATTTATCGTTTAATTAAATGTATGCTTCAAAAGTTAAAAACTTATCGGCAAATACATTTATCTTTGTTCGCATTTATACAAAACTGAACTGAGCCAACAGCATAGAAATGAAAAGATACTGGCAAATACTAAAGAAATACTCGCTCAGCCTTGTTATCAGCCCTTTTCTTGTACTGATAACGGTAATGAGCGAAACCATACAGCCTTTATATATGGCTGAGATAATCGACAATGGTGTAATGCCAAAGGATTTATCGGTGATAACCGGTGTCGGCATCAAGATGGTGGCAGTATCTCTGGTAGGATTGATAGTCAGCATCATTAACGTATATGTATCGTCCCGCGCATCCATCGGATTTGGTACGGACCTGAGGTCGGGCCTTTTCAACAAAATACAGCAGCTTTCATTTACCGAAATAGACCGTTTCAATTCGGCATCATTAATCACCCGCCTTACCAACGATATTTCACGTATCCAGCAGGTAATACTGATGGGAATGCGGCTGATGCTGCGCTCTCCGCTGATGCTTGTAATGGCTATATTCTTTGTAATCAAGATCAATGCCGATTTAGCCCTGATACTTATCGGAGCAGTGCCTGTTCTGGGTATCAGCGTATTTCTTATTCTCCGTAAAGGTTTTCCATTGTTTATGAAGGTACAGCAAAAAGTCGATAACCTGAATGCCGTAGTAAGGGAAAACCTGATTAATATCCGTGTGGTAAAATCCTTTGTCAGAGAAGATTTTGAGAGTGAAAAGTTCACCCGTAGCAGTGAAGACCTGCGCGACATGGTTGTCAGGGCATCCAATATAGTTGTTACGATGTTCCCGGTCATGCAACTGATAATGAACGTATCTACCATCGCCATCCTTTGGGCAGGAGGGGGAAAGGTTATATCCGGTGAACTGAAAGTGGGAGAACTGATCTCATTCGTGAACTATCTGGTGCAAATATTGATGGCTCTGATGCTGCTTTCGATGGTAATAATGGGTATCGCCCGTGCATCAGCCTCATCTCAACGCATACTTGAGGTGCTGAATACCGACCCTTCACTATCCGATACAGAAACAGGCTTACTCAATAAACACAAGGTCACCAAGGGAGAAATCACATTCAGCAATGTCTATTTCCGTTATAGCGGAGGAGAGAACGATGTCCTTAAAGACATCAGCTTCCATGCCCGCCAGGGAGAAACCATAGCAGTGGTAGGAGCAACAGGTGCGGCAAAAAGTTCAATGCTCCAGCTTATTCCCCGGTTATACGACACCACAGGGGGCGAAGTTTTGATAGACGGGATAAACGTGAAAGATTATAGTCTGGATGAACTCCACTCGGAGATAGGTATGGTATTGCAAAAGAACGAATTGTTTACAGGTACTATTATAGATAATCTCCGTTGGGGAAAACCCGACGCTACAACAGAAGAGGTGGAGGAAGCAGCTAAAGCGGCACAAGCCCACGACTTCATTATGTCCTTCTCCGACGGATACAATACACTGTTGGGGAGGGGTGGCATAAATGTGTCGGGCGGGCAGAAACAACGGATTTGTATAGCGCGCGCCCTGTTGCGCAAACCTAAGATTCTCATTCTCGACGATAGTACCAGTGCTGTGGACTCGGAGACCGAGCAAAAGATCCGCCACAACCTTGACAACCTGCTCCACGACACAACTGTGTTTATCATCACACAACGTATAAACACGATGCAGTCTGCCGACAGGGTTATCGTACTCGAAGACGGGGAAATAGATGCCATCGGCAAACCATCCGAACTGATAGAGAGATCGAAGGTATATAAGGAAATATATAATTCACAGCAAATAGCATTCTGAGATATGGCACACGGAGACCACTACAAGCATACAGGTAAGCCAACCGAGGGAAGGAAAACATTCCTGCGGCTAATGTCATATCTTACCTGCGATAAGAAACTGCTCTCGGTGATCGGCTTTCTTATTATTATCAGCATAGTATCCAGCCTGCTGGGTTCATATATGCTCCGTCCCATTATTAACGACTATATTCTGCCTGGTAATTTCAACGGTCTTGTAAAAATACTCCTCGTATTGGCAGGCATTTATCTGGCCGGAGTCGTAGCTACTTATGTCCAATACATTCTTCTGAATAAAATAGGGCAGAATACAGTGACCCGCATGCGTACCGATTTGTTCAAAAAGATGGAACAGCTACCTGTCAAGTATTTCGACACTCATCAGCATGGCGACCTGATGAGCCGCTATACGAACGATATAGACCAGATAAGCACGGCGCTTACCGACAGCTTGTCCGATATGCTTTCCAGCGCGCTGATGCTAATCGGGATTTTTGCCCTGATGATATACATCAGCCCGATATTAACGCTGGTGACCCTGATTACCGTTCCGCTTATGTTTATCAGTGCTAAACTGATCGTAAAACGCAGCCGCAAGTACTTCAAGGCTCAACAAGAGACACTGGGTGAGGTAAACGGATACATCGAAGAAATGATAAGCGGGCAAAAGGTCATTAAAGTATTCGGACACGAAAAAAAGGTAGAAACCGACTTCGATGTAATCAATCAGAGCCTGAGAGGTAAATCCGAAAAAGCCCAGTTCTATTCGGGTATGATGATGCCCGTAATGCAGAACCTGAATACACTGAACTATGTCATTATTACCATTGTGGGCGCGTTACTTGCCATATTCAGAGGCTTCGACGTGGGGGGACTTGCCGCATTCCTGCAATACTCGCGCCAGTTCGGGCGGCCGATAAACGAACTTGCGAGTCTATACAACAGCATACAGGCTGCGATAGCAGGGGCTGAACGTATCTTTCAGGTAATAGACGAAGAGCCTGAACAAGCCGATACACCCGATGCCATTAGCCTCCGTAATGTAAAAGGCGATCTGGAAATGAAAGGCGTCTGCTTCGGCTACAAACCTGAGAAACTTATCCTGAAGAGAGTATCCCTGCATGCTACGCCGGGAACTAAGATCGCATTGGTAGGCGAAACCGGAGCAGGCAAAACTACAATACTCAACATGTTGCCCCGCTTCTTCGATATCAAATCGGGAGAAATAACCATAGATGGTATATCTACCCGAAATATCAGGCGTGAGGACCTTCGCAGGTCAATGGCCATTGTCTTGCAGGATACTCATTTATTCACAGGGACTGTACGTGAGAATATCCGCTTCGGGCGACTCGATGCAACTGATGAAGAAGTAGTCCGGGCCGCGAAACTGACAGCCGCACATTCTTTTATCAAACGTTTGCCGCAAGGTTATGATACAGTGCTCGAAAATGACGGGGCAAACCTTAGTCAGGGACAACGCCAATTGCTCAATATCGCACGCGCGGCTGTTGCCGACCCTCCAATCCTATTGCTCGATGAAGCTACAAGTAATATTGATACGCGCAGCGAACTGCTTATACAGAAAGGGCTAGACCAACTGATGGAAGGACGTACCAGCCTGATTATAGCCCACCGCCTGTCTACAGTCATGAATGCGGATAAGATTCTTGTAATGGATCATGGACAAATCATAGAGCAGGGCAGCCATAAAGAATTACTGGACATGAAAGGAAAATATTATTCTTTATATCAGGAACAATTCGAAGAATTTTAATTTCTCTATTATTCATTTTGTTCTGCTAATACAAGGCTATTAAACAGGAACTAATAACCGTAATCCGTTTACATACTAAACGAATCTTCTATTCAACTCTGAAGCGCCTGTGCTCAAGCCAAAACTTTCGGGCTTCAAAACTGTTAATAACTCTGTGGTTTACCTGCCCACAAAACAGTACAAAGTTCTTAAATCAGTTGAATAGAGATAAATAGGCAATCTATGATCCGTAAGAAAAATTAACCGTATATAATACTTTTATACAGAATTATCTTGTACTTTTGGGGCAATTTTCAATATGAGAATGCATGAAAGAAAATCATAAAGTCCCGTTTAGTGCCTTGGGTGTCGTACTTGCCATCGGTATCGTATTTGGCGATATAGGTACATCTCCCTTGTATGTAATGAGGGCTATACTGAATGCCCTGCCTGCCGGACAACTTACACGTCCCGACTATATTCTGGGAGCTGTGTCCTGTGTTATCTGGACGCTGACTATCCAGACCACTCTTAAATATGTCATCATCACCCTGCGTGCCGATAATAAAGGTGAAGGTGGAATACTTTCTCTATATGCACTCGTACGTCAGAAATACCGTTGGGCGTATGTCCTAGCCGGATTAGGAGCGGCGACACTACTTGCCGATGGAATTATTACTCCGGCGATGACCGTTATGTCGGCCGTGGAAGGGTTGAATACAATTGCCCCGCATATTCCTGTTATACCTGTCACTATAGCCATAGTCCTCATACTGTTCCTTGTCCAGCCCTTTGGTACAGGTTCCCTGGGTAAATACTTCGGTCCGCTGATGATAACATGGTTTACCATGATGGCAGTTATGGGAATGAGCCAGCTTGTCACCGATGTCACTGTATTGAGAGCATTCAACCCGATGTATGCGATTAATTTCCTTATTGCCGTTCCGCAAACAATGATTATACTGGGTGCGGTATTCCTTTGTACCACAGGTGCAGAAGCTCTCTATTCCGACCTGGGGCATTGCGGTCTGAAGAATATCCGCGTATCGTGGATATATGTGAAGATAGCGCTTATACTCAACTATCTGGGACAGGCAGCATGGATTATCAACAGCCACGGTAAGGTAACCCACGACATCAACCCGTTCTTCGCCATGATGCCCGAATGGTTTGGTCTCATCGGAGTGATGATGGCTACAATCGCCGCCATTATTGCCAGCCAGGCACTTATCAGCGGTTCGTTCACCGTTATCAGTGAGGCTATCTCCCTTAACATCTGGCCAAATGTAAAAATTCAATATCCGACTAATATAAAAGGACAACTCTATATCCCTTCCATCAATCATATGATGATGGTGCTGTGTATCATTATCATTCTTACCATGCAGTCCTCTATGAAACTGGAAGCGGCTTACGGGCTTGCTATTACCCTGAGCATGCTGATGACAAGTGTGCTGCTATTCCTTTACTTTATGAAGAATAACAGGCCTTTGTGGTTCAGTATTCCATTGACTTTATTCTTCGTCGTTATTGAGTTCAGCTTCTTCCTTGCCAATATGCAGAAGTTTGCCCACGGTGGTTTTGTGCCTATTGTTATAGCAAGTATATTACTACTGTTCATGTACTCATGGTACAACGGACGCAGGATAAAACGCCACTATACAGTCTACGATCAGGTGGACGAGCAATATATCAACCAGATTATCCGTATCAGTAAGGATGAAACCGTACCCAAAGCGGCAACACATCTGGTATATATAGTAAAAGCCAATAACAAGAACTTCCTTGAGAGCAAAATAGCATACTCTCTATTTAAAGGAACCCCTAAGCGCGCCGACACTTACTGGTTTGTCCGTATCAAGAGAACGGATGAGCCTTACGAATTCAGCTATGAAACAACGGTGTATGTCCCGAAGAAAGTATTCCGTATCAATATCAGAGCCGGATTTAAGTTGGGTATCCACACCGATAAGTATGTGACACTGATAGCTAATGAGCTGGAGCGCCACGGGCTTGTCGACCTTACTACCCGCTACCCGTCTATGCAGGAAGGAATAGATAAGAGAGGCGATTTCAAATATATGGTAGTAGACCGTATATTTCGCAATGTGCATATGAATCCGTCGCGTCAGATCGTACTCGCCTGCTATAATCTGGTCAAGAAGCTTACTACTTCCGACACCCAGATGTATGATATAGACCCATCACTGGCCGTTGTCGAAACAGTACCGCTAAGGCAGGTCGATCATACCGAGGAGCAGCTGAAAGAATTACTGAAGCAATCGGCGGAAGAATCAGAGTCGTAGACCGTCGAGCAGTTTCACATACAACTCCATACCTTCCCGTATCTCACTGAGCAGGATATACTCGTTTGCAGTATGCGAACGTGCCGAATCTCCCGGCCCCATCTTCAGAGTAGGGAACGGCATAAATGTCTGGTCCGATAAGGTAGGCGAGCCATACGGTTCTTTTCCTATCATTATCGCACGTTGGACAAACGGATTTTCCAATGCGATACGGGACGAATTAAGACGATACGAACGCGGCTTCACTTCGCATCCGGTCTGCCTGTCTATCAGTTTGAACAGTTCTTCGTTACTATATAACTCGTTGCTACGGACATCCACAACAAAGTCACATTTATCGGGAACTACGTTGTGTTGAGTTCCTGCATTAATCATCGACACGGTCATTTTTACAGGGCCCAGCAGATCGCTGACCTCGGGAAATTGATATGTCCTGAACCACTCTATATCTTTCAACGCCTTGTAGATGGCATTCTCTCCTTCGTTGCGGGCAGCATGACCCGCCTTTCCATATGCAGTGCAATCAAGTACCAGAAGTCCTTTTTCGGCAATAGCAGGATTCATCTGTGTAGGCTCTCCCACAATGCCGAATTCTATTTTGGGAAGGAGGGGAACTACAGCTTCGGCTCCATCTTTTCCAGAGACCTCTTCTTCACATGAGGCCAGGAATATAAGGTTATAATCCTGTTTCTTAGCTGTCAAAATAAAGAATGTATGCAACAGGGAAACAAAACTTGCTCCGGCATCATTACTTCCTAACCCAAACAACTTATCATCCTCTACCTCGGGAGCAAAAGGGTCTTTAGTCCATCCCGATACAGGGCGCACGGTATCCATATGCGAATTGAGCAGGATAGTCGGCTTGGCCTCATCAAAGTCTTTCGACTGTATCCAAAGATTGTTGCCTTTCCGCTGTGGTTCATAACCCGCCTTACGCATACAAGTGGCTATGACTTCCGCCACATTATGCTCCTCCCTGCTGAAAGAGGGTGTTTTAATCATTTCTTTCAGTAGGTCTACTGCATTGTAGTATAGCGCGTCGATATCGTGTTCCATAATGGTCTTTATTTCTTAATTTTTATTATTCGAATAGTTCAGGATATAATTCCTTAGATATACAATGCACCTGATACTTGATATCATCATCCACAATCGTATTCCAATCAAGTGACTCAAAAATCTTTTCCAACGCCATACAAACCTGAAAATCATCTTCCGACACTTTGTATGCCAACCCCGCTTTCGCTCCCGATACAGATAGTTCGAAACTGTTGGGTAAGACCCATATATGTACTTTGTAGCCGGAAATGATGATATGTTGAGGCTGTTCCAGATCGGGATATTGGTTGATAGTAATTCTCAGTTTATCCAGATCGTCGAAAGAGTAGGAGACTGTAGGATCGAATGGGATACATCCTTCTTCAAGTTTATTAAGCATTACACCCAATTGTAAAAGCTTTTCCCCAAGGTCTTTTCTATCCGCATATCTGAAATAGGCGCAAAAAGAGTCACCTTCGCAATTATGCCCTCCTCTCGAACGCATGTAATGGAAGTATTGCAGCCGGTTACCCCAACGCTTGATTTCTTCACGTGTATTGTTCTGAAAAATACGGTCTTCTGCTATTTTGTCTAAATTCACAGCCTATTTATTTAAATTAAAAAACAAAACTATTCACCTTTCACTATCAACTCCCCTATTTTCAAATCCAGCGGAGTTGTTATCTTTATATTCGTCACTTCTCCTTTCACCAGATGCACATCTACCCCCATAGCCTCTACTACCGACGCATCATCGGTAAATGTATCTTTGAATTCCGTTTCATATGCCTTTTTCAATATATCCGTATGAAAAACCTGCGGGGTCTGTACCAGCCTGATTCCGGAACGGTCTATTATCCTGCTCTTCGTACCGCCAATCATCTCCCGAAGGCTGTCTGTAGAATCTATCACCGGGATAACAGCATGATATCTTTTAGCTGCATCGAAACACCTCGCAATCATTTCTTTAGAAGCAAACGGCCTCACCCCGTCCTGTATAGCCACTATTCCTCCATTTATCAATCCTAATCCGTTTTTCACCGAATGAAAGCGGGTCTCACCTCCCATAGCAATTGTATGCGGTATTCCGAAGTGGTAATTGGCGCATAACTCCTTCCAGTACACATGATGAGAATAGGGAAGTACCAGAACAATATTCACACTGTTATCGTAAGAGTGAAAAGCCTCGATAGTACGCATCAAAACAGGTTTACCCGCAATCGGGATAAATTGTTTGGGCAGATCGCTTCCCATGCGCAACCCTTTGCCGCCCGCAACGATAATGACACTTCTACTGTTCATTCTATCTTATCGAGTATTTTTTGTATTTCAATGTTGGTCTTCTGTAATTTGTCTTTACAAAACTTGATAAGTGTAGCTGCCTTCTTTACTTCCTCAAGAAGCACATCCACATCGAGTTCTTCATTTTCGATACGATACATAATGTCTTGTAGCTCCTGCATCGCTTCTCCGTATGTTTGTTCTTTCTTTGCCATATCCTTTAATTATTTTATTCTATACCAATGCTCTGATCAGCATAAATATCAATGCTGCCGCAGCAAGCCCTAGAAACCCTAACTTTACATAATCGAGAATATTGTAACTTCTCTTCAACGCAATATTTACCTCACCGTTTTTATCAATAAAATAGGCATTACGCCCTTTTTGCATAACCAATGCCAGCCCTTCGGAATAGCTGTAAACCGTTTCGAATGCAAAAGGTACAACCGCTTTATTCTCGTTGTTTATAAATCCCCAGACATTTCCCATACGTGCAGCCGCGCGCCCTTCCGAAAAATTACGCAGGTCGTCATATATAAAAGGGATAACGGTATTGCCCTGCTTGTCGATGCATCCATACTTACCGTCTTTTCCTACCGCAAGGAGTTCTTCGGAAAATTCGACAGCCATATCGTCGTAGATGAAAGGGATAACTTCGCGACCATCTTTGCCCAATACTCCCCATTTATTCTCCTTCGAAATGCAGATAAGGCCTTCTTTAAACAGGCCGCTGCCTTTACAATCATATACAAAAGGAATAACCTCATTGCCTGATCGGTCGATATATCCGCCATGTCCGTCTTTACAGGCATAAGCAAGGCCATTGTTGAAATCCATCACTTCTTCATAGATGCCAAAAGCTATGACTTCATTACCCTGCTTGTCTATAACTCCGGCTTTACCATCCTTAAACACACCGCAAAGGCCTTCCGAAAACCAGTTTACGCCGTCATACACATATGGGATAACCTGCTTTCCCTGCTTATCTATAAAGCCCCATTTACCATCTTCAGACACTCCTGCCAGACCGTCGGCAAAGGCATCGGCATTTTCATATTCGATAGGAATAGCTACATTTCCTGCCTTATCTATAAAACCGTTTTTTTTGTCTTTCTGTACCATTGCCAAGCCATCAAAGTAACTATACGCCATTTCATAAATGCAGGGGACCGCCAGTTCTCCGTATTTGTTTATAAATCCTGTACCCGACTTGCGTATTATATGTGCCATTCCGTCCATAAAGCTGAAAGCATAAGAATAAGAAATCGGTTTTTTATCTGTGTTCATAGTATTTTTTTAAGAGTATATGACTTCATTTTACAATAGATTCTATTTCTCCATCCGGGAAAAAAGTTGTAATCTCATCACCCTTTCTTAGTATCCCGCTTTGTTTTACAATCTTCCCGTCTTTCATTGTCAGGGTATAGCCCTTTTTTAATATATTTTCGGGTGAGGATAAATGTAACTGTTTATCCAACGTTTCCAACTTATTCAATTCTTCCTTATATTGCTGTTGTATACTTCTTTTCAAGCTATCCTCCAGCATGGAAAATTTGCTTTGGTTATCTTTCAATAATTGTAAGGACTTCCTCTTCAAATTATCTTCCAGGAATGCGAACTTGTTCTGATTTTCGCGTTGTATCCGCACCATACCTTTTGCCAATACATTTCTGGCAGAAGAAAGTACAGTTTCCTGTTCTCTATACCAGCCCTTCAGGATAAATGAGTTTTTAGTTTCGAATACACTCAGGCGCACAGTTTCATCCTGTAGCCGTTGCGAAACCAAAGATACTATATCCTGAGATATTTCTGTCAACTCCATTGCTGTTTCTGTCAGGTTGCCGATCAGGAATTCAGCTACTGCCGTCGGTGTTTTTGCCCGGGTATGTGCTACAACATCCAGAACGGTTTCGTCCCGTTCGTGTCCTATCCCCGTGATAACAGGCAGTGGAAATTGGGCGCAACTGGCAGCTAAGAGATAAGAATCGAAACTGCTAAGATCGGATGTAGCTCCCCCTCCCCTTATAATAACGACAGCATCGAAGCAATCCTGATATTCGTATATACGCTCCAGTGCTGAAATAATAGAATCCTCAGACCTGTCACCCTGCATGATGGCCGGAAAAAGTTTTGTATAGAATACAAATCCAAAAGCATTCTTATGCAGCTGATCGAGAAAGTCCTCATAACCCGCTGCCGTAGGAGAAGAAATAATGGCGATGCGATTCATCGGAAGAGGCAATTCCAGTTCCTTGTTAAGATAAAGGACTCCGTCTTCCTCTAGTTGCTTGAGAATGGCAGCACGGTTCAGGGCCTGATCGCCTAAGGTATAGCTGGGGTCGATATCGTGAACCGTAAGGCTGAACCCATATAATTCATGAAACTCGATACTCACCTGTACCAGTACTTTGAGGCCCGAAGAAAAAGTCTGTTTAGTAGAATTTTCGAAATAAGCCCTTAACAGATGGAAGGTATTCGCCCATATCATGCCCCGGGCTTTGGCCACAAGCGTTTTGCCGATACGGTCTTTTTCTATAAATTCCAGATAGCAATGGCCGTTCTGATTAACCCGTACGTCGCTCATCTCCGCCCTGATCCAAACCATTTCGGGGAGAGTGTCGTTAAGTACTCCTTTTATAAGGTTGTTCAGTTCATATAGCGAGATAGCCTGATTGTTCATTTCTTTTTCTTTGAAGCTTCTTTAACCTGACTTGCTGCTTTTTCTTTCTTTTCCACTAAAGATTGGGCCAGGGACATTGCCTTGTTCATGTCGGGCAAGCCGTATCCGTAATCCTGATCGGGAGTTTCGAAATTGTCGGACGATTCGCGTACAATACTTACTATTTCGCGGTTAGTCAATGTCGGAAATGCCTGCCACAGACAAGTAACCATCCCGCACATGATAGGAGATGAAAATGAGGTGCCTGCCTTGAAGCTTACACGTCCATTATCATCAATAGTTGCCGCCCCTAGCCCTAATGCCATCACATCAGGCTTTATCCGGAGGTCGGCGGTCAGACCACGCGAACTGAAACCGACAATGCTTGAATCCTGTTGTATAGCGCCCACAGTGAGCACATTCACCGCATCAGAGGGTGGGGTTATCTTTCTCCATTCCGAATCGCCGGAGTTACCTGCACTGATTACCACCAGCATCCCTTTCTGAGAGGCCTTATCTGCCGCCCGTGAAATAAGAGCCGTTTTGCCATCGAGGTCTTTATGTGTATAGCTTTTTGCAGGCTTATCATAGTTGTTATATCCTAACGATGTATTTACTACATCTACTCCCACGCTATCGGCATATTCTATAGCTGTAGCCCAATAATCTTCCTCGATAGGGAATTCACTACGGGGGTCTTCCGAACCCAGAAGCCAAAAGCTGGCCTCGGGCGCGGTACCTACAAACTGCATCGGTTTGTTTGTCCCTATACATGACAATACGTTCAATCCGTGCTGATTGGCATTGCTAAACAAGTCTTCGTTTTCGTATACAAATCCCTTGTAACCTTTTATATCCAGATTATCAAGCATCTCTATCTGTGGCAAATGATTAAACCCGGCATCTATAACGGCTATGGTCATACCTTTACCTTTATATCCGGCATTATGCAGAGCCTGCCCGTTGTTCATCTCTATATTTGTACCCGATTTTGAATAATAATTGCCAAATGCGACTGTTTCTTTTGCCGCATAATTTATGATACTATCTGTTTTCACTTCACCTTTTGGCTTTCCTTTCCATACAAAGAGAGCATCGGATACGAAAGGGAGTTCTTTATATTTTTCTACCAGTGTACTGTCATTACAATGGACGGCTACTGTTCCCATCCACTTACTTTTGGCTACGATAACTCCTCCCACATTTTCTATGGCTTTGAGATATTCCGATGAAATTGGAAGATCGGAAGTGTCTATCGCAAACCCTTGTCTATGACGACGTTCGATCGCTTTGGGAGAAAGGAATTCTTCAGGCTTATCTATTGTATAGGGTGTCTGTCCTTTATCTTTGAGTGTCAGCCGGAATTTGTAGTTGTAATCCTGCGCAAACAGAGCCGAAACCGATATGAGCAGGGCGCAAAGTAATGTTACCTTTTTCATGTTGTTATTTGTTTTATACAAAAGTAAAGATAATAGTCGTTAGTCACTTATTTTTGTAATAATAATTAAGGTTTACGGCCAATGTCAATTTGATCGTTCATCAATATGTCCAGACTGTATTCCTTATCTCCTTCCTATTTTCCACATCTCTTCCTGAACCGGCACATGGCACATCAAATATAAAAATCACAAGTTAAGAAACTAATAATCATACATTTATTAAATACGCTTCATTTTTTTCAAAAAAAGTTGGTGAAAAATTTTGTCAGTTAAAAAATACCGCCTAGATTTACAGTGTACTAGTTTTCTAATACACTAATAAAATAATAAACGAATAACTAAAAACATACAATTATGAAAACAGCAATCCTAACTTCAGTATTCGCAGTATTGGTTTCAACAATGAACCTTGGCGCCAGAAATATTATCACATACAGCAATGTAGAAAGCGGTGAGTTTGGAGTAAAGAAAGAATATGTTTCCATTAATAAAGAAACATCCAAACCCGAAAGCAAAGGATATTACCACTATGACAGGAAGGGCAATATCGTGGAAAAGACAGTAAGTATATGGAATGATGAAAAAGGATGGGAGAATTTAGTGACATACACTTATCAATACGGAGATGCAAACAAAGTGACTTATATAACATGTACAAGATGGGATAAAGATAATGCCAGATGGTCCGAAAAATCAGACGTTACTGTGCATATATATAATGATAAAGACGAATTTCTGACGACGAAAAGAGTTCAGGTAGAAAACAAAGCCGCCTTCGACTTAGTTTCTCAGAAATAAATACTAAGCAGAATATATTGAATATCGATAAGAGAGGGATAACAACCTATATATAATATAATTACGCAGTATTAACTTCGAATAACAAAAATCAAAAACAAATCCCCTTACCCAAAAATATGTTCTTCTAAAAAGACTAAGGTTGCCTGTTGAGCAACCTTAGTCTTTTTAGAAGAGTTAAATAATTGATTATAGCAAATTGCCGATCTTAAATCCGAGAAATACAGTACGAGGCAAACTCGGTCCGTAAATATATGAAGGGTCACGGTCGATACCCTTATCAAAATCTTTCTGATAAGAATTGAATATATTTTTCATACCGGCAAACCACTCAACAGTGACACCTCCCGTTATCCTCATATCATAATGAAACTTCAAGCCCGCATCAAAAAATGTTTTTGATCTGCGCAATTCTCCGGCATCCCGAACCTCGCCCTCAGATAAATCAACTCCAAAATACGGAACTAACATCCGGCCGGTGTAATTACCTGTTGCAGACAGGCCGAAATTACGGGCAAACTCCCAGTCCACGGTAAAAAAGCCATAGGTATCAGGCGTTCTGAAAAAGTTCTTTTCCCCGAAGGTTTCTTCAGCCGTTTTATATTTACTAGACTGAATAGTAAATCCTGCGCTCGCGCTCAACTTATCTGATGGCATCAGTTTCAGTTCCAAATTCAAACCCTGAACAGATGCTCCGTCCTTAGAATTGATACGGGTATAAATCACTGTTCCATTCTCATCCGGCGCACCGATTTCATTCCGGAAGGGATTATGCAGTTTGTTGAGAAAACCTTCTACAAGTATATTCGTGTTGATACCTCCAAGTTTTTTGTTGAAATCGAATGACAGGGTAAAACTTGAACTGTTCTCCTGCTTAAGACCAGGGTCATTTTTATTTACCACCTGGCGCGAACCCGATGTTTCGATATGAAGATCCTCATCAAATATTTGCGGAGCACGGTAACCTCTCGAAAAACCAAGACGTGTTTGCAGATACTCCGTAAGATCATACATTATACTTGCGCGGGGTACAAGCACAGTTCCCGATTTGTCGCTATCTGTCTGTTTATCGTTGATAGAATAATGCTCTATACGTGCGCCGGCAAGAAACCTGGCTTTGCCTACTTTAATCTCATATTGGGCAAAAGCACCGGTAGTAGAAAGCGACTGGTCGGATACGATACGGTTAGGGACATGCGTTGTTTCTATTTCCCCATCATCATTGACCTTGTATTCAGGATACCCTAACTTCTTATCTGTCAGATGTGACCCGGTATATTCCACACCTCCTATAAGAGTTGAAACATCATTTACCGAGGCCTTATACTGAGTACCGATATTAAACGTTTTATCCTTTGTGTTTCCGTAATCGCTTAACGATTGCCTGGCTCCGTAGTATGAATCACGGTCAAGATATTGTCCCGAAGCAAATACGGTAAGCAGGTCGCTCTCCCGCAGATATTGTTCATAGGTCAATGCCCCTGTCACCATATCATGTTTTACTGATTCCGAGATATCCCGTTCATGATCAGGATAATCCTGTTTATTACCGCCTTTACGCTGTTCGCGAATATTGAAAAAATCGAGGCTTATCTTACTTCTGTACGCAGGACGGTGAAATATACGGGTGCCGATAACGGTATTCTTCATTGGCGCTATTTCGGAAAAGCTATCACCATTGGCATCGAACATCTTGCGGTCACGCATATTACCGAATACAGAAATACCGGTTTTATGATCTTCTGTAACGAGTGTTGCATTCATTGTGGCATTATAATCGGCCGCTGGCCCATTAGAACCGCTTAGTCCCGTCCCTATCAATGAAGTATTAAATCCGGCTTCGAATGAATTCGTTTTCGGATCTTTCAGTATCAGGTTAATTGTTCCGGCAATAGCATTCGATCCATAAAGCACAGAACCACCGCCACGAACAACTTCTATCCGTTCCAGCATATTTGCGGGAATTAATTCCAATCCGTAAACACCTGCAAGGCCACTGAACATAGGGCGGCTGTTTATCAGTATCTGCGAATACGGACCCTCCATCCCATTCATACGGATTTGGGAAAAACCACAATTCTGGCAGTCATTCTCATAACGTAAGCCGGTACAGTAATTCAAACCCTCACCTAACACAACCGACTGGGTCGTTTCCAGCATCTTGGTACTGATCGTATTTACTATCACGGGAGCTTCTGCTCGCTTTTGTGAAGTACGTCCCGCTGTTACAACCACTTCGTTAAGATTGAGTGCATCCTCTTCTATTTCGAAGTTCACCTCTAACGACTTTCCACGCATCAGTTCCACTTCTTTTTCCTGAGGTTTGAATCCTATACCTTCGGCTACAACAGTAAACTTTCCTTCGGGCAGGTTCTTAAGCGCATAATGTCCGCTGGCATCCGTAGCTACACCTATTGTCGTATTTTTAAGGACAATATTAATATACGAGACATGTTTGCCTGTCTTACTTTCAATCACATGTCCGAAAATATTGGCGTCGGTACGCACCAGATTAGCCTGCATCACTCCTGCAGGCAGCATAAGTATCAATAATACTACTATATATTTTTTCATCTTCTGTTTTTAGTTAATCAGTATCTGTAAAAGTAAAGTCCGGTTCCGGATATCAGGTTAGAAAAAAGGAGGAGGACGCAGCAGAAAACTGCCTCTTTGATACTGAAAATGCAATACAGCATTTGAACTTGTCAGAAGAACAACAGTATTGACTGACGGAATAGTCAGGTCAATAACAGCTACAGACAGATCTATTACCTCAAAAGCAGATAAGTGCTGTATTAATTGTAATTCTGTTTTTATATGAGTATGCGCGGGTTTTCCATCACATCCTTTTTTATAGGGATGTGAATGGAGGATCATAATATCATCAATCTTATGAATGTGATAAAAGAAGTTTATAGATCCCAGATATAAGACCGTCACAATCAGGAGGCAAAACTTACTGATTGTTAGCGAATAACTGTTACGCATTAAATTGCGGTGTAATGATAAATAGCTTTTTAGTTGAAGTGCAAAGCTAAAAAAATCGCATTTCTCCGGCAATCACTATTACTAGGTATATAAAAAAGCATCAATACCTAGATATAGGTATTATATATACGAGATAGAAAAACATTATAACTAAAAAATCCGCAACATTTGTTACGGATTCAACTATACCTTTAAAACATCGGGCCGCCCGGACCTCTGCCTCCACCACCCGGAGGGCCGTAACGCCTGCGTCCGCTATCGGACCCGTCCATATCACTACTCTTCGCTCCGCCCTTGAATGACTGGAAGCGAATAGTAAGACCCACCATGAAATAACTGCTGATGGTATTATATGTGCTATAAGTTAAAGTATTGGAATTATCATTGCGTGATATATTACTCTGGTCTTGCAATATATCATATATCTTGAATCGCAGGGTCGCAGGGAGATTGATAGCTCCGGACTCTCTCTTTATCTTTATATTAAATTCTTTAGCCAGCGAAGCGTTCCACAACCAGGAATTTTCCTGATAACCGCCGGCATACCCCGAATTAGAAAAATAGGTCAGATCACTTTCGAGGACAAAATTGTAGGGCAGATACCACGAAAAGTCACCCCCTCCGCCATAATTATAAATTTCCGTATTTTTAAGGGACTCGTCCTGACCGGAAGAAGACAACGAGTTCAGGGTCTTCTCGTAAGATATATTCCCACGTATATTGAACTGGAACTTATCGGAATTAAATTTCAATCCGAGATTTTCACCTATATTATAGGTATTAGCTGTGTTCTTTTGTGGGTCGCTGCCGTCATGTGCGGAAATAAATGTATTATCGCGGTTATAATTTCCGGATGTACGGGAATTGATTGAGAAGCGTTTGTTTCTCAACGGAGTGTTATACATAAACATGAGCCGTCCGGTCATATTCCCATCGATATTCTCATAGGTAGTGTTCCGGCTATTCCCTTCTCCGAAACGGGAAATACTCGCAATAGCATTTGTTGTGTATCTCACGTCGGCAAAACCCATTATGGTAGATGTCTTTTCCTGTATATATTTCTGATAACGTATATTCAGCCTGTGTTCAAAGCTCGGTTTCAAATTCGGATTACCCCGTGTAGTATCGGTTGCACTCTGGGAAAGAACCCCATCGAACAATTGGTCGGTAGAGGCCTGATTTGTTTGACCGCTATATCGAATTCGCAAATTATGGCGCTTATCCCACAGGTAATTAAATTCCAGTCTTGGAGCAAAATTCACAAAATTCCGGGCTCTGTCTTTATTTTCCTTCTCTCCGGGCTCTACGACCGAAGTCTGGGAACGGGATGGATTCAATTCCATACCTACAGTATAATTATACTTTTGCCTGCGGGCCTGAAAATTTAATGATATATTCTGATTCAGGAAGTCATTTTTTGTATTACGTGTATAATCTTCCGCAATAACTGTATATTTCCCGGAAGCATCCTTTTCGTATGTCTTCTTGTCCGTTTCGGAATGGGTATTCCTTATGTCATAAGCCAGTTCAAGGAAATTATTCCGGCCTATTGGCTCCAGATAAGAAAGACGGGCACGCCAGTTATAATTATTATTTTTCTGATTATAGACCTGATCCTGAATACTTGTCGAATCTCTATTGAAGTAATTGGTTTTCGAATATGTTATACCATCGGTATCTCCATCCGATAATCCACCGGATAGTTCTACGGTAACAGAACGCCCCTTGCTATTCAGCTTCCGGTTTATTAACAGATTCCCATCCAGCCGGAGCGTATGTCCATCCGAAGAAGATTCGGAATCGGTCAAAAAGTTATCATTGGGTCTGGAAACGCTCGTACGCTCCGAATAACCCATCGAAAACTGATTTGATTTGGAATAAGAAATATTGGGACGGAATATAATATTAGTAAGACTGTCGGGTGTCCATTCAAACTTGAATCGTCCGTTCATATTTTTATTTATACTGTTCTGTGCCGAGGTCTTGTCTTCAAGCACATCACTGCGCTTATACGATGTATTACTGGTTGTTTCCACAGTATTATCTGTCCCCCGGTACTGAACATCCCCGTCATACTTAAATTTTTTGGAAGGCTCCATAGCAACATTCACCCCACCCATTGTAGTCTCAGTGAGTCCTCTGTTGTTTCCCCAGCCACGTCCGCCGCCGCCACCGCCGGCATTGTTATTATTATTGAAATTGCCCAATGCCGAAAGACGGTTGTCCCCCCTGGCTATATTGACAAATCCGTTTGCTTCGTAGCGGTCTTTGTTCCCGTATCCTCCCGATACAGTACCCATGATTCCTTCTTTCATCCCTTGTTTTACTACCAGATTTATCACAGTTTGTTCTTCTCCGTCATCAAAACCTGTAATCTGAGCCATATCCGATTTTTGGTCCAGTACCTGCAACTTCTCTACCATCTTAGCCGGTAAATTCTCGGATGCGGTCTTAGGGTCTTCACTGAAAAACTCTTTTCCATCTACAAGAATTTTAGATATATCTTTTCCGTTCACGGTTATTTTACCTTCCGAGTCTATCTCCGCTCCGGGTATCTTCTTTATCAGGTCTCCCAACACCGCGCTTTCCTGTACTTTATAAGCCGCTGCATTATATTCTGTCGTATCCCCTTTTATAATTATTTCAGGTGCTTTGGCTTCTACTGTGGCTTCACTCAGCAAAATGCCGTCCTCTTTCAGATATACATTACCTATTGCAGTTTTTGTCCTTGTATTCACCGGGAAATATTGCTCAAGATACCCTAAGAACGAAACATGTACCAGATAGTTTCCCGGTTTTACGGCTACACTGAATTTACCTTTTGCATTTGTAGCGGCACCTGTCACATAAGCACTGTCCTTTGCGTTCAGCACGCGGATACTCGCCAATTCAATTTCTTCTTTCGTACCGTCGTCAAATACGGTTCCTGTTATATTTACTGTCTGGGATTGCGCACTCAATTGAAAAAATATGCACAAAAAGAGAAGCAGGGGAATATTCCTTTTCATTGTTTCCTTAAGTCTAATTTTTATTTACCTGACATGTCAGACTTGATTAATTAGAAAAGGTTTAATTTCAATTTGCTTTTTTAATAAAAAAACGGGGAATATTATATTTTTTGTATTATTCCTTTTAAATTCTTTTACAAAAGATAAAAAAAGCCTGCACCATTCCTTTCTAAAAAAGCGTTATATTTGTGTTTTATATTATTACAAAAAATTAAAGAGATAAAGAGTTCTCGACTCACTTCACCATATGGCTAAAAAAACAGTCCAAAAAAAGAAAAACTCCGGTAAAGGTGCTCAATTTTTAGAGTTTATAAAAAAAGAACGTACCAGATTCCTGCTAGGTGTATGCCTGGCATTTATCGGAGCGTATATAATACTCGGTCAGATATCGTTTTTCATCACCGGAGCAGCCGACCAAAGCAAAGTAGTAAACAGGTACTTCATCGATCTTATATCCCATAAGCAGCAGATAGCCAACTGGACAGGCGTCGCCGGGGCTTTTATCGCCGAGAAATTCATAAACCAGTGGTTTGGCATATTTTCATTGCTTATCCCGGTCTACTTTATACTGATGGGACTAAAAATGATGCGGGTAATAAACATATCTGCGATCCGCACATTCCTGCTCCTGGCCTTCGCTATGATCTGGGGCTCTATAACAAGTGCCTTTACCTTGTCCCGTATCTTTGCCGACAGCCATATTATATGGGGAGGCGCTCATGGACAGTATATAGAACAAACTTTAGAGGCCGCGCTGGGAATACCCGGAGTGCTGATGATTATCGTCTTGCTCCTGATCATATTTCTTATTATCACAAAAAAAGCGTCCATGGAGTTCTTCCGAGGATTGTTTAGAAACCCATTAAAAAACAATTCGGCTCAGGACACAGATCCCGAGCTTGAAAATTTCTATGAAGAAGAAATAGAGGAAGAAGTACCTGCGAAAGAAAAGAAAAGCTGGTTCAGCTTCTTTAAACGGAAGAAGGCGGACAAAGATATCGAAGAAGAGGACAATAAAGATACTCCTGAAGAGGATATGGGAATATCTCCGGCAGGAAATACAAAGACAAGAAAAACTCCGACGACATTAAAAGTGGATCAGGATTTCGAAATTGTTGTGCCGAAAGATGAAGAATTTATCCAACCCGTAAGAAATACAGATGCGCCGCCGAAACAGACCGTACCGGTTTCACCCGTTCCTGACGGAGAAACGGACATACTGCCGGAAGGTGAGGAGATGGAAGATTACGATCCTACCAAAGACCTGTCCAGCTTCCACTTTCCATCTACCGAACTGCTGAAAGTATATGACACCACAGGCAAAGGTGTGGATATGGAAGAACAGAATGCCAATAAGAGCAAGATTATAACTACCCTGCAAAATTACGGCATAGAAATTACTTCTATCAAAGCAACCGTAGGACCTACAATCACATTATATGAGATAGTACCGAAAGCAGGAGTGCGGATTTCCAAAATCCGTAATCTGGAAGACGATATCGCACTGAGCCTATCAGCCCTGGGTATTCGCATCATAGCTCCTATGCCGGGCAAGGGGACAATCGGAATAGAAGTACCGAACAAAGATCCGCAAATCGTATCCATGCAATCGGTGATAGCCTCGCGCAGATTTCAGGAATGCGCTTACGACCTGCCTGTTGCTTTGGGCAAGACGATCACAAACGAAATATTCATGTTCGACCTTTGCAAAATGCCGCACTTACTGGTTGCAGGAGCTACAGGACAAGGAAAATCGGTAGGACTGAATGCCATCATCACATCATTGCTTTACAAGAAACATCCGGCCGAAATGAAAATGGTGCTGGTAGACCCTAAGATGGTGGAATTCAATATCTATTCAACAATAGAAAAGCATTATCTGGCAAAACTGCCGGATGCAGAAAAGGCGATCATCACGGATGTAAGCAAAGTAACCCAGACACTCAATTCTCTTACAAAGGAGATGGACGACCGTTACGAATTGCTGATGAATGCCGGAGTGCGTAACATAAAAGAGTATAACGAAAAATTCCGTAAGCGCCGTCTGAACCCGTTGAAAGGGCATCGCTTCCTGCCGTATCTCGTCATCATCATAGACGAGTTTGGCGACCTGATTATGACCGCCGGAAAAGAAATAGAAATGCCTATCGCCCGTATAGCACAGAAAGCACGTGCAGTAGGTATGCATATGGTCATTGCCACACAACGCCCGACTACAAACATCATCACAGGTACGATAAAGGCAAACTTCCCTGCCCGTATGGCATTCCGTGTAACATCGCAGATAGACTCACGTACGATTCTGGATATGTCCGGCGCAAACCAGCTGATAGGACGGGGAGACTTACTCTTCTCACAGGGTAGTGATCTGGTCCGTATCCAATGCGCCTTTGTAGACACCCCGGAGGTAGAGGGAATAGCCCAGTATATCGGGAACCAGCAGGGATATTCGCATGCGTTCGAGCTGCCTGAATATGTGGGTGAAGGCGGAGAAGATAAGATCGGCAATATCGATCTTAACGACCGCGACCCGTTGTTCGACGAGGCCGCGCGCCTGATAGTTGTACACCAGCAGGGTTCAACCTCACTTATTCAACGTAAATTCTCTATCGGATACAACCGTGCCGGACGCCTCATGGACCAGCTTGAAGCAGCAGGTATCGTCGGTCCAACGCAAGGAAGTAAGGCCCGTGATGTACTGATCGCCGATGAATACAGCCTGGAACAGAAATTGAACGCATTTAATTAGATAATTATACCAATAAAAATTACCGCAATGTTTTTCCCGGCCACAAGTAAGGGCCAATTGAAAATCGGTGGAGCCAATAAACATTCGCCCGTAATAAAAGAAATGATGCAATATTTTTTCCATTACCCAATATAATTTACCTTTGTAGAATCATTTCTCTAATCAAGATCAGCTATGGCTATACTATATCAGGCGGAAGAGGTAAAACTACCTTCGATAAAAAAGCGGGAGACTACCAACTGGATAAAATCGGTGGCCGCTTCCTACGGGAAAGCGGTGGGAGACATTTCTTTTATTTTTTGTTCCGACGAGAAAATCCTGGAAATAAACAACCAGTATCTGCAACATGATTATTATACTGACATAATTACATTCGACTATAGCGAAGGCGGAACTATTTCCGGCGATATATTCATAAGCCTGGATACAGTAAAGAGTAATGCCGAACAATTCGGGACAAATTACAACGAAGAGATTCACCGGATTATAATCCACGGCATCTTACATCTGTGCGGAATCAACGACAAAGGTCCGGGAGAACGTGAATTTATGACCGGATGTGAAAATATAGCGCTTAAAATGCTGGAGAAATAAAGTCATGCAAAAATATCTCAGTAAACTATACTACATCGTTCCCATCTGTTGCCTGTTTCCATTCTTTTCAGCCCCCCTGGCCTTGTTTACCGGAATCCTGCTTGCCATCTTCTATAAAGGGAAAGAAGTTGTGAAAACCGGGAAATTAACAAAATACCTGCTACAGGCTTCAATCGTATGCATGGGTTTTTCTATGTCGGTACACGATGTCGTGCAAACAGGAAAAACAGGATTTATGATTACAGTTGTCTCCGTCGCAGTGACAATGGTTTGCGGTATCGCTTTGGGGAAATTTTTCCAGGTACAGAAAAATACATCCATGCTCATTTCGGGAGGGACCGCTATCTGCGGAGGAAGTGCCATAGCAGCGATAGCTCCCGTATTAGGTGCAAAAAACAATGAAATAAGTTTCTCCCTGGCTGTTATATTCGTATTGAATGCAGTCGGACTATTCATTTTCCCAGTGATCGGACATTTATTGCAGATGGACCAGACCCATTTCGGTTATTGGGCAGCCATAGCTATCCACGATACCAGTTCGGTAGTCGGAGCCTGCTCCGCGTACGGAGAGCAAGCCCTTCAGGTAGGGACTACGGTGAAACTTACCCGTACTCTGTGGATTATTCCTTTGGCATTGTGCATAGCATTCTTCAACAAGAACAAAGCATCTAAAATTAATATACCCTGGTTCATTTTTTTATTTGTAATAGCTATCATTATAGGTAATTACATTCCGGGAATGGCTGAGACAAACGGACATCTGAGCTGGCTTGGCAAGAAGGGAATGATGGTTTCCCTGTTTTTCATAGGAACGTCCATAAACATGAAAGAGGTAAAGGAAACCGGTGTGAACACATTTTTGCTGGGTATTATCCTATGGATTATAATAGCCGTTCTTTCTTATTGCTGGATTCGCTTCGTCTTCTAAAAATGCAAAAGGGCAAATCTGTCCAGATTCACCCTTTCCATAGCTATTTGCAAGTAGCTGTTGCAAAAGACTTCCCCAATAATAAATTGTAATTGTAAGTAAGCTAAGTCTTGCGGGAAAAGTATCTTTGCCTAATAAACCTAACGTATATCGAATTCTCCGATAGCAATATTTATTCCAGCTGCATCTGATAAAGTAATGGTATATCTACCGCTATTCCATCCGGAGGTATTTATTTTCACTTTAGTATTGTCACTATCCGGTGTAAACTGACGTAAATAAACCGGCATTCCTGCATTATCAACAATCTTGATATTCAGCTTTCCGTAAACGAACAGATTAACCTTTAAGCCAAAATTACTCTGATAAATCTGTACAGGTTTAAACAGAGACACAGACTTGCCGGCATCCGCCACTCTTGGCCTATTTGATCCCGTGAGAATCTTCACTGCAATTTCCCAGTCAACATCATCATCATTCACACTTAGAATGTAATAACGATTCTTACTATTGAACGAATACATATATGTGTTTATAATAAATGAAACAACCAATACCCAAAAAAACAAATAGATTTTTTTCATCGCTGTAAGGAATTTCTGAAGGTTGCTTATCTCTGTTGTCTGATACAAAACTAATGGATGAAATAAACAAATGCAATGTTTTTTCAAACTATATAGATTTTTACAAGTCCTGTTTTATGTATATAATTATAAATATGTAGATTACATTATTAAATATATAAATTTATATAGATTTTTTCTTAGAAAAATTATATCTAAATACTTGCTTAGTTACCATTTTTTCATTAACTATGAAGTCAATTTCAGAAAATATCCCCCTAATGATTCAAATTATGTATAAAAATATTGGGCTCATTCTGGCATCATGCATTATGTTTTCATCCTGTAATCTGAACGAACATAAAACAGATGAAATACTAAGCCGTGTGGAAATTCTTATAGAGCAGAATCCGGGTGAGGCGCTACAAATACTAAACAATGAGATAGATGTCAAAAAACTGGATAAAGATGCTTACAATAAATATATCCTGCTGCATATACAGGCTAAAGACAAGGCATTCGAAGATATAACCAACGATACGTTAATTTTTGCGACAAAGAAGTATTACGAAGAAAAGGGCGATGAGGAAAATATAGCAATGGCTTCCCTGTACAGCGGATATGTTTCAGCCGCACGAGGAGATATGCAAAAGGCCATGACTACTTACTTAAACGCAGAAGTGCATGCCAAAGAAGGCAACAACAGTGCCCTCAAAGGGTTGATAGAATTTTACATCGGAGATCTTTACTGGGAACAACTTCTGAACGATGAGGCTATCTTCAGATACAGGCAGGCTATCTCGCATTTCAATAAAGCGGGAAAATATAAGAATGAAATTATAGCGTATGATAAAATAGGCTCCAATTTACTCATGAAAGGTGAAATAGACAGCAGTTTCCACTATTATAACAAAGGCTTGTCCCTGGCCAAAATACATAGCGATTCCATAGAACAGGCTTTTATCATACGCAATATGGGTTTTGCACTCGGCAGCATTGGTGAACAAAATCAGGCCAGAACATACTTCAGGCACTCTATACCTTATTTAAATAATAATGAAGAGATAGCAAAGAATTATCTTAACATGGCATATTCGTTCGATGACGAGCAAAATAAAGACTCAACCCTGTTTTATATCAACAAATCGCTTAAACTATTAGAAGGCCGGGACAATTATTCCCTAAAGTTAATCATCTACCAATTATTAGCTAAAACAGAAGAAAAAGAAAATAACTATCAACAAGCCTTAACCAATTATAAAGAATACGCAGGGCTATTGAAGAAAATGCTTAAAAATACGAATAACCGTATCATTCTGGATGTCCAGAAAAAGTATGACTTTGAGTTGTTGCAGAACGAAAACAACAGGCTTCTGATCCAACGGCAAACAGCTTTCCTCGTTATATTACTGTTATTTATCATTATTCTGGCAATGAGTTTGATCTTTTACCGGAAGAGAGCTAAGGACAAAGCTGCACTGGCAGTTGCACAGGAAAGGATACTCCAGATGCAGGAAATGGCCGACAACATTGATGAGAAAGAAAGCTCATTCAGAAAAGTTCTATTTCAGCATTTCGATATCTTCAAGAAGGTAGCCCTGCTTAAAGTTGAATTAAAAGGAGAGGAAAAGAAACATGGCCAGAAATTATTGAAGAAAGTAAACGAAATAGTTTACAATCAGGAAGGCCTGGATTGGAGCCGGTTATTTGATATAATGAACCAGTTATATAAAGGTGTCCCGAACACAATACGCAAGAAATACCCTCAACTCGATGAAATTGAAACCCGGATATGCTGCCTTGAATATGCCGGACTCAGTAATAATGAAATCGCTATCATATTAGAATTCAGCGTCAATACCATCCAGATGAAAAAGTCTGTTATCCGTAAAAAACTGGAAATAGAAGGCTATGGAAATATCGTCGAATTTTTCCACAAAAACTTAAACTAACAAATTATATGATATTTTATAGCAGATAATGACTCAGTAAATAAACTTTGTCGTAACTTTGCGTGTCAGGTTTCAAAATATCTTGACAAAAGGATTGTTTTAAACCCTAATCACATATTTTATCGATGAAAAGGCTGCATTTTGATATTTTAATAACCTACCCCATATACTTTTAATATAACACGTAAAAAGATAAATTGTTTATACATCTAAAAAAACTAATCATAAAATCTAAATAAGTCTCTTAAACTAATATTCTGAATGAATAAAATTGTAGACAAAGAGTATTTCTCTGAAAATGTAGTAAAATTTGAGGTGGAAGCACCTCTGATAGCACGAAGTCGTAAAGCCGGACACTTTGTAATTGTGCGGGTAGGCGAAAAAGGAGAGCGTATTCCTCTCACAATTGCCGCCTCCGATGTGGCCAAGGGTACAATAACAATCGTGATACAGGCCGTAGGGGCATCATCCAAAAAGATTTGCGACCTCAACATTGGTGATTATATCACAGACGTTGTGGGTCCCCTGGGGCAGGCTACCCATATTGAAAACTACGGCACAGTGATATGCGCCGGCGGTGGCGTTGGTATTGCTCCTATGTTACCTATCATAGAAGCAATGAAAAAGGCCGGTAATAAAGTCATTTCAGTTTTAGCCGCACGGACAAAAGACCTGGTAATTCTTGAAAAACAGGTTGCCGAGTATTCTGATGAAGTAATTGTTATGACAGACGATGGATCGTACGGATACAAGGGATTAATTACAAATGGCATTGAGATGGTAGTCAATCGGGAAAAAGTAGACCTCTGTGTTACCATCGGACCAGCTATCATGATGAAATTCGTATCACTTCTCACTCAAAAATATAATATACCTACAATGGCCTCCCTGAACACTATTATGGTAGACGGAACGGGGATGTGCGGAGCATGCCGTGTAACAGTAGGAGGTAAGACCAAGTTTGTATGTGTCGATGGCCCTGAATTCAATGCTCACGAAGTTGATTTCGACGAAATGTTAATGAGGCTGAAAGCATACAATTAAGTATTAAGTAAAAAGTGGAAAGGGCTAAGAAGGACTGACTTCTTTCATTTCAACTCCGTTACTTACTACACATTACTTAAAAACTTATAACTAAAAAAATGACAGAACAAGAAAATATACAGGCAAGACGTAGCGAACCCTGGAGAGACGAACTACGCAGAGGGATGAAGGCCAAAGAGCGTGGTGAAAGGCCGCGTGTGCACATGCCCGAACTGGACGCCGAATACAGAAGCCATTCATTGAAAGAAGAAGTTAATCTGGGATTAACAAAGGAACAGGCAATGTTTGAAGCCGCCCGCTGCCTAGATTGCGCCAACCCTACATGTATGGAAGGTTGCCCGGTTAATATCCAGATACCTTCATTTGTCAAAAATATAGAGTGTGGCGAGTTCCTTGAGGCCGCCAAGGTGCTGAAAGAGACAAGTGCACTTCCTGCCGTTTGCGGACGTGTATGTCCTCAGGAAAAACAATGTGAAGCAAAATGCATCTATATACAGAAGATGAAAAAGGAACCTGTGGCTATCGGTTATTTAGAGCGGTTTGCAGCAGATTACGAGCGCGAAAGCGGACAAATGTCGCTACCTGAACTGGCTCCTGCTAACGGCATCAAGATTGCAGCAGTAGGATCAGGGCCGGCAGGGTTGGCTTTTGCCGGAGATATGGCAAAACTGGGATACGATGTCACTGTATTTGAAGCGCTGCACGAGATTGGAGGCGTTTTGAAATATGGTATTCCTGAATTCCGTTTACCTAATGAGATAGTAGATGTAGAAATAAACGTCCTTCGCAAAATGGGTGTAAAATTCGTCAATAATTGTATCGTGGGTAAAACCATTTCCCGCGAAGACCTTTTAAATGACGGATTCAAAGGTATATTCGCTGCCAGTGGCGCAGGGCTGCCTAACTTTATGAATATTCCGGGAGAGAACCTTATCGGCGTGATGTCATGCAACGAGTTCCTTACCCGTGTAAACCTTATGGATGCCTCAAATCCGGAAAGTGACACTCCTGTGCAAATGGGCAAGAAAGTTGCTGTCATAGGAGCCGGGAACACAGCAATGGACGCCGTACGTACAGCGAAACGCTTAGGCGCCGAAAAGGCATATATTGTATATCGTCGTTCGGAAGAAGAGATGCCTGCACGTATCGAAGAAGTGAAACATGCCAAGGAAGAAGGAATAATATTCCATACTTTACACAATCCGCTCAGATACGAAGGGGACGAAAACGGACGGGTACAACGCATGCTGCTTCAAAAAATGGAGCTGGGTGAGCCTGATGCGTCCGGACGCCGTAAACCGGTCGCAATTGAAGGCGCAACCGAATGGTTCGATGTAGATCAGGTAATCGTCAGCGTGGGCGTTTCTCCTAATCCGTTAATTCCATCTACATTCAAAGGTCTTGAGGTTACCAAATGGGGTACAATCGTTGTAAATCAGGAAACCATGCAATCCGCCCTGCCGGAAGTATATGCAGGGGGAGATATTGTACGTGGAGGCGCCACTGTGATCCTTGCCATGGGCGACGGGCGTAAAGCTGCGGCAGCAATGGACAAAGCGTTAAGAAATTAAGCAAAATAGAAAATCAAAATAAAAGAGGTTATAAAGAAATTTATAATCTCTTTTTTATTTGTATACTACATTCTTTATTAGGGCAACCGCATGAAAATGTTTTTTTTGAAAAAGTTTATCTATATAGTAAGCATTAGCCTTTAGCTGTTAGCTTATAGCTCTTTGAAGTGTTGGATTTAGGATTTAAAAATTTGATGTTTAAGGATTCAATAATTAAAATGCGTAAAAGCTGTAACCTTTTTGGGAATAGTTACAAGTAGATAAGATACGAGATACCAGTTGTTAACTGATGACTGTTAACTGTTCACTGAAAAAACTGTTACTTTTGTTACTTTTTTTGAGATACGAGTAGACAAGATACGAGTGATGACTGATGATTATTCACTGTTAACTGGCGAGATGCTTTGCTCTGCTCAGCATGACAAGCTAATTATTAATTTTTCATTCTTAATTCTTAATTAGTTTCTGTTACCTTTGTTACTTTTTCAAACTACAGGTATACTGTAAGCTGAAATAAAAACAGATAGCAATTATCCTCTCTATTCACTACAGCCCCCTACAGATCAAAAAATAAGATTTATCAAGCAAAAAGACTGCTCACTTTTACCTTCTTTGTGCAACCTACATAGATAGCAGACAAAAAACGGAAAGATTACGCTTTTTTTATGACAAATTGATAATTTTAATAATTGTTTTATTCTTTTATTCAGATATAAAAACTTAAATTTGTAAGGCAATCAAAAGATTGATATACAGTTGATGAATTAACAGATTTTAGAGTATGCACAAGCCGTTCTATGCTACTCTTTTTCAATATAACTCTAAAAACAGATATGGGAAAAGAAATTAAATTTAGCCTAGTTTATCGTGACATGTGGCAGTCGTCCGGGAAATACCAGCCGCGTGTTGACCAGTTAACACAAATTGCACCTGTAATTATTGATATGGGCTGTTTCGCCCGTGTTGAAACAAACGGAGGAGCTTTCGAACAAGTGAACCTGCTTTACGGCGAAAATCCGAACAGAGCGGTTCGCGAATGGACTGCACCATTCAACAAAGTGGGAATACAGACTCACATGCTCGAGCGCGGACTGAATGCCCTACGCATGTATCCTGTCCCGAAAGACGTACGTAGCCTGATGTTTAAGGTAAAACACGCTCAGGGCACAAACATTTCCCGCTCTTTTGACGGGCTAAATGATCCCCGCAATCTGGAATTGTCGGTAAAATATGCAAAAGAAGCAGGGATGATCTCCCAGACGGCGCTTTGTATCACACATTCCCCGATTCACACTGTTGACTACTATGTAAATTTCGCCGATAAACTGATAGATTTCGGTGCTGACGAAATTTGCCTCAAAGATATGGCCGGAGTAGGACGCCCTGCTTTTCTCGGCAAACTTGTAAAAGCTTTAAAGGACAGACACCCGAATACCCCTATCGAATACCACGGACATACAGGACCCGGATTTTCCGTAGCTTCTATGCTCGAAGTTGCAAGAGCGGGAGCTGATTATCTGGATACTGCTATCGAACCCTTAGCATGGGGAATGGTGCATCCTGACGTTATTACAATACAGGCTATGCTGAAAGACGCTGGCTTCTCTGTTCCTGATATCAATATGAACGCGTATATGGAGGCCCGTGCTTTGACCCAGTCTTTCATCGACGACTTCTTAGGATACTGGATCGACCCTTCAAACAAGTTCCTGAATTCTCTGCTTGTAGGCTGTGGACTTCCGGGTGGTATGATGGGTTCCATGATGGCTGACCTTCGCGGCATGCATTCAGCTATCAACATGGCGCTCCGCAACAATGGCAAGGCAGAAGTAACACTCAACGACCTAGTCGTTCAGCTATTCGAGGAAGTAGAATATATCTGGCCTAAACTTGGTTATCCTCCATTAGTAACTCCATTCAGCCAATACGTGAAGAATATCGCGCTGATGAATATCTTCGCGATGGCTCAGGGACAACCTCGTTTCTCTAATATTGACAAAGACAGCTGGAACATGATACTTGGTAAAACCGGTACACTTCCGGGCAAACTGGATGATGAAATCATAGCTCTTGCCAAAGCCAAAAATCTTGAATTCTATACCGGTAATCCTCAGGACGAATACCCTGATGCACTGGATACATACCGCAAAGAAATGGACGATAACGGATGGGACTACGGTCAGGATGATGAAGAGTTATTCGAGCTTGCGATGCACGACCGCCAATACCGTGACTACAAATCCGGTCTGGCTAAAGAACGTTTCAATGAGGACCTGGAAAAACAAAAGGAGAAAGCCGGTGCCCCTATTATCGTTACACGCCAGGTGATTGAAGTGCCTGCATTCGACGCGGAAGCTATCCAGGCGAAATATCCTGATGCAAAACCAATCCAATCTACTGTAAGCGGCCAGGTAATCTGGCAGGTGGATGTAGACGATGTATCCACTGCTCCTGTTATCGGTACAGAAGTAAAAGAAGGTGATGTTGTTTGTTTCGTTCAGACTTACTATGGTATAGAAGAAGTGAAGGCTCTCTCTTCCGGTAAGATTCTCCAGATAGAAACCAAACAAGGTGCAAAGGTTCAAAAGAATCAGGTATTAGCATACATTGACTAATATTTCCTAACTATATCGAAAAAGGAGTTTTATAACAATAGAGCTCCTTTTCCGCATTTATATCACATATTTAATTAAATCAAACAGCGATGAAGAAAGTATTACTTTGTCTGTCATTCTTTGTTTTGGCATTATCAAACATACAATGCCAAAACAAAGAGGATTCTTTAAATGGCAAATCTGACAACAAATATACCATTTTACTGACCGGAGCCTCTTTTGCCTCATCTAACAACGGTTGGTTCGAACTGGCTTGCAAACAGCTGAATGCAAAACCGATCAATACTGCTATAGGAGGAACAGCAATAGCCGATGCCGCAAACCGGATGGTAAACGGGACATTATATACCAAAGAAGAACTTGAGGACATAGACGCATTTGTAATCATGCATGTTCACGACGAAAATGTAGCCGATACCGCCGGACTCAAACAAAATTACGAAGATTATCCCGTTCCGTTCGACCGCTCAAACTACGCGGCAGCATACGATTATGTGATAAAACGGTATATTACAGAATGCTATAATCTGAAATTCGATAAGAGTTCCAAATACTACGGCTCAAAGAGCGGTAAGCCTGCTGTGATCGTCATGTGCACCCATTGGCACGATGCCCGCACCATATTCAATCCGGCTATCCGGAAACTGGGAGAAAGATGGGGCTTTCCTATTGTAGAATTCGACAAATACATCGGCTTTTCCGGAAATCATCTGCATCCTGTTACCGGGAAGCAATACAGTATATTGTACGCCCATAACAATGAGGTGGTCAAAGGTGAAGAATTTGGCTGGCATCCCTACGAAGGGCAAGATGAATATATCCAGCAACGTATGGCGGCCATTTTTACCGAGTTGATGGAAAAAGTTTTACCTTTGAAGCCATAATGCTTTACTATAAGGAATATATAACCGCAGCCTCACTGATAGGTGTATGGAAAATAGAAGAGACGAGGGAGGAACTCCTATCGGCTTTGTCTCATCACAACTGGATTGACAACATACAATCCATCAAATCCGAATCCCGCGTATTGGAAATACTATCTGCCCGGCTACTGATCAAAGAACTGGCAGGTGAAGAGAAACAGGTATATTATAACCCGTCAGGAAAACCTTACCTGACAGACAAGTCATTCCATATAAGCGTATCCCATACCAGAAAATTCGTTGCCGTCGCCATCAATAAGGAAAAGCCGATAGGACTCGATATAGAACAGATATCCGATAAGATAAGGCGGGTACAGAGCCGCGTCATAGGCAAAGGTGAATATATAGATAAGAATAACGAACTGGTACATCTCCTCCTGCACTGGTCAGCCAAAGAAGCTATGTTCAAATTTCTGGACGCGGACAGTATTGACTTCAGGGAGCATCTCTTTGTCGGAAATTTTATCCCCGTACAGAAAGGCATATTCGAAGCATCGGAATACCGTACAGGTTCAGGGCATCAGTTCAAAGCCTATTATAAAGTAGAACCGGACTTTGTTATGGTTTGCCTGGAGGAACAGAACTGATCCCCCAGACTATATTTCCTTATTTTAGCAGGAAGTTGAAATCATCCTTCCCGGTTAATTCCTCCGGTTCCTGACCATATCTGAATATACGGGCCGACCTTTTTCCTATCAGTTTCAATACATCCCCTTCAAGGTTAAGCATTGTACCCTCACGTAAGCCTACGACATATACATCCTGATTTTCGGTAATAAACTCATTAATACGCACCTCCCGGGTCTCTCCACCGTGATTGGATGGGTGATCGTCCAGATAGTGAGGGTTGATCTGGAAGGGTACTAAATTAGCTACATCAAAACCTTTAGGGTCGATAATAGGCATATCATTCGTCGTGCGCAATGTAGGACAAGCTACATTCGAACCTGCGCTCCACCCGATATACGGAGTTCCACCCTTTACCTTTTTATGGATGAGGTCAATCAATCCGTTATCACGCATCATACGAACGAGCTTCCATGTGTTCCCTCCGCCAACTATAATAGCTTCAGCTTCTTCCACAGCTTTCTTCGGATCATCGAAATGATGGATACCAACCACACTGTGTCCTATTTCCTTGAAGCGGTCATTCACTTTTTCTTCGTATTCATTATACGAAAAAGTCACTGCCGCATAGGGAATAAACAATGCCTTTACCGGTTTCTCACCCAAAAATTCTTTGATATTGTACTTCGGATAATCCAGATAAGCTTCTCCGGGATTGGTCGAATTGCTGATTAATAGTAATCTCATAATAATAACGTTTTCCACAAATATACGAAACTATTTAAACTTACAGAAGGCATCAGCCGTTTTTCGAATCCCCGGCCATCTAAGAAGTTGGAGTTAATAAAAAGTTGACAAAGTTGACATATATTTCAGTAAACAGTAAGCAGTATCGTGGTTTGTCATGCTGAGAGAAACGAAGCATCCCGTCAGAGAGTAGTTAACAACCTGTCTCTCGTATCTTTCTCCAAAAAGGTAACAGATATGTCAGTAAGCAGTAAACAGTCAACTAATTTATAACTCGTAACTGCCCGCAAGGCGAAGAAATAACATTCGCCGAAGCGAAGGCGAGGCAAACTCGTAACTGTTAAAAGGCAACAAAAGTAACAGTCTTTTCAGCCTTTGTGCCCTTTGTGATTTCCTTCGTGTACTTAGTGGTTGAAAACTCTTTACCACAAGGAGCATAAAGATTTACACAAAGAACACTATATAAAAAGTAACAAAGGTAACAGAAATATCAGTTAACAGTCATCAGTCAATAACTCGTAAGATGTAAAACTTTGTGCCTTTGCGTCTTTGCGTGAAACAAAACAAAACGCCTGCCAACTTGTAACTCGTAACTGCCCGCAGGGCGAAGTAACTCGTAACTACTTTAATCAGCACTTCAAAGAACTATAAGCTAACAGCCAAAGGCTATTAGCTCTAATTATATAGATAAAGTAAATGGAAATTGATATAGAAAGAGATAACAATCAATAGAGTAGAAAAAATATCATTTCCCCTTCTTCCAGTTTTCATAATCCGTAATAAACCCGCGGCACATCCAGTTTGCCAAAGCCTGACGGTTATTCGGGTCTAAAAATCTCCGCTGGTCGAAACTGTTTTGAATATTGCCCAGTTCGGCGTAAATGCCCACAGGTGTCGTCTTATCCAACACAAAGAGACTGCGCTCACCAACCGTCCCTGTAAAGCCCCGGCTTGGCTGATGCTTATCGTAATGGCTTTCGAAGGTGGTTCTCATTGTATTCGCCAGTTTTTTACCGCCGCTGCTTTTGGGTGCCCAGTAAAAAAAGACATCCAGTTGCTCCTTCTGGCTACGGCTGTCTACATGGATAAAAACAGCCCTTTTATATTTCTCTTTCGTCCTTTTCGCCAGACTGTTTATCTTATCACTCCGTTGCTGTAATCTTTTCACCTGATTGAGAGGGATTACTTCACCCATACAGGTTTCGCGGTCACTGTTCGAAAGATATCTGTCGTCCCGGATGCCATCCAGCGCATCCTGTATGATCATATGCACCGTCGCTCCCTCTTCGAGCAGGGTGCGGGCAAGCCGCAGGGTTATATCGTAGGCATATTCATCTTCGTGAAGCTCATAACCATCCACCTTGCCGATAGCTCCGGGATCAGGACCGCCATGTCCGCTCGAAAGATAGAAGCAGGTACCTTTCAGTTTATTCGATTTGATTGTATATTCCTGATACTTGTTCCCGAATAACTTATTTATCTTTGTCTTGCTGTCTTGTTTATCTGCGGCAGGCTTATCCTGGGCTTCCGTATTCCGCTTGCCGGATAATGGAGGGAGCGTATATGCGACGCCCAATAAAAGAGAGTTGTTCCGTCCGAATTTACCTTTATTCAGCTCCAGAAACTGCTCGTATTGCCCACTGCCCGTACGTTTATTCCGCTTGAGGAATAAATGGATACCTTCTCCGTTGCGCGGTGTATCTTTATCACTCTGAGCAGAAACGCTAATGCCTGAAATTGAAAACAGGAAAAGTAGTATAATGAAAATCCGATTCATAGGCTCTAATTCATAAAAACATTTAATGATGTATTCTAAAACAGCCACAGTTTATTGCTGCTATACTTAGAGAATCAATAAATAGGTCTGCGATCTTAAGCTGCCGTGTAAAGTAATAATAGCCCCTTCACCAAGGCTTCCGCAAATATATGCAGATTCATATAAAAATCAAAAACCGGTACCCTTTCGGATACCGGTTTTCTATAATATTAAGAATTGACTTCTTATTTTTTGCGTTGAACGCGTTTCCAACCATAAACAGCCTTGTCGCCAAGTTCTTCTTCGATACGAAGAAGCTGGTTGTATTTAGCCATACGGTCTGTGCGGCTAAGAGAACCGGTTTTGATCTGTCCTGAGTTAGTAGCAACGGCGATGTCTGCGATAGTAGCATCTTCAGTTTCACCCGAACGGTGAGAAGTTACGCTTGTATATCCTGCACGGTGAGCCATTTCGATAGCATCCAATGTTTCGGAAAGTGTACCGATTTGGTTTACTTTGATAAGGATAGAGTTAGCACATCCGCTTTCGATACCTTTTTGAAGGAAGTCAACATTAGTTACGAACAAGTCGTCACCTACAAGCTGAACTTTGTCGCCGATAGCATCTGTAAGCTTTTTCCAGCCGTCCCAGTCGCTTTCGTCCATACCGTCTTCGATAGAGTCGATAGGGTATTTTTCAGTCAGTTCTTTCAGGAATTTAACCTGGTCGGCAATTTTGCGTTTTGCCCCGCCTTTTCCTTCAAATTTGCTATAGTCATACACCTTAGTTTCTCTGTTGAAGAATTCAGAAGCAGCACAGTCAAGAGCGATAGTGATGTCTTTTCCTGCTTTATAACCTGCATCCTTAATGGCTTTAAGGATAGAATCCAGCGCGTCTTCTGTTCCGTTAAGAGCAGGAGCGAAACCACCTTCATCACCCACTGCTGTGCTAAGGCCACGGTCGTGAAGCACTTTTTTCAGTGAGTGGAAAACTTCAGCACCCATTCTCAAACCTTCTTTGAATGATTTTGCACCTACAGGGCGGATCATAAATTCCTGAAATGCGATAGGAGCATCAGAGTGAGAACCTCCATTGATGATGTTCATCATCGGTACAGGCAGTGTATAAGTGTTGGTACCACCGATATAGCGATACAAAGGAAGTTCAAGATAGTTAGCCGCAGCTTTGGCTACAGCAAGAGAAACACCAAGAATAGCGTTAGCGCCAAGTTTAGATTTGGTTTTAGTTCCGTCCAGCTTAAGCATTTTGCTGTCGATTCCCCTTTGGTCAAGAGAAGATTCGCCCAGTAAGGCAGGAGCTATTATTTTGTTTACATTATCTACAGCTTTAGTTACCCCTTTACCTCCATAACGTTTTTTATCACCATCGCGAAGTTCCAAAGCTTCATTTTCTCCCGTTGAAGCACCTGATGGTACAGCAGCGCGGCCAAGGATACCGCATTCAAGGGTTACATCAACTTCAATTGTAGGATTTCCTCTTGAATCCAAGATTTCACGTGCGAAAATTTTCTCGATTCTCATTGTTTTTATTTGTTTAAAAATGAATAATGTATTTCGTTTTTTCGTTTGTTAGAGTCTGTTTAAATTTGACCCACAAAATTAGTCTTTTTTCTTGTATTTAAAGAACTAATAAGATGGAATTTATAGGTTTTGTGTTTTTTTAAACACCATCATTCATTAACTATACCGATAAAATAGACGCTTCATAATGCCGGTATCTTCTTTTTAAATGATTTTTGCCAGAGACCTTATTATCCATCCGCTATTAGCACTGATTTATCAAATATGTTTTATAACTTGCATTTATTTTATTTCATGCTGTTTATTTTTAACCAACTAAAACACTATTACTATGCTACCTGCTAATTATCAGCAACTAAAAGACGAATTATCGAAAACACTCCCTGTCAAACGCATTATCACAAATCCGTTGCAATTATTAGCTTACGGAACAGATGCGAGCTTTTACCGTCTGATTCCGAAAATAGTAGTACAAGTACATACCGAAGAGGAAGCTGTGGAGGTAATCCGCCAAACCGGACGTCTGAATCTTCCCGTAACATACCGGGCAGCAGGCACAAGCCTTTCCGGACAGGCAATTTCCGATTCCGTACTTATGGTAGCGACTCACGAATGGCGCAAATATACCATCCTGGACGATGACGGCATGAAGATCAGGCTGCAACCCGGAATCACAGGGGCAAGGGCAAATATATACCTGCAACCGTTCGGTCGAAAGATCGGCCCCGACCCCGCGTCGATAAATGCAGCGATGATTGGGGGAATAGCCGCCAACAACGCCAGCGGGATGTGTTGCGGCACGGCCCAGAACTCATATAAAACAATTGCCGACATCCGTATTGTACTCTACGATGGCACCATTCTCGATACATCCGACGAGGAGAGCAAAAAGGCATTCAAAGCAAAGCACCCCGGCATAATAAAGGAAATAGAACAGTTAAGAGACGATATTAAATCCGATACTGTTTTGGACGAACGTATCAGGCGTAAATTCAAGATTAAAAATACAACCGGTTACAGCATCAATGCTCTGGTAGACTATCAAGACCCTTTCGATATCATCAAACACCTGATGATAGGCTCGGAAGGGACACTCGCTTTTATATCCGATATTACCTATCATACCGTTACCGACGAGAAGTACAAGGCTTGTGCCCTGATGATATTCGAAACCATCGAACTGGCGTGTGAAGCTGTTCCGCTTTTGCGTGAAAGCCCTGTTTCAGCAGTTGAATTACTGGATAGGGATTCTATCCGCTCGGTAGAAGACGATCCCGATGCTCCGGATTATTTCCGTACAATGCCCGAAACCGCTTGCGTGCTGCTGGTAGAAATACAGGCGAACGAAAAAGCAGATATGGATGCCAGAGAAACCGCTGTACGCAAAGCTGTGGAAACGATCCCTACGATACAACCATACAGATTTACTTCCGACCCGAAAGAATATAATTTCAACTGGAAAGCCCGTAAAGGCCTGCTGTCTTCTGTCGGCGGCCTGCGCAAAACAGGGACAACCTGCATCATAGAGGACGTCGCTTTTCCTGTACCCCGTCTCGCGGAAGCATGTATTGCCCTGAAAGCCCTGTTCAAAAAATATGAATACCATGACGCGGTCCTTTTCGGACATGCGCTGGAAGGCAATCTGCACCTGAATTTCTCACAGGATTTCAGTACGCCGAGCGAAGTGCAACGCTATGCCGATATGATGGACGAACTGGCCGATATTGTTGTCAACAAGTTTGACGGCTCACTCAAAGCCGAGCATGGAACAGGCCGTAATATGGCCCCTTTTGTGGAAAAAGAATGGGGCGAAGCCGCCTACAAGATAATGCTCCGCATAAAGAAAATATTCGACCCTTACCACCTCATCAACCCGGGTGTGGTGATCAATGAGAATCCGAAGATACATCTCGAGAACCTGAAACCTTTGCCTGCCGTAAACGAAATTGTAGACAAGTGTATGGAATGCGGCTTCTGCGAACCTAACTGTGTCGCCGAAGGCCTGACCCTGTCGCCCCGTCAGCGCATTGTCATCGCCAGGGAGATTTCAAGGCTGAAAATACAGGGAGAAAATCCGGCACGGCTGAAGCAGATGTTGCACGACGCAAAATATTATTCGGACGAAACCTGTGCAACCGATGGCCTTTGCGGGCTGGTATGCCCTGTAAAGATAGATACGGGTAAGTTCATAAAAGACCTGCGACATAATGAGGCATCAGGCACAGCCAAAAGTATCGCTTCATATATAGGTAATCGTATGGCAGGAACCACCTCTCTGATGCGGGGCGGACTCAATTTCGTACATGCTTTCCATACTATATTGGGAGATACGCTGATGGGAGGCATCGCATCAGCAATGAGAACCGCATCCTTCAAGACCATTCCCAAATGGAACAAGGATATGCCAAGGGGCGCGCACAAGATAAAAGACTCTGTAGTCAACGAGGGACAAGCCGATAAAGTCGTTTATTTTCCATCCTGTATCAATCGATCGATGGGTAAATCGAACGGCTATGAGAAAGGGGATGTGGAACTTACTCAAAAGACCAAAGAGTTACTCCAGCGAGCAGGCTTTACCATCATCTATCCCGAAGGCATCAACCATCTGTGCTGCGGCATGGCTTTCAGCAGTAAAGGACTGAAAGAGGAAGGCTCACGTAAATCGAAGGAACTCGAAGACGCATTATATAAAGCATCCGAAGGAGGTAAATATCCGGTGCTGTTCGATATGAGCCCGTGTTTCTATACTTTCCATGAAGCCTATACGAATAAAGATCTGAAGATATATGATCCTATAGAGTTTATGATCGACTTTGTAATGCCTAAGCTACAAGTTAATAACCCACGGGAAGCAGTAACTGTATTTCCGGTCTGCTCTGTTAAGAAAATCGGCATGGAACAAAAGTTGCAGCAACTTGCTAAAATGTGCTCGAAAGAGGTCGCCTTTGTAGAAAGTAACTGCTGCGGATTTGCCGGAGACAGAGGCTTTACTTATCCCGAACTGAACAAGCACGGGTTAAGGCATCTATCCGAACAGGTTCCTGCCGTCTGCAAAGACGGGTATTCTACCAGCCGCACCTGCGAAATAGGAATGAGTGAATACAGCGACATCAATTTTAAATCTATTTTTTATCTGATAGACGAAGTGACAAGGTGAAATTTTATTAAAACTTGACAAATCTGACATGTTTTTTAATATTTCGGGTTGCCATCCTTTTAGATTTCGTGCATCTTCTTTCTTTCGCGAGTTTCGACACCAAGGATGCCGTGATATCCCCGGCCGATTTTCTTTTGCTGCATATCAGACCGTCACTTAAAATTACGTCTATTTTCGAGGCCTCGATTCTATCGGTGTGCGGTCGTGGCATCTCCGCATTCACTCCATCTCCAATCACTTCCTCTAAAACGACACGGCTGTCTTCAGAAACATGCTCCACTTCCTTCTTCACGGGAAGTCTGGAGAGGCTTTTCTTATCGTTACGTTCCAGCAGCATCTTTATTGTACGCAGGTCGGGGGCACACTCTTTTTTTGTAATTACTTTCGATTTAAACACCAATTCTCCGGGATTATTCACATCCGGTACATATACATCTTTTTCTTCAACAGTCATATAACCTTCCAGTTTTTTCTTCAACGAAACATGCACCATCGTCATCAATGCTTCATCGCGCCTATGAGTGGCATCCTCTATTTCCTTCCTGAACTCAGGTTTGCTATCCATCCAGCTATAAAAAGCCTGTCTGCTAAATCCCAGAGCCTTACATATCTGGGTAGTTGTATAAAACTCTTCTTCGAGAAGAAAGACTACCTTTTCCACTAATTCTTCGCTATACTTTGCCATACCTTAAATATTTAAGAGTTATAAATTATGAAGGTGTATCGACAGGAAGTAATTGTTCTTCATCAACTGCCCTTCATGTACTATTTTTAGTATAGATAAATGAATTCGGATTTAATAATGTGAGAGGTTTATTGTTTCTTCAATTCATCCCAAGCTTTTTTTGTGTTATCAATATATTTTCTACTATGACTTGGACTATTTAATTTAAAATCTATTAAAATATCAGAACTATCATTACAAAAAATTTCAGCCCATTTTGCAGAGAACCTAAATAAATTCATATTCAAACACTCATATATCCCATTTTTTAAAGGGGTCTTTATTTCTTTATATAGCAATAAAACCTTTTCAAAGTTCCCTGAATCCTTAAGATATTCATCTTCAATATCAGGATTACCCTTCGATAGTTTTATTGTTTTTTCTAAATAATGCTCAAATGTATGATGTACAACAATCCCAATGTATTGCAATTCCTCTTGGATTAAATAGGCGTTTGTAATAGCTTCTCCACACATCACATTTTTCAATTTACTATTTGGTTGCCCTATAAAAGCATATCCATGTGCAACTCCTCCTTTTATAGGTATTCTGCGTATCAATGCGTGATGAAAAAAACAAGAAACAGCATAAGTAAATAATCTCCACGATGTTAAACTTTCATCTTTAGTGTACATAAATATACTATCTGAAAATATCCTAAACTGAACTATATCTTTAACATTCTCATCTTCTACAAATGGGCTGTTTTTATCTCCGTCTAAATAATTTACTAAAGTTTCCAATTGTTCAACAGCATGACGTGTTCCTTTTTGAAGCATATTTTTGAAGCCCAGAATATCAAAAAAAGCAACATAACGGCGTATAGTATATTTTTCTATCTGTGTCTGTTTCTCGTTTTTATCTCCACCTTTTTGCCCTTTCTCCTTTTCCGTTTTATCCATAGAATAATTAGATTTAATTTAAGTTACCCAAATATACAAAATATAAACCAATTTAAATTAACAATTGGGTAGAAGAAACGGTATTAATTCCCGTTTCGACCTCTCAAACCACCATACGTGCCATTCAGCAAAGCGTAGCGGAGTCAATGACAAAATACGGATACAGATAGTTTCTTTCTTTACTTAATGAAATTGAGCTTACGCGAGTGTGAGCAGTCGCAACTTTGACGGCAAACGCCCGTTTGACTATGAAAATATCTGATGCGATGCTCGCTCAAAAAGATATGAAAATTAGAACGTATAAAAAACGTACTTATTTTTTATCACGAAGCGAAAAAAGAATAAATATTAAAGCATCCTGACATGAACCTTTTTTTTTACTAAATGTTAAATTATTAGTAAAAAACTAATTGTCGCTATCGTATTTTAGAAAATGTATATACTTTTGCGTATAGTTGCATAAACAATCAATTGCAGGTTTATTAGATTAACTCCAGTATGATTAAAAAAAGTTGTGGAATAATTCTCCTTTTAATATCCGTTTTCAATATAAACAGTGCCGCACAGCAACTCCTTAGCCTGGAGCAATGCCGGCAGTTGGCTATAGAAAACAATAAGGCTCTGAAAATAGCATCGGAGCAGGAAAAGATTGCATATTACAATAAGAAAGACGCATTAACCAAATTCTTTCCTGAAATACAATTTCTGGGAGGTTACATGCATAACCAGAAAAACCTGCATCTTATCTCATCATCCGCTATACCCAGTGCAATCCCCTTACCCGTACCTATTGGAGAAGTATCTTCCATACCCATTCCTGATAATATAAGAGACGGCATCTGGAAAATGGGCGAAGTAGACATAAAAAACATTTGGGCAGGCGGTTTCAACCTTACCCAGCCTATATTTATGGGTGGAAAAATAATCGCTTATAACGACCTGCGCTCTTACGCCGAAGAACTAGCTAAAACAATGAAAGAAACCCAGATGACAGATGTTATCGTAGAGGTGGATAATGCATACTGGCAGGTAGTATCGGTTGCAAATAAAAGAAAATTAGCCGGGGCCTATGTAGAGCTGATGAAAAAAATGGACTCTGATATTTCAGCTATGGAGCAGGAGGGTGTTGTTACCAAGGCCGACCGCTTATCCGTGAATGTAAAACTGAACGAGGCGGAAATGACGCTTACTAAAGCGGAAAACGGACTTAGCCTTGCCAAGATGCTGTTGACTCAAATATGCGGATTGGAAATCAGCGATGAAATCACGCTGCAAGATGAAAATCTCGACAATCTGATTATCAATGGAGAAAATGAGACGATGCCTAATATAGATGAAGCATTAACCAACAGGACTGAAATAAGAAGCTTGGAACTGGCCACAAAAATATATGGCAAACAGGAGAAGATAGCACAGGCCGACTTTATGCCTAATCTGGCTTTTACAGCCAATTACCTCTGGACAAATCCGAATTTATTTGATGGTTTTGAGAAAAAATTCGGTGGAATGTGGAATGTCGGAGTGGTGCTAAAAGTGCCTCTAAATTTCGTTTCCAGTTCAGCAAAATTAAATGCAGCAAAAGCTGAAACACGTATTAAACGATTTGAACTGGCTGAAGCTAAAGAGAAAATCACTTTACAGATAAACCAGTCGGTATATAAACTGAACGAGGCAAACAAAAAACTGGCATCTACACAAAAGAATACTGAAAAAGCCGATGAAAACCTGCGATATGCTAATGCAGGCTTTGAGGAAGGAGTTATAGCTGCGTCGGATGTAATGGCCGCACATACAGCATGGCTCGCCGCGCATTCCGATAAGATAGATGCACAAATAGATATAATCCTCTGCAAAATATATCTGAATAAAGCGTTAGGGCGAAAATTATAGTCCCACCAACCTCCCCAAGGGGAGGCTACAAGGAGAGCATAAAAGAGAAATGGCAAGATAAAAATTAAAAATGGCGCAAGCAACTCGTAACTTGTTTACTTGTAACTCGTAACTAATTAAAATATGGATACAGAAAATAAAAAATCAGGGTCGAAACTTATACCTATACTGGTTTTCGCAACAATAATCATTGTAGTGGGCCTTTATGGCTTCTTTTTCCTGAATCAGGAAGATAATATCATACAAGGAGAAGCCGATGTAACAGAGGTCCGCATATCCAGCAAAGTTCCGGGGCGTATATCCAGATATCTGGTCGACGAAGGCAGTTTTGTAAAAAAGGGAGATACTTTGGCTATTCTCAGCATCCCGGATATAGATGCCAAACTGGCTCAGGCCAGCGCTGCCGAACAGGGAGCTGCGGCACAGAACCAGAAGGCCATAAAAGGAGCGCGTGTAGAGCAAATACAAGGTGCTTTCGAAATGTGGCAAAAAGCTAAAGTGGGTGTGGATATAGCCCGGAAATCATTTACCCGTGTACAAAATCTGTATGATAAAGGCGTGGTAACAGCTCAGAAACGCGACGAAGTAGAAGCTCAGCTAAATGCTGCCATCGCTACGGAAAAAGCTGCGAAATCACAGTATGACATGGCTGTGAACGGAGCTGAAAGAGAGGACAAGGAAGCTGCCCTCGCTTTATTGGAGAGGGCAAAAGGCGCGGTTGCAGAAGTGGCTTCATACATATCGGAAAGCTACCTGATTTCACCGACTGATGGTAAAGTAACCGAAAAATTTCCGAACGAAGGCGAACTTGTAGGTACAGGAGCACCAATAATGAATGTAGCTAAACTGGATGACAAATGGGGTTCGTTCAATATCCGCGAAGACCGCCTCAAAGATTATAAAGATCTGGGTAAGACATTCAAGGCTTATGTACCTGCACTGGACCGGGATGTAGAGATGACTGTCTACTATGTGAAAGACCTTGGCTCGTATGCCGCATGGAAAGCGACAAAAACTACGGGGCAATACGACCGTAAAACGTTTGAAGTGAAAGCCCGGTTCAATGATAAATCGATAGATGTGCTTCCGGGAATGTCCCTGATCATAAAAGAGTAATAGCAGTCAACAGTTAACAACTAGTATCTTGTTTACTTGTAACTCGTAACTGCCCACAGGGCGTAGAAATAACATTCGCCGAAGCGAAGGCGAGGCAAACTCGTAACTATCAAAAGAATAAAATGACCAAAGAAACCGGCATATTCGCGATATTCAAAAGGGAATGGTTGCGCATTTCTTCTTCCAAGATATGTATCTGGGGGATATTTGTCGCACCCTTACTATCCATGATTATACTGTTGTGGATGATGAGCAGCGGACTGCCGTCACGCATTCCTATTGCGGTTGTAGACCTTGACAATACAACCACCACACGTACACTCATCCGACAGCTCGACGCTTTCGAGAAAACAGATATCAAGTACAAAAGCCTTTCTTTCAGGGAGGCCAGACAGCAAATGGAGCGAATGGAAATATATGCGATATTAACCATCCCGAAAGATTTCACAGAAGACGCCATATCGGGTAACCGCCCTAAGCTCGTTTATTATACCAATAATGCATTCCTCATATCCGGCTCTCTCCTGTTTCAGGACTTAAAGACGATATCCACACTGGCCTCAGCAGCCGTAGGGCTGCAAACAGCCGAAGCAAAGGGCTTTACGGAAAACCAGATAATGCCTATACTACAACCGATAACAATAGATGCACATCCCTTAGGTAACCCATGGCTCAATTATTCAGTATATCTGAATAATATACTGATGCCCGGAATACTGCAACTTATTATACTTATGTTTACAGTATCCTGTTTCGGTTCGGAAATAAAAGCCGGTAGGGGATCTTATCTGATGGCAATGGGAGACAATTCGATATTAAAGGTAATCATTGGAAAATTATTGCCATATACCATTATCTATACGGGTATTGCCTTCTTTTTCATATCAATATTTTATTACATCAATAAGTTCCCATTGCACAGCGGATTCTGGCCAATGTTCCTGAATTATCTCTGCCTTATTCTGGCAGCACAGGGAATGGGCGTTATCCTGCTGGGAATATTCCGCAACTATCGCTTGTCTTTAAGTATTGCAAGCCTTATAGGAATGGTATCGTTCTCAATTACCGGATTTTCATTCTCCACGTTGGCGATGGATGGTAGTTTAAGTGCGTTAAGTAACTTTTTCCCTTTGCGTCATTTCTTCCTCATATATGTAGACCAGGCGCTCAATGGTATCCCTGTAGGATATTCTATGTATCAGTATGCAGCCTTACTCGCATTTGTACTGCTTGCAGCCTTTTTCTTCGGTGTGATCAGAAAAATGCTGACGGATAATATTTATGAAGAATAAATCAGAAACAGCATGAAAAAGTTACTGCTCGATATATATTATGTTTGGATCAATGAACTAAAGGTTGTCTTCAGAGACGGAGCCGTCATACTCCTGTTCTTCATTGTGCCTCTCGCCTACCCTGTTTTATATAGTTTTATATATAACAACGAGACTGTACATGAAGTCAAAGTTGTAGTCGTGGACGATTCCAACTCGGCCCTATCCCGCGAATTCAAACGAAAAGTAGATGCTACGGCCGATGTGAAGATTATCGGATATGCAACCGATATGGAAGAAGCCCGGGAAGCCATGAGAAGGAAAGAGGCATACGGCATCATGTATATCCCGAGAGATTTCAGCAAAAATATAAACACGCAGCAACAAACACAGATCAGTGTATTCTCCGATATGAGCAGTTTGTTGTTTTATAAAGCGATGCTTTTAAGTGCAACAGAGGTATCCCTCGATATGGGAGCCGACATCCGGGTTGCAGAAACAGGCGGAGGCAGCCAGGAAGAAGATGCCGCAACACGTCAGACGGTAGAAAACCAGTGGGTAACGATGTATAATCCGCAAAACGGCTTTGCCAGTTTCCTTGTTCCGGCGATTCTAATACTGATCATACAACAGACACTTATATTAGGCATAGCTACAATAGTTGGTACACACAACGACAGGAAGCGTTTCACTATTGCCTCTCATACAGCGCAAGGCAAAAGCGTTCATCCCGTAAAACTTACCATAGGGAAAGCTTTCTGCTATGCATCACTTTATATGCTTATATCTGTATGGGTACTGAGAGTCATCCCTTACATTTTCAAATTCCCCCAGATAGGTGATCCCCTTACCATTGCAGCTTTTCTGATGCCATTCTTACTGGCTGCTACATTCTTTGCAATGACATTGTCATACTTTTGTTCACAGCGGGAGTTCGGTATGATGCTGTTTGTTTTCACCAGCGTACTTTTCATATTCATTTCGGGCATATCATGGCCCTGGACAGCTATCCCCGCACCTATAAAGGCAATTGCCTATATAGCTCCATCTACACCGGGTATTCACGGTTTTATAAAGATAAATACAATGGGGGCGACACTAACCGATGTCTGGTTCGAATATATCGCATTATGGATACAGGCCGGAATATATTGCATTACCGCGGTGTTCATGTATAAATGGTGGATTCAGAATTACGATCCTGAATACAAGGGAATGGTAAGAAATTAAAATTTTGTCCGTTATCCTTTACCACGGGTAAAACTTCTTTTCATTTTCGTCCAAACCATGAAGTTATTTTCTCATACCATTTCACTAAAAACAAGGTAGATCCGGGTATTTCATAGTCTTCTTTCCTGGCAAAGCCGCCTTCGAGTAAAAGGTTGATCGCTTGTTCCGCATCCTCTTCCCTTACCTGTAGTTTTATTCCGCCTACGGCATAGGGATGAACCTGATTTATCAACTCATCCTTCAGGAAACAATAGATATCATTATCCTCTAAATATGATTTTGCGACAGCCAGTTCCCCCGGAATATTTGAAGTCTTTACTGTTATCATTTCACTCATGGCATCATACAATTAGTCGTTTAAAGATACATATAACCTGTAATTTATCCAAGTCATCATCCGCCTTTATTAAACTATGATCTGAAAATATTACTGCATTATTAAAACAAAACACCGACCTGATTGTTTTAATGATTAAGACTATCTATACATATCTGACTCAAACTGCAATTTTAACTTATATACCACTTTAAACACACTGCATTATGGAAGAGAACAAAAAGATTCTAACTACAAATCAGGGAAATCCCGTAGACAATGACCAGGCCTCCATCACTACCCAAAAACACACGATGACTTTGCTGTCTGATGTACATACCGTAGAAAAACTGGCTCATTTCGATAGGGAACGTATTCCCGAAAGAGTTGTCCATGCCAAAGGTTCCGGTGCATTCGGCTATTTTGAAGTAACACACGATGTGGCAAAGTACACCTGTGCCGGTTTTCTCTCACAGGTAGGTAAACGAACCGAGATGCTCGCCCGCTTTTCCACTGTGGGTGGTGAAAAAGGCTCTGCCGACACTGCCCGTGACCCCCGCGGTTTCGCTTTGAAGTTCTATACCGATCAGGGGAATTATGACATGGTAGGTAATAACACCCCCACATTCTTTATCAGGGACGGCATAAAGTTTCCCGACTTTATCCATACACAAAAAAGAAATCCGCTGTCCAACCTGAAAGATGCGGACGCATTCTGGGACTTTTTGTCACTCACTCCGGAGAGCATCCACCAGGTTACAATTCTCTTTTCCGACAGAGGGACACCTGACGGTTATCGTCATATGCATGGTTTTTCGAGCCACACATATATGTGGTACAATGAGAAAGGAGAGCATGTTTGGGTAAAATGGCATTTCAAGACAGATCAGGGGATAAAGAACCTGACAGACCAGCAAGCTACTGAGTTGGCCGGTACCGACCCTGATTATGCTACACGCGATCTGTTCAACAGTATCGAAAAAGGTGATTTTCCTTCCTGGACTGCCTATGTGCAGATCATGAAGCCGGAAGAAGCCGATAACTATAAATTCGATCCTTTCGATATCACCAAGGTATGGTTCCACAGTGACTACCCCCTTATCCCTGTAGGTAAATTCGTATTGAACAGAAATCCGCAAAATTACTTCAACGAGATAGAACAAGCCGCTTTCTCTCCGGGTAATTTCGTGCCGGGGATAGCGTCTTCTCCCGACAAGATGCTTCAGGTCCGGCTTTTCAGCTATCCTGACACACAGAGACACCGGCTGGGTACGAACTTCGACCAGCTTCCTGTAAACGCGCCTAAATGCCCTATACACAATTATCAACGTGACGGACAGATGAATACCGGCAGCCAGGAAAGTGCACCTAATTATTACCCTAACTCATTTAACGGACCTGCGCCGGATATAAAATTCACTCCTCCCGCTATCGATGTGCAGGGAATGGCTGCGCGCCATGAATACCCATTGGGAGATATCGATTTTGTACAGGCCGGAGAATTGTATTCGCGCGCCATGTCCGATTATGACAGGAGCAATCTCATAAGTAATATTGTAGGGCATATCAAAAATGCGCAACAGCGCATTCAGTACCGTCAATGTGCCATATTCTATAAGGCGCACCCGGAATACGGGACACGTGTTGCCGAAGGTCTGAGATTAGATATCAACAAAGTAAAAAGCCTGGCAGCGATGAACCAGGAAGACAGGGTAAAAGCCACTGCCAGTTAATATCAACCATCTGAAATAAATAAGAGGCTGTCCCAAAAGTAATATTACACTATTAAAATGTTATCCTCTTTGTCATTGGCTCCGCTTCGCTTTGCCGAACGTTGTTTCTGAGTGTAACGAAGAATCTCGGCCCTCCGGATACGAGATGTTTCACTCCGTTCAACATGACAAAATGATATGAAAAAATACTTTTGGGACAGCCTCTTTATATATAACACAGTTCATTCCCTGAAGTCATAATCCTCCCGCTTAGCGAATCCCCCTTTAATAAGCAATTCCAGTGCACGGTTATAATCTCCTGACATCACCTGCAACCTTGCTCCTCCCCCTTCGGGTAAGGAAATTGTAATATATTCCCCATTTACGACACAATCTATGCCATTATCTATCAGGTATGACTTTGCGATAGCCAGATCAGCCTCAAAATCAGACGTCTTTACAGTTACCAGCTCATCCATAATATTATTCTTTAATTAATACTGTTTATAAATATACATAAAATTAATAAGTAATACGAATCAGTAGCCGGGATTTAACGTTCGATCCCTTTCTGCCACGCGAAAGATACTATCCAAAAGAGTACAACATTATTTAACTTAATTCACTCCATTATTTTCTTTGCCGATTATCTATACTGAAAGCAATTTTAATAACTGTTTAAATATTTCAGTATCATGGCAAAATATAACCAGGAATTGGCAGAAAAAATTACTTCATTGATTGCAGAAGAACTGTGCAGTATATCCGATATTTGTAAAGCAACAGGAATCAGCAGGAATACTTTCTACAAATGGAAGCGTGAGAATCCCGGCTTCGATAAAGAAATTGAAGACGCGATGAGTTATCGTAATGAGATATTGCTGTCAATGGCATATTCTTCTATCAAACAACGGCTCGGACGCTATACCCTTATTGAAGAAAAAGACATCTACACACCTGACGAGACTAACCCTGAGGAAATGATATTCAAATCGAAAACCGTACACAAAAAAGAGTACCTGCCCGATCTGAGGACGATAAAAATGATTCTCGACAGGGCCGATAAAAGCATAAAAGATAAGGCTTGCAAACGGGAATCTGAAATAAAGGATATTGAAATAAAAGAACCACAAGTTGCGACACACACTGCAACCATACCTGCCGGCGAAGAAACGGATAATATACAAGGGCTGCAACCAGCCACGATTTCAGAAAATAGTATATCCCAAAAGAAGAAAAACAATGTGGAAAACATGAAGAAGAATATTAAAATACCGGGTAGCTGCAAATTGCAAAGAAATACACGGCACAGGAAACAATTTTTGAAGGCAGGTTAGAAATTAATGCAGAAGTGTAACTTTTGTAACTTTTTATAAGAATTATAAGTGGAGCAATTCTTAGATACTGTGTTTAAACTTTTCTGTTTATTAATTGTCTATATTTGTATATTAAACAAAATAAGAAATGAAAATCAAATTATTCACATTATTCTGCCTTATCACATTCACAGCCGGATTATCTGCTCAAAATGCCCGTGAGATATTAGACAAAGCATCGGAAACATATAATAAGGCGGGTGCTGTAACGGCAAGTTTTACACTGGACTCGAAGGATACAAAAGCCCGGACAATTCACAGTTACGACGGTAAGGCCTTCATGAAGGGCAATAAGTTCAGGATAGAGATCCCCGACGCGATTACCTGGTTTGATGGAACCACGCAGTGGGTCTATATTAAAGACACCGAGGAAGTGAACATAAGTAATCCTACCGGGGAGGAATTGCAGGCAATCAGCCCTTCGGTACTATTCAATATATATAAGAAAGGATTCAACCTGTCATATAAAGGGGAAAAAAGACTAAACGGCAAATCATTGTATGAGGTCGAACTGATACCGCAGAAGAAGAGTGGTGATTTTACCAAAATAGTTGTCATGATAGATAAAGCAAACAATATATTCTCCCGGATTACGGTAACAGATAAAGCTGGAATAGAAAATACACTCATCATTAAAAGCTACCAGACCGGAAACAACCTGACTGACGACACATTCCAATTCAGCAAAAAGGAGTATCCGAGGGCTGAGATCGTCGATTTACGATAGATAGATTCTGTTTATCATACTATAAAAAATAAGAAATAGATAAACTTTGTACAAATAAATATTTTCTATATTTTTGCATTAAATATAAACAAAACATATAAATCTCACAACATGAACGAAAAAGTACGTTGCCTGATTATCGGTTCAGGCCCCGCAGGATATACTGCGGCTATTTATGCGTCTAGAGCAAATTTATCTCCTGTACTCTACGAAGGAATACAACCCGGCGGACAGCTGACAACGACCACCGAGGTTGAAAACTTTCCCGGTTATCCGGAAGGCATTACAGGCCCCGAACTGATGGAGGACCTGAAAAAACAAGCTACACGCTTCGGTGCCGATATACGTTTCGGTATCGCTACCTCTGTAGATTTTACGGGCTATCCCCGCAAAGTGACCATCGACGGGGAAAAAGTTATAGAAACCGATACGGTAATCATTGCTACGGGAGCCAGTGCAAAATACCTCGGATTACCCGATGAAACAAAATACGCCGGTATGGGAGTTTCTGCCTGTGCGACATGTGACGGGTTCTTCTACCGTAAGAAAGTAGTAGCCGTAGTAGGAGGTGGAGACACTGCCTGTGAAGAAGCTATATACCTGGCCGGCCTGGCAGAAAAGGTTTATCTGGTTGTACGCAAACCTTACCTCCGTGCATCGAAAGTAATGCAGGACAGGGCAATGCAAAATCCAAAGATAGAAATCCTGTTTGAATGCAATGCCGTGGGATTGTTTGGAGAGAACGGTGTGGAAGGCGCCCATATTATAAAACATCAGGGAGAGGCCAATGAAGAGAAATTCGACATCAAGATAGACGGATTCTTCCTCGCCATAGGCCACAAACCGAATACAGACATATTCAAAGACCAGCTTAATCTCGACTCCGTGGGCTATATCCTTACCGAACCGGGAACACCAAAAACATGCTTAGAAGGTGTATTTGCAGCGGGTGATGTTGCCGATCCACATTATCGTCAGGCTATTACAGCCGCAGGCACAGGTTGTCAGGCAGCGATAGAAGCCGAAAGGTATCTGAGCGAAAGGGGATTGTAATATAGTTACGGGTTACAAGTAAACGAGTTGCGGATGGGTTGAAACCCGAACGGTGCGAAACCACCAAAGACTTATTACTTGTAACCCGTAACTGCTTCAAGGAGAAGCAACCCGTAACTAAAACAACCTTGATGAACTGGAAAGACTACTTCTACTTTCAGAAACGTGACAGAACCGCAATACTGCTATTGCTCGTCCTTATCGCCCTCTCCGGAGGGATATACATCTTTACCAGGCCTAAGCAAAGCGCAGATAAAGAAAGCGTTACCGTTTCACCAACGCCACTAAGTACAAATATTGATACTTTGACCTGCAAAACGGCTACTAATATCTACGAACAGGAGAAGAAAAAGAACGCAGGCTATGCCTATCAGGAGAAGCTGAAAAGGGGTGAAACCATAGAGCTCAATTCGGCAGATACTACATCGCTGAAAAAGATTCCCGGTATAGGAACCGGTTTCGCAAACCGGATAGTCAGGTATCGCAATCTATTAGGAGGATTCGCGGATATCACACAACTGAAAGAGGTATGGGGGCTGGACAATGAATTGTATGAAAGGATCATGCCTTACATTACACTTACCCCTCAGGTAAAGAAGATAAAAGTCAATTCGGCAGAATTCACCGAATTGAACAAGCACCCCTATATCGATTACAGGCAAGCGAAGATTATTATGGATATCAGAAGCCGGAAAGGCAGTATAGAATCACTGAAACGCCTGTCCCTGCTCGAAGAATTTACCGAGGATGACATCAAAAGGCTCACACCTTACCTCTCTTTCGACTAGATATAATATTCGGCCAGATCTACCAGTCCCGCGCGCATAGCGTACTTGATGGCTTCGTGCACATTGTTTACCTCCAGTTTACGGAAGATATTCTTACGGTGAGTGATGATTGTGTGAAAGCTTAAATTGCGGTTAGATGCTATTTCTTTCGTCGTCCGCCCTAATGCTATCTCCTTGAGAATCTCTTTCTCAGTAACAGTAAGAATATGGTCCAGCGATTCGGTCATAGGCTTCTGGCTTTGCAGAAGCTGGTTTGTTACACGACCGCAGATAAAGCGTTCGCCACGGAATATATGCAGCAAACCCATATTTATTTCATCCAGTTCGCAGGACTTCAGTACGATGCTAAACGACTCGCTGCTCATAATCAGGCGACGGAGAAAGTCATAACTCAGTTCATCGGAAAATAACAGCCAACGGGATTGTGAGAAGCGATAGCCTACATTCATAAGCTCGTCCACACTTCCGAAATCGGAAAGAGTATAGTCCAGTATCACAACCGCATCGGGGACAGAGGCCAGTATCTTTATCAGATCGCCCTTACTATCCGCTATCTGAACAGAAGATGCCTTCTTCGTATCACTCACAAGGGTTTCCATCCCAATGCGCGTAATATCCTGCTTGTCGACTATTATTACATCTTTCATCTTCACCTTTAGGAGTTTGATATGATCAAAGGTCAAAGATAGTTATTTCTGTCCGAAAAATTTAGAAAAGAACATCATTTGATAATCCACCGCATTATTCCAGTAGTCATGTGTATGCGCCCCCGGACGTACAATATAATCGTGAGGGATATTCATGTAGAGCATTTTCTTATGCAGTTCTTCATTTACATTGTAGAAGAAGTCATTCACGCCGCAGTCTATTATAATAGCCAGAGAATTCGGCTGTATCTTATCCAATTGATCTATGACAGTATGCCTGTCCCACTGTTCTTTGTTATCTTTATATTTACCAAGCCAGCTTTTCATTTCCCAGTTATTCGGAAAAGGACGGATATCCACCCCTCCACTCATAGAACCGCATGCGCCGAACACGTCTGAATGATTTATCCCCAACCATAAACCGCCATGGCCGCCCATACTGAAACCTGTTACAGCACGCCCTTTCGGAGAAGCCACAGTATTGTAATGCTCATCTATATATTTAATAAGTTCGGAGCTTACATACGTTTCAAATTGCATCGACGATTCAACAGGGCTATCCCAGTACCAACTATTCTGCCCGTCGGGACAAACCACTATCATCTGCCAACGTGTAGCATCCTGGGGCAGGCTCTTTTTAGTACCTTTTACCCATGTATCGTATCGCCCCCCATAACCATGCAAAAGGTAAAGAACCGGATATTTAGCCGTGCTGTTTTTGTCATACCCCGCGGGGAGGACAACCACATTTTTGATTGTTTTGTTCATCTTTGGACTGAATACCTGAATGGTATCTACTGTTTGCGAAAACAATGGCAGGCAGACTATAGCTACCAACAAAGTCAAAGTTGTAAATAGTTTTTTCATTTTTCGTTAGATTATTTAGTTATTAGGTTCATCATTTTAATATCATCTGAATATACCCCAGTTATCATTCAATTTCTTTAATGCCGGACCTTCTTTATTCTCGGATTCCGTAAGTCCTTTTACACTATACCAATATTCGAATGGAGCAATATAATTCTCGAAATCGACATTCAGATGAATTATCGCCGTATCATCCGTATCATATGTTATCCAATATCTTCGCACCGACAATTTATTTTTCAGTGAATCAATCATCCTGATATCTTCGCCTTCGTCTTTCTCTGGAGCCGATATCTTATCTTTTAATAATTCGAAAGAGAACCTGTTGTCTTCATAAAACATCGTTATTTTCTCTTCTTCGGTATACCAGAATCGCTGGTAAGATATATAAAGAAATACCATTATTATGCATATTGTGAGTATCCCTCTAGTCGATCCGTTTCTCCTGTTGCTCATATAATCACTCCTCTTTCTTTCCAAATGATTTCTTCACCCATCCCGGTACAATCACTGCGCCCACAAACAGGTAGTTGTAATAAGTCAGCAGCCGCCAAAGGAGAATTATAACGGGTACCACTCCGGCTAAAGGTATAAACTCGCTCAGATATTGTTTGAATATAAATTCCGTAAATCCGCTTCCTCCAGGTGTAGGGCTAACCACCATCACCACCCACATAACAAACTGACGGGCAAATATCAGCAGATTTTCGTGCACCTGAAAGAATGCCATGAAAATAGCATTCACCACCAGGTAGCGGGAACTCCACGACAGGATAGTAGCCATTATCAGGGGGAACCAGTATGATAATGTTTTTCCTCTTATCTCCCGTGAACTCACAATAAGGTCGTCCCCGGCTTTAGCCGCGCTTTTGTGCCAACGACGGAGAAACGGCAATCTGAAAACCTTTATTATCAGCCAGCGGATAGCTTGAGGCTTGAAGAATAGCCCGATTATCAACAATGTACACAGGAGCATTTTAATAATGTAGGCGACGATAAAGAGCACCAACACTCCCGAACCCAAGGCTGTATTGTCGGCAAACAGGGAGTGAAAAGGGATAAATAACAGCAGCATCGGGAAGGTGACCACAAAAAACATCTCATCCAGCAACAAAGTCACAAATACCATCGCTGTACTACGTCCAACAGGGATTTTCTCTTTTGCCAGAAACAAAACGGCCATACTCGACCCTCCTACCACAGAAGGAGTGACTGCCGTGCCAAACTCAGCCAGCAACGTGACTTTGATACATTGTTTCCATGACAACTGCTTCTCGGAAAGGTAACGATAACGGATTACAAAACCCGTATCACGCCCAAGCATAAAACAAAAAGCAATAAAAATCCAGAAAACAGTATGTTCCGTTATTGTAATCTGCCTAAAATCATCCAGATCAAATTCACGGCTGAACATATAGAGGATAACCCCCATGCCTATAAATGCAGGCACAAGTATTTTCCATATGCTAAAGCTTGAAGATTCCTTTCCCATCCACAAAATCTGATGAAGATACAAAAATAAGAAAACATTTTATCTTTTTCTTTTCTTTTGTACATTTACAGTAAAGTAAGTTAATATATGAAGTAATTTGCGGAATATTAACACCATGAGGCTGTTTAGATAAATTATATAAAAAACAGGCCTGTAATTGGTATATTCTTCCATAACTTTATCTATATAATATAACCGGAAACATTAAAGCCGGAGATTAAACTGAAAAGGTAATAATAGGAAAAGTATGAAAAGGTGTAAAGTTCATCAGGTTTTAACAACTCATCAAATTAAACAATAGATAAAATAAAAAATAATGAGGCAGTTCCTGCAATCAACAAAAATATTCCTTATACGTCAGTGGGAACGATATAAGAAAGCTAAGATGAAATACCGGATTGGCATTCCTGTCTGCCTTATTTTACTCGCATGGTATATATTCTGTCTGCCGTCGCCATTATTCCATGTACCGTACAGTACAGTAGTATCCGACAGGCATGAGGAACTACTCGGCGCACGTATAGCCAATGACCAGCAATGGCGGTTCCCTATGTCAGATTCCATACCTGACAAATACAAGACCTGCCTGACAGAATTTGAAGACAGGCATTTCAACCGCCACTGGGGCGTAAATCCATTAGCCCTGGCCCGCGCGATAAAACAAAATATCAGTAGCGGACGGATCGTAAGCGGAGCAAGTACCATCACGATGCAAACTATCCGCCTCTCGCGTAAAGAGAACCGCACGTTCGGTGAAAAGTTCATCGAGATGATTCTGGCTACACGCCTTGAACTCTCTTACTCGAAAGACGAAATACTGAACCTGTATGCCTCACATACCCCTATGGGTGGAAATGTAGTAGGTATAGAGGCCGCATCGTGGCGATATTTCGGGCATCAAGCAGCTACCTTGTCGTGGGCAGAAGCAGCCACCCTCGCTGTATTGCCCAACTCCCCTACCCTGATGCACTTTGGTAAGAACAGGGACAAACTATTGACTAAAAGGAACAGGCTACTGGAGCTGTTGTATCAGCGGGAAATACTGGATAAAGTAGATTATGAACTGGCAATAGCCGAACCTCTGCCCTTCCAGCCACATCCCCTGCCCCAGGTAGCACCGCATCTTGTCACCCGCCTGTATAAAGAACAGGGCGGAAAGCACATAACTGCCACCATAGACAAATCGCAACAGGAACGTATAGAGTCTGTTCTCGGCCGCTGGAATGCCGAATTCTCCCAAAATGGGATAAGGAATATTGCAGCAATAGTTTTCGATGTACAAAAGAATGAGGTCGTAGCCTATTGCGGCAATGTAGACTTTGAAAAAAGTATTTCGGCCAACCAGGTGGATGTAATACAGGCGCCACGCAGCACAGGCAGTATTTTGAAACCATTCCTTTACTGTGCCATGCTACAGGAAGGCGAACTACTACCCGGCCAGCTACTACCCGATGTGCCGATTAATCTGAACGGCTTTGCCCCGAAAAATTTCAGCCTGCAATATGATGGGGCTACGCATGCTTCGGAGGCGCTTGCCCGTTCGCTTAATGTACCATTTGTTGTTTCACTCCGCAAATACAGCGTTCCTAAATTCTACAACCTGTTAAAACGGGCGGGAATGACTACACTCAACCGCACAGCCGACAACTATGGCCTGTCGCTTATTTTAGGGGGTGCAGAAGGCAAGTTGTGGGACATCAGCACCATGTACCTGCAAATGGCTCAACAACTCAATATATTCAATGAGGAAAGCCGGTATTATGATATGAAGCAGCCCTCATATATCCTAAGCGATGACAACGACCAAAAAGGTGATAGAAACCGGACTCCATTATTCTCGGCAGGAGCCATCTGGCAAACATTCGAAGCCTTGACAAATGTAAACCGTCCTGATGAGATAGACTGGCGCTCTATCCCTTCTATACAGAAAATAGCATGGAAAACGGGAACCAGTTTCGGATTCCGTGACGGATGGGCGGTAGGTATCAGTCCAAAATACGTTGTAGGCGTATGGGTAGGCAACTCCGACGGAGAAGGCCGTCCGGGGCTCACAGGGGCACGCACTGCAGGTATGGTGATGTTCGATATATTCAATGCCCTGCCGCAAAGCCGTTGGTTCGCCAGACCGGAAAGCGACCTTGTAAGAGCCGAGATATGCCACGAAAGCGGTTGTCTGAAAAGTATGAACTGTCCGGCTACGGAAACCGATACGATATGGATCAGTAAAAAAGGGCTGAACGGTTCGGTTTGTTCCTATCATAAACTGGTACATTTGTCCGAAGACATGAAGTATCAGGTATATGACGAATGCGCAGGTAAAAGGGGGATTATCCATACTTCATGGTTTATATTGCCTCCTTCGTGGGAATGGTACTATAAAGAACAACATCCGGCATACCGTCCGTTACCACCGTATTCACCCGAATGCAGTGAAGGTTCGGACATAAAACCAATGGATTTTATCTATCCTTTCCCCAATGCAGTCATCAGCCTGCCTAAACAATTGGACGGCACTCCCGGCCAGTTGGTCTTCGAACTGGCCCACCGTTCTCCACAGAACCGGGTATTCTGGCATCTGGACGGTCAGTATATCGGTGAGACGAAAGGATTCCATAAGATGGAGTACAGTCCGGCAAAAGGAGAGCATCATTTGATCGCTGTCGACGAAACCGGAGAGAGTATTTCTGTAAAATTTTCAATTAAGTGAATATTTTAATAAAGACATAAACATCTGATAAACAAAGCTGTAGACCGACAATGATTTAATTAATTCAATATTTCTTCATTTTTTTTTAATTCGTTATGCAACGTTTCCCATATTTAGCCATCTTATAAATGTAAAGTAGATTAAATACCTACTAACGAATAAACAGACTTCCCAACCTTACGCAGAGTTTAAACAAACTACATTGACTTCACATTCGAGATTTGTGTGATGTTCTGAGACAATAGTTCTACAGAAGAACTGGCTTTTATTAAAGCAAAAAAAAGTATCCTGTTTCAGGATACTTTTTTTATTATATAAATAAGAGTCTATAATCTCTTATTCTTCAGTCTTAGGCTTGTCTTCTTCAGTAGCCGGAGCTTCAGTAGCTGCATCATCAACTAAAGGTAAAGATTCCGGAGCAGCTTCCAATGCTTCTACTTCTTCCACAACAGGTGCTTCAGGAGTGGCTACAGCTTTTGCTTTTGGAGCTACAGTTTCTTTAGCTGTTTCAGGTTGGTCAGCAGCTTTCTTGGATCTACGGGTTCTACCTTTCGATGCAGCTTTCTTCTCCTTCAACATATTTTCGTTATAGTCTACCAATTCAATAAAACACATAGAGGCATTATCCCCCAAACGGTTACCAGTCTTGATAATACGGGTGTATCCTCCGGGACGGTCAGCTACTTTCTGAGATATATTCTGGAATAACTCAGTTATGGCAGCTTTAGTCTGATCGCTGTTAATCTTAAGATCCTGGAAAACCAGACGTCTCGAATGTGTTGTATCTTCTTTCGATTTTGTAATCATCGGCTCTATAACCTTCTTCAAAGCCTTTGCTTTGGCTACGGTCGTAAAGATACGCTTATTAGGGCTCATGATCAAAGATACACACATATTAGCCAGCATGGCATTTCTGTGTGAACTGGTACGCCCTAAATGATTAAATTTTTTATTATGTCTCATGTCGCTTACTAATCTTTATCTAATTTATATTTAGAAATATCCATACCGAAAGACAGGCTCAGGCTATCCAACAGTTCATCAAGTTCGGTAAGTGATTTTTTACCAAAGTTTCTGAATTTAAGAAGGTCATTCTTATTGAATTGCACTAATTCACCCAGTGTCTCTACTTCTGCCGATTTCAAACAGTTAAGGGCACGAACCGAAAGGTTCATATCAGATAACTTAGTCTTCAGAAGCTGACGCATATGCAGAATTTCTTCATCGAATTCTTCGTTTCCATCCACTTCGCTTTGCTCAAGAAGGATCTTCTCATCTGAGAACAGCATAAAGTGGTGGATAAGAATTTTAGCAGCTTCTTTCAATGCATCTTTTGGATGAATAGAACCATCGGTTGCTATTTCTATCACAAGTTTCTCATAGTCCGTTTTCTGCTCTACACGATAGTTTTCTATCGAGTATTTCACATTGCGGATAGGAGTATAAATAGAATCAATAGCTATAACATTAACATCGTCGGACAGATTGCGATTTTCATCAGCAGGTACGTATCCACGGCCTTTGTTAATATTCAATTCGATTTGGAAGCTAGCATTCTTGTCTAAATGACAGATTTCCAAGTCAGGGTTCAATACTTCAAATCCTGACAGATGCTTTCCAATATCTCCAGCTTTGAATACTTCGGCACCTGAGACTGTAATACTCACCTTCTCGTTTTCGATCTCTTCTACTATCTGCTTGAAACGTACTTGTTTCAGATTCAGAATGATATTTGTAACATCTTCTATAACACCCGGTACGGTGGCAAATTCATGTTCAACACCGTCGATTTTTATAGAAGTGATAGCAAAACCTTCAAGAGATGAAAGCAGAATACGGCGTAAAGCATTACCAACGGTAATACCATATCCGGGTTCTAAGGGACGAAATTCGAATTTTCCGAAGAAATCGTCCGCTTCTAACATCAATACTTTATCCGGTTTTTGAAATGCTAATATAGCCATGAATTTAATTAATTTTTAGAATACAACTCTACGATCAACTGCTCTTTAATGTTTTCAGGGATATCTGCTCTTTCAGGCAGGTGAAGGAACTTACCTGTCATAGATGCTGCATCCCATTCGATCCAAGGGTATTTACTATGGTTGAACCCAGACAATGCTTCGCTTACTACTTCCAGAGATTTTGATTTCTCGCGGACTGCGATCAATTGTCCCGGTTTGATTGTATAAGACGGAATATTCACGACCGAACCGTCCACTGTGATGTGGCGGTGAGATACAAGCTGACGGGCAGCCGCTCTCGTAGGCGCTATTCCAAGACGGAAAACAACGTTATCCAATCTTGATTCCAACATTTGAAGCAGCACTTCACCTGTGATACCACGTGATGAAAGCGCTTTGTCAAACATGTTGCGGAATTGTCTTTCGAGTACACCATATGTGTATTTTGCTTTTTGCTTTTCACGCAATTGAATACCGTACTCGGACGATTTTTTCTTCCTTCCGTTTCCGTGTTGTCCGGGAGGGTAGTTCTTTTTAGAAAGAACTTTGTCAGGTCCGAATATTGGCTCTCCGAATTTACGGGCGATTTTTGATTTTGGTCCAGTATATCTTGCCATTTTCTTTACTAATTAATAATTGATGAAAGCTGAAATTGTGCAGCCGCGATTACAGAGAGGGTAAACTTGCAATCAAAATCACAATTTAAGTTCCAAATTTAAAATTTTGATTAAACTCTTCTGTGTTTTGGAGGACGGCATCCGTTGTGAGGAAGCGGAGTAACGTCAACGATTTCTGTTACTTCTATTCCTGCTGCATGGATAGTTCGGATAGCAGACTCACGTCCGTTGCCCGGTCCTTTTACATACACTTTTACTTTTCTCAATCCTAAGTCAAATGCAACTTTGGCACAATCTGATGCTGCCATTTGAGCTGCGTACGGGGTGTTCTTTTTTGAACTTCTGAAACCCATCTTCCCTGCCGACGACCAGCTGATAACCTGGCCATCGCTGTTTGTAATCGAAATAATGATATTGTTGAAAGAAGAATGTACATGAGCTTGTCCTGTAGCATCCACTTTAACGTTTCTCTTTTTCGCTGCGACTGTTTTCTTTGCCATATCAAATTAATTATTTTGTAGCTTTTTTCTTGTTAGCAACAGTTTTCTTTCTACCCTTCCGTGTACGGGCATTATTTTTAGTACTCTGACCTCTCAAAGGCAGACCGATACGGTGACGGATACCTCTGTAACAGCCTATATCCATCAATCGCTTGATATTAAGCTGTACTTCCGAACGCAAGTCTCCTTCTACTTTGAACTGGGCAGCGATGATTTCACGCACTTTACCAGCCTGATCGTCATTCCAGTCTTTCACTTTGACATCTTTGTCTATTCCTGCTTCAGCCAGGATTTTGTTAGCAGAACTACGTCCGATACCATAAATGTATGTCAAGGCTATTTCGCCTCTTTTATTTTGTGGTAAATCGACACCAACTATTCTTATTGCCATATATTTTTTCGATTAATTTGCAAAATTAATAAATTATCCCTGACGTTGTTTGTACTTAGGATTTTTTTTGTTAATAACGTATAAGCGTCCTTTTCTCCTGACAATTTTGCAATCAGCGGTACGCTTCTTCAATGATGCTCTTACTTTCATATGTTTGTTTTTTATTTGTATCTGAATGAAATCCGTCCTTTTGATAAATCATAGGGTGACATTTCCACACGTACTCTATCTCCCGGAAGTATTTTGATATAGTGCATACGCATCTTTCCTGAGATGTGCGCGGTTATTTCATGTCCGTTTTCAAGTTCGACACGAAACATCGCGTTTGATAGTGCTTCTACGATCACTCCGTCTTGTTCTATTGCTGCCTGTTTAGCCATATATAAATAAAGGTTTTTTAAATTGCGTTATTTCCTAAAACAGCTTCTACAAATTCAAATGTTGATAAAATATCAGCTTTTCCCTGGCGAATAGCCACAGTATGTTCGAAGTGGGCCGAAGGTTTACGGTCACGGGTCCTGATAGTCCAGCCATCGCTTTCGAAAACAACATTCTTGCTCCCCATGTTGATCATCGGTTCTATTGCTATACACATCCCTTTCTTGAGTAAGGGGCCTGTACCCCGTTTGCCATAGTTAGGAACCTCAGGTGCTTCATGCATCTTACGTCCTATACCATGTCCTACCAGTTCGCGAACAACCGAATAACCACGTTTCTCACAATATGTCTGAACAGCATCGCTGATATCGCCTATGCGATTACCATCTACCGCCTTTTCTATTCCCTTATAAAGCGCTTCTTTCGTCGCTCTTAGTAAAGCTTTCACGTCTTCTGCTACTTCTCCTACACAAAATGTATAGGCCGAATCGCCACAAAACCCGTTTTTTTCTGTACCACAATCGACAGAAATAATATCTCCGTCTTTAAGAACATAGTCTGTTGGAAATCCATGTACAACCTGTTCGTTAACTGAAGCACAAATCGCTCCCGGAAAATCCACAGCACCCGGAGCACCCTTATATCCCAAGAAGGAAGGTCTGGCTCCGTGATCCTGTATAAATTCTTTCGCAATTTTATCTAATTGAGCCGGAGTAACCCCCGGTTTTATATGCTTTGCCATTTCGCCCAGGGTCATACCTACAAGGCGATTTGCTTCACGCATCAATTCGATTTCTTCGTCTGTTTTCAGAAATATCATTTAAACCTCCTTAATATGCTGCAATTGAACCCGAACGGCCTTTGATTCTGCCCGATTTCAATAAACCGTCATAATGTCTCATCAACAAGTGGCTTTCGATCTGCTGTAATGTATCAAGCACAACCCCAACAAGGATCAACAATGATGTTCCTCCAAAGAATTGTGAGAATTCACGGCTTACCCCGAAGTAGCTGGCAAACGCAGGAAGAATGGCAACCATAGCCAGGAACAATGATCCCGGGAATGTTATACGAGACATGATAGAATCGATATAATCCGCTGTTTTCTTTCCCGGTTTGATACCCGGTATAAATCCGTTATTACGTTTCAGTTCATCGGCCATCTGCACAGGGTTTATGGTCACAGCTGTGTAGAACCATGTGAAAGCAATAATAAGAAATGCAAACACAACATTATATGCTACGCTGGTATGATCCATAAATGAGCCCAGGAACCCGCCTTTTTCGGTAGAGAATCCCGCAATAGAGATAGGCACAAACATAATTGCCTGGGCAAAGATGATAGGCATTACGTTAGCAGCATTTACCTTCAATGGTATATACTGGCGTGCGCCGCCATATTGTTTGTTCCCAACAACTCTTTTTGCATACTGTACCGGTATACGCCGTGTACCTTGTACCAACAGGATTGCTCCGCAAATAATAAGCAACAGGAATACAATTTCGGCAAGGAACATAACCAATCCGCCTCCCTGGCTTGCCAGACGTGAAGAAAATTCACCGATAAGCGCATGTGGCAAACGGGCTATAATACCCACCAAGATGATGAAAGAGACTCCGTTTCCGATACCTTTATCAGTGATACGTTCTCCTAACCAAAGAACAAACATACTACCTCCGGCCAGGATAATGGTTGAAGGAATAAGGAAGTCCCATGAAGTAGGAGCCGCCGCACCCAATGCACCCAACAGGTAAGCCGGACCCTGGAATAGAAGTATGGCCACTGTCAGATAACGTGTGTACTGGTTCATTTTGGTACGTCCGCTTTCACCTTCGCGTTGAAGTTTTTGGAAATACGGCACAGCCATACCCAGCAACTGCATAACGATAGAGGCAGAGATATAAGGCATAATACCCAATGCAAAAATCGACGCATTAGCAAATGCACCTCCCGAGAACATGTTCAATATGTCCAGGATACCCCCCGAAGTCTTAGCCTGAAGGGCATTAAGAGCTGCCGGGTCTACACCTGGCAGGACAATATGAACTCCGAAGCGATAGATCACTACGAAAAAGAAGGTAATCATGAGTCTTTTCCTAAGATCCTCAATCTTCCATATATTTTCCAGTGTTTTTACTAATCCCATCTTACTTCAGTTTAGTTACTGTTCCACCTATTGCCTGAATTGCAGCTTCCGCTGTTTTTGAGAAAGCGTGAGCTTCAACATCCACTTTAGTAGTGACAGCTCCGTTTCCTAATATTTTCACTAATTGATTGGAAGAAATAAAGCCTGCATCGATCAATGTCTGAATATCGATTTTAGCAAGTTTCTTGGTTTCTGCCAAACGTTGCAAAACGTCCAGATTGATTGCTTTGTATTCTACCCGGTTTATGTTTTTAAATCCGAATTTAGGCAAACGGCGTTGGATAGGCATCTGCCCTCCTTCAAATCCGATCTTCTTAGAATAACCTGATCTGGACTTAGCTCCTTTATGACCTCTTGTGGAAGTACCACCTAATCCTGAACCCGTACCACGTCCGATTCTTTTTCCGGTTTTAGTTGATCCTTCAGCAGGTCTCAAATTTGATAAACTCATATTTTTATATTTTTTTATCTTATAAACTAAATTACTCTACAATAGTAACCAAATGGTGTACTTTGTTGATCATCCCTCTGATAGCAGGTGTATCTTCGTGTTCTACCACACGGTTCAACTTTTTCAGCCCAAGAGCGTCTAAAGTTAATTTTTGGTCTTTCGGACACTTGATTCTGCTCTTAACTTGTTTAACTTTAATCTTTGCCATAATAATTTTCTTTGCAAATTAACCTTTAAACACTTTTTCCATAGAAATACCTCTGTTCTGTGCTACAGTGTATGCATCTCTCAACTCACCTAAAGCTTCGATCGTAGCCTTCACAAGGTTGTGAGGGTTTGACGAGCCTTTCGATTTAGCCAATACGTCTGTTACACCTACGCTCTCAAGCACGGCACGCATCGCACCCCCTGCCTTCACCCCTGTACCGGGAGCAGCCGGGCGAATAAGTACTTCAGAACCTCCAAAACGGGCAACTTGCTCGTGAGGTACTGTTCCTTTAAGTACCGGAACTTTGATAAGGTTTTTCTTAGCAGCTTCAACTCCTTTAGCTATAGCTGTCGTTACTTCACCAGCTTTACCTAGACCCCAGCCTACTATACCATCTTCATTTCCTACAACTACGATAGCAGCGAAACTGAATGTACGTCCCCCTTTTGTTACTTTAGTAACACGGTTGATCGCAACTAGCCTGTCTTTTAATTCGATATCGTTGGTCGATTTTACTCTATTGTTAACTCCTGCCATGTCTATTAAAATTTAAGTCCACCGTTACGGGCAGCATCTGCCAATTCTTTAATTCTACCATGGTACAGGTAACCGTTACGGTCAAATACCACAGTTGTTACACCAGCTTCCTGAGCATTCTTAGCAATTAGTTCACCAACTTTCGCGGCTATTTCTTTTTTAGGAGCCTTGTCTGCTATTTTAAGAGACGAAGCCGCTGCCAAAGTCTTACCTGTAAGATCGTCGATAACCTGCGCATATATTTGCTTGTTGCTTCTGAACACTGTCAGACGCGGACGTTCGGTAGTTCCTGAGATCTTCCCGCGTACGCGTAATTTTATTTTATTTCTTTTATCTGTCTTTGTTACCATGATTACTACAGTTTATGAATTATTTACCTGCGGTTTTACCAGACTTGCGACGGATAACTTCACCTACAAAGCGTATACCTTTACCCTTATATGGTTCCGGTTTACGGAATGAGCGAATTTTCGAGCAAACCTGACCGATCAGTTGTTTATCACAAGATTCTAAAATGATTAGCGGGTTCTTGTTTCTCTCCGATTTTGTTTCAAGGCTTACTTCTTTCGGCAACATCAAAAAGATATTGTGAGTATAGCCTAATGAAAGTTCCAAGATCTGACCGTTGTTTGACGCACGGTAACCAACCCCTACTAATTCCAATTCTTTGCGATATCCTTCAGAAACTCCAACAATCATATTGTTGATCAACGATCTGTACAATCCATGCAGAGAACGGTGATTTTTTTCGTCAGACGGACGTGCTACTGATAACACACCATTTTCAACAGAGACTTTGATATCCGGATTAACTTCTTGCGATAGTTCTCCTTTTGGTCCTTTTACTGTAACTAAATTATCCTTGCCAACAGTAACGTTTACTCCGGCCGGAAGATTTATGGGTAATTTTCCTATTCTTGACATAACTTTACTATCCTCCCCTTAATTAATAAACATAACACATTACTTCGCCGCCGACTTTCAGCTCGCGAGCTTCTTTGTCTGTCATCACTCCTTTTGAGGTAGATACTACAGCTATACCCAGTCCGTTAAGGACACGAGGCAAATCTTTATACCCTACATATTTACGAAGACCTGGAGTTGAAACACGGATTAATTTCTTAATCGCGTTCACTTTATTTACAGGATCGTATTTCAAGGCTATTTTGATAGAGCCCTGAGGTCCTTCTTCTACAAACTTATAGTTAAGAATGTAGCCTTTTTCCAAGAGAATTTTTGTAATCTCTTTTTTCAAATTTGACGCCGGAATTTCTACAACTCTGTGTCCAGCCATGATGGCGTTTCTTACGCGCGTCAAATAATCTGCTATTGGATCTGTCATGATTAAATTGATTTAAATTAATCCCGCATCCGGGACAATATTTAAAAAATAATTATAAATGATGAATTAAGAATTATAAATTGGAATCAGGAATAGCATCAATCCTCAATTCATCATTTATAATTCATAATTCTTTTACCAGCTTGCTTTCTTCACTCCCGGTATTAAACCTTTAGAAGCCATTTCCCTGAATTGGATACGGGAAATTCCGAACTGGCGGATAAAGCCTTTCGGACGACCTGTAAGGCTGCAACGGTTGTGCAGACGTACCGGTGAAGCATTCTTAGGCAGAGCTTGCAGCGCTTCGTAATCGCCATCGGCTTTGAGTTGCGCTCTCTTAGCTGCATATTTAGCAACCATCTTAGCTCTTTTTACCTCACGAGCTTTCATTGATTCTTTTGCCATCTTATATCAATTCTTTTTTTGCGTTCTTAAATGGTAGTCCGAACTCTCTCAGCAGGGCATACCCTTCTTCATCCGTTTTGGCGGAAGTTACAAAGGTAATATTCATTCCCAAAATACGACTAATATTGTCAATATTAATTTCAGGGAAGATGATTTGCTCCTGGATACCCAATGTATAATTCCCTCTTCCGTCAAGCTTGCTTTCGATACCTTTAAAGTCGCGGATACGGGGCAATGCTACACGTACAAGTCTTTCAAGAAACTCGTACATTCTGTCGTGGCGCAGTGTAACCATCACACCGATAGGCATTTTCTTACGCAACTTGAAGTTCGATATATCTTTCTTAGAGTATGTCGCTACTGCTTTTTGTCCGGTGATAGTTGTGATTTCGTTAATCGCTGTTTCGATTATTTTCTTATCGGCAACTGCTATACCAAGACCTTGATTAATTACTATTTTCTTCAATACAGGAACCTGCATTGTTGATTTATAACCGAATTCTTTCATCAAAGAAGCTACAATACGGTCTTTATAATCTGTTCTAAGAGTTGTTGTATTGCTCATTATTTAATTTCCTCCCCTGATTTTTTAGCGTAACGTACTAGCTTTCCATTCACTTCTTTACGACCGACACGTGTAGGTTTTCCCGATTTAGGGTCTACTACGTTAAGGTTAGATATATGAATGGCAGCTTCTTTCTTCTCTATTCCTCCCTGAGGGCTTTTAGCGTTAGGCTTAGTAGATTTGGATACCATGTTCAGGCCTTCAACGATAGCGCGGTTCTTTTCAACCAACACTTTCAGCACGCGGCCGGTTTTACCTTTGTCGACACCGGTATTCACATAAACTATATCGCCTTTTTTGATATGTAATTTACTCATTGCTTTTTTAGTTTTATGGATTATAGTACCTCTGGTGCCAACGAAACGATTTTCATATTAGTTGCGCGAAGTTCACGGGCAACTGGTCCGAAAATACGGCTTCCTCTGATTTCACCTGCTGCGTTTAGCAATACACAAGCATTGTCATCGAAACGGATATAAGAACCGTCTACACGGCGGATTTCTTTTTTAGTACGCACGATGATAGCTTTTGTTACAGCACCTTTCTTAATATCACTCGAAGGGATTACATTCTTGATAGCAACCACAATCACATCCCCTACAGACGCATAACGTCTTCTTGTACCGCCTAATACGCGGATACATAAGCATTCTCTAGCCCCACTGTTATCAGTAACTACTAGTCTTGATTCTTGTTGTATCATAATTATTTAGCCCTTTCGATTATTTCGATTAATCTCCATCTTTTAGTTTTACTCAACGGACGAGTTTCCATGATGCGTACTGTGTCGCCGATGTTACACTCGTTCTTTTCGTCATGAGCATGATATTTCTTCGTTTTGTTAACGAATTTTCCATAAATAGGGTGTTTTTCTTTCCATTTTACAGCTACTGTGATGGTTTTGTCCATCTTGTTGCTGAAAACGACCCCGAATCTTTCTTTTCTTAAATTTCTCGTTTCCATCAGCTCTTATTTATTTTTTAGTTCTCTGTGGCGGATCTCTGTTAAGAAACGTGCTATATCGCGACGCTTTTCTTTAATCTTAGTCGGAGCATCCAATGGAGATACACTGTGGTTTAACACCAATTGGTTTAATGCTATTCTTTCAGCATCTAATCTTTCTTTCAATTCTTTGTCCGAAAGTTCTCTTACTTCTGCAATTTTCATACTTCTTAAGCGTTTTGAGTTAAGTCATAATCTCTGCGAACTATAAATTTAGTAGTCACAGGAAGCTTTTGTGCTGCAAGGCGCAATGCTTCTTTTGCCACATCATAAGATACTCCTTCGATTTCGAATAGTATTCTACCAGGTGTAACCGGTGCAACGAACCCTTCAGGAGATCCCTTACCTTTACCCATGCGGACTTCGGCAGGTTTCTTAGTGATTGGTTTGTCAGGGAAAATTCTAACCCAAACTTGTCCTTGACGCTGCATGTAACGAGTTACTGCAATACGGGCCGCTTCTATCTGGCGCCCTGTGATCCATTTGTTCTCCAGGGTTTTGATGCCAAACGAACCGAAAGCCAGTTCATGCCCTCTCTGAGCATTACCTTTCATACGACCTTTTTGCTGTCTTCTGAATTTTGTTTTCTTCGGTTGTAACATTTTACTTCAAACGTTTTTTTAATTACTTTCTCTTATTTCTCTTGAAACCTTTTCCCTGTTCTCTGTCGCCTCTGTCGTTACGACGGTCACCGCCACCTCTGTTGTTAGAGTGGCCACCATCTTTAGACGCAACAAATGAAGGTGCAAGGTCTTTCTTGCCGTAAACTTCTCCACGGCAAATCCATACTTTGATACCTATCAAACCAACTTTTGTCAATGCTTCGGCATGTGCATAGTCGATATCGGCACGGAATGTATGAAGTGGAGTACGTCCTTCTTTATACATTTCCGAACGAGCCATTTCCGCTCCGTTCAAACGGCCTGAAATCTGAATCTTGATACCTTCGGCACCCATTCTGATCGTAGAAGCGATAGCCATTTTGATAGCACGGCGATAGGCGATTTTGCCTTCCACCTGACGCGCTACATTGTTAGCTACGATAACTGCATCCAGCTCAGGTTTTTTGATTTCGAAAATATTGATTTGAATATCTTTATCTGTAATTTTCTTCAACTCTTCTTTCAGCTTGTCTACTTCCTGTCCGCCTTTACCGATAATGATACCCGGACGTGCTGTACAAACTGTAATAGTTACAAGTTTCAGTGTTCTTTCGATAACGATACGCGATACACTGGCTTTAGCTAGACGGGCATTCAGATATTTACGGATTTTGCTGTCTTCCAGCAGTGTGTTGCCGTAACTTTTGCCTCCATACCAGTTAGAGTCCCATCCTCTGATGATTCCTAAACGATTTGCTATTGGATTTACTTTTTGTCCCATCTGCTATTAATTTTGATTTTCTTTATTTAGTGTATCTACGTGAAGGGTCACATGGTTTGAACGCTTACGTATTCTGTAACCTCTTCCCTGTGGAGCAGGACGCATTCTTTTCAGCATTGCGCCACCATCTACGTTTATCAATGATACAAATAGCTCACCACTTTCTGCTTTACGTTCATTTTTAGCTTCCCAGTTTGCGATAGCTGAACGCAATAGTTTTTCTAATTTGGCAGCAGCTTCTTTATTTGAGTATTTCAATACACCAAGCGCTCTGAATGCCTCCATTCCACGGATCATGTCAGCCACAAGGCGCATTTTGCGTGGTGAAGTCGGTACATCGTTCAACTTGGCAAAAGAAATGGTTTTTTGAGCTTCCTTTCTTTTTTCAGCTGTTATTCTTTTTCTAGCACCCATTATTTTTAATGTTTTCTTTTAATTAATTTATTGGCTTCTGCTCCAATTATTTTTTCTTGTTACCTCCGTGTCCACGGAATGTACGTGTGAGGGAGAATTCTCCTAATTTATGTCCTACCATATTTTCTGTCACATATACCGGAATGAATTTGTTTCCGTTGTGAACAGCAATAGTGTGACCTACAAAGTCAGGAGAGATCATTGAAGCCCTTGCCCATGTCTTAACTACAGCTTTTTTACCTGACTCATTCATGGCCAAGACTTTTTTCTCAAGCTTAACATTAATATACGGGCCTTTTTTTAACGAACGACTCATAATTTCTTAATTAATCAGGTTATTATTTCTTTCTTCTTTCGATTATGTACTTAGAAGAATGTTTCTTAGGAGCTCTAGTCTTAAGACCCTTAGAATACAATCCTTTACGTGATCTTGGGTGTCCTCCCGAAGCGCGACCTTCACCACCACCCATTGGGTGATCGACAGGGTTCATTACAACACCACGGTTGCGAGGGCGACGTCCAAGCCAGCGAGAGCGTCCGGCTTTACCTGATTTTTCAAGAGCATGATCTGAATTACCTACACTGCCTACAGTAGCTTTACAAGCCAATAGGATCTTGCGTGTTTCGCCCGAAGGCATTCTGATGATAGCATAGTCTCCTTCACGGGAAGTCAACTGAGCAAATCCACCTGCCGAACGAACCATTTTAGCTCCTTGTCCGGGACGTAATTCGATATTATGAATAACTGTACCAATCGGAATTTTTGCCAGAGGCAATGTATTTCCGACTTCAGGAGCAGCATCAACTCCCGATATCACTGTCTGACCTACTACCAATCCCTGAGGAGCCAGGATATATGTCTTTGCTCCGTCAGCGTAATATAACAATGCGATACGAGCCGAACGGTTCGGATCGTATTCTATTGATTTTACAGTGGCTGGTATTCCGTCTTTTGTTCTCTTGAAGTCGATTAGCCTCAATTGTCTTTTGTGACCACCACCAAGATAACGCATAGTCATCTTTCCCTGGTTGTTACGGCCACCTGACGCTTTTTTACCGACTACAAGGGATTTTTCTGGTACACTTGCAGTGATTTCTTCGAATGTACCAATAATTTTGTGTCTCTGCCCCGGTGTTGTGGGCTTTAATTTACGTACTGCCATTTTTTATTTAGATATTACTAAAAAAGTCTATACTCTCACCTTGTTTAAGGGTGATTATTGCTTTCTTGAAAGCCGAAGTTTTACCACTGATTACACCTGCTTTAGTGTAACGGCTTTTGCGCTTTCCGTCGTATTTGATCGTGTTCACTGACTCAACTGTTACGCCGTAAAGCTCTTCTATAGCTTTCTTAATCTCCGCTTTGTTTGCATCTGGAGCAACACGAAAACCATAACGATTAGGGAATTTCTCCGAAATCGCAGTTTGTTTTTCTGTTAATATTGGTTTAATTATAATTCCCATAGTATCCTCCTTATGCTTTTAAAAGGTTATCTATAACAGCAACCGATGACTCAGCCAATACCAGACTTGAACAGTTAAGTATTGAGTAAGTATTTAAATCAGAAGCTTTTACAACTTTTACTCTTTCTAAATTACGAGCCGACAAATATACATTTTTATTTTGGTCTGGCAAAACTAGAAGTATCTTTTTATCAGCCACTTGCAAATTTTTAGTCAATGCTACGAAATCCTTAGTTTTCGGCGCATCGAAAGAAAAGTCTTCAACTATTACGATCTGGTTACCTTTTGCTTTGGTAGCAAGAGCAGATTTACGGGCAAGCTGTTTTACTTTCTTATTTAATTTGAAGCTGTAATCTCTTGGTTTTGGACCGAATACACGGGCACCCCCGACCAATACCGGAGAGTTGATGTCACCACGACGTGCACCACCTCCACCTTTCTGGCGGATCAGTTTGCGTGTACTTCCCGACATTTCACTTCTTTCTTTAGATTTGTGAGTCCCCTGACGTTGGTTTGCCAGGTATTGTTTCACATCCAGCCAAAGAACGTGCTCGTTAGGTTCAATTCCATAAATAGCATCGTTCAACGCTACTTTTTTACCGGTATCTTTACCGTTTTTATCTAATACACTCAGTTCCATTATTTCTCAATTATTACGATTGAACCTTTACTTCCCGGTACAGAGCCTTTAATCAACAAAAGATTGTGTTCCGGAATCACTTTAATTACTTCAAGGTTTTGGACAGTTGTGCGTACATTACCCATTTGTCCGCCCATTCTTGTTCCCTTAAATACCTTCGCAGGGTAAGAACAAGCACCGATAGAACCCGGAGCACGAAGACGGTTGTGTTGTCCCAAAGTAGCCTGTCCTACCCCACCGAAATTGTGGCGTTTAACTACCCCCTGGAATCCTTTACCTTTCGATGTTCCGATAACATCTACATACTGTGCGTCTTCCAAGAAGTCTACAGTAAGTACATCGCCTAGTTTGCGACCTTCAATTCCTTTGAACTCGGCCAAGTGTCTTTGAGGTGCTACTCCAGCTTTCTTGAAATGACCGGCTTGCGGCTTGGCTGTGTGTTTGTCTTTCTTTTCAACAAACCCTAGCTGTAAAGCTTCGTAACCGTCTTTCTCAACTGTTTTTACCTGAGTAACAACACAAGGACCCACTTCGATAACAGTGCATGGAATATTTTTTCCCTCGGCACTGAAAACGGATGTCATTCCGATTTTTTTTCCTAATAATCCTGGCATTTCTCTTAATTATTTATTTAAACTAGTATAAAAATTCATCAAACTTTGATTTCAACTTCAACGCCACTTGGCAACTCAAGTTTCATCAGCGCATCTACTGTTTTAGCTGTAGAGCTGTAGATATCGATCAGTCTTTTATAAGAAGACAGCTCAAATTGCTCGCGGGACTTCTTGTTAACGAAAGTTGAACGGTTTACAGTAAAGATACGTTTGTGTGTTGGTAACGGAATTGGACCGCTGACTACTGCACCTGTTGCTTTTACCGTTTTAACGATTTTCTCGGCAGACTTGTCTACCAGCATGTAATCGTAAGATTTTAGTTTAATCCTGATTTTTTGACTCATTGTCTGTTTTTAATTAGTTATTCAAAAATTTATTGTATAAAATAGATTCAGACTGCGATTAAGAGTCATTTACTAACCGCAGTCTGGATTTTATTATTTGATCAGATCGACACGTCCTTTAACCTCAGTCAATACCTGGCGCGCAATCGACGGAGATACTACCTCGTAGTGAGAGAACGTCATAGCTGAAGTTGCCCTACCTGATGTAATTGTTCTCAACGACGTTACATAGCCAAACATTTCCGCCAAAGGCACTTTCGCTTTCACGATGCGTGCGCCGGAACGGCTCGATTCCATACCTTCTACTTGCCCGCGGCGTTTGTTCAGGTCGGAAATCACATCACCCATACTTTCTTCCGGAGTAACGACCTCCAGTTTCATGATAGGTTCCTGTAATACCGGGCTTGCTTTCTCACAAGCATTTTTGAAAGCAAACTTAGCTGCAAGTTCGAATGACAACTGGTCAGAGTCCACTGTATGGTATGAACCGTCTACAAGGACTACTTTCAGTTTATCAAGCGCATATCCTGCAAGTACACCATTTTTCATTGCAGCAGCAAATCCTTTCTGTACAGAAGGGATAAATTCTTTCGGAACGTTACCACCTTTTACTTCATCGATGAATTGCAATTCACCTTCAAAGCCTGCATCTGTAGGACCAACTTTAACAATGATATCGGCAAACTTACCACGACCTCCCGATTGTTTCTTATAAACTTCGCGAAGCTCCACTGTCTGGGAGATCGCTTCTTTATAGGATACCTGAGGGCGTCCCTGGTTACATTCTACTTTGAACTCGCGTTTCAGACGGTCAATGATAATTTCCAGGTGAAGCTCACCCATACCTTCGATGATTGTCTGGCCTGAATCTTCATCGGTATGCACACGGAATGTCGGATCTTCTTCTGATAGTTTAGCAAGACCATTAGAAAGCTTATCCACATCCTTTTGAGTGATAGGCTCAATTGCTATTCCGATAACCGGTTCAGGGAAGTCCATAGACTCAAGAACGATAGGATGGTTCTCATCACACAATGTATCACCTGTACGGATATCTTTAAATCCTACACCTGCGCCTATATCACCACAACCAATCACATCCTTCGGATTCTGTTTGTTTGAGTGCATCTGGAATAGACGGGAAATACGTTCTTTCTTTTCGGAACGGGTATTATATACATAAGAACCGGCTGCCAGTTCTCCCGAATATACACGGAAGAAACATAAACGTCCTACAAACGGGTCAGTAGCGATCTTAAACGCCAAAGCACACATAGGTTCGTCCGGACTAGGGTGACGTACGATTGTATTTCCGTTTCTCGGATCTGTACCTTCGATAGCTAATGTATCGATAGGGCTGGGAAGGAATTTACATACGCCGTCCAGTAATGGCTGTACACCTTTGTTTTTGAATGAAGAACCGCAAAACATCGGGTTGATCTGCATTGAAAGAGTTCCTATACGAAGTGCTGCAAGAATTTCGTCTTCAGTAATGGAAGAAGGATCATCGAAGAATTTCTCCATCAGTGTTTCATCACATTCAGCGGCTTTTTCAAGCATTTTTTCTCTCCACTCCTGAGCTTCCGCCAGGTATTCTGCCGGAATTTCATCCAGTTCGTAGTCAGCGCCCATAGTTTCATCGTGCCAGTACATCGCCTTCATTTTCACTAAGTCGACGATTCCTTTGAAGTTTTCTTCTGCACCGATAGGAATCTGTACCGGACAAGGATTTCCGTTCAGCATTTCTTTTATCTGGCGAACTACTTCAAAAAAGTCTGCACCCGAACGGTCCATCTTATTCACATAACACATACGAGGCACATCGTATTTGTCAGCCTGACGCCACACTGTTTCCGACTGGGGCTCTACCCCGCTTACGGCATCGTAAGCAGCGATAGCTCCGTCGAGGATACGGAGTGAACGCTCTACCTCTACCGTAAAGTCAACGTGTCCGGGAGTATCTATAAGGTTGATTTTAAACACCTCATTATTATACTTCCAGCTCGCAGTGGTAGCAGCAGATGTGATGGTGATACCACGTTCCTGTTCTTGTTCCATCCAGTCCATAGTGGCAGCGCCATCATGTACCTCACCGATCTTATGAGTAAGACCTGTGTAGAACAAAATACGTTCGGAGGTAGTGGTTTTACCGGCATCAATGTGAGCCATGATGCCTATATTTCTTGTATTTCTTAAATTGTCGATAATTTTTGCCATCGGTTTATAGCTCTTTCCTTTTTGTTAAAATCTGAAATGAGCGAAAGCACGGTTAGCCTCAGCCATTTTGTGCATATCCTCTTTTCTTTTATATGCGCCTCCCTGGCCATTAAATGCATCCGTAATTTCAGCGCCTAATTTATCAGCCATAGTCTTCCCGCCTCTCTTACGAGCATACAGGATAAGATTTTTCATACAGATTGATTCTTTGCGATCAGGGCGAATTTCGGTAGGAACCTGAAATGTTGCACCACCTACACGGCGAGACTTCACTTCTACTTGCGGAGTTACATTATCCAATGCTGCTTTCCATATCTCAAGAGCAGACTTTTCTTCGTTTGGTAGTTTTTTCTTTACAATTTCTAATGCTGTATAGAAAATATCGAACGCAGTCGATTTTTTACCATCGTACATCAAGTGGTTAACAAATTTTGTAACCTTTACATCACCGAAAACAGGATCCGGGAGGATCTGTCTTTTCTTTGGTTTTGCCTTTCTCATTGTTTACTTAAAAAAATTTTGTTTTTGTTTTTGGTTGCCAATTTTCTGATGTCTTCAACGGTTCCGCCGAACCATTTACTCAACCCATGTATAGCCTATCCAATAAACTTAAACCGTTTTAATACTTAATTAAAAATCTCGGTTAAAGGGATTGCTTCAGGGATTATTTTTTCTTACCCCCTTTAGCTGGTGCACCTTTAGCTGGCGCTGCTCCCGGTTTAGGACGTTTTGCTCCGTACTTAGAGCGACGTTGTGTACGACCGTTAACACCGGCTGTATCCAATGTTCCGCGAACAATGTGATAACGAACTCCGGGCAGGTCTTTCACACGGCCACCTCTAACAAGTACAATCGAGTGCTCCTGCAAGTTATGCCCTTCTCCGGGAATATAAGCATTAACCTCTTTTGTGTTTGTTAAGCGCACACGTGCTACTTTACGCATCGCTGAGTTAGGTTTCTTAGGAGTAGTTGTGTACACGCGAATACAAACACCTCTGCGTTGAGGGCAAGAATCCAATGCACGGGATTTACTCTTTTCAACCAAAACAGTACGTCCTTTTCTTACTAATTGTTGAATCGTAGGCATCTTGTTTTAATCTTTAGAACTTTAAATTCAATTTTTATTATACATTTTACTTTACCGAATAACACAATAAACAGAAGCTATTTCAATGACAATCAAATGTTTGCCACCAAAACAAGCCTCTTTTCATGCTTTATTCGGGTTGCAAATGTAGACATAATCAGTAAGATACACAAATAATTACAAAAGAAAATGAATATATCTGCCTAAAATACAAAGGCGGGGAAGCCTGCCGCTTCCCCGCCTTCATTATATTATCTATATCAAAGTTTTCAGAACGAGAAATCTACCCCGGCTGCAAATACTTTATTGGTACGGGAGAATACATCTTTACCCGAAAGGTAGACGACAGGGTCTGATCCCGGAATGGAAGCATATTTTGCATTTTCTTTGTCCCAATCGGAATAGGTTGTCCAGAAATAGCCTATATTTATCATTACATTCTTTGCTACATTCACAGCACCACCAAAACCTATCGAGTATGAGTTGATAGAGAAGCTAAGATCCTTTTGGTAATCATCTGTAACCCCATATCGTGTTATCTGTCCGCCTGCACTAACCAGAAACATACTATTTATACGAAATTCAAGTCCTGCAAGATATTCATTTGTACCTCCATTAATAAATTTTTGCTTATCATCAGCCATTTTAGCGTCCGAATCAAAGAAATGATGATAGCCAACACTAGCCAGGAATTGAGGTGTTATCTGATATGATGCTCCGACTGTAAACAAAGAAGGTATATCATGCGGAGTATTTACACCATCCTTAAACTGCGCCAGTCCTCCATCTTTGCCATCTATTGTTTTACTTTCAACATTAAGGCTTGTTTTAAATTCATACTTCATACCAATATTAAGAGCCTTACAATTAAAGTTTAGTCCAAGGATAGGCGCAACTCCCCATCCTGTTTGCTTATTATCAATTTCTCTGTCAGCAACCATAGCAGCCAGTTCCGGTTTTCCTGCAGCTGTAAGGAAATCAGTAGCAAGCATCATCCCCCCCGTAGGGTTTACCAGTGGATGCTGTGGATTTACTTTTACATTTTTCAGATAGCCTTCGTAGCCATTATTCACGATATTGAGGCGGAAGCCGGCATATGCGGAAAACATATCATTGATTGCATAACTCCCACCCATCTGAGCTCCATAGATAAATGACGACCCTCTCATATATGCATCGACAGAATATTGAGTTGTAGGTACCCCCATTGCACTTATTGCTGTAGGCAATACTGCCAGCTGTGATTCAAAAGACGGTAAGCCATCATTAAATGTAGCCTTACCACCGCCTCCTGTAACCGCGATATTTCCGGAGAGCACCCATTTCCCTGTTTTATAGGCAGCTTGCAGGCTCGGTATTATCGGCGCCGAGGCCGTTCCCTTGAATTCTTTTGTAGCATTGCCGCCATATCCTGCGAAAGGCGCGAAAGTGGAAGTAATTGTCCTTGTCTGGAAAGCACTTTGATTGGAAAACGAAAAGTGGAATCCATCGTTCAGCTTCACCAGTCCGGCCGGATTAGTATATGCCGCATCGATCTGCAATGAAGCATCGCGGGCAACCATTCTGATAAAGTGGGCACTTTGATTGGTATTGGTCAATATTCCTCCTGCGAAAATAAAAGAGGCCTGACATAGAGATAAAATGGTTATCAGTATCGATTTCTTATTCATTATTAATAAAATTAGTTAAATGAGGGGACAAAGATATGAGTATTATATTAGTTTCAAAAGAAACCATGTTAAAAATATGACTTTATCTTACTGATAATCAAATATTTGTTGTCTATGCAACTAAATTAAATATCTAATATCTTGACTCAATAACATTTACATTCAAGAAAAAAAATGTACCTTTGCAACACTAAAAAACGATATAACTATGAGACTTATACGTCTTTTCACCATTCTCTATCACTGAGGGATTCCTCATTCCTCACAATCCTTAATTTTAATTAAGGTAAAATCATTTTCACACACATTTGTTTAATAAACAGCAAATCGCAGACATATACCGGTTTGTTTAACACACAGCTCTTTATAGCAGAGTAACTATATTTATGAATAATTGGAAAAGAACGTTTATCATCATATGGTCGGGACAGTTTTTCTCTACACTGACCAGTTCCATAGTGGGTTTTGCAGTTGTATTCTGGCTTAGTATAAAAACCGGTTCGCCCGAAGTCCTGGCCTCAGCCATGATTGCCGTACTGCTTCCTTTCATTATTCTCGGCCTGTTCACAGGGGTATATGTAGACCGCTGGGACAGAAAACGCACAATGATACTTGCCGACAGCTTTGTTGCTCTCTGTTCGGCAGCACTGGGAATTCTTTTTTATCTGGAAATGACCCCTTTGTGGCTCATCTACCTTCTGCTGGCATTACGCTCGGCAGGCAGCGCATTCCATATGCCTGCCATGCAGGCATCCGTCCCGTTGCTGGCTCCCGAGAGCGAGTTGATGCGCATTGCGGGAATAAACCAGATGATACAGTCCATCAGCAATATTGCGGGCCCGGCGCTGGGTGCTGTACTCATATCGCTTTTAAGCATGACTTATGTAATGATGTTCGATGTGTTGGGTGCGGCAATAGCTTGTACCTCTCTCTTATTTGTTAAAATACCAAATCCGGAAAAGAAAGAGGACATCGAGCCTAACGTATGGCTGGAGGTGAAAGAGGGGGTCAGGCACCTGTTTATGAACAGGGGAATTACCTATCTTATGGTATCGGTAATAGGGATCACATTCTTTATAGTGCCTATTGCAGCCCTTTACCCGCTGATGACGACAAGTTACTTCGGTGGAAATGCCTACCAGATGGGGCTGGTGGAAACGGCATGGGGTATCGGCATGCTGGTAGGAGGAGCAGTCCTCAGCCTCAAATTTATGAAGACTACGAATAAGGTTGTAAGTATGAATATCGTAGCCATGGGGCTGGGTATAACATATTGGGCCATGGGCATATTACCTACGTCAGGCTTCGCCATGTTTGTTGTACTGACCTCTATCAGCGGGGTGGCAGGTTCCATATACTGGAGCTCTTTCACAGTAATATTGCAAACCAAAATAGATCCCGCCGCGCTGGGGCGTGTATTTTCCATATACGATAGTGTAAGCCTGCTGCCAACGATACCGGGATTACTTGCCACGGGATTTATTGCCGAAAAAATAGGGCTTCTCAATGCATTTATCATAGCAGGAGTGGCAACCCTTGCCATAGGTGCAATTGCCAGTTTCATTCCTGTAATAAAAAGACTAGGCTATACTACGAAGGGAGCGAAAGAATGAATCCGTTAAATTAACGTAATTAAATAGCCCCTTTATCCGGATCATAAAACTAATAGCCGAAAGTAAATGTTGTAATTGAATACAAAGGTTTACTTCGCATAATTAACCCCTTAATTATATTGGCTATGAGTAATGATATAAAAAAGCCTCTGAACTATCTGGAGGACCCGCACCTTAGTAAGAAAACCAAAGCTTTTCTTAAAGTATTGAATGCCGCCGGCAAGCCGGTAGAATCGCTCCCTGTACCCGATGCCCGCAATGTACTGATACAAGCACAGGCTTCTGTAAAGGTAGATTTGTCGGGAATCGACGAATCGGAAAAGACAATCACAGCGGACGGATATACGATCAAGTTGAACATAGTACGTCCGAAAGGAGTAAAGGACAAACTACCCGTATTTATCTTTATTCATGGCGGAGGATGGGTATTAGGCGACTATCCGACACATCAGCGTCTCGTGCGTGATTTGGTCGTAGAATCAGGATACGCTTCCGTTTTTGTAAACTATTCATTATCACCCGAAGCTAAATTTCCGCAGGCTGTCAACGAAGTGTATGCTGCTACAAAGTGGGTTGCAACCCACGGCGACGAAATCAACGTAGACGGTAAACGGCTGGCTGTAGTAGGCAACAGTGCCGGAGGGAACATGACTACTGTTACCTGCATCAAGGCTAAAGAGAATAACGGGCCCCATATCAAGGTACAGATACTTCTATGGCCTGTCACCGATGCAAGCACCGATTATGAGTCATTCAAACTATATGGTAAAGAGAGATTCCTCACAACATCCCTCCTCGACTGGATGGCAGGACAATACATCTCAAAACCTGAAGATGCCAAAAGTATTTACCTGTCCCCATTATTAGCATCCATAGAGCAACTCAAAGATTTGCCGCCCACCCTTATAGAAGTAGCTGAAAACGACATACTTAGGGATGAAGGCGAAGCCTACGGGCGAAAACTGGATGAAGCCGGCGTGGATGTAACCACTGTACGGTTCAATAGTGCAATCCATGACTGGGGCATGCTCAACGGGCTAGCCGATACACCGGAAACGAAAGCACTGATCCTGTTGTCCGCTGCGACACTGAAAAAATATCTGAAATAAAAAATTCGCAATATAACATAGAGACGGCTGTTCAAATTGAATAGCTGTTCTCTTATCAGATCACCAGATCTCCTGTGAAGTCTGTATAAATTGACTCACAATATTCCTGTACTGTTCTACACCGATAGAAATATTTTTAGCGGAATTGGCTGTCCCTATCCCGTATACAACCAGAGGCGTTTTCCAGACCATGCCCGCATATATAGCTCCCGCCTGATAAGGACGCAGCAATTCATCCACTGTAAAGCCTATTTTGCCTCCGCTCCTGTATGCCTCCTGATTCCATCCGGTCGTGGTAACCACCATAAACGGTTTACCTGCGATAGCCGGAGTTTTTGCCAAAGAATTCATCACCTCGTCTTGCCACTCTTTTAGTTTCGCAGGTGCAGACATCCAGTAGAAAGGGAATTGAAAAATGACAAATGATGCTTTGGCCATAATATTCGCCCAATCCGTAACTGTATATTCCTTATCGCCATATAAGTTGTACAAATCTACATCGACAGGGTTATATACGGCATCCAGCAAGGCTTTATTAGCTTCCGATTCGTTCCAGTCAGGGTGTGCCAATAGAATGACAACCTTATTCTTTTCATTTCTGTTTTCCAGTTCCATGTGTGATTTTTTTAGAATTAGAATGCGAAGTTCTCCTTCTACAAATATACATTTTTTTTCAATAGTGTTATCTTCAATGTAATATTTGATTAAAAATTTTGCTTTATCTGGTAAAGTTACCTATATTACTCACAGGCAAACTATTACATATATTACACAGAAGCAAATCAAAGCAATGTATCCAGCTGTTTCATCCACAAAGCCACTGCGGCATCGCTCGGCATACGCCAGTCACCCCGTGGCGACAGGTTGACCGAACCCACTTTCGGCCCGTCGGGCAGGCAAGAGCGTTTAAACTGCTGGGAAAAGAACCGCCGGAAGAATGTCCGGAGCCATTTCAGTATCACTTCATTTTCATACTGCCCCCTGAATGCATGTTTTGCCAGATAATAGATTTTAGCAGGGGAGAAACCGAAACGAAGTACATAATATAAAAAGAAATCGTGCAGAATATAAGGTCCTACCACATCTTCTGTTCTCTGTGCTATTGTCCCATCCTCCGCCGCAGGCAGCAATTCGGGGCTGACAGGTGTATCCACCACATCTTCCAAAATTATTTTTGACGCTCGATCCATCTGTGTTTCAGCAACCCACGACACAAGGGTACGCACCAGTGTTTTCGGAATACCCGTGTTCACGGCATACATCGACATATGGTCACCGTTGTAAGTACACCAGCCCAGAGCCAGCTCTGAAAGGTCACCTGTACCGACAACCAGGCCATTCACCTTGTTGGCATAGTCCATCAGTATCTGTGTACGTTCGCGCGCCTGTGAATTTTCGTATGTTATATCATGTATGCCTGCATCATGCTCTATATCTTTGAAATGCTGGACAACCGCGTCCCTAATCGATATCTCTTTGATAGTAACACCTAATGACCGCATCAGCTTTATGGCATTGGTATAGGTACGGTCGGTAGTTCCGAATCCGGGCATTGTAATACCATAGATACCTTCGCGAGACAGGTTCAGTTTATCAAATGTCTTCACCAGTACCAGTAATGCAAGGGTAGAATCGAGTCCGCCCGACACGCCTATCACAGCGGTCTTGCCATTCACATGCAGCATCCTCTTTGCCAGACCGCCCACCTGCATGGAAAAGATTTCATCGCAGCGTTCGTCCAGTGTAGCATCCTGTGCCGGGACAAACGGGGTGGACGAAACATAGCGGTTGAGTGCAAATTCTTTTTCCTCCTTATTTATATCTATGTCTATCTCTTCGAATTGTATATTATCCAACACCCTGTACTCTGATAATGAGAATGATTTATTTCTCAACCTGTCATTTCTCAACCGTTCTATATCTATATCTGCCGTTATCAGCTGGCTGTCGAATGAGAAGCGTTCCGCTTCGGCAAGTACAGACCCGTTCTCGGCTATCAGACTGCTGCCTGCAAAAATAATATCGGTAGTGGATTCTCCAGCTCCGGCAGCTGCATAGACATACCCGGCAATGCAACGAGCCGACTGCTGATTCACCAGCGCTTTGCGATATGCATGCTTTCCTGTGGTCTCATTACTTGCCGACAGGTTGAATATAACTTCAGCTCCGCTCAACGCAGATGCACAGGAAGGAGGAACAGGCGTCCACAAATCTTCACATATTTCTATGGCAAAGCTGAATCCGGGCGTTCTGAATATCAGATTAATTCCTACAGGCACACACTGCCCGCAGAGGGATGCCGACTGTGCTTTCAATTCCTCTGACGAAGAAAACCAGCGTTTTTCGTAAAACTCATTATAATTGGGCAGGAACGTTTTCGGTACTGCTCCACGAATATACCCGGCACCGATAACTACCGCCATATTATAAAGTCTGCCCGATATTTCGACCGGCACGCCTACAATGGCTGTAACTGACAAGTCACGTGTAGCATCACATATTCGTTGCAGTGACTTCTCCGCTTCTTCGAGAAGCAGCCTTTGCAGAAACAGGTCGCCGCAGGTGTAGGCCGTGATGCCCAATTCGGGGAATACAATGACCGAAACACCCTTACTTTGCGCTTCATTTATTTGTTTCAGTATCTCGTCTGTATTATAGTCACAATCCGCCACCTTCAGTGAAGGGCTGGCAGCCGCAACGCGGACAAATCCGTAGTTATTCATATGAGCAATATATTTTTACAATCACAAACTTACAAAAGTTTTTTATGTTGTTTATCAGTTTCTTTTAGACAAACCCATGAAAATTGGTAACTTCTATAATTATCAGTTATTTTTTACATTAATTAACCATATATTGTTAAAACCTGACACTTCTGACACATTTTTCATTATTTTTATTCTGTCATTTTTGCATTCATTAACCATGTATGGCTAAATATCTTCGCCGCAAGGGACACAAAGGTTTACACAAAGAACACTATATAAAAGGTAACTTTTCAGTAAACAGTCATCAGTTAACAATAAACAACCTGTAAGATGTAAAAACTTTGCGTCTTTGCGTGAAACAAAACAGGGCGCCAGCTAACTCGTAACTATTTCAAAAAAGTTACAAAAGTTACACTTTTTCCACTATTTTATTATCTGTTACTTTTTCCCTCTATGTAAGTCCCCCTTTGGGACAGGGCTGTTAAGTTCTGGATTCTGTTCCATTATTTTCTGCTGTCATCCTGAGTGGAACGAAGGATCTCGACCCTGAGAAACGGGATGTTTGCCTCGCCTTCGCTTCGGCGATTTGCAATTCACTTCGTTCAACATGACACAGAGGGTATAAGAAATCAGAACTTAACAGCCCTGCCCCGGAGGGGAGATTGGAGGGGCCAATCAATACTTCAAAGAACTACAAGCTAACAGCTAAAGGCTAATAGCTTACTATTACATAGATAAACTTCTACAAAAAGAATAAAACCTCATGCATTTGAACCAAAAATATATACCTTTGTTATATCTTAAAAAAAGTAAATATTATGGGATTCGATATCAGTTTAACGCAAATCTTAAGTGCATTTGTTGTCTTGTTCGTTCTAATCGACGTATCGGGCTCTATCCCTATATTTCTGAGTTTCAAGGGAGAAGGACGGGATGTTAACCCATTACAGGCAGCTATCTACTCATTTATCATAATGACAGCTTTCCTGTTTATCGGAAACTGGGTATTGAAATTATTCAATGTCGATGTCTCATCCTTTGCCGTTGCCGGAGCACTGGTTATCTTCATCATATCCATAGAGATGATATTCGGCGTGGAAGTTTTCAAAAATGATGCTCCTGGCGGCTCAAAGACACTTGTCCCCATTGTTTTTCCCTTAATAGCCGGACCCGGTACATTTACGGTGTTGTTATCTATGCGTGCAGAATATGATGTATCGAATATTATTATCGCCCTGTTCCTGAATATGATAATCGTATTCCTTGTGCTCAGGTACCTCAATGTAGTGGAAAAGATACTGGGCATAGGCGGAGTCTACGTCCTGCGAAAATTTTTCGGGGTCATCGTTATGGCGATTGCCGTAAGGTTATTTACCGCAAACATCAATGCACTGCTGGACAGCTTGCAGCAATAAATAGAAGAGGCTGTCCCAAAAGTAATATTACACTATCAAAGTGTTACCCTCTTTGTCATTGGCTCCGCTTCGCTCTGCCGAACGTTGTTTCTGAGTGTAACGAAGAATCTCGGCCCTCCGGATACGAGATGTTTCACTCCGTTCAACATGACAAAATGATATGAAAAAATACTTTTGGGACAACCTCTTCTCTATATTAATTTTAGTCGTATCGTCAATAAAAATCAATGATTGGCATAATATATTATTTCTTCAATAACACCTTATCTATGGCCTCTTTCAGTGCAGGCTTAGGCAATGCGCCCTGGGCCATCTGAGGCTGTTCCTCACCCATAGGCACAAACAACAGGCTCGGGATACTTCTGATTCCGAACAAGGCTGCAAGTTCCTGTTCTTCCTCCGTATTTATCTTATATATATAAATCTCGCCGTCATATTCTGCTGCCAGTTCTTCCAGTACGGGAGCAATGGCTTTACACGGGCCACACCAGTCGGCATAAAAGTCTATCAGCGCGGGTTTATCGCCCAGATATTTGAATTCACCCGGATTAGCCTCATAATTAGCTACTTTTTTCAAAAAGTCTATTTTATTCAAATGTATTGTTTTCATTTTAGTCTCCTTTTTTGCTGGTTCTTTTGTTTGAGTATTCTTTGTTTGTCCGTTGCAGGAACTGAATGTCAGTCCGGCTATAAACAGCGTCAATAAAATATGTTTCATAACTTCCTTCTGTTATTTTTCGTTTGTTTTTTCTGTTGTCTGTTCATAATCCACAGTGCTGGCCTGGCAGTATCCTGTAACACAACACGATGATAAAATATAGATTATAAGCATTGCAAATACCATGCCCTTAATACAGACAGGCAGCATACTCCATTTATTCACTATCTTGCTCATTCCTTGTTTCTTTTCTGAAAAGGCTGAGCAGCAAGCCTCCTGTCACTGCTCCCCAGATCATACTGCTTACAGGTGAAGCCGTAATAGGACATGTACCGCTGCTGCACCCGATAAAGTACCAGTACAGATAACCGGTGACAGCGCCGGAAGCGGCTCCGGCGAGATATGTCCAGTTTCGTTTCAATATGGTTATTATTTTCTCCATTGGTCAAAGATAATTTAATATTTCTCAAATAAATAAATTCACATTGGCATTCTCAGCCCTGTCGAGATAAGCAGCCACACCGCCGATGGTGACACCGTCCATCAGTTCCTCTCTCTTTATCCCCATTACATCCATCGACATGGAACAGGCTATAAATTCCACTCCATTATCTTTTGCCTGTTGCATCAGGCTTTCGAGGCTGTCGATACGCTTATCTTTCATTATCATACGCATCATTTTGCTGCCCATTCCACCCATATTCATCTTTGAAAGGCTTAGCTTTTTACTGCTCGACGGCAACATAAGGCCGAACATCTTACCCATAAAGTCTTTCTTTACGGCTGGCTTTTCCACCTTCTTTATCACATTCAGTCCCCAGAATGTAAAGAATATACTCACTTTCTTGCCCGAAGCCACCGCTCCGTTGGCTATAACAAAAGAGGCTAAGGCACGGTCGAGATCATCGCTGAAAACGATGAGTGTTTTATTATCTCCGCAGGCGACTGCCTTCTCAGATCTTTCGTCTGCGGGCTGTTTCTCCACAACAGCAGTAATTACTCCCCCTGCATTCTCCATGCCGAGAACTTTAGCGCCCACCATACGGCTCCATCCATTGAGGTCTTCGCCGAAAGCCTGGTCGGTCACTTTTATTTCGAGGCGGTCACCCGCTTCTATACTGTCATAGTTCTTTTTGAGTTGCATTATCGGTCCGGGGCATTGCAGCCCACAGGCATCTATGGCGATCGTTTTCATATTGGTGAATTGTTGTGTTGCAGGTTTATTTTCTTCTTTAGCTGATGCACATATATTGTTTGAACCAGAATAATCTTCCGTGGCACAGAAATATGTTTTATATCCTCCCGACAGGTTGAAAATATCTTTATATCCGTGTTGCGCCAAAATGCGATAGGCAATATATCCTCGTAGTCCTACAGCACAATATAATACAATCTTCTTATCTTTCGGTATTTCCGGCAGGCGGCTGCGCATCTCGTCCACGGGAATATTTACCGAGCCGGCGATGTGTCCGAACTGATGTTCTTCCGCAGTACGGGTATCGATAATAAATACATCCTGTCTATCCTGCTTTTTCAGTTCATCCCACTGAATGATATTTACTTTCTTCCTCAAAATATTATCCGCTACAAAGCCTGCCATATTAACAGGATCTTTCGCCGAGGAATAAGGCGGAGCATAAGCATGTTCCACTTCCTGCAGATCGTAAATAGTACCTCCCTTTTTTATTACTTGCGCAAACAGGTCGATGCGCTTATCCACACCGTCGAAGCCTACTGCCTGAACACCTAACAACTTACCGTCGTCAGGTGAAAAATTGATTTTCACAGACAGGGGCAAGGCATCGGGATAATAACCTGCATGCGAACTCCCGTGTGTATAGGAAGTAATATGAGGAATATTTTCCCTGTCCAGCAATTTGGACGAAGCTCCTGTGGCGGCAACCGTAAGGTCGAACACCTTGGCTATGGATGTACCTATTGTGCCGGCATACTTATATTTATTATTTTCGAGAATATTGTCCGCTACTATACGCGCCTGCTTATTGGCAGGGCCGGCAAGGGGAATAAGGGCATGTTTACCGATTACGGGGTTGAACACTTCTACTGCATCGCCCAACGCATACACATCCTTATCCGACGTCTGCATATAGTCGTTTACCTTAATCCCGCCGAGCGAACCAAGTTCAAGACCGGCATCTTTTGCCAGCTTTGTTTCGGGACGGACACCGATACTAAGGATAACCATACCGGCATCCAACGCAACTCCCTTTTCCAATAAGACTTTCAGGTTATCTCCTTCCGGTTCAAAACCTGTCACCCCTTCTTCAAGATAGAGCGATACGCCTTTTTGCCTTAGGTGCTGATGTACCATAGCAGCCATTGCATAGTCCAGTGGCGCCATCACCTGATTGCCTTTTTCCACCACAGACACCTTAATCCCTGCATCATGTAGGTTTTCCACCATCTCCAGACCGATAAAACCGCCACCGATAACAACGGCAGTTTTGGGTTTATGCTGATCTATATAGTCTTTTATCTTATCCATATCGGGCACATTACGCAGAGAGAATATCCGGCCGTCATGAAGACCCGTCAAGGGCGGTTTTATCGGTTCTGCCCCGGTGGATACAATCAGCTTATCGTAACTTTCGATATAATTGTCTCCGGTAGTTAAATCATGCACCGTCACTGTTTTACTTCTGGTATCGATGCCTGTAACTTCCGACTTTACCCGTATATCTATATTGAACCGGCCGGTAAAGCCATCTACAGTCTGCACAAACAACCTGTCACGCTCGCTTATCGTCCCGCCGATATGATATGGCAGCCCGCAATTCGCATAGGATACATATTCACCCCGCTCGAATAATATAATTTCCGCGTCTTCATCCATACGCCTGAGCCTTGCTGCCGCTGTCGCCCCTCCGGCAACTCCTCCTATTATAAGTACTTTCATAATTTATGATATAAATATTTGCTATTAGCAATTAATCGATTAAAATTTTTATTCCTGCAAATTTGAAATTAAAGCTGTGAACTCCGAAAAATCCATTCCCTGCGCCTGCATTTCCTTTGTTTTCTGTTTTCCTGATTCCGTCAATGTGAAAATCATCTGGCGTTTATCAGCAGTTCCTATTTCACGGACTATATATCCCTTGCCTTCCACGGTGGTAATGACACGTGACACACGCGAATTAGACAATCCTACAAAGTCACATAACTCGTTAGCCGACCTTGGCTTGCCGTCTTTGAGGCAGCAAAGCAACATTCCTTCGTTGATGGTGATGCCATTAGCTTCTGCAAAACGTTTTTCGAAGTTGTAAAGGGCTTTATATATATCTTTTAATTTACAAATCGGTTCCATTTTATTTATTTGCTAGTACGAAATATTTGTAAAGGAAATATTTTTATTTAGAACAGGCAAATTATCTTAGTTTTTTTATTGAGTCAAAATATTATTGAAATGAAACTATCATAGTACATGACAAAATAAATTATTAAGAATGAATCGTCAGCGTTGTAGAACAAACTCTGATACAAATAAAAACAGGATGAATTCTAAGTTTCCTGTTTTTATTTGCCGGAAACTTAGAATTCATCCTCTTCAAACTATATTATCCTATGATAATCGTTATTCGACGGCGACGAAATCCGCTTCAAGAAAATTGGTTACTTCAGTGTCCCAACGCTCTTTTACAAACTTCACATGCTCAGGATGGCCATTATAGGCCTGATAAGCATCCTGATTGTCGAAAACCATTGAGAAATAGAACTTAAATTCATTCTTGCTGCTGATCTGACGGGATACTTCGAAATTCCTTACCATAGGGAGGGCGCCTAAAATGCGCTGGCCGTCCTGCAAAAATTTTACCGTTTCGGGAGCATCCACATCATATTTCAAATTGAACATGACTGTATGCCGTATATTCCCTTTTTCCAGTTTTGCAAAAATTCCCGGCTGTTCAACGATCAAACTTTCGTTTACCTCATTCTCCTGTTTAGACCTGTTACATGCACAAAACAGAGAAAATACGAACAGAAGTCCTATTATCCTTATTATCATATTATTTCAGAGTAAGTTTTTTAGCAACGCTGGCGGGTAAGGCATTTTTGTGTATCATTACACTCATTGTCTTATACTTTACAAAAGCTTCCGAGGCATACCAGATACCTTTATATGCACCGGCCTCTCCCCAGGAGTTTTTTACCAGATAATACTTACTTCCATTCTGGTCTTTAGCGATACCATATATCTGCATGCCATGATCGTCGGTTGTTTCCTGATTGTCGTACGCTATCTGACGCATTTCCTGCGTGATTACTTTTTCTTTTACAGGTCCTTGTTCTATTTTAGACTTAATGCGGTTATTTTTTTCTGTTTGGGATAGGCCTAACCAGTGTGCCTGGTCTGAACCTACATTCTCAGGCGCTTCATCGTCAGGAATAACGGCCAGTCCGTTACGGGTAAAGCCTATCTCGCTCACATCAGAAGCCCATGCCACTGTATAACCGTTATTCAGGGCATTGTCGATAGTTTGCATCAGTTCATCTATTGGGAGGTTATATGAAAGCGACCAACGCCAGTTATCCGGAATTTCAAGGGCAAACGGAGCATAGAACGGATGATGGGTAAACGAGGTAAGAGATATATAATTACTTGCCTCCAAGCCTAAAGACTGACGCAGCGACCCGGCTGTATATGATTTCCCCTGATATTGGAAATTCTGAGGAACAACTCCGAAATAAGCGTCAAGAATGCCGTTCAGACCCTGTTTCCATACCGGAGATATACGCTTGTTCTTATTTTCATTAATTCCTTTTACATATCCGGAAAGGCCTGCTTCAACTTCCCCGTGCTTATGCATTGTTTCACCATAGTTAAGGCCGGTATAAACCTCATTCGGGAGAACCCCATACTCATTTAATGTTTCTACGACATCGGCAAAAGAACCTCCCTGAGCAAAATTCAGGTTACCTCCCACCCTTACAAACTTGTCCGCCTTGTCTGCATAATTGCGGCGTACAATGTACATCTCCGACAGATCGTGCTCTCCTTTGCCCATGCGGATAACTTCCGATTCGAGGAAGCCCAGTCCGGAAAAACTCCAGCAAGTGCCACTGTTTCCCTGATTCTTGATAGAGGTAATCGGGTTTTCTTTTACTACGGAGAACTGATAGCCTGTTCCCGCGTCCTGGGCATTTATACCCAGAGTCAGCAAAATGAATGCTGATAACACTACTAATTTTTTCATTTATAATTTAGTTTTTACAGTATTAAAATCCTTATTGTTCTATCAACGTTTCATCATTCTGCTTCTTCAATTCGGGATACGCTACACGCATATGGCGCATACTTACCAGTTTTTCGGAAAACACCTCTTTTGCCAGTTCTATATCTTTGAATGTGATAGGCGCATTTTTGAAAAGCCCGTCGGCTACCTGCGAATCGACAAGTCTGTTGACCAGTTCGCTGATCGCTTCTTTGCTGTTGTCTTTCAAACTGCGTGATGCGGCCTCTATGGTATCAGCCATCATCAGCAAGGCCGTTTCCCGGGTAAAAGGATTTGGGCCCGGATAAGTGAAGTCGGCTTCGTCTGTATCTTCATCCGGATGACTATTTACATACGAATTATAGAAATACTTAGCCTTTCCTTTCCCGTGATGTGTTTGTATGAAGTCTATTATCTGCTGTGGCAGGTTATTTTTTTTCGCTATCTTCACTCCTTCGGCAACATGTCCGATAATAATGCGGGCACTTTCTTTTTCTGTAAGACCTGCATGCGGATCAATTCCCTCAACCTGGTTTTCGGTGAAGAAAATAGGGTTCACCATCTTGCCAATATCGTGATAAAGAGCCCCTGTGCGGACAAGAGTCGCATTTGCCCCTATACGGTGTGCCGCCGAAACCACCAATGTGGACACCTGCATCGAGTGCTGAAATGTACCCGGAGCTACTTCCGATAGTTCCTGCAATAATGGTCTGTTGGTATTCGATAATTCTATCATACTTACTTCGGAGATGAAGCCGAATACGCGCTCGCACATATAGACTAACAGATAAGCAAACGATACAAATACAAAATTGATACAGAAATAGATATACATCCTCCCGTTTTCGATCAAAAGCGACGGGTCTCCCTCTGTACAGAGAACCCACGCGGTATATGCAACAACATATGTCAGCAAAATAAGGATGGAGCAATATACGAGCTGGGAACGCTCCGAAAGGTTTCTCAGACTGAATATGCACATATAGCCTATCATCACCTGAATGACGATAAACTGGGCCATCTGAGCCAATGGGAGCATCAGAGCACAGATGAGTACCGTAATCATATGCGTGGTCATAGCTGTCCGTGAATCTATAAATGTACGGATCAGTATGGTAGGGATGGCAAACGGAACCAGATACATCAGGCTGAACATCTTCGTATCGGCCATCAGACCGGTGATAATAGGAAAGATACCGACCATTATCAGAATAAAGATGATATTCTTCCGGTTGTTATACTCATGCAACCTGTAAAATTTGAGATATATCATCAGCGATATCAGGAACAGGGACAACATTACCAGTTCGCCGAACATCAGCCAGCCGGGCTTGGACTTTGTCCCCACTTTGCTTTCTACCTCCCTGTTGTAAGAATCGAGGATATTCTTTGTGCGGGCATCGACAATTTCGCCGCGGTCTATTATTTTCTCGCCTGATTGTACTTCTCCCTCGTATAATGCCACCTGTTTGAGCAACTCTTCTTTCTCTTTCTGCGAACGGCTTTCGTCATACAATATATTTACATTCAGGTAGTCATTCAGGTTTATGGCCCTCAGATGCGTAATATCCAGACTCGAAGGCGCATCCTGGATGATTTTTTCATAGGCCTGTCTGGGAGTATAGAAAGATGCAAGATGGCGTGTACTGGCGACATTGTTATCATTCACCAGTTGCAATTGCTTTTTGTTGAGCTGCTGGACTTTATCATAATCCTCCGCAGATATTATACCTGCCTTATATACTTCGCTGAGCTTGCGGCTTATATAACTGATATATTCGGATGAGATGCTTTTTGCCGTCGCATCCTGTGAAAATTGTATAATCGTCTTCTTCGATATGTCCGAACTCGGAAGATAATATGGCTGATAAGACTGCATTATACTGTCTTTCTCTCCTTGTACCTGCTTATCGGATTTATGAATATGGAAATTGAAGGGGGCTGTCAGTAAACCATACTGCCAGGGTCTGTTTTCGGTATATGAATACTTATACTTGCCTTCACGGGGCAAGAAATACCAGATGACCAGGATGGTCACTATAAAAAATACAGGGGTAGGTATCTTAATCTTGGAATTGAATATCTTACTTATTTGCGCCATAACACTATGGTTTAGAATACAAATCTACAAGAATATTTTTTATTAGAAGAAAAATATACCCGAAAACGGAAAGTTCAAAGTTTGAGGACATTCATCACCCTGTCCACAACCCCGCTATTGGAACGTACATAATCGGCGGCATGCTTTCCGGCAGCATTCAGCGTTTCGTCATATTGGATAAACTCATCCATCAAGCCCCTGAATGACTGGTTATCAGCGATAGAGTAACCACCTCCCTGCTCACGAAGTCCCTGTGCTTCACGGAATTTCTTGAAGTTAGGGCCGAATATAACAGGAATACCATAAACGGCAGCCTCAAGCACATTGTGTATCCCTACACCAAAACCACCACCCACATATACAATCTGCCCGTAGCGGTAGACAGAAGACAGCAATCCCATACAGTCGATAATAAGACAATCGTAATCGGCCATCATTTCGGGAATAGCGTTCGAATAACGGATGTAGGGCCGCTGAAGATTACTCTCTATATATTTCAGATGAGCTTCATTTATTTCGTGTGGCGCGATTATCATTTTCAGGTCGGTAGTCATATTGAAATATGGCATTATCACATCTTCATCTTTTGGCCACGAACTGCCTGTTACCAGTATTTTCTCTCCTTCGGCAGAAGCCTTTTTGGCGAATGCTTCGACAATATTCAGATGTTTTGCCTGTCGCTTTATATCCAGCACCCTGTCGAAGCGGGTGTCGCCACAGACTTCAACGTTTGTGACTTTTATATTCCGCAACAATTCGGCCGAATTTGTATCCTGCACACAAATACATTCATATTTCTTCAACAGCTTGCGCATATCCATTCCGTACCATTTGAAGAAAATCTGTGAGGAACGGAAGATAGCCGAAACCATATAGATAGGTATTCCCTGCTTGTGAAGAGTATTTACAAAGTTGTACCAAAACTCGTATTTAATAAAAATAGCTGTTTCGGGCTTCACCAGTTTCAGGAACTTCTTTACATTACGCCTTTTATCGAATGGCAGATAACAAACGATATCGGCCAACGGATAATTTTTACGCATTTCGTATCCTGACGGCGAGAAGAATGTAAGCAATATCTTATATTCCGGATTGTTACGCTTCACCTCTTCGATGATCGGGCGACCCTGCTCAAATTCGCCTGACGAAGCAGCATGGAACCAAATATATTTTGCCGTAGGGTCAACTTTTTCTTTGAGTATCTTATATGTTTGCTTATGTCCTACTATCATTTTCCGTGCCTTTTTGTGGAAAGGGGAAATAATGCGGACTATAAATGCATACAGGTATATGGCGAAATTATAAAAAAACATGGCTATGATTTTTTATGGTCACTGACCTATTTATCTCTTTCATATGTATAACAGTAATGGTTAGCTGTAAAGATATTCCGGAGGAACACTCCTCTGTTACTTAATGTCCTGAACGGCCCTCCGAATGCGGGCGATAGTCTCGTCCTTACCAATAGCCGCCGTTATATCAAACATATGCGGACCTTTCGATTCGCCTACAACAGCCAAACGAAAAGCATTCATTACATTGCCCAGATGGTAACCTTTCGATTCGATCCATGCCTTTACGATTTCTTCCTGATTATAGGCGGAAAAATCATCTATATCCTTCAATACATCTGCCAGCTCTGTCATTTGCGCGGAAGAATCTTCCTTCCAGCGTTTTTTCACCACCTTTTCATCGTATGAAACCGGTGCAACGAAGAAGAAGAAGGATTGGTCCCACAACTCTTTCACAAAGCTTACCCGCTCTTTAACCAGTCCCACCACTGTTTCTACATAGTCGAGAGTAACATCCACTCCTTTCTCTTCCAGAATGGGATAATATATATTGGCAATTTCGGCGTTCGGGCGCAATTGTATATACTGATGATTGAACCACTTGCCTTTTTCATAATCGAATTTGGCCCCGCTTTTGCTACATTTTTCAAGGGAGAAAAGCTGCACGAGTTCATCCATAGACATTATCTCCTGATCGTTACCCGGATTCCAGCCTAAGAGCGCAAGGAAATTAATAACGGCTTCGGGCAAATAACCGCTTTCGCGATAACCGGAAGAGATCTCTCCTGTTTTCGGATCTTTCCATTCCAACGGGAATACAGGGAATCCCAGGCGATCCCCGTCACGCTTGCTCAATTTACCGTTTCCTTCGGGTTTAAGCAATAACGGCAGATGGGCAAACTGCGGCATAGTGGCCTCCCATCCGAAAGCTTTATACAAAAGCACATGTAAAGGAGCCGAAGGCAACCACTCTTCGCCACGGATGACGTGGGTGATTTCCATCAGGTGGTCATCGACAATATTTGCCAGATGATATGTAGGCAGATTATCGGCTGACTTAAACAATACTTTATCGTCGAGCACCGAAGAATTATATTTTACCTCGCCGCGGATAAGGTCATTAACTATCACTTCCTGATTCGCTTCAATCCTGAAACGGACAACGTACTGACTACCGGCGTCTATCAGTGACTCCACTTCCTCCCTGCTCAGAGTCAATGAGTTCCTCATTTCACCACGGGTAGACGCATCGTATTGGAAATTGGCTACCGCCGCACGTTTAGCTTCAAGTTCCTCAGGAGTATCGAAAGCAATATAAGCGGCACCTTTATCCAATAATACATCGACATATCTACGGTATATCTCTTTCCTGTCCGACTGACGATACGGAGCATAGGCCCCTCCGACATGCGTACCCTCATCAAACTTCAGTCCGAGCCACGTAAGAGCTTCTATTATATATTCTTCGGCTCCGGGAACAAAACGTTGGGAATCGGTATCTTCGATACGGAGAACAAAGTCTCCGCCGTGCTTTTTAGCAAACAGGTAATTGTATAATGCCGTGCGTACACCTCCAATATGCAATGGGCCTGTAGGGCTGGGTGCAAAGCGTACCCGTACTTTCTGAGACATATCTTATAGTTTAAATCAAGGCTACAAAAGTATATAAAATAAGTGAAAAACGAATTAGCTGTATATGATTTATCATTTTGAAAATAATTTATCAATATGTAAAAGCTGTCAGCCATCGGTGTTTATAAATAATGCGAATCAGTAGCTAAGTTTTAATGCTGGATTGTTTTTATACAGTAATAACAACATCCCTTTGCTGCCGTGCGAGTTTTCCGCGTGGTATTTCAAGCCACACGATACAATCCTACGGCAGTGCGGGCAGGCTCGAACCGAATGATAAAAGTTTTTACAAAGAATGCTTGTATGATCAAAAATGAGCATATGTCAGGTTTTAACAATTAATAGATATATCTTTAAATCCAAATCAAAGAAAGACGCCAACACATACATATATACAATATATTGGTTAACAGCAAATTATACAAAAAGGCATTTTTTTTTGAAAAATATTTTCAAAAATCTGTAACCGAACACAATGCCGTGTAGTCATATATTCGGAAACAGATTAATAACAATATAAAAAATTAGAAATTATGGACTTTATGCACAACATTATACCCATTGTGGCTATTCTTTCTTCAGTAGCGCTCCCTATAGGCTTCGGTATGTTTCTTGGCCTGAAATCGATCGCCTCGAAACACAAGGAACGTATGGAATTGATTAAACAAGGCATTATTCCGCCGGATCAGAGAAAACCTACTCCAAACAAATACAGGTCGCTACGGAACGGTATCCTTTGCATCGGAATCGCGCTGGGGCTAATTATCGCCCTGATTATATCCAAGACTATGAATCTCAGTGAAGACCAGGCCTTCTGGGTAGTCGGTTCCGGAGTATTATTATTCCTCGGATTAGCCTATGTAACATTCTACATGCTGGTAAAAGACAAAAAAGAATTTGACGACGACGCTGAATAAATGAACGAAAAGCAACAGATACACAAAGTACTGAAGGGGGATAGTTCCGCCTTCGGCTACTTTGTAGATACCTATCAGGACATGGCTGTCACTATAGCCTTCCGTGTCTGCGGAAACAAGCAGGATGCGGAAGATATAGTGCAGAACGCCTTTGTCAAAGCTTTTCACAATTTGCATACATTCAGGTCCGACAGTAAATTCTCCACATGGTTTTACCGTATAGTCTACAACACTGCCGTCACCGAAACGAGAGGCAGTGCATATAGCACCGAATTTGTCGATTATAAACAAATCGATATGAACGACTCCTACTCCGATATGGACACTATGGCTCAGGTGGAAGAGAATGAGAGGAAAGAACTTGTCAATAAAGCGATGGAACGCATGCCTAAAGACGAAGCTGTGATACTTACTTTATACTATCTGGAAGATAACTCCGTAAAAGATATTGTACAAATAACGGGACTGACTGATGCGAATATAAAGGTCAAGCTGCACCGGGCGCGAAAGCGATTCGCCGATACTATAAACCTGCTGATGAGACATGAATGTGCCTGATAAAAAACTTTTTATATATTTGAATGATAAAAACAACGATATGCAAGATGATAAAATAAAGGACCTTCTGTCGGGCACAAAGATGAAAGCCGGAGAGAATCTGAAATACAGAATCATGCAACAGATAGAAACGGAGAAGGCTTTGGTGCCGAAAAGGAGTGTGAGTTCCCGCCCCGTTATAAAAAATATGCTTACTGTTTTCGGTGTTATGTATGCTCTCATTGCCATTGTAGGGCTGGCAGTGTATTCTACATCGGGACAAAGCGGATTGAGTTCGGCTACTTTTCTCGTGCCTGTGATACTTATATCCTCTGTTTGCAGCATGTTCTGGATGATTTCTCTTTATGACGACCGCAGACGGAATAAGCACAGAGCCAAATAATAGGCGGACAATAAAAACGGCCTCAATTAATTGAGACCGTTTCCTTGTGTATACTAGTGAGGTATTTTAATATGTAAATATTCTTTCGTTTATTTCTTTACTTCACTTTTTACTTTTTTTGCTTCTGATTTAACAGCCTTTGCATCTGATTTCACATCAGCTTTTGCAGCCTTTGCATCGCTTTTTAGAGCTTTAGTCTCTTTTTTTGCAGTTTTTTCAGCAGCTTTCACTTCAGTTTTAGCTTCTTTTTTCACTTTGGATGCTTCTGATTTTGGAGTAACATTTTGAGCCATTACACTAGTAGACGCAATTAACGCGATTGCCATTACACTTGAAAGAATAATCTTTTTCATAATTTTTTGTCAATTAAAAAAGTTAAACATGTTGTTTAAATACGGAGCAAATGTATATCTGATTTCAGATTAGCCGCTGTTAATCCGCGTTAAAAAAAACGGCTCTATGTGTAAGGTTTATTAAGGATTATTTACTTCGTTTAAATAGTGTCTCAGCGCTTGTTTTAGGACAAAAAATATATCCGGATTTTACAGTTTTATTTATGTATTTATTAATTTAAGATTTATTAGTATCAAAATGGCAGAAAACAGAAAAAGGGCCCGAAAATTATCGAACCCCCTTCCCATATATTATCTACAAACTATCTCCGAAATCTTCCTTGAATTTCTCCAGTAGCCTTTGCGGCCAATCGCTCACCGGTTCGAGTCCACCCATAAAGAAGCGCAGCACAGGTGGTTCGTACACAAATCTAAGGCCTCCTATCAGGTGACGGTTTTCGTAGAGCCATGTCATGCGGTCCTCTACATATTTGATTTGAGAAAGGGTGAATACACGACGAGGAACAGCCAGACGCAACAATTCCATATCAGCATATGTCTCATTGCCATATTCATCGCGCTGATTAGACACTGATCCCCGCTCCATACCGCGAATCCCGGAGATAAGGAAGAACGCAGCAGCAAGCGATCCTGCCGGGTACTCCGTCTGGGGAATGTGGGAACAGATCTCCATGGCGTTCACATGGCAGCCAAGTACTCCCGCAGGCGTTACCACAGGGATACCTTTAGCGTCGAGTGCATTTACTAAATAAGCGATAAACTGAGGGCTCTGGCAAATCATACTTTCATCCAGTGTTTCGTACAAGCCCACTGCGATCGCTTCTATTTCGCGGACCGACATACCTCCATAGGTAAGGAACCCTTCGAATAAAGGCACCAACGGTTCCAGTTCTTTGAATATCGCATGGTTATTGGTACAGATCCCGCCTCCGCGGGATGAACTCAATTTACGGGCCGAGAAGTAAACAAGATCGGCGAGACCTGTCATACAAAGTATGATTTCGGCCATAGAGCTATTCTTAAATTCTTCTTCCCGTTGTTTCACCAACCATGCGTTTTCACCTAGCAAACTGGCATCCAATACAAGCTTGATTCCATATTTATCGGCAATAGCGCGAACTCTGCGCAGATTCTCTATAGAAAAAGGTTGCCCGCCAATCAGGTTTGTGGAAGCCTCCATACGGATGTAGGGTATATTTGCCGCACCATGCTTTGTAATACATTTCTCCAGCTTTTCCAGATTCATATTCCCTTTGAAAGGATGCTTACTGTTTATTACATATGCTTCGTCATACAACAATTCCTCTATCTTACCTCCATATTGGGTAATATGCGCCATTGCCGTTGTGAAGTGGTAGTTCATCGGTACGATACTACCCTTACGGATAAAGGCATTTGAGATAATATTTTCGGCAGCGCGTCCCTGATGCACCGGCAACAGGTATTTCTTACCGAGAACATCTTCAACAGCTTTCTGGTAACGTACAAAACTCTGTGAACCGGCATAAGCATCGTCGGCAATCATCATGGCTCCCATTTGACGGTCGCTCATCGCGTTTGTTCCGCTGTCGGTAAGCATATCGAGGAATACATCTTTTGTATCGAGCCTGAATGTATTAAATCCGGCTTCGCATAATGCTTCCAAACGACGTTCGATAGGAACTAAATGTAATTTCTGTACTATCCGTACTTTGTGCAACTCCAGTGGAATATCTTCTCCACCGTAGAATTTGATTTTAGCAGAATTGTCTGACATGATATTAGTTTATATAGTATGTTAAAATAGATAATGCAAGATATAAATAATTAATTTAAGTTGCTATTTATAGATTGTAAATTTTATCAAAAGTATATCCCCAAATGA
>NZ_JBHSGN010000081.1:0-3337 GCF_042654545.1 Dysgonomonas termitidis
ATCCTTTATAAGGGTGACGGGCTAACCTTCAGGTCAGTTACCAGGGAGTATTGCTGCGGTTTCAGTGAATACCTGCTGACAGCGGAGAACCTTTCCAGCCGCAGGGGCATTGCGGCTAGCGCTAAAGGCAGCCTGTTATCCAAAGGCAGCCGTTACGGTTACAGCCGCGCCTTATCCATTGTATTGAACTGTGCGGTACAGGATGGTATCATTCCCGATAACCCGATGAAGAAGCTGACCCGCTTCGAGCGTCCCAAACGTCCGGAAAGCGACAGGGAATACTTAGGCCTGGAAGAAATCAGGGCGCTGGTAAAGACCGAATGTGTCAAACCACTGGTAAAGTCAGCCTTCCTGTTCAGTTGTTTCAGCGGGTTGCGCTTCTCGGATGTCAAGGCCCTGAGATGGGACGATATCCAGACCGACCATGAAGGCCGGAAGCAGATCTGCTTTACCCAGCAGAAGACAAAGAAAAAAGAATACCTGCAGGTATCGGACGAGGCTTTGAAGTTCCTGCCGGAAAGGGGAGCCGCTATGGGAGAAGATATCATCTACCCGTTATCATCCAGCGGTTTTACGAACCAGGCCCTTAAAAGCTGGGTATTGGCGGCAGGGATAAAGAAGCGCGTGACATTCCATGTTGCCAGGCACACAAACGCTACCCTTTTGCTGTCCCTGGGTGTACCTATCGAGACAGTGAGCAAGCTATTAGGGCATGCCGATATGAAGACGACACAGATATATGCCAAAGTGATAGATAAGAATAAGCGTGAAGCAGTCAGTAAGCTGGATGGGCTGACGGACTAGGATACTGTTTAAATTCTAATATATGGATAAGGATAAAAAACCGGGAGCGGGATTTGAGACAGGGGGACTGATCGAACGTATTTCAGGCAGTACCCTGTCCTCAGCCTGGAAGAACGGCAAGGCGGGACAGTTCAAAGATGTGGAGGACAACTGCTGTTACAGGTTCCTGGAAACAGACGAACACTATATGGCATATAAGGAAGAAGCCGGACAACCACATATGCTGCCTGTAGTCATATGCGGCTTTTGTGCTTACCTCATAAAGAAGTGGGGAAAAGATACCCTAGCCATTTACAACGGATACATGGATATGCGGCTGGGTGAATACAGGGAACGGCACAGGAACGATGCTGACTTACCGTTCAGGAACCTTGAGGAAGAATTTTACTTCCGGCACAGGATAGATGAAGAAGAACTGTTCAGGCAGTCGCAGGGGTTGTTTGAATACCTGAGCGATAACGAAGCGGAGATAATCAGGTCATATACGGATAATTATTTCAGGTATATAGAAACTAAAACACCCATTAGGGTAAAAGAAACACAAAAGCAGGATAGGAATAATATAAGCCACCCGCCCTGTTTCAGCCGCACTTTTACCGCTACGGAACTGGAGCAGTTATACACAGGTCTGGTGAAAGGCGAATTTATATCCGCAGGAACGTCTTACAGCCATTTTTGTTCTGTTTTCGGGGGTACACCTATACCCGGAGACGAAACACCGTTCAGTCCGTTGCAATGGATGGGAACGGTCAAGGAACTGCATTACTTTATATCCCGGCATTTCCCAAAGGAAATAAACCAATGGTTAAAAGCGGCACAGTGCTTTACAAAGGACAATAAGCCCATCAATAAAAAAAGCCTGAGCACGGCAATGGATAAATACGACAATCCACCGGAAAGCAGTGCAGTCATAGACAGGTTGCTAAGTTAAACAGTTGATACATAAAGGCGGCAGGGCGGTAGTCAGGGGGAAGCAACCTGATACCGCCCGTTTTGTTTTTCCATGCGTCCTATCTTTGCCTTTGTTAACCGGACGGGAGAGTGTAAGCCCCTCGGGTTGGCAAAGGCATGCAGGGGAAGCCTTACACCTGTCCCCGTGCAGCCAATACCGAAAAAGATAAAAAGGACATGGAAGAACAGCTATTGAACGAGTTGCAGAAAATCAGGGAACTGACCTTACTGGGAATCAAAAAGGCGTTGACGATGACAGACGCCAGCCTGCTGACCGGATTGAGCAAAAGCCACCTGTATAAACTGGTATGCGCGAAGAAAATCCCCTATTACAAATCCCAGGGGGGCAAACTGACCTATTTCGACAGGCAGGAGCTGGAGGCCTGGATGCTGTCCAGCCGTATTAAAACCAATGCCGAACTGGAGCAGGAAGCTGCCGACTTCCTGGTGGCAGGCAGGTGAACCACGCCGGAAACATCCGGCAGAAATAACATACAACATACAACTTACTACCGGACAAAACAGGTTAAAAACCCTCTGTCAAAACCATTTTAACAGTTAAACTTTTATAATAATCCCCTGGCTTCCGCCTATGGGCATACAGTCCCATATTCAGCCACATAAACACATATAACTAACTGGTTTTAACAGTTTTGCATATCTTGTTTTTGTCCGGTAAATTGCTATTCCAAATTAAAAAAACAGAACGTAATGGATACTATACTAAGCCTGAAAGAATATGCCGAAAGGACTGATATCCCGGAAGAGGAACTGACCGGGAAATCCAGGAAGCAAGTCCTTGCCGTAGCCCGCTTTATCTATTGGTTTTACCTCAACAAGTCCGATCCTGTCCGCTGGTCGAGCGTGAAGATAGCGGAAATATTCGGCAGGGAACATCCCGCCATCCTCCACGGGATAAAGCAGGTGAAGAACTTCATTGATACGAACGACTCCATCATCGAACCTTACAGGAAGGATTTTATTGAACCTTTTTTGAACCGGGAGCAGTAAAAGGCCATGCCGAAAATCAAAACGCCAGCCGGCGGTATCACCACAACAAGCACATACGGGGAGGGGGATATGTATTCCCTGGTCAACCTCCGCCCCAAGAACGGGGCATTACATCCTGTACCGCCCCGTAAGGTAATGCAGGAACTATCCCAAAAGTATGACATCATTTTTCTGCACCAGAATAACAGCTATAAGAACTGGATCGGGGTTATTAATGATAATAACCATTCATCCGTCTATTGGGATATATTAAGCGATCAGCCCAAAACTATCCAATCATACATACAAGGCAGGATTCATAGTGTACAGCAGACAGGCAATACGGTTTCGCTTATTACAAGTGATAATATCTACTACCTGTTCTACCGAAATGGCAACTATACTTTCATCGGGGAACTGCCGCAAGTGCCGCCCATCGGGTTAAGGACATCCGACCGGATGGCTCATGCCGAATTATTCTATGACAACGAATATGAGCCGGGCAGCGTAAGGCCGGAAGATTTTACAGACGCAACCAAAGGGCTTGTCAACGTAGCGGTCAACAAGCTGAATGAAGAATACGGACTGCACC
>NZ_JBHSGN010000082.1:0-1232 GCF_042654545.1 Dysgonomonas termitidis
GGGGGGCATGCAATCTTACTCCGGTTCATCCGGGAGGGGATAAAACGGTATAAACAGTATACAGGCGGCGGTAAGGCAACAGATGGAACGTTTAACAAAAACAATACAAACAGATGTGCAGTATTCACTATTTTCCGGTAACGATGGAGCGGCAGGGCGGACGGTTTTATATCGGCCTGGACATGCATTTTGTGGGGGATATGGCCACGGCCGACCGGGCGCACTGGTTCATACCCGTACTATACGGCGGGGACAGGCGCAGGGAGTTACCCATGGTTCTGGTCGCCGGCGGGTCGCGCTACCGGTCTTTGCGTCTTGCCTTATGGGGCCTTGGCAGCAACATATTGCGCTCTTACCATATAAAAAAGCTGTTGCAGGCAGCCGGCAGGGCGGTCATCGATTACCCTTACCGCATATCCCTTCCCTACGAGGAGTGGATGGACAAGGCGGAAATAACCGTCATACAACAGTGAACCGGCAGGCGATGATCAATCAACATGAAGTCAAATAAATAATATATAAAAAATATATACATAAAAATACAGACATCCTTTATGAAACAATCCGTATTCATCTTTCTGCTTCTAGCCATAGCCCTGGTTTCCGTACGGGGGCAGGACAAAGCAGGCAACCTGCCGCTATCCTCGCCGCACCTGGCGGTCAAGACCAATCTGCTGTACGATGCGACCACCACTTTCAACCTGGGGCTGGAAGTCAGGCTGGACAGCCGCTATACACTGGATATACCGGTTAATTACAATCCCTTCACCTATAGCGGGAATAGGAAGCTGAAGCATATACTGGTGCAGCCCGAGCTCCGTTACTGGCTTTACGAGCCGTTCTTCGGTCATTTCTTCGGTGTGCATGCGCTCTATGCCAATTACAATGTGGGGGCTATCAAGCTGCCGCTGGACCTGTACCCGGACCTGGAGACCAGCCGTTACCGGGGCGACCTTTTCGGGGCGGGCTTTTCTTACGGTTACCACTGGATGCTCTCCCCCCGCTGGAGCCTGGAAGCCACATTCGGTTTCGGGTATGCCTATTCGGATTATGACAAATATGAGTGTAAAACCTGCGGCAAGCTGCTGGAAAGCGGCAGCAAGCATTATTTCGGGCCTACAAAGGCAGGTATATCCATCATCTATATAATCAAATAAGACAATGAAACGTATGAAACGATTCCATATTTCCCATATACCGGCTGTATTTTTCCTGTTGGCGGCGCTCAGCCT
>NZ_JBHSGN010000083.1:0-21738 GCF_042654545.1 Dysgonomonas termitidis
CTTGTTTCATAAATAGTATGGTTTTAATAATTATCTAAAATTAGTTGTGCAACAGACACTGCCGTCTACCCCCGTACTGCATATCCAGATAAAAATATTGTAAAGAATATCTTTCATTCCTTACACATCTTTTTTCTGTCATTCTCCTGGGAGTTGCTAATTACGCACGCACCTCACCGACAGAGCGGCGTTGCGACTTATATCGTATCCCGGAGAGATCCCCCCCCTTTTGTCAAACCCGTAAGCACGTTCTTCCCCATTAGGAGTAGACGTCCAGTATACCGACTTAGGATTTCGTGTACTCCCCAACGCATTTATGCCGGCCCCATCGCTAAAAACAATGATGTTATCTTTAGTGTGGATCAGAACGTCGCAATTATTACCGCTAATCCTTCGATCATTGAGCACAGCTAGCCAGGGTGTTGTCGATACTTGCTTACATTCCTCATAAGTCGGTAATCGCCACCCAGTTGGACAAGGGTCATTCTCCGGAGTCCATGATGTACCTTGCGCCCCCCCCGACAAGCTGCCGCCCGCCGGCACTGATACTAAACTGTAACCTTCGGAAGTCCAACCGATTTTTCTATTCCATTGATACATCATTCCTTGATCGCTAGCACTTGTAGTAAAAGTTCCCGGAACATCCACATTTTTCGATGCCCAGGTAACACCTTTATAAGTGAATGTTGCAGAAATAGCATAAACAGTGATTTCACAGGAAACAGTTTGTCCCTTGTACGTTGCGTTAATAGTTATCGTTCCGGGAGCTTTGGCGATTACTTTTCCTTGGGAATACGGGCCTTCTACTGTAGCGATGCTTGTTTTACTACTTTGCCAGTCTACTACCTGACCAGGAGGGGTGGTAGTCGCATTTAGCGTGAATTCTTCACCTACAACCATTTGAAGTTCACTGTAATCCAATTTTATTAAAGCTACATCCGAAACCGTCACCGTACAACTTGCTGTCTTATCTCCTGCTTTTGCGGTGATAGTTGCTGTACCTTTGGCTTTTGCTGTTACCTTGCCGTTTGCATCTACAGTTGCCACGGAAGTATTGTTTGAAACCCATGTTACGGTTTTATCCGTCGCGTTGCTTGGGGTAACAGTAGCGGTCAATGTTTCCGAGTTTCCTACAGTCAGGGCAAGCGTGGTTTTGTTTAATGAAACGCTGCTAACGACTATGGTAGCATCTGAAACCGTTACCGTACAAACGGCCGTTTTATCTCCTGCTTTTGCGGTGATGGTTGCCGAACCTGCTTTCACGGCTGTTACTTTTCCGTTCGCATCGACAGTTGCCACGGAAGTATTGCTTGAAATCCATGTTACGGTTTTATCCGTTGCATTGCTTGGGGCAACGGTAGCGGTCAATGTTTCCGAGTTTCCGGCCGTCAGGGCAAGCGTGGTTTTGTTCAATGAAACGCTGGTAGGCTCAACAGTAGTAGTTTTTACGCAACGGATACTTCTTCCTATTTCTGCGGAACCACTATAGTAAACGCCTATTTCACAACTATATTCCATGAAATTAAGGCATATTGTACCAAGAGGACTGGATCCGTCGCTTCTGTGTGTATTTTTTGAATGATACGTCCCGGATTCATTAACTGCATATCGTTTTGGAATACCGTCGCTATCAGGCAGTTTGCTGGTTATATATCCGGTAGCGGGTAGAAAGATTTGGTTGGGTACAGTACCGAATATCCGTCCGACTGCTCCGCTACAAATAAAGTCGTCAGTCCATATTCCCTCACCAAGACTGCGCAATTCGTCTCTCGTTGGTATACACCATCCTGCCGGGCAAGGGTCGTTAAGGGCCTCCCAGACTACGCTTTCCGTATAAATGTTGTCATCCCATTGATTTCCTTGCGGGGCGGATGTATACGGGGCGGATGTCGACCAACCTACTTTTTTACCCCACTGATAGAACATCCCTGTACTTTCGTGTTTAGCTGCAAAAGTGCCGGGAGTATTGACATTACGTGTTGCCCATGTAACACCGTTAATAGTAACTTCCGATTTTGAAGTTTCAAAAACTATTATTTCGCAAGTGGCGGTTAGGTTATTACTTGCCTTTGCGGTAATGGTTGCCGTGCCTGAACCCTTAGCCGTAACCACACCGTTTTCCACGCTTGCGACAGTTGTATTACTGCTTTCCCATGTTAGGGTTTTATCCGTTGCATCATCAGGCAAAACAGTTGCGGTTAAAGTTTTCTGTAGCCCTACTGCGAGCGAAATAGCTGTACTGTTTAATTCAATGCTTGTAACCTCTATATTCTGCGGCTCATCCTTCCCGCAAGAGGTGAAATATACGGTTGCCGCACCTGCCAGGAGCAGCAACCGGAATACATAAAACGCTTTATTCATTTTTTTTGTAGAATTTTAAATTTGCATTGTCTTTTTTTAATCTATAAAAACATGTGTCCCGCATGTTGCTGCTTGTATATCTCACATACACACATAAAAAAAGCGTGGACAAAACTACAATTATCTGTTCATGAGGTCTTCGACTACCTGTCCACCAAATAAATGAGTAAAGCCCACGCCATAGCGTGAGCATCATTGCTTTACTCTTGGTGGAGCTGAAATTGTCGAAGTTTCATGAACCAGAATACAAGCTAGACGCTTTTTCCAATATATCTTAAAATGTGCGTAGTTTTACGCTTTATACCATAGGCAAATTTTTTTTTAATCCTTAATTTTTACAAAAATAGTAATATCTTTCTGACCGTGCGCATTTTACAGGCAGTTTTTAACGGCATATATACTTATTGCCTTTATACATAGTCGTTTGCCTATATTATATCCACTTTCCCGCCGAGTGTGGAGGCGATTTAAGTATGTTTATGCCTTAAACTTTTATACGGTAGATGGCCACAATATCTATGAGCAAAAAAAATAGTCAGGATAAACTACAGACAGTCGCCATGTGGATTTTATAATGAGCATATGGTTTTGATATTGTTTTTTTTAATTTATAAAATCTATTAAATACAATCTATAATAGACAACATATATACGGTGTGATTATTTCAATTATCTTTTTTTATCTCTCGGCTATTGCCTGTATAATGATGTCACGGAAAGCAAAAGAATAGTAGTTGCTAATATCGGAAAAGAAATGTATCTTTACACAATCAATCTTACCTAGCGAATGTTGTTTTCCGCATTTTTGTTACCCATTTGTTACTCACCATTTCTAAAAAATAGGTTTATGTGTTTATTATCAGTTTGTTACGAAAGTGATTTACCTTTATTACCTTTTAACAGTTACAGGTTGTTTACTGTTTGCTGCTAACTATTTACTGTAAATATTGTCAGATTTGTCAACTTTTTTAAAATATTGATGATGGAAAACCAGTTTAAAGAAACCAATATGGGAGAGGCATCCCTGATAGAAAGCATTCGTCTGCGCCCTGCAATGTACACAGGCAGCACAGAGGGAAAAGGTATCTGCACAATGATAGAACATTTCATTCTCGATTTAATGTCCTCAGCGAAAATGGAAGAGGTGGATATCGAACTGGCATCGGACGGCACGGTTCATATCACATCATCAGCCATAGACGTAGATTCCCTCATTAAAAAACTCGGACTTCTGAAGAAAGCAGGCAATCCCGGCACACAAAAAAACATTCTGGATCTGGCTGTGATTTTAGGCCTGAGCCGGTCGGCAAAGATAGAAGTATATAACGGGGGAAAGATCCATACGCTTTTATCCCAAAACAATCTATTCGAAATTAGTATAGAAGAAGGCTATCTGAGGGAAGACCTTATTATCGATTTTATTCCCGACAGCGAAATATTCAAGACAACGGATATCGATTTTGAATATCTTTGTTCCGTATTCCGAAAAACAGCCTGCCTCAATCCCCAGATAAGAATCAATTTTAGCGATAATCTGCATAATGACTTCCAGCAATGTATATTCCACTATCCCAAAGGAATATTTCACAGGATGGACTTACTTATTATGGAACGTTCTGTAAACGAACCCTCTTTCCGGCTAGACATAGAAAAGGAACACAACGGATTTCAGTACAAAATATCCATAGCGCTTCCCGACTACACGGCAACCGCTTATATCCAGTCTTTTGCTGGAGATACAGAAACTTACAATCACGGGTCTCTCGTCGACGGGGTCAAGAAAGGGATCATACGATTTATAAGAGATTATACAGATCAGGAGGTCTGTACGGACAATTCCGGGCTTATACTTATCGCATCCGTATCGGGAATGCAACTCACCTATGGCGGCTCGTTGAAAATCAGGTTGGAACAACCCGAAATAGAGAAAGCTGCCGAAGAGATTGTTTACAAAGAATTAACGGACTACATGGAATCCGACAGGGAGAAAGTCCGTAAATTTGCAGAAAGATTTAAAGACAAAGTAAACTAATGTCAACTATATTATTCCACGAAATAGTTTTCGGCCCTATACACAGCCGGCGTCTGGGCAGTTCGCTGGGGATGAACCTCCTCCCCTACGACGGCAAGCTGTGCTCATTCGACTGTATCTACTGTGAATGCGGATACAACAAAGATTTCAGAACGAGAACAAAACTACCCGGCCGCGAAAATGTAAAGGCTGCGCTGGAAGATAAACTGATCCGTCTCCGGGAAGAAAATACCGATATTGACGTTATCACCTTCGCAGGAAACGGAGAGCCGACTATGCATCCTCAATTTGCGGGGATCATAGACGATACGATAGAATTACGGGACAAATACTTCCCCAAAGCAAAGATCAGCGTACTGTCCAACGCCATGCATGCCGGAAAGCAAAAGGTTTTTGACGCGCTGGAAAAAGTAGACAACAATATACTCAAGCTCGATTCGGGGATACTGGAAACTATACGCCTGATAGATCGCCCCAACTCGCCGGAATACAGTGTCGAGAAACAAAAGGAACTGTTTAAGCGTTTCAACGGCAATTTTATTATGCAAACAATGTTTGTAACAGGCAGTCACGACGGAAAAACCGTGGACAATACTACAGAAGAGGAAATATCGGCATGGCTGCAAGTGGTAAAAGAAACAAATCCGCGCGAAGTGATGATTTACACAATCGACAGGGAAACACCCGAAAAGAACCTTGAGAAAGTTTCCGTGGAGAAATTAAAGGAAATCGCAAAGCGTATCGAAGAATTAGGAATAAAGGTCAATGTTGCAGGTTAAGCTGCATCGGCTATTAACTCTATATAATAAATTTTAAACAGGATAATGGTAACAATCGTATTCAGCCATCCATGGCATGGTAGCTTCAACAAGGCTATTTTAGACACAATCACTTCTAAATTCGAACAAGAGAACAAAGCATATCAGGTAATAGACCTTACCAAAGACGGATTCAATCCATCGTTTTCAGAAGCGGAGCTCGCGGTATATAACCAGGGAAAAGCAATCGACCCCCTTGTATTGAAATATCAGGAAATGCTGAAGAATTCCGGAGAGATCATATTCATGTATCCTATTTGGTGGGGAACAATGCCTGCAATACTGAAAGGCTTTTTCGATAAAGTGCTGCTCCAAGGCTTTGCTTTCAGCTACGAGAATGGATGGACTCCATTGCTTAAAATAGGACGGACTACAGTAATCACAACATCGGAGAGTGCCGGTGAAACATTTAAGCCTTTCGTTCAGGATTATTTTATTCCTAACATGCTCTATTCGGTAGGTATCAACAATGCCACATGGCTCAATTGCGAACATACCTCCACAGGTACGGATGAGATGCGAAAAGACTTCCTCAAGAAAGTGGAAGCTGCGGTGATATAAGAAAAGCTTACAATACAAAGGGACAGGCTACTATACAGCCTGCCCCTTCTTATCTTCTATAAAGAACCGGACATTAAGCGCCGACTACTACACTCCTGCTACCATCTTCCAGCGCTTTGATACTGACATTCACCGTATCGGTCGGCAACAGGTTCTCAATCAGTTCGGGCCATTCGATAAAGCAAAGGCTGCCACTGTAGAAATAATCTTCGTAGCCGAAATCGAAAGCCTCTTCCACTTTGTTGATCCGGTAGAAGTCGAAATGGTAGATCAGTTCCCCGCTATCGGAACGGTATTCGTTGACTATAGCAAACGTAGGACTGTTTATAGTATCTGACACACCCAACTTCCCGCAGATGGCTTTGATAAAGGTAGTCTTTCCCGCGCCCATTTCGCCTCGGAATGCAAAAACAGTATTATCTCCCATCGCCTTTACGAATTCGGTCGCGGCCTGATCTATGTCCTCTAGTGATTTTATTGTAATATTCATATCTAATCATCATTAATTTGATTACAAAGATATATTTTGTCTTGCATTCTTTATGCTTTTTTACGCTTATCTCCTTATTTTATTTGATGAAGTTTAAATAAAATTATCTATATGGAAAGAGGGAATTATAAGAATGAAAAAAAGCGACAAAAAGAAGAAATCTTCAATTTGTCGCTCTCAGTGCGGATGAAGGCAGCAGAACCTGCTTTATAACCGTCTATATTATAACAATTTAGTTTTCCTTCAAAATCGCTTGGCTACGAATTGGCTATGACCTCAACGTAGTGTTCTACAACGTTTTGCAGAAGAGATGTTTTAATGAGATAAAGATAGTGTAATTATTATGAAAGTGAACCTTGTTTATTGGAGTATCTAAAAAAAATAATTACTTTTTTGACAAAGACAATCTTGGATATGTGAATAAAATTAGTGCAAGATGTCTTATAATCCTCTTTCACATGTATTAACAAGACTACAATTCATTTCATATATAATCAGATTGTCATGCCATGAGAATTTATATTAAGTATTATAACTTGTTTAGATGTTTAGATTCAATTTTTCGAGAAAATTCACAAAAACAAAAGGATCCTGAAATTCTATTTTTTCATTATCCCATTTATATCGATACAGAATGCATAACCTAACAATGAAAATCAGAAATCTTAGAAAAAATTCACCAGACCATAAGATACTGAAAAATTTATTTTCATATTAATATGGAAATAATAATAAAATAAGTCATTTGTAGGTTAAATTACTCGTTATCAAAAACCTGATAAATCCTTCCTGTTTTCTTATATATTGAAACGACTATATTAATTACACTAACTTCGATCAAATGTAATAATAGAATAAATATAGGTATCTGAAGTCCCAGAGGAGAACGCATTTGATTTCCATTCTTGTGGTCTAATATACCAACAGTTATTTATCTTATTTTTAGTAGCAAAAATTCCAGCACATAGTGTTTCAACTTTAGATCCAGTCAAAGCAATATCAAAATTGCAACCTTCTTGCAAATAATATTTTTGATAAAACATAGTCATAACTTTCAAAACTTCATGTTGATTTTCAGTATCAATATCTCTTATTTCCGTTTCTATAGATGAATATTTATCTTGAATTACTTTTGCTGATAATCTAGCTAACTTACTTCTATAGTCCTCTTTTATAGGATTAATAATTAAGATTTTCTCATATTGTTTTTGGTCAAGAAATGTCAGCATCCTTTCAAATTTAGGAGAACTAAAGCAAAGTATTACTCGTGAGTTAGATTCATCCGTATCAGTTGAGTATATTCTTTCGATTGAATAAGGCTTCAGTTCCCCTAATTCAATATTTTCTGTTACTGCTTTTAAAACCTCCGTCGCCTGTTCCTGTCTATCTACAATCTCTTTCAAATCTTCATCAGAAGGAGATAAAATCTTTGCATCTGTCTCAAGGACAGCGATTTTATCAATGTTATTCTTTGCCATTGTGATCAACCTAAATATCATTGATTTAGATAAACCTGAAATATCAATTATTGTTCTCAAAGAAAAATCGATACTTTCAATTTCATCAATATCTAGAAATACAACATTTTTTTTCGATTGGATTAAAGTCTTTTTTATGTCATCAAACCTCCCTTCTTCTAATTTATGCTTAATGGCATATATTTTAGTGATATTCGAGTGGTTAATTACTTTCATCAGAGATTCATAGGTTCTATCTTCAAATCCTATTCCTAGCACATATTGTTGAAAATTATTTATTGCATTACTATCAAAAAGCGATTTATCTAAAGTGATCCTGTTTTCGGAGATAAAGAAGTTCTCAATTTCTCGATTTTCCTCTTTAGAGTCGACAAAATCTAAAGAAGCTTGAGATCCCGCATTTCTTGTCACTTCATTAAAACCATAAGAGGCTTCATCAGAATCTACATCCTCTATTATTTTATTTTTAAGTAATATTTTTTCTCCCTCTTGAGGATTTCTTAGCCATGTTTCCAATTCCGAGCCACTTAATTCAAATCTATCCGATTGAGAAATACCTATAAAGTTGGTCAAACCTAAAAGTTTTCTAAATGCTAATTTAAATTGTAATAACGGATTTGTATCATTTCCAGTCGTTCTCGGAGCGAGAGGACTACCATCGTATATGAAAATCCCAGCATCTACCAAACTCCGTAATTTATCAATTTGAAATTCCTGGTCTCCTGAAGTAATCTTCACATAAATAGAATTATACTGTCTAAGCCTTCCAGAACCTTTAGACTCCAAAAGTAATTTATATGAAGCTTTGGCAAATGTCAAAACAAAATCTTTCAAGTCATTCTTGTTTCTATCTAAATCAAATAACTTGTTTGCACTAACATTTTGGTAAACTTTATTTTGTATTTCTATTTTCAACGGAGTGTGAGGATTATTTTTATATTCCTCTAACATTAGGTTATAAATATGTATGATATCTCCAATATCTCCGACACACACTTTAGAAAGCATCGTGACACCATGGTAAAATTGTTTTTTATTTTTCTTATTTGCACCTGTCTTGGTTATATTTAGTGCAATTTCTCTAAGAGAGACATCCCCTAAAAGATATATAGGATGAGGGTAACTATTAGAATCTTTAGAAATAAGTCTATTCCTCTTCTCCAAAATATCAACGACGAAATTTTTATTATTTCTAATTTGTTCATTCACCAAATTACCCAAATCAAATGTTTGTAAGTCTCTTCCTATCCTTGTTTTTTCCTGATTACCAGGAGAAAAAAGAATGGCATTTAATGTCTGCGCTTCAGTAGTAATTTTAAAAGCACATTTAGAACTTTGAAAAATAAATGTAGAGATAATCTGTATTATATTTTCCTGGTTTAGATATCTTGTGGATACATCGTCTAATAAATAATAGATTTTATGATTTAATAATATAGGACTACAACTTGTAATAGCTGTGGAGAGATCCTCAAATACAGCAGGAGCGGCTGTAGAAATTAAAATTTCATTCCCGTCATTCTTCTCTAACAAATTAATTTTCTTAATTAAAATATCTTCCAACTCTTTATCAGAATTGATAGCAGATAAATTAAGATTACTAACTTTTGAATTTATTTCATTTAGTAAGGTTTCAAAATAAAGGTCTACAACCGAATTATCCTCTATCTTTTTTAACGTTCTCAAAGTTCTTAGTGCCTCCAAGGAAAATCTTAAGTATATCCTTTCCAAAGGCTTATATATTTCCTCATCTTTTTTACCGACGACATCCAATAACTTATTTGCATTAATATACAATCCTATAAACCCGTCATTTACGATTCTGTTCACAATTCCATTAGACCCTTTGTTTGAATATTGATCGGAATTTGAAGAACTAATACGAGAATAAAAAGTTAATCCCAATAATAAAATGGTTTTTCCACAGCCTCTCATACCATAAATAATAAGAGGACCTGCTTTAACTGACTCATTAAAGAATTTATTGTCAGGATCTACAAATATAGCAGGTACATAATTGGGTTTCAGCGATTGAGCATTGTATGCATAATCAAAGCTTTTAAGAGAAAATGTTTCATTCCATGGGTCTACAACATGACGATAAGTGCTTTTTATATCATAAATAAGATCATCAAACTTAGGAAGTCTTGTATTCGTTACTTTTTGACTTAATAATTTACCATAATTTTCAAAATGGGAAAGTATTCGACTTTCTTTATCAGTTAATTCTTCTTTATTCTCTTCTTTTCTTGCAATAAACCGTTTAGACAAGTCCTGAATACTCTTACCAATCCAATTTATGTCTCCTAATCTAGTTTCGGAGCTTTGTGTTCCGTCTGAAGTCGAATTTAAGTCTATAACTTTTAATCTGATTGAATTATCAATTTGGTCTACTCGTTTTGTTCCTTGACTAAGGGTTGAAACCAAAATATTTCCTGGGTGTAAATCATTGTGACTTTTACCATTATTTTTTAAGACCTCAAGAATTTCTAATAAATCTATAACTATCTGAGTCAATTTCTCAATAGAAATATCAGAATCCATCTCCTTTTTTAATGGGATTCCATCAACATAATCAAGCACACAAACATGACAAGGAATAACAGTTCCTTTAAAATCAACATCTTCATCAAAATAGTCATGAATCTCAACTATATGCTCATTATCAAGTTGTGAATGTTGATTACATTCATTTTCGAAGTTCTTGCCAAATAATTCATAAATCTTTTTAGGTATTATTTTTAATACTCTCTTTTTAGGTATTCTTTCTTTAGAAGTTGCTATATAGGTTGCTCCATAAAAACCTCTTGCAATAGATTTTTCTAATTTAAATCCATTGACCTCTGTTGGAAGTAAATCAAGGGGAAAACCATAATTCATCCCACATTTTGGACATTTATCAAACAATTCTTTTTCAGTATAGTCTTTTTTAGGACAGTTAAAGCAGCAGTATTTATCCATTCCTAGTCTATTATAATAAATTTATTTAATTCGTTTTTAAAATATTCCAAATCATTCTCAACAACTCTGAATGTCAATACAGCTTCATTTTTTGAAATATGTTCATTCTGATTTTTGAAAAAAATTAATCCACAAGGGTCTGGAAATTCATGATCTTTGTCGCTATATTTGTTTTGAATTTTAACAATTGTATCCCTCATTTTCATCATATCAATGCTAAGAATACCTGACTTGTTAGCTGAGAACTCATATATATGTGAGTCTCTCGTCTTTTGTACAACATTTTCAAAAGAATCAATACTACCTCCTTGACATTCTATATTTTCCGTAAAATTTTTTATAATTATACTTTTTAACTCAGGTGATTCTATCTTATGATTTGTAAGAGTACTAACCATTTCTCTACAATCATGTTCAATGTGATGATTTAGCCAATTATTCTTAGTATCCAAGAAGTATTCATGGATCGCCAGAAGAGATTCACCTCTCCCTATATATGGCTGAAGCAATCTTGTATTATCTGAAAAATAAAATGTACTGTTTATTCCCAGTAAACTACTTACTAACTTAAAATTATCGGAGAGCTTTCTGGCTTCCTCCAAAGAACTGCCAAAATTACCAAAATGGGAATATCGAATATCTAAACATACATTCTTGATGTCAACAGCTACTTTTTTAGATAATAAGCTTGCTATTACTAATCCGGGAACATTCTTAAAATTATTTTCACTCCTATATTTAAAAAGTTTACTGTCTAAAGGAGCAAAGTGATTATTAGAGATAAAATGACAATATTGTGTTTTGTCAATTATCTCATATATTTCCTCTTTAGAAAGCTTTAAATTATATCCTTGAATTTGAGCCAAAACATCAATACCTCCAGCAGGCCTTCCAATTATTCCTAATTTAGGTACAGCAAAATACTCTTTAAGAATTAAAGGACTAATTATAGTCGACAATGATGAAGGCCCTCCTGTTGACGGAATATCAGCGGTATTGAGATTAGGAAAATTTAATTTATCTCCGCTCTGAGCTAGAGTATTAGCAAGATCTGCAATCTTGTTTTTGTCGAATATTATATTTTTAATGATAGAACATAACTCCTCCATACTCTCATCGGCAAGAGTCGACTGGAGATCTTTCAATATCGAGTAAAAATTTTTTGCCATATAAATAATCTTTATGGATATAAAACGGCTATGCCTAATCTGGCTGTGTGTGAAGATAACTTTTGAAGAATATCAGCAAAAAGTTTATCTTTAGTTTTCATAATTATTTTGAATTTATCTTTATTTTTTAAATCATTTTCGTTAATTGTCTGAAATCTATAAAAATCAAAGATTATCATCTGAGGCTTTTCAAACCCCTCAATATTAACGGGGTATAAGAAAGTGTAAAAATTATCCGTTTTAAATGGACTATTATTTCCTTTCAAAATTTCTTTATTAAAATCCATTTGTAACCCTCCAACAATTCTTGAAAGAGACTGTTTTTTGTTTTGGGCAAAATCGCAAGGAGGTGTTATTTCTATACATATCCTTCGCTTTTTCAAATCTTTAAAATCTGTATGGGTATCTATATCTTCATTATTCTTTTTATAGATCAGATCTTTTATATAAAGTGGTGAATTATCATCAGTTATCTCATACACATTACCTGGAATTGGAGAGTTCTGTGACAAGTTTTGTAAATCTAGTAGCAGAAGTGAATTTAACTTCGAAAACACTTTCGATTTTTCATCAGTTGTTTCATTAAAGTTGAGTTTATTCTGTTGTGTAAACAACTCTTTAACCCCAATATAAGAACTCGTTATTTTAAATTGCAATGTATCCATCAAAGATTTTACCAGATCCTTCTGTAAATCATAGTTCTCTATGTTGTTTTTTGGTATTCCAGTAAAATTCAATGCTAAAGAATATAAAACCGCTTCTAAATGTTTATTTTTTTTATCGTTAGTATCAAACAAATTATATAAGGTTGTTATAGTGTTATCAGAGCCTATTTTTACAGCCTTATTCCATTCAACAAAAAATGAGGACGCAACATCTTTCTCCAATTTCCCCTCTAATTCCTCTAGAACTCCCTGATAATCTCCTTGCCGTTTATATTTTGTTTTATCTAAAGGAATAACAAACAAAGGAAGTGTAAAGGGATTATTTTTTTGAAAAATTTTGTCACAAAAATCTTCAAAATGATTGGTGTGCTTTGTCCACAAAACAATTCCATATGTGCCAAAATTCTCACCTATTATTGATTTAAAATATTTCCTAATTACAGCAATATTGTCTGTGCTGCTTCTAGAGTCATCCAGATACAAATCAAGAAAAATAATTTTTCTGTTATTAAAGGAAGTTGTTTTTGATTCTATATCGGAAGGAGAAAAATACCTTGCCCAAATATCTTTTTCATCTTCTAAATAAGAGATCAGATCTTTAACTTCTTCGAAATCATCATCAATAACTAATGCACTCGTAATAAATTCTTGCAGCATACTCTTTCTTATATCTTTATTTTTTTTCTTTTGGAAAGCAGAGAGAAACAATTGCTTTATTAGCCTTATTATCCTTAATAGGTTTTGGAAAATCAATCTCATTTTCATCTGATATTAATAATAATTTACCTTTCATTGCGATCATCATTTCTTTAGCTACGTGAAGTCCTAATCCGGAACCAATATTATGAGGCTTTCCTGTTTGGAAGGGTTCTACAGCAACATCTAATGGTAAATTAAATCCTGGACCATTATCTGAAACGATAATTGAATTATATCCTTTAATTTGATCAGTAATGTACACAGAAATATACCTATCCGATTTCCTGGCGTAACTCAACCAAAAAATTGCATTGTCTAATAAATTAGTAACTACTGATATTGATTCGGCCTTAGCCAAATAGGCGTTTAAATTTGATGACTTCCAATTTGAGATAATTTTAATCGAATGGTCTAAAAATCGGAACTCATAGTTATCTAAAGCAACTGAAACAATTTCACTTAAAGAATGTAGTCGAATATCTGATTTCTTCAGCATTGCAGAGTACCCTCTTATAATTTTCTCTAGAGACAGAGATATTCGGATTGCTTTATCTTTATCATTTCGTTCAATACAGCCTGTAAGTTCAGCAATTAATTTATCTAGTTCGTGTATTACAATTCCCAAATTAAGTCCGGCATTTGCACTTTTTATGAGTACTTCCTTAACTTCTTTGTATTGATCATTGACTCTGTACAAATATTTTAAGATTTCATCTTTAACCTCTTTATTATCTACTTTAGCTTCAATAAGTGTCATTACTTCATTTAAGTCAGATAATACAGGCTCTACAGAACGATGCTTTTTATATAAGGTTGTGAGTAAAGCTTTATCTGTATTTCTTTCTCGAACAATTAATGAGAGAGCATAGTTTACTGCTTCAACAAAATCAAAATAATGTTCATTTTCTATAAACCCCTCTCTGTTTGTTTTTTCAACAAGTCCGGTACTGGAGTCCCTTCTTATTTTCACAGAACCAATGACTATATTATTACTAACATTTCCACCAACTCTATGGACTCTTTTCAAATCAATACCCAGCCAATCATTATCTCTTTCTCCATAATTGTAAACTCTTACACCATCTCTATAAACTCTTACTCCTCCGTTTTCTCGTAAATAAGTTTTTAATGCTGTCTTTTCAGCGTTTACATAACTGAAAATCTGTGCATCAGTATCAAAAATTATTATATCAAATTCGATAGTACCTACTTTGCTCTCATCCAAATCAATATCTTCAAATTCCCTTGTTTCTGAATTCCATTTTTTAATTATTTTATCTTCATCAAGTAAGTCTTTCAATACAACCTTTCTTCCCGAATCAACTCTGTCAAGCGAACTCCATGGTTTAAAGTTATATTTAAAGTCAACTATTTCTCCGCCACGCATCCTACAATGGCCAAAATAAAGAGCACTATTTTTTATATCTTCAAAATCAGGCAACCCTTCAAAAATATTTGTATTACTTTTTGCTAAAACACGAAATGTATCATTTCCATCAGAAAATGGGCTATTAAGAGAAGTAATATTTCGATGAACTTCTCGAAGTTGACGTCTATCCCAATCAGTTTTAAGATCTTCTACAATTATTTTGGTTCCTGTTGAATTTAAAAATGTTTTTGGTCTTACATTTTCAATTAATTCTATGGAAAAGTCGTTAATATCTTTAGCTTTCGAGAGTTTATTCCAGTCAATGTTTAATTCAACTTCATTACTTCCTTCTGCTTTGGAAATCAATGTTATTTTATTTCCTAACTTATGAATACTTAGTCTTCCGATGCCCTTTTCACCTAAGGGTATTCTCCCACATTGGTTCGGTTCAAGCTTTTTCTTTTTGTTATCAGTTCCTACTACAAGCCACACCGTTTCGATAATCTCACTACTCATACCGAATCCATCATCTTCTATAGTAAGTGATCTTAATTTCCCATTTTGAAAGTTAAAATCAATAATACAATGTTCCGCACAAGCATCATAAGAGTTTTTTATCAGCTCAAATAAAGCAATGCTCTCATTTTTTATCAGATCTTCTCCGAGATGAGATAATATACGCGGTGATATTGAGAAAGTTACTTCCATTTATGATTATTTATTATTGCCTTACCAATAGCCGTTGCATATTTAGGAGGTACTGCATTACCAATCATTCTAGCGATATTTGCAACACTTGTCCCTTTGAATTTATAGGTTAACGGGAACGACTGCAATGTAGCTCCCTCTCTTATAGATAAAGCTCTATCTTCTTCTGGATGTACAAATCTCCCGTTAGAGATACTGAAAAATTTGGTTGTAATAGTTGGTGCAGGCCTATTCCACCACAATCGCCCAAAGGTATCCTTGAAAGATTCATTTTTCCCCTCAAAACACTTCAATTGTAATTCCAGATCATTCGCGAATCCCAATCTGTTACCTCCATCCTTTTTTACTTTTTTCAGTCTCTTTTTATTGATGTCACTGATATTGGGAACTGTATGCAGAAAATCTGAATTATCCTTATGCCCAGGCTCTATTCTGGCAAAACCGTTTTCTATTCCCAAAACATCCTTTACAACAACTCTTCTTCCGTCTAACTCCTGGGGTTTAACTTCATCCTGAGAAATACGGGTTGCTATTAAAGTAAACCTTTTGCGGCTTTGCGGAACACCATAATCGTTTACATTATGAACTTTAAAATGAGGGTTTTCATAACCGTTATCTTTGAGCCATTCAATAAACTCATTTAATCCGCTTTCTTCTTTTCTTCTCAAAACACCTGGTACATTTTCAACAACGACATATCCAGGACGAAAATATTTAACGAAACGAGAGAATTCGACTAAAAGATTTTTCGATTTAGCAGACTTTGTTTTATCCGTATTAATTATACTCCAGAACTGACAAGGACTACAGCCTATCAGGACAAGCTCATCATCATTTTTTCTCAGAGACAAATTTTTTTCAAGCTCTTTTTCTTTCAAATCAAATACATCTGCATGAATAAATTTTGCACCATTTATGTTAGCTTCATAAGTCATTTTACAGTTCTCATCAGAATCAATTCCAGCGAGAATTTCAATTCCGGCTTCTTGCATTCCATAACTCATGCCGCCACCAGAACAAAAGAAATCTATAGCCTTTAACTTTTTCTGATTTTGTTTCTTTTCCGTATTATTTTTCATACCATAAAATCAATTTAAAATTGGTTTTGTATGTTGCTTAGAATGTTATTCAATGTATGTTCTTGTCTACCTTTTCTCAGCTCACACTCATAAACAATTAAAACATTCCAATCATCGCTCTTTAATTGATCAATATTTTTCTTATCTCTCTTTTTATTACTCTCTATTTTATCACTCCAGAATTCAGTCCTTGTTTTGGGTAGTGCTGAATATTTACAATTTTCGTGTCCATGCCAAAAACAGCCATGTATAAAGATAATTGTTTTATATTTTCGTAATACTATATCAGGTTTTCCTTGTAACTTCTTATCATATAACCTATATCTTAACTTATTCGAGAATAGAAACCGCCTAACAATAAGCTCAGGCTTTGTATCTCTAGCTTTTACCTGGCTCATGTTATAACTTCTTGTTTCTTTAGAATGTATATCGGTCATTATTATCAATTCTGAGTGAACATTAAGTACCTTTATTTCTTATTAAAATACACTACTTAATTCTATATTATATCATTAACCCCCAATAGATACTAGTTTAAACAAAAATATATAAAATAACCCAAACAATATTCTATTATTCATAAAATTAGTTTCAAAATTTAAGACCTAATTATTACCAGAATATCAAATTATATTATTTAGTTAAGGTCTAAAGGATATAATTACCTCCCTTGCATTTCAAATCTATCCTATCCTATATGAGAGCTAAACCTAAAAGTGATCTTTTCTTTAGATCAAAGAGATTGACTTTAGCATTTTCTTTTTCTAATGATTAAGAATACAACAATAGATTTTCAATACATAATATTAAAATAACAATAGTTCGATTTAGATCTCTTCAAGTAGCATTGTACAAATTAGGAAACTGAAAAGTTCATGCGTACAAAGAAGAAAGAATAAATTGGAAGTAAGAGCAAAAAAGACAAATAAATAATATAAGAATTATCTTACTGAATCTTGTTCATTGCAGATATCCTTCAGTTGTCCTTATCAATACATTTGAATGATTATGCATTAATATACAGCTGTTTATAATCAAATTTCAATTAATAGAATTCTCCCCTGCTATCGAAAACCTTCACTGTTTTGTGAAAGGACATTCGCCAAAGAGGAGAAACATTTCATTATTAATATATCACGAAGCGATAGCTCATCTGATCAAGACTGTAGATCAGCTTAAAATCTTACTTATCAAAACGGAATCCCACAACATTGAAAAACGGATGCCAATAGGAATAGATGAAGCATGTCGGATTATTCAAGAAGCTAAATCGACAATCTACTCTTTAGCTAGAAAAGGATTGATACCGTGCTATAAGAAAGGTGAAAAATTATTCTTCTTTGAGGATGAACTTATCAATTGGATTCAAAAAGGTAAAAAGAAAGGCTTGGATCAAATCAGAGAAGAAATGAGTAATAGTATTTATAGATATGGAAATAAAAAATGTCATAGACATCATCGTATCTTGTCCTGAAAATAGTTTACAGATTATGAATAATAATTAGTTAGTTTGTATTCCATTTTAATAGTCCTGCTATAAGTTTACAACTTCGTTGATAAAGATATTTTATTTGTCTGATAGTTTCTCTTCTTCCAGCGTCTTTTTATTTGTCCGGTCAGGTTATATGACTGAACCGGAGTTTTCATATCGCAGCTCAAATGAGGTCTATGATGGTTGTAAATAGATATAATTTCATCTATCCTATTGCTGAGATCTTCAAAGCATATGTAATGCTCATGATCCAGCCATTCGTCTTTTAAGATACCATTTATCCTTTCTGCTACTGCATTTTGATAAGGGTCTCCGTTTTCAGTCATACTGATTCGAATGCTGTTTTCTTTCAATAATCTTACATATTCATGGCTACAATACTGAACTCCTCTATCTGAGTGATGGATTAGCCCGATTCGATCTTCACATGGAATATGCTCCAGTGCCATTTTCAGGGCTCCTACAGCCCCGTCACGCTCTAAAGTCAGTGATAACCTGTAGCCTACAATCAGATGAGAATAAACATCTGTTATCAGTGAAAGATAAACAAAGCTATTGTTAATAGGTATATAAGTAATGTCACTTACCCATAATTGGTTAGGGCCACTAAAACTAAAGCCTCTGATCAGGTTTGGATATTTCTTCATCCAATGTTTAGAGTTGGTAGTTACAGCATACTTTTTCTTTCTTTTGATCAGCATCCTGTTATTTCGAAGAATATCATATAAAATATCTCTGCCTATATCTATTCCTTTTTCTTTCAACAGGTAATGGATTTTCTTACAACCCAAACGAGGCATATCCTTGCGGATTAATCTTACCTGACTGATAATAAAACCTTCATCCAGAGCCTTCCGCGCGTTTTTATTCAATTGCTTGTTATATGCCTGCCTTGTATAGCCAAACAATCCGCATAAAGTATCCAAGCCTACTTCTGCGTATCGTTCTTTAAGTCGGAAGACTGTTTGGCTTCGGACTTTTTTAACAAGTCAACACCATACTCCTCTTGTAGAATATCACCCATGATCTGATAACCTTCAAGCTTGAGTTGTGCCAGCTTCAATTGACGTCTCAATTCTTCATTTTCTAACTTAAGGGATAAATCTTCCTGCTGTTTCTTTTTACGACCCATAATCGGTGTTGTAATACTTTCTGCTAAGATAGTGCCATTTTTCTGTTGATAACGGTGAACCATCTTATTTATGTTCTTTTGATCGACACCATACTCTATACTTAACATATAGGAGCTTTTCCTACCACTCAGATAATCCTGAATGATCGCTTGTCTTAATAACCGGGGAATCGTAACCCCTCGTTTCTTCTTTTGTCCGTCCATTGGTTTACACTTTTTATTGTCAACCATTTTCAGGACAAGACAAATACTCAAACTTCTTCAAACAAAGGATTATATTCTAGATCCAAGAAAAGAGATCCAGGAAGTGAAACGAACAAATCATCAATTTCATATTGGAGAAAATATTATTGAAACAGTTTATGCTTTTAAACAGAGTATAAGGAGCACATGTATTGAGGCTTCTGCACCAGAAGGCATTTCTTTGCCTCTTCAAGAGGTAATCGAAGATGTGCTAAACAATAAATAGAAAACAGAAATAAATTAATAAAAATATATGGACATAAAAAACATTCAGCATAACAACCTTAAAAGCTTCAGATTATTAAATTAAATAAGATTAATGATTAAGTTTGACTTTTAATAATAGAATTTCTCGGCGTTATTCTTTATCTTTGTATAAGAAGTAATTACATGGTTATGTGGTCAGATTGGAAAGAAAAATTAAAAGAAGAACCTAGGATCAATTCAAGCCTTTTATGGGAGTATGACCTTGAGAATTTTGACTGGCAGTATATGCGGGACACTGTAGTTCAAAGGGTCATTGAACGCGGATGGAATAATGACTTTTATGCCATATTTAATCTTTATGGAGGTATAGATGGTGTAAGGGATATAATAAAAAACGAAGTAAAAATTCTTTCTGACAAAGAAATTGCTTTTGTTTGTTCCATATTTAAATTAAAGAAGGAGGAACTAAAATGTTATATACGAAAACAGTCAAGGATGAAACTCTTGAACTCCTAAAAAATATCATGTCCGATGTTACTTTTAGTGATTTCTGTTTAGCTGGAGGTACCGCTTTAGCGTTGATAATGGGGCATCGAATAAGTATAGATTTAGATTTATTTACAACAGCTGGATTTGATTCTTCTAAATTAGAAAAATATCTTCAAAATAACTATGGTTTCAAAGGAAGCTATATGGAAGATTACACATTAAAAGGTGAGGTAGATGGTGTTAAATTAGACTTTCTTCGACATGATTATAGGGATGTTAGTTCACGTTTTGTCGAAGATGGTATACGCTTCTATGATATTGAAGATATTGCCGCAATGAAACTACTGGCTATTGCGGATAATGGAACACGTTTGAAAGATTTCGTTGACATAGCCTACCTGTCTACAAAAATGTCTTTAGGTGATATGCTGGAAGCTTTTGAATTAAAATATTCTCAAACAAATTCTATTAGGGCATTAAAAGGATTGACTTATTACGAAGATATAAAATTTGATGAGCCAATTCACCTAACAGAGAAATCATATTCATGGGATGATATAGAGGATCGGCTTTCGAAGATGATACAAGACGAGAATAAAGTATTTGTAACAATGCCTGAAAAAGAGCAAAGGCGCAAAATTCAAGTCGATCCTCCCTCTAGAAAAAAAGGTAGAAGGATGTAATATTAATTTTACTGATAACTCTAAATAAAATAGACAGGGCTTCAAAAGTCTTGTCTATTTTGTTATTTGGATTATATCATTTCAACATATACAATAGAGGCTTTTATAATAGCATTTAAATGTTATTATTACTCAATTACTCAATTCCTCATTTTCTTCATTTCCGATTCAATCTTTTGATTAGTAACATTCGCATAAATCATCGTGGTTCTGATATTTGTATGCCCAAGGATTTTACTTACAGATTCCAATGATACGCCTTTGTTAAGTGCCAGTGTGGCAAATGTGTGTCTTGCTACGTGAAAGCTGATGTTCTTCCGAATACCGCAGAGATTTGTGATTTCTTTCAGGTACTCATTGGTCCTCTGATTGCTTGATATTGAAAATAAAGGCTTCTCACAAGGATATTCATGGAAGTCCGGATGGTACTTTTCTAATATTTTCAAAGGAACATCTAATAATGGTATTTGTGATATGTTATTGGTTTTTTGCCTGACGATAATGAGCCAATATTGTTTATTGCGGAATTGAATATCAGAAATTTTTAAGTTACAAACATCTCTGTAGGATAGACCTGTCCAGCAACAAAACACAAAAACATCCCTAATCCTATTTAACCGATCTGTCAGAAAGATTTTATGAGTAATTAAATTCACCTCATCTTCGGTGAGGTAAAGGGGATACTTCTTCTCTATATGAAACCGAAAAAGTTTAAATGGGTTAATCTTTAATAGTCCAATTTTCTCTGCAAAATTCAAAATAGCTGCAAATCGTTTCATATACTTGATTGATGTATTATTACTACAGTTATATTCTTTTCTCAGATAAGTATAAAAATGCTCTAGAAATACCAGATCAATATCCTGAATAATTATATCTTTCTTCTTATATTTTTTAAGTAAGAATTCGTTAATACGCCTGTGTGTAAGCTTATAGCAGTCTGCCGTGACAGCTGATATATTCCTACCATTTTTAGACCGAAAAATCTTAACTTGTTCTTTAAACTGATAACTCAACAGCATTTCATCTTCATTTCCTAGATATTGGAAAATCCAGTGAGCGTTGCCCCCTCGTGCCAGTCTAAATTGACCCCATGTACCAA